>JAJDCP010000106.1 GCA_029260765.1 Planctomycetota bacterium
CCCGCCCGTTCGCTCGGGAGGAGCGAAGCGTCCGAGTCTTCGAGGTGTAAACCCCTCCCCTACTAAGGAATAGTACCTAGACGTTGGACGCGCGCACAGAAAACATGTGATTTCTGGCGACACGTACCGTCTAACTCGCGCCCCAGGTCGGCCCACACTGACAATCGCGGCCCGCAAGTCCAGGGAGTAGCCGGACTGGGGAGCGGCTGGGTTTCCCACTTGCTACACTTCAGGTCAAAGGAGATCTCTTCTCTTGGACCCTCAAGGCTCAGACCAACCTTCGCCCGTCTCGTACCGGCCGCGCGCGCTGATTGCCCGGCTGCTTGAAGCCTACCGCAAGGCATTCAGCGGCCTGCCGCGGCAGGTGTGGTTGCTGTCCTTCGTGACCTTGATCAACCGGGCAGGCACGATGGTCATGCCCTTCCTGTCGCTGTATCTGAGCACACAGCAGGGGTACAGCAAGGCCGGGGTCGGCGATCTGCTCGGGCTGATGGGGCTCGGCGCGTTGCTGGGGGCCACCGTGAGCGGCTGGATTATCGCCCGGCTGGGCGCCACGGCCACTGCGGTCTGGGCGTTGGCCGGCCAGGGTGTGAGCTTCGTGGTGCTCGGCTACCTGCACAGTTGGGGGAGCATCGCCGCGTTGTTGGTCGTCAATGGCGCTGTCGGCCAGATCTTCCGGCCGGCGTCCAGCTCGCTGCTGGCCGAGGTCTGTCCGGAAGAACACCGCATGCGGGCCTTCGCACTCTACCGGCTGGCGATCAATCTCGGCGTCGCCATCGGGCCTGCCATCGGCGGGTTTCTGGCGCTGGTCGGCTACCTGTGGTTGTTCTGGATCGACGGCCTGACCTGCCTGGCCGCCAGCGTGGCGCTGCTGCTCTGGTTCGAGCGCAAAGCCGCCCAGCAGGCCGAAGCCGAGGCTCCCGCGGGCCACGCAAGCCCTTGGCACGACGGCACCTTTGTCGGGATGCTGGTGATGACCTTCCTGCTGGGGATGGTCTTCCTGCAGCTGTTCACGACCTTGCCCGTCTACCTCAAGCAGGTCTATGGCTTCAATGAGGCCACCATCGGGCTGCTGTTCGCGATCAACCCCGTGCTGATCGTAATCTTCGAGATGCTGTTGATCGAGCGCCTGCAGCGGAAGAATCCGTTGGCGATCGTAGCGCTCGGGGCGCTGCTGGTCGGGTTGAGCTTCGGCATGATTCCCTTCGGGGTCGGATTCGCGTGGGCTGCGCTGTTTGTGGTGGTGATGACGCTGGGAGAGATGCTCCAGTCGCCGCTGTTGGTCGGCTTCATCGCCAACCGCGCCAGTGGACCGCGGCGGGGGCGGTACATGGGGGCCTTCGCGATGACCTTCGCGCTGTCGTTCCTGTTGGCGCCGGTGCTGGGGATGCGGGTGGCCGACTCCTTGAGCTACCAGGCGCTCTGGTTCGGCTCCGCCGCGGTCGGCGCGTTCGCGGCCGCCGGCTTCCTCTGGCTGGGCTGGCGGGTGGCCGGGGAGATGGCGCTGGCGCAGCGGGATGCGGAGGATGCGGAGGAAGCGGAGGATGTCTGAAGCTCGGTCCTCGGACCTCGGTCCTCGAAACTCGGAATTCGGTCCTCGGCAAACGGAAACGGGCTCGGCCAACGGAACCGCAACCGGTCTCGGACCCGGACCCGGAACCGGGACCGGGCTCGGACCCCAGAACTCATGACATAGGTAGCTTTTCATCGAGACTTCGGGAGTCTTCGGTCAGGTTTGGTCGACTCCTTCGAGCTGGTGAGAACCGCCTGTAGCGGCGGTCTATGACCGACGAAAAGACCAATCTGTCTGGGCGAACCCGGAATCTCTGGATTGAACCTTCGCCAGAGCCCCTTCCTGGTGCGCGTAGCGCGCCCTGCTCACAGAGACTGTCTCACGGAACGGCCTCGGACTCGGATCCCCACTCGGATTCGGACCCGGATGCGGATCCGGACCCGGACCCGGATGCGGATCCGGACCCGGACCCGGACACCGACCACCGACGCCGGACACCGACCCCGACACCGACTCCGAGGAAGACCGTGGTCCGAGAGCCGTGTCGAAGGCCTCTCCGCCTGTCGAGCGGCCATCGCGCTCATGTCTGCCCCGATTTTGACGGTGGTAGAGCGTACCCTTGGACCATGCCCGGTGTCCGCGAGGTGGTGCAATGGGACGTGAGATCCGACCAGACTTCGAGCAGACGCTGCTGTTCCCGCCAGCGATCGAAAATTGGGTTTCCCAAGATCATCCAGCGAGGTTCATTCGAGCGTTTGTGCAATCGCTGGACCTGGCCAAGCTCGGAATCAAAGTGCCCTCCGGGCCGGGCGGCTCCTTCTACTCGCTCGAGACCCTGCTAGCAATCTGGCTCTATGGCTACTTCGAGAAGATCCGAAGCAGCAGGGCGCTTGAACGTGCATGCATGAACATGGTCGGGTTCATCTGGCTGACGGGCAACAGGCCGCCGGATCACAACACAATCTGGCGCTTCTGGCGGGCTAACCGGAAGGCCATGAAGAATCTGTTCCGTAGTGCTGTCCGTGTCGCCGTGGACGCGGATCTCGTCAGCATGGCTTTGCACGCAGTAGACGGCACCAAGATCAAGGCGGCCGCTTCGATGACAGGCTGCAAAGGCAAGGAGAGGTTGGAGAGATGGCTCCAACGGTTGGACGAGAAGGTGGAGGCTGCGGTCAAGGAGATCGACGCCTGCGGCAGAGGGGACTCTCCCGAGTATCGGCTTCCCGAAGAGCTTCAAAAGACTGAGAAGCTCCGCGAGAAGATCAAGGGTGCGCTTGACCGTCTGGAGGAGTAGAAAAGAAAGGGAATCAACCCCTTGGAGCCAGACGCGCGGCTGACCAAGGAGATGACAAGTCCGATCTCGGCTACAACGCCCAGGCCGTCACTGAGGAGGGCGGTGTGATCGTCGCAGCGGAGATCGTGGACAACGCGGGCGACATGGGCGCACTGGTCGACATGCTCGACGAGGTGAAGGACACGCTGGGAGCGGTGGCCGAGGAGACCGTGGCGGACGGTGGCTACTGGGTGAAGAGATGGCGAAGGCTGAGGAGCGCGACTACAGCGTGCTCATGAGACCCCAGGAAGGTACCGGCGCGGAGACGAGGCGGAGTTCGCAGCGAAGAACTTCCTCTATGAACCTGAGCTCAATAGCGTTGTCTGCCCGAAAGGCGAAACCCTGAGGCGCGAAGGGAAGCCCAAGTGGGGCCGCCGCAAGAGGTACAAGGTCCAGTCATTCCGCTGCACGAACAAGGACTGCCCGTTTCGAGCCAAGTGCACAGGCGACCCGAGAGGCCGCAAGGTTGAGATCTCCGAGAACCGGGCAGCAAAGGACAGGATGCGGAGGAAACTCGAACGCCCGGACAAGCAAGCGGCCCTGAAGCGCCGGGCCGCCATAGGAGGCCGTGTCGCATAGCCCGAAACCGCGTCCACGCACACGTCACTTGACGGCGCACACCATGCATGGCGAACCACCGGAATCCCATGAAGAAGCGTGGCGGCCCCCAATCGGTGTTTTGAGCGCGCCAAATGGCTTGGAGGGGCCTGCCAGGGTCCGAAAAAGTGCT
>JAJDCP010000107.1 GCA_029260765.1 Planctomycetota bacterium
CGCGTTGCCCATGGGAACCTACCGCCTACGAACCCAATGTCGGGCGAGCTTGCGAGCCGACATTGGGTGAGCACACTAACGAACTCGGCGAAGACTGTCGGGCTGGCTATGGTTGACGTCGCGACTTTTCTCGCATGCCATCCCGAGAGGGGTTCGCATATTTCTGACCACTGGCAACCCGCATCCCGTCGATGACTGTGCGCATTCGTAGGAAAAACGCCAAATTCCAGAATAGGGCGAATGCCAAATAGCTTGATGGCTCAGCCCCGCGGCACCTGGCTTCATGATTGTCGTGTCGAAACAGGTCTGGGCGGAAGTGGCGGAAGGCAAGCAGCAGGCTAGCCGGCAAGATTTTTTCACAGAGCACCTGCAGATGGACGTGGCGAAGCGTACCACCAGGGGACACTCCAGGGCGCCCCGGTTCAAAAAAACGGGTTTGCGCGCTCACGTTGGAACGTCGACACTCAAGGAGTGCGTTTTCTGGCGTGCTGCGTCGCGTTTTCACAGACGCCCGCATGGAGACAGCAGTGACACCGCACCTCATTTGAGTAGCGGAGAGAAGGAGTATCGAAATGTCGCGACTTGGCCGCGTCCTTGTGGGCGCGCTCCTCTGTACGGCGCCGTTGTGGGCCGGCAACGACTTCATGGGGCAAGAGCCTCCTGAAGTGCGGGCAACCGGCTGGCTGAACGCCGAGGGCACGCCGACCCTGGCTGATTTGCGTGGGCGCGTGATCCTCATCGAGTTCTGGTCGACCACCTGAGGCCCTTGCGTGGGGATGATTCCTCACCTCCTGGAGTTCCAGGAAAAATACGAAGAGGCTGGTCTGGTCATTCTAGCGTTGAGTGGTGAAGGCGAGGCCCTGCTCGAGGGGTTCGCTGCCCAGCAGGGCATCACCTATCCGATCGGTTTTGGCGACCGCAGTGGCGGGGCCTATGGAGTCTCGGGCATCCCCGATTCCTACCTGGTCGGCGCCGACGGTACGGTCGTGTATCAGGGCCATCCTTCGGGCATCAACCGTGGCATGCTCGAAGCTGAGCTGGCCAAAGTGCGTTTCTTCCCGGTTCTCCCTGAAGGCTTCGAAGCCGTCATGAAGGCGGGTGAGCGCTTTGACTACGCCAAGGCCATGAAAGAGCTCGACAAGATCCTGAAGAAGAGCGAAGACGAGGCCGAAATCGCCACCGCCGAAGAGACCAAGGCCTACATCGCCGAAAAAGGCGCTGAAGGGCTCGCCCGCGTCGAGGCGCTCGCCGCTGAAGGCGATTATTTCAAGGGCGTAGAGGTGCTCGAAGAGCTGAGCGATAAGTTCGATGGCCTCGAAACCGGCGACACCGCCGACGACATGCTCAAAGCCTGGAAAAAGGACAAAGAGATCAAAGCCCAGATCCAGGCGGGCGAGATGTACGCGGCTGGGGTCTATGCCCGCAGCCATCGCGATCCGAAGACGGCAGCTGCCGCCTTTGCGAAGGCGATCAAGAAGGCACCCGAAGGCAGCGTGATTCGGGCCCAGGCCGAGGCCGCTCTGGAAGCGCTGCAAGGCGGCGGACGCTAAAACGCCCACGCGCTTGCCGAGCGCGCTGCGTTCCCGGCCCTCCCGCGCTATACTGCAGCGGGAACCTGTGGGCGGGTGGGACGGGGATGCAATGCTCTGCGTGCGGCCATGAGAACGGTCCGGGCGACACTTTTTGTCGCGGCTGCGGCCGACTCAATCCCACCAGTTCCCTCGATTGGGCACCTTCTGCGTTCTCGGACGTCGAGCTGCTCGATTCCCGCATCGTCAACCGCAAGCTCGAAACCGCCGAAGATCTCGCTCTGTCATCGACGGAGATCGAGGTCTCCGACCAAAGCGGTTTCTTCGAGCGTCCGCTCTTGCGCCCCTTCAGCGACGCGCTCAGTGAGTACACGATCATCCGCAAGCTGGGGGAGGGAGGGCAGGGCTCGGTCTACCTGGCGACCCAGCAACACCTGCAACGCAAAGTGGCGATCAAGATCGTCTCACCCACACAGGACGATGCCGAGCGGCTGATTGAACGGCTCAAGCGTGAAGCCGTGACTCTTGCCAGCTTGGAGCATCCTTGCGTCATCTCTCTGTACGACATGTTCGAGAGTGAAGGGCGGCTGTGTATCGTGATGGGTTTCGCCGAAGGAGGCTCGATCGAAGACCTGTTGGCGCGCCACCGGCGTCTTCCCGAAGCGGAGGCCGCGGCAATCGTCCGGCAGACAGCCTTGGGATTGTGTGCCCTGGCCGAAGAGGGCATCGTCCACCGCGACATCAAGCCGGGCAACCTGATGTTGACCAAGATGGGGACGATCAAGATCGCCGACCTGGGTCTGGCGAAAGTCTCCGCGGCAGCTCTGTCCTTGACGCACACCGACGCGGTGGTCGGTACTCCCGCGTACATTGCTCCGGAGCAATGGGACAAGGAGCAGGATCATCGCAGCGACCTGTACTCATTGGGGTGCACGCTGTACGAATTGCTGATCGGCGAACCGCCCTTCGATGGTCAGGACGCGGAAGTGTATTTCGAGCAACACCTCAACGACGTTCCCATCGACCTGAGGGCCATCTTGCCGGAAGTCAGCCCGGCCATGGCTGGCATCGTGAAGAAACTTCTGCAGAAAGATCCAGGCAGCCGCTTCCAGACCGGCTACGAGCTGGCGGAGGCTCTGGCACCGCTGACCTCGAGCGCGCGCCTTGGAGTCGGTCTCGATGCGTTCATCGTCCAGCCCCGACCGATGCGGAAGGCGGCTCCCCAACGCTTCCATCCGCGGCCCATCGGGAAACGAGCGACCTGGCTCTATATCTTGGGGTTGGCCGCGGCTCTGGGCCTGGGAGTTGTGCTCGGAGCTGGATTGCCCTGGTAGAGCCGGAGAGCGAAGCCGGCGAAAGTGGAATTGAATAGCCGGGCCGGCGGGCTCGTCGAATTCACGCTGGCAATTCTGCCCGGAATCTCGCAGAATCATGCCCGGTATTGTCCGCCAGAACCAGCATCCCGCCGGGAATCTGAGCCTGCGCGGCGATCATATTTAGTAGATTGAGGGAGACAAGATTGAGACAGAGACAGGCCGTCCGCTATCTCGGTGTTCTTGGGATCGCGCTCGCGCTGATGTCCCTGAGCGCCTGCACCAACGCACCCCGCAACAACGGACCGCAACCGCATCCGGATCCGACGCCGGCCCCAGACCCGACGCCCACGCCAGCTCCGACCCCTGTGCCGGACCCGACCCCCGACATGGGCGTCGTCCCGGCTGCGCTGCATGACGTGCCCCGCCCGCGGGTGTTGATCGTCGCGACGCACACAGCGGGGATGGACGAAGAACGCGACGACGAAGCCCAGGCGCTGGTCGAAGCGGTCTTCCAGGACTGGGGTTTCGAGACCATCGATGCGATGCAGATGAGCGTGATCAAAGACGTCGATGACGCGCTCAGCTCGGGCAATCCTGACAAGATCCTGGCCTTGCGCACTCGCTATGGAGCCGAGGTCGTCATCGCTTGCAGGTATGACAAGCAATTTGTGACCGGCGGCTCGCGCCCGAATGCGATGTGGTACTACCTGTTCAACGGCAAAGCCGTGCGCACAGACACTGCAGGCCACATCGCTTCGAAGAGCCTCAAGAGCAAGCGTCCGCGCAACAGCTTCAATCATTTCGTCGATACCGCCGAGGACTTCGCTGCAGCCATGGCCGAGAAGGTTCTCTCAGCGTGGGCCCGCGAAGCTGCCCAGGGACTGCGCGTCCAGCTGATGGTCAGCAGGGGCAACGCCAATGTCTTCAATGTCCTGCAGAGCTCGATGCAGGCTTTGGCGAAAGTCAGCGCCGCCAACCAGAGGCGCTTCCAGGTCGACACCTGCGAGTATGAAGTGCAGTATTCTGGCACCAAAGAAGAGTTTGTCGCCGAGCTCTCCGCGCTGACCAACCCGAGCGTGACGGTGACGGGTTTCGAAGCCAACCGTGTCGATGCCGAGATCAGCGGCGATCTTCCGCCCCCTCCCGCCGATACGACTCCGCCGATTGTCAAGATCACCAGTCCCACCAATGGTGCGCTGTTCAACAGCTCACGCGTGACTGTGACCGGCACGGTTGATGATGCCTCGGTAGGAAGTGTCCGGGTCAATGGCATCAAGGCCACGCTGAACGGCAAGAACTTCAGCGCCGCGGTGTCCTTGAAAGAGGGGCTGAACAACATCGAGGCGGTCGCGGACGACAGCGCGGGCAACCGGGGATCGGACAAGATCACCGTGACCGTTGATACCCTGCCTCCCGAGGTGACGATCGCGGCGCCCAGCAATGGGCGCAAGCTGTCGCAGACCGACGTGATCGTCGGCGTGCGCGTCGTCAGCAACGACGTCGATCGTGTCGAGGTCAACGGAGTCGCCGCCGAGCTCTTCCGCGAGCCGGACATCTACAAAGCGACCATTACCGTGGCTGAAGGCCGCACAAACATCGAAGCGGTGGCGTTCGACCGGGCCGGCAACCGGGGCTCGGACCAGATCGCGGTGACCGTGGACACCACGCCACCGGAGATCGACGGCAAGGTCACCGTCATCGTCTCGGGCGGCGTCGACGACCCCAGCCACAAAGTGACCGTCAATGGCACGCCGGTGCCGGTCAACTCTGATGGTACCTGGGAGACGACGGTCGATATCTCGCAGTCGAAGATCGTGACTATCGTCGCCGAGGACGAATTCGGCAACAAGACCACCAAGGTGCTCGACTACAGCAAGTAGGTACGGGCTCCAGCGTTGGATGAAAGACGGAGGCGGAAGCCTCCGTTTTTCAGATGGCCCGCCAGCGATGCAGCTCGATGCCGGGGGCGATGCGCGCCGGAGAAGCCTGGAGTTGGTCGTCGCCCAACCTCGCAAACGGCTCGATGAAGACAAAGATGGACGGCTCGGCCCGCACGACTGGCAGCTGCGTTTGCCGCTTTCGAACGCATAGACAGCAACGGCGATGGGCGGTGGACGCTCTGGAGGCCGCGGCCTTGCCCTGATGGGGTCGTAGAGGAAAGGCAGTGCATTCGTCCTCTGCAGCCGTTATCTATTAGGGGGACTGCAGCCGGAGGAAGCGCCTTGCTGGGAATCAAACACGCCGTTCCAGGCGTTGTGGCTTTGCTGTTGTGGGCCACCGCCCCATCGGTGGGCCAGGACCGGCCCGCGACCCCATTCGTCGAAGCCACACCTGAGTCCCAGTCCGCCCTCGATGACGGTTTGGCTTTCCTGGCCAAACGTCAGACCCGCAAGGGCAACGTCGGCAACCAGCATCCGATCGCGGCGACCGGCTTGTCGGGGATCGCCTTTCTCGGCAATGGCAACACGCCCGACCGTGGTTTGTACGCCGAGAATGTGCGGCGCTGCGTCCACTACCTCGCCCAGAAGCAACAACGCAATGGCTACATCACGGTTCAGGGCTCGACGATGTACGACCACGGCTTTGCGACCTTGTTCCTTGCCGAGGTCTACGGCACCTACCCCGATGCAGACCTGAAGGACACGCTGCAGAAGGCGATCCGGCTCATCGAGACCTCCCAGGATCCGTCGGGAGGTTGGGTGTATGCGCCCAGCCCCAGCGGCCAGAGCGACATCTCGATCACCATCTGCCAGGTGATGGCCTTGCGAGCCGCGCGCAACGTGGGCGTGACTGTCGATGAAGACGTGATCGATCTCGCCCTCGATTGCGTATTGCGGGCACAGAATCCCGATGGCGGCTTCTCCTACCGCATCGGCAGCAACAATTGGGGTGGGGGCAGCTCAGCCTACCCGCGCTCTGCGGCGGGTTGCTGCATTCTGTACAACCTCGGCCAATACGATCATCCGGCCACGCAGAAGGCGCTGAACTATCTCGAGACCCATCGAGAGGATAGCGGCTACTACTTCTATGCGCGCTACTACGCCTCACAGGCCATGTTCCAGGCTGGCGGAGAGCGCTGGCAGCGCTTCTGGCCTCGCGTTCGGCAAGAGCTGACGAGCTCGCAGGGCAGCGATGGATCGTGGACCCAGGGCGTGGGCGGGCCCGCGGTCTCGACGGCGATGGGGTGCATCATCCTGTCAATTCCCAACCGCTACCTGCCGATCTTCGAGCGTTAGTAGTGGGGATGCGTGGCCCGCTGTAGCGGCGCTCTTTGAGCGGCGGAAGCCGCGTTCGAAGGGGCTTCTCAAGGGAATCGAGGTCTCCGCAGGCGATCGGTGCCCTCGTCGGTCATAGACCGACGCTACAGGGGGTGGAAGCCGCGTTCGTAGAGGCCCGCCCGCAACCCCCGTTTTTGCTTGGGACGGTGCCCCCGCGCGGGTAGAATCCGCCCTTTGCCTGCTTGCGAGGGTGCGCCGTGAGAATCCTGCTGAACAAGATCGCGTCGGTCACGCGCAACCTCAAGCTCAACCGTGAAGCCACCCTCAGCGCGAGCATCCAGGCACACGAAGGTGCCGTGGTCGTCGGCAGGGTGTTGAACGAGAAGTCGGTCTACAACCAGCTCGAAGATGTCCATGGCCGGATGAGCAGCCTGCATCCGGGCAACGTGGTGGCCGGAGCATTGGGGCGACGCAACGCGTTGCATGGCTACGAGGGGGTTCTACCCAGCAAGGTCGAGCCCGGACAGAAGCTGCAGATTCTGAACCTCGGCGGGGTCATCGGCGAGTGTGTGTCCCACAACCCGAAAGTCGGCCGCCCGTTCGATATCGAAATCCTCGGCCAGCTCCTGTTGTTTCCTCGCTTCCGCTCCCGCGAAGGCGAACCCGCAAACGTGTCGATGGGGGCCCTGCAGCCCGCCGCTGTTGAGCTCACCTGCCCGATCGTGTGTGTGGCGGGAACCTGCATGAACTCGGGCAAGACCCTGGCCGCCAGCGTGCTGATCCGCCACTTCAAGGCGGCCGGCTACCGTGTGGGGGGCGCGAAGCTGACTGGTGTGTCGCTGCTGAAGGACAAACTCAGCATGCTCGACTACGGTGCCGAACGCGCCTACGACTTCACCGACGCGGGCTGTGTGATCAGCAGCACAGAGACCGCGCCCCGCGTGGCCCGCACACTCTTCGCTGCGCTGCAGGAAGAGCACTGCGACGTCATCATCGCGGAGATGGGCGATGGGATCATGGGAGAATACGGCGTGCAGGCCATTCTCGAAGACCCTGAGCTCGGCAAGCTTCCCGCGGCTTTCGTCTTGTGTGCCAATGACCCGGTCGGCTGCTACGGGGGTGTAGAGCTGCTGCGCAACCGCTTTGGTATCGAGGTCGACGTGGTCGCTGGACCGGCCACCGACAATAACGTTGGAACGCGCTTCGTCAAAACCCAACTGGGCTTGCCGGCCTGGAACGCCCAGACGCATGCGCCCGAGCTGGCGCAGCTGATCTTTGACAAGGTGGCCCCACGCCTGGGGAAACCCGCATGACCCCCGTCGATGTGCTGATCCTCGGCGCTTCGGGATTTGGAGGCGGCGAGCTGCTGCGTCTGCTGCACGGCCACCCGGTCTGTGGCTCGGTGCGTGGGGTCTCACGCAGCTACGCGGGGCAACCCCTGCACGCCGCGCATCCGAACCTGCGCGGCTGCTACCAGGTCTGTTTCGACGGGCAGCCGGACCTCAAGGCGCTGGCTGCCAGCTCGCGGCCGGTGATCTTCAGCGCGATGCCTCACGGCGCGTTGGCGGCGCAGCTCCTCGAGCTCGAAGCCGCGTTGGCCGAGCTGGGGCTGCTGGAGCGCTGCCTGCTGATCGACCTCTCCGCCGACTTTCGGCTGGCGCGGCCCGAGGTCTATCGACGGACCTACGGCGCCCACCCGTGCCCCGAGCGCTTGTCGGACTTTGCCTACGGTCTGAGCGAATGGTATGGAGCTGAGATCCGCACGGCGCGCCGGTTGGCCAATCCGGGCTGCTTCGCCACCGCGCTGCAGCTGGCGTTGCTACCGCTGGTGGGGCTGGGGCTGCAGGGGTTCGTGGCCATCGATGCCAAGACGGGCTCGTCCGGTTCGGGTGCGACTCCGTCTGCGGGGACACACCACCCGACGCGGCTGGCCGATTTCCGTGCGTACAAGATGCTCGGCCATCGCCATCAGGCGGAGCTCGAGATGAGCCTCGAGCAGCAACAGGCTCCCGCCCTGCAGATCAGCTTCGTGCCTCATTCGGCGCCGATGGTGCGGGGCATCTTCGCGACGCTGCATGTCCCGCTGCAAGACGAGCTCCCCGAGCGCCTGGTGGCCGAGGCTTTCGAACGGGCCTATCAGGGGGCGCCCTTTGTGCGTCTGGTCGAAGGTTCACCGAGGTTGGCGGCCGTTGTGGGCAGCAACTTCTGCGATCTGGGCTGGGCCCTTGAGGGGCGCACATTGGTGGTCATGGCGGCGCTCGACAATCTCGTCAAGGGCATGGCGGGCCAGGCCGTGCAGAACCTCAACCTGATGCTCGGGCTCGACCCGACCACGGGGCTGCTGAGCCCCGGGAGGTATCCCTGCTGATGGGTGCCCTGCTCGAAACCTATGCCAGTTACCCGTTCGAGTTGGTCCGCGGCGAGGGCGACCAGGTCTTCGATCGGGAGGGCCGGGCGTACTATGACTTCTACGGCGGCCACTGCGTGTGCCTGACCGGTCATGGCCATCCCCGGGTGGTCGAGGCGATCGCCCGCCAGGCCGGCAGATTCCTCTTCTACAGCAACGCCGCGCGCATCCCTGTGCGCGAGCAGGCTGCGCAGGCGTTGGTCGACTTCGCCCCGGATGCGCTGACCCGGGTGTTCTTTTGCAACTCTGGCGCCGAGGCGAATGAGAACGCGCTCAAGGTCGCCGTGCTGCTGACCGGGCGGCGCCGCTTCGTCGCCTTCCAAGGCAGCTTTCATGGCCGCACGACCCTGGCGATGGGGGTGAGCGATTCCGCAAAGATGCATGCCGCTTATGCGGGCTTGCTGCCGCAGGTCGAGTTCCTGCCCTTCGGGGACATCGATGCGTTGGCAGGCGCGCAGCTCAGCGAGGTGGCCGCGGTCATCGTCGAGCCCTTCCAGTCGATGGCCGGGGTACGGGGAGCCTCGCCAGCCTGGTTCGAGCTGTTGCATGCCCGTTGCCAGGCCGCAGGCGCACTGCTGATCTTCGACGAGGTGCAGACAGGTATGGGGCGGCTCGGCGTGCCCTTCGCAGCCAACCGCTTCGGTGTCCCCGACATGGTCACGCTGGCCAAGAGCCTGGCCAGTGGCGTGCCGATGGGCGCGCTGTTGCTGGGCGACACACGGGCCGGAGGACTCTCGCAGGGCGATCTGGGAAGCACCTTTGGCGGGGCCCCTCTTGCCTGTGCCGCCTTGATCGCGGGCCTGGAAGTGCTGGCGAGTGAAAACCTGATGCAACGGGCCCGAGACTTTGAACAGCGGGTCCGGGCGCGCATGCTGCAGGGACCCGTCCGGGGCCTGCGCGGCTCCGGGTGTCTGCTGGGCCTGGAGGTGCCGGGTGGGGCGGCTCCCCTCAAGGCCTGGCTGCAGCAGCAGGGGATCTTGGTCGGAAGCTCGAACGACCCTGAAGTCTTGCGGCTGATGCCACCACTGACCTTGTCCGAGCCCGCGATGGACGCGCTGGAAGCGGCGCTGGCGGCTTATCCCGAGTAGGAGCAGATCAATGCATAGTCCCTTCGAGTTCCTGCGCGCAGCCACGCCCTATGTGCGCGAGTTCCGCGACAAGGTGTTCGTTGTCAAGCTGGGTGGCGAGATCCTCAGCGATCCGAGCGCTCGGCGCCATGTCTGCGACCAGCTTTCTCTGTTGCACCATTTCTCGATCCGCTTGGTGGTCGTCCATGGCGGTGGCAACGAGGTGGACGCGCTCTGCCGGCGCCTCGGTCTGCCGGTCGAAAAGGTGGCCGGCCGGCGAGTGACCGACGAGGCCACACTGGACGCAGCCCAGATGGTCTTCGCCGGCAACCTCCACTGCGCCCTGCTCGCCGAGATGCGTGGGCAAGGCCTGCCCTGTGTCGGCCTCACGGGCATCGATGCAGGTCTGTTGCAGGCCCATCGCCGGCCTCCGGTGAAGGTCCGCGATGACCAGGGAAAAGAACGCCGGGTCGACTACGGCGCGGTCGGCGATGTCGACGAAGTCCGTTCCGGGCTGCTCGAACACTTGCTCGCTGGCGGGTATGTGCCTCTGATCGCACCTCTGTCGGGCAACGACAAGGGCGAGGTGTTCAACACCAACGCCGACTCCATCGCGACAGAGCTCGCTTCAGCGCTCAAGGCGGAGAAGCTGTTCTTCCTGCTGAAGATGCCTGGACTCTTGCGAGACATCGCGCAGCCGAGCTCGCTGGTGTCGTATCTGCGGGCCTCAGAGCTCGACAAACTGGAGCGCGAAGGCGTCTTCACCGCGGGCATGCGCCCCAAGATCGCTGCCTGCCGCAAGGCGTTGCAGTCGGGAGTGCATGGCGTCCATCTGATCAGCGGGGTCAAGCCGGATGCCCTGCTGCGCGAGATCTTCACCAATGAAGGCTCCGGGACGATGATCGTGGCGGATTGATGCCACGGGCTGCGTGTGCCATCCTTCGGACAGGGAGGGAGACACATGCGTGTACTGTTAGGCTTTCTGCTCACGGTCTCCGTGCTGTTGAATGTCTGGTTGATGCTTCCCGTCCAGCCGGTACAACGTCTGCCCGCTCGCCAGCCAGGCCCCACGGCGCAGCCGCGCGTGCCTGAGCCGAGCGTGCCTGCGGCGAGCGCTCTACCAGCGTCTTCGCATGGATCTGTGCAGGTCGTGGCTGATCCTCGGAGTGCCGAGGAGTTGGCCGCTCTGCGGGTACAGGTCGGCGGGTTGGCGGCGCAGCTCGATGTTCTGGGTGAAGAGCTGCGCGCACTGGCCAGCCGGCAGCCGCCGGCGTCGGAGCCGGCCGAGTCCGCCTCTGATGCGATGATGCCGGGAGTCGGCGGCGAGGTGCTGTTCGAGCTGTTGTTGCACGATGCGCAGGAGCAGCTCGAGGCTGATCTGCGCAGGCTCCGGGAAGTGGCTGGTCAGCTCGAGCGGCCCGCCTACTTGCGCGCATTGCTGGAACGCAGCGCCCGTTTCCTGAGTCTGGATGGCCCCGCGGGCGAGGCGTTCATCGCCGACGGAGTGGCTGCCGCGGAACAGCTCGGCGCCGCCTCGGATGCCTATGCGGCTGCCCACAAGCAGGCCTTCATCGACGCCGAGGAAGACTGGACGCGCGCAGAAGTACCCGCCGACGAGACGGCGCGCTGGCAGGAAGCCCAACGACGCACGCAAGAGGTGCTGCAGCGCCATCTCGATCCTGAGGGCGATGCGCGCCACCGCTGGTTTGCCGATCAGCTCGATACCTTTGTGTTGTTCCGCCTGGCTCCCAGCGGGGGTGGCTTCAGCTGGCGCTGAGTAGAGGAGACCGGCGATGCGCAAGATTTTGTTCCCGGTGTGCTTCCTGGCGCTGCTGGGCTGTGGTGGGAAGGCCACGACTCCCCGAGCGAGGTTCGAGCTGTTGGTCGCCGCCGTGCGTGCCAAAGACCTCGAAGCGTACAAGGAGTGCTGGTCGGTGCATGCGCGTCCGGACGAGAGCATGATCGAGCGCCTCGAAGCCGGAGACGACAAACTCTGGGAACAGATGCAGGGCGTCTTCAAGGGACCGCAGACGCTGATCGAGAGAAAGCGGCTCAGCATCGATGGCCGCGCACACTTCAAAGGCAAAGTCGACGCGCCCGAAGCGGACGGTCTCGGGGTCGGCTCGTTGATGATGGTCCAGGACGAAGACGGCTGGCGCATGGTCAGCTGGTGACGGCCGCTCCCGAGCGGCTCTCAGCCAGCTGCTCCATCAAACCCCGGAACATCTCAAAGGTCAAGGCCTGGGGGCCGTCGGAAAGCGCCTTCTCCGGTTCAGGGTGTACCTCGACCATCACACCATCCGCGCCAGCGGCGATGGCTGCCCGCACCATGGGAATCACCCAGCGCCGGTTGCCGACGGCATGCGAGGGATCGACGATGATCGGTAGATGGCTGCGCTCACGCAGCACCGGGATGGCCGATAGATCCAGGGTGTTGCGGGTCGCGGTCTCGAAGGTGCGGATGCCGCGCTCGCACAAGATCACCTGCTGGTTGCCCCGTGCCAGGATGTACTCGGCAGCGCTCAACCACTCATCGATCGAGGCCATCATGCCGCGCTTGAGCATCACCGGGCGTTGGCAGCGGCCGACTTCCTGCAACAGCGCAAAGTTCTGCATGTTGCGCGCGCCGATCTGCAAGACGTCGGCCTGCGCGGCGACGCCTGCGACGTCAGCCGGGTGCATCACCTCGGTGATGATCGGCATCGCCATCTCGCGCCCGGCCTGCGCGAGCAGGTCCAGCCCGTCGTAGCCGAGGCCCTGGAAGGAGTAGGGGGACGTGCGTGGCTTGAAGCATCCTCCCCGCAGGATATGCGCTCCGTACTCGCGCACCCAGCGCGCGGTGCTCCTCACCTGCTCCGCACTCTCCACCGAGCAGGGCCCGGCGATGACGACGGGCTGCCCACCGCCCAGGGTGACATTGCCGATCCGGATCACGGTGTCGTCCGATCGACCCACACGCGATGCCAGACGGTAGGGCTTTTTCTCCAGCAGGCTCAGGATGTCGGGCTCGACAGTTTGCACGGGCGCGGGAGCCTTCTGCGGTACCGCGGCGCAGGCCGGGGCCTCGGCATCGGCGGCTGAGCTGGTCCGCCGCGGGTAGCAGCCCAGCACCTTCAGCACACAGGTGTGCGCGGCCAGCTCACGCAATGCCTGTTCGACCCGTGGCTCGGCCAGGTTGGCCTCGATGTCGACGTAGAAGCGGTACTGCCAGGGAGTATTGCGGCGCGGCCGGGATTCGAGCTTGCACAGGTTGAGCGCGTGCCGCTCGAGGATGTTCAGGCAGCGCAGCAGCGCCCCGTGCTCATGGCGGGTTGCCAGCAGCAGGCTGGTCTTGCAGGGGATGCGGGTGTCGATGACCGGCGTCTCCCGGGCTACGACCACGAAACGGGTGTAGTTCTCGCGCTGGTTGGCGATCTCGCGTTTGAGGATCTGCAAGCCGTAGAGCCGGCCGGCCTCTTCGCTGCCGATCGCCGCCTGGGAGAGATCCTGCTCCTCGGCGACCTTGCGCACGGCCATGGCCGTGTCGGTGAACGACTGCACGTCGCAGTCTGTCAGCTCGGCCAGGAAGCGGCTGCACTGATCGAGAGCCGGGGCTTGCGAGAAGATGCGGCGGATGTGGCTCAACGGCACCTGTTGTGGAGCCAGCAGGCAGTGCTCGATCTTCTGCACGACCTCGCCGACGATCGCGTCGTGGGTCTCGGCCAGCAGGTCGTAGGTCGCGTTGATCGAGCCCGCGGTGGTGTTTTCGATCGGCAACACAGCATGGCTGAGAGCCCCGGCCTCGAGCGCCTGCAGCACCTCGGCAAAGGTGTTGTAGCCCCGGTACTCGGTCGCGGGCCCGCGGCTGGCGAAGTGCTTGCGTGCGGCCATGCGTGAATAGGAGCCGGCCGTGCCCTGGTAGCCCACGACCTGCACGGGTACCTGCTCGGGGTTGTCGCGAGCGACCAGATGGGCTTCTTGCAGATGCACCGAGTGGTCCAGAATGGTGCGGTAGAGCCGCGAGACATACCAGCCGTCGAGGCCCTGTGCGCGGCCCAGCTCGGCGACGCGCTGCAGGATGGCCTCTTCTCTTGGGTTGTCCCGCAAGAGGCTGTCGTCGGCTGCCTTGCTGGCGGCCACCTGGGAGATCAGGTGTTGGCGGGCGGCCAGTTGTGCGACGAGTTGCTTGTCGACGGCGTCGAGCTGAGCACGGATGCTGTGTAGAGGCGGATTCATGGCTTGCGGCTCCTCACGGGGTCCTGGACGTATCGGGAAAGTTTCGCGCAGGAGGGGGGACCCGGAGAGGCGTGTGCCCGTGCTAGCTCCGGAGCCCGCTACTAAAGCAGCGGCCCGGGAAGCGAAAGCAGAAGCAGGACAAGCGGAGCATGGTCTTTTCTACAGCGAGGGTGTCTCTGGAAGGTGTAGCGCATGTCTGAGGAATTGCAAGGCACTGGCACCGCCGCGCTCGTCAGCTTCCCGGCATGCCGCGGCGCTGGCGGAACGCGCTGTCGAGCTGGCGAAGCCGTTCGCTGGCAATGTCGAGCTCGATGGCGAGTTTCTCGAGCTCGATGGCTTCGTCGACGCTCTTGTGTCCGTCCGCATAGATCTGCTGCAAGAGGCGCTCGATGATCGCGCCGCGGGCGACCTTGCGGAGGTACGCCGTCTGGTCTGCGGGAAGCTGCAGAGCCGCTTCGAGCTGCCGCAGCAGGTCCTTCTCGGCGTGCTGCAACCTGCCATCTGCGAACGCGGTCGCGTAGGCCAGCATCGCGACGCCCGGCCGGGCAGCCGCGGAGACTGCGGCCAGCTCGGGTCCACTCAGCGGGGGTTGAGCGACCAGCCGCTGCAGTTGCTCGGGTGGAAGCAGACCGGCCAGATGTTGATTCTCTTTGGCGTCGAAGCCTCCGTCGACCCGCGCCAGGTCGACCAGCAGCCGCGCCAACAGGTTGCGATCATGATCGCTGGCCGGCGGATGCAGGCGCAGGACGGTGTCGAATTCGGCCTGCCCTCCACACGCGGGCTGGCCATAGCCGGCCATGCTTGGAGCCTGCGCAGGAGGCTGCCCCCAAGCCGCCTGCGCAGGAGGCTGCCCCCAGGACGCTGGCGGGGGAGGCTGCCCCCATGCCGCCTGGGCGGGAGCCTGCTGCTGGGGCGGTTGTTGGCCGGGGATGCGGCTCCAGCCGCTCTGTCCGGACGGGTGCGGCGGGGGAGGAGGCGGAGGCTGGCCCGCTTGCGGCTCCCCCGGTATCCGGCTCCAACCACTCTGGCCGCTCGGCTGCGCCGGGGGTTGCGAGGCTGCCTGTCCCCAGGCTGCCTGCTGCTGGGGCGGTTGCTGGCCGGGAATGCGGCTCCAGCCACTCTGGCCAGCCGGCTGCGCCGGGGGCTGCGCTGCAGCTTGGGCCGGGCCGGCGCCGCGCTGGCCCATCATGCTCGCGAGGCCTCCGCCCAGCAGTCCCGCCAGCCCGCCGCCGACCAGGCCCGCCAGGCCGCCGGTGGCCGCGGCGCCCAGGCCGCCTCCGCCTGCCGTGGAGCCGAGCGCGTTCGCCGCTCCCCAGCCTGTGTTGCCCGGGCGCCTGCTTGCTCCTCCGCCTCCGAGCAGCTGTCCGAGTCCCCCGGCCGCCGCGCCGCCCCCGCCTCCGAGCAGCTGTCCGAGTCCCCCGGCCGCCGTGCCTCCGCCGCCCAGCAGGTTTCCCAGCCCTCCGAGACCCTGGCCGGCCAGACCTCCAAGAGCCCCGGCAGCTCCGCTTCCCTGAGCGCCCATGAAACTCCCCAGCCCCGGCAGTCCGCCGCCGCCACCCGCCACGCTCGCGTGCATCCAGCGTCCCTGGGCATCGGGCCGAAAGCTGTGCTGCACGGAACGGAAGGCGGCCAGCACTCCCCGCTGCACATCCTCCTCAGAAAACCGCAGCGCCCCCTGCACCGAACGGGAAGCCTCCGAGGTCGCCTGGCGCGCCAAGCGACCCATCATGCCATGGCCGAGCACGTTTCCCAGGGTCGAAGACACCATGTTGCGTGCCTCGTTGACGAAGCTGCCCTTGACCGAATCGCCCAGCCGTTGGCCCATGGAATTCGATTTCCTCAGGCTGCCGACGCTCTCGACACTGTAGCCACTCTGAGGGCAGGCGAAGCGGACCCGAACGCGGTTGCCTTCGACCTGTCTCTGGGCGACCAGGTGCTGGATCTGGACGTATTCCTGCAGCATGTTGACCTCACCTCCCGATAGAGCCCTGTTCGCATACGAGGCTATTCCTGCAGAGTGGCGATCTCCGCTTTGGCTTCATCCGCCAGCGCACTGTCCGGCGCTTTCTTGATGCAGCTGGCAAAAGCCTGCACGGCGTCCTTGTACAGGCGCCTGCGCTTGAGATCCTTGCCCATCTGCAGGTACTTCTCCGCCTCGATCAGTTTCTTGATCTCCTTGTCCTTCTTCCAGGTCTTCAAGAGCTCGTCGGCGGTTTCGGCGACCTCCATATCCGAGAACAGCTTCTCGATCTCCCCCAGGATCTCGGTAGCGTGCAGGTAGTGCTCCGCTTCGATGGATTTATCGGCCAGACCCATGTAGGCCGCGCCGCGTGCCTCCACCCACGCTTGCAACTGGGTTGCATGGTCGAGGTCGGTCTCGTCCTTGCTCTTTTCCAGCAACTTGATCAAGCCCGCATGGGCCTTTCCGTAGCGCGTGCGCAGGATGTCCTTGCGCACCTTGTCGAATGCATCCGAGTAGTCCAGATCCGGCATCGGGGTGATGCGCGCGAGCTCTTCCTCGACCAGGCTGTTTGACAGAGCGCTGATGCCCGGGCCCTGCCAGACCACCGTGCCGTCCATCGCGATCAAGTAGGTCTCAGGAGTGCCCGGGTTGGCATCGGTGTGCCACTGGGGGGTGTGGTCTTCATCACCGCCGATACCGAACGCGTCCTGGTCCGCATCCCAGGCCGTCAGATACTCGATCTTCTTCTTGGGAGTCTGGTCCTGCAGGGTCGGCTGGTTCTGGGCACTCAGGGCCAGCACCACCAGCCCCTGGGCCGCGTAGTCTTCGTGCAGCGTGCGCAGGCGTCCGACTTTCGCGAGACAACGGTTGCAGGTGGTGTGCCAGAAGTCCAACACCACGACACTGCCACGCAAGCTCTCCAGGCTGGGGCGGTCTGCCCCCTCAGGGAGATTGACCCAGCCTCCGACCCTGATCTCGGGCGGTCTCTCGCCGACATAGTCGTGGGCAGCCAGTGCGGGCAGGCAGAGGCACAACACGGCCAGGCAGGGGGGGATCTTCATGACGTCTCCTTTGTCGGCAAATGTTCCGGATCAGAGCCCGGTCTTCAGGCGGTTGCTGTTCTCATGCCAAGCGCCACCACAAGAACCAAGCGCATCCTGCGAGCACCAGGGCAGCCAGCAGCCACCACATCCACAGCACGCGAGCACGCCCCGTCGGTTTGATAACTGCCGAGCCACGGGCGGCCAGGAACTCTCCGCTCAGAATACTCGATTCAGCCTCATCGTAGCTCAAGGGCTCGACCGGGGGCCCGCTCGGCCGTGCATCGAGCTTACCGCTGCGCGCCAGCTTCTGCTCGAGGGCTTGCAGTGCCAACACGAGCTCCCGAGCGTCGGCGAAACGCAAGTCAGGATCCTTGGCGAGCAGTTTGTCGAGGATCTGCTGGAATCCCTTCGGCAGCTTGCGGAAACGCGCCAGCGGACGCGGCAGACCGAAGGTATGCAGAAACACCATCCCCGCCGTCGAGTCGGCCGCGAAGGGGCGCCCGCCGCCGAGCATTTCGTACAGCACAATGCCGAGCGAGTACAGATCGGAGCGCGCGTCGAGCGGTCGCGCGGCGGCTTGTTCGGGGGAGAAGTAGTCGGGGGTGCCGATCACCGTGCCGGTGCGCGTCAGATGCTGCTCGACCCGCTGAGACTTGACCAGGCCAAAGTCGAGGATCTTCACCAGGCCATTGCTGTCGATCATGATGTTGCCTGGCTTGACGTCACGGTGCACGAGATCTTTGCTCGCGGCCGCCTGCAGGGCTTTGGCCACCGACAGGCTGACCTTGAGGATCTCGCGGTAGCTCATCGCTCCTTCTGCCAGCCGGTCCTTCAGCGTACATCCATCGATGAGCTCCATCGCGAAGTACAACATGTCTGTCTCGGCGTCGGTTCCGATCGAGAGGACCTTGACGACGTGCGGATGGTCGAGGGCCGCGACGGCACGGGCTTCGGACTGGAAGCGCTGGATGTCGCGTGGATCGCCGTGGGGGTCGGGTTTGAGCACTTTCAGCGCCACCTCGCGCTGCAGACCGAGCTGCAGCGCGACATAGACGCTTCCCATCCCGCCCGATGCCAGCTTGCGCACGATCTCGAAGTCGCCCATCCGCCGGCCTGGAGTCAGCTCGCGGCGTACACCATGTTTCCCCGATCCGCTCGCCGAAGAGCTCTGCAGGGCGCGCTGGATACGCATCAGAAACACGGCCCGGCGCACCGGTTTGCGGATGAAGTCGACCGCGCCCATCTTCAGTCCACGCAGCTCGTCTTCCGGCTCCTGGCTGCCCGTGGTCACCAGCACAGGTGTGTTGACGCCGGCGCGCCGGGCGGCCTCGATGAACTGGAAGCCCCCCAGTTTCGGCATGCTCAGGTCGCAGATGATCAACTCGAAGGTGGTGGTCTCGAGCAGCTCGAGGGCCGCCAGCCCATCGCCCGCGGCGCGGGTTCGGTAGCCTTTTTGCCGCAACGTCTCGAGCACGAAGCCCCTGAAGACCTCGTCGTCCTCGACCACCAGGATCGTGGGCCCGGTCGGAAGCTCTGAGGAAGCAAGTGCTTGCGGGCTGCTCTCTGACGGACCCATGCATCTCCCCACGGGGCCGCCAAGCTCCGGGCATGGTCTGGATCGGCGATTATACTGCGGCACCCACGTTCGGCGCCAGCGTGTCCCCAGCAGTGCGACCGCCCAAAGAAAGGCCCCTCCGAGCTCGAGGCAGCGAAGGGGAAGGGCTGGCGGGGTCCTCGAAGAGGACTGTGGGGGTTGGGGGGCCCGAAGAAACGAGCCGGGTGGGTTGTTTTCAGCGCGCAGATTCCTCCAGCAGCTGCTCATAGGCAGCGAGCGTCATGAACTCCGGGAACTCGGGATCTTCGATCAAGCGGAGGAACAGCTCGCTGGCCTGCTCGAAGCGCCCTGCGGCGAAGCCTTCGGGGCCGTGCTCCGAACGCAGCTCGCCGAGAGCGTGGCTCAGGACGTTGCGCACAAGCTCAGCCTCGATGCTCGCGGCGCACTCCAGCTGCGCGCCGTGCCGGAGCCACTGCCAGACCTGCGCTCGGCTGATCTCGGCGGTGGCGGCATCTTCCATCAGATGGTTGAGCGGCACGCAGCCATTGCCCCCGAGCCAGGCTGCCAGGTAGGCGATGCCGACTTTCAGGTTGGTGTGCAGCCCGTTCCAGGTGATCGAGCCCTCGGCCACCGTCAGCAAGTCGGAAGCCTGGATGCCGCAGGGCGGAATCTGGCGATCGATCTGGTTCGGTTCGGGCATATGCTCATCAAAGATGGCCAACACCGGAGGAACCAGGCCGGGGTGCGCGACCCAGGTCCCGTCATGGCCAGCCTGCACCTCGCGTAGCTTGTCGGTGCGGACTTTGGCGAGGGCGGTTTCGTTGGCCTCCGGATCACTCTTGATCGGAATCTGCGCGGCCATGCCTCCCATCGCGTGGATTCCCCGACGATGGCAGGTCTCGATCAGCAGACGCACATAAGAGTGCAGGAAGTGCCGGTCCATGCCCACTTTGGCTCTGTCGGGCAACACGAATTGGCGATGGTTGCGGAAGCGTTTGATGAAGGAAAAAATGTAGTCCCAACGTCCACAGTTCAGACCCGCAGAGTGCTCGCGCAGCTCGTAGAGGATCTCGTCCATCTCGAAGGCCGCTGTGATGGTCTCGATCAAGACCGTCGCACGGATCGTGCCCTGGGGGATACCGAGTTGTTCCTGCGCGTGCACGAAGACGTCATTCCACAGCCTGGCCTCGAGGTGGCTCTCGAGCTTCGGCAGATAGAAGTACGGGCCGCTGCCGCGGGCGATCAGCGCGTGGGCGTTGTGGAAGAAGAACAGGCCGAAGTCGAACAAGGATCCGGAGACCGGCTGTCCGTCGACCAGCACGTGCTTCTCGAGCAGGTGCCAACCGCGCGGGCGCACGAACAAAGTCGCTACCTGCTCTTTCAGGCTGTAGTGCTTGCCTTGCGGGTTGGTGAACTCGATCGTACCTGCCACGGCGTCGCGCAGGTTGACCTGCCCCTGGAGATTGTTCTGCCAGGTCGGGGAGTTGGAGTCTTCGAAGTCGGCCATGAAGACCTTGGCGTCCGAGTTCAGAGCGTTGATGACCATCTTGCGGTCGACCGGGCCGGTGATCTCGACCCTCCGGTCCTGGAGGTCGGCGGGGATCGGGCCGACCTTCCAGTCACCCTCGCGCACGGCCAGGGTCTCGGGCAGGAAATCGGGGAAACGACCGGCGTCGATGTCTTGCTGACGGACGACGCGCCGTTCCAGCAGCTCGCGACGGCGGGCGTCAAAGCGACGCTGTAGACCGACGACGAACTCCATCGCGGGAGCGGTCAGCATCTCGTCCTGCGCCGGGCTCGGCCCGGCAAGAATCTGCGCAGGGTGTTCTGCCACGTGAGCATCTCCTTCCCTTTTACCAGACGACTATTCCACCCCTTTCGACGCGGTGCGTCAAGAGCTATTCCACGCGGCGCGTCAAGTTTTTTTGTCCTTGGATGGCGGCCGTTGGGAGATTTCTGGGTGTCCATGCGGCTGTGCGTCATGGAGATACACGCAACCTTGGCCCTGGCCACGGCGAGGACGGCGCGGGTGCCCTAGGAGGCTGTGTCGCATAGAACTTTCAGCCTGGATGGTTTCGCCGTCGTGTGTCAGGAGGACGAGTCCGATCCAGGACAGCGAAAAGGCAGGGGTGAGCACTTGGGTCGTTGGAGGCGTGGCTTTTCTCTGCTGTCATGCGCTGCGGAAGAAGAGACCTATGAGGAATCCAGGAACCCAGGATTCCGGAAACCGCAACGTGCGAAAACCCGCTTGGGAACGAGCTTGTCACTGGAAAAGTTGAGCAGCAGCCCGTGTTCTCGTCGGGCGGCGCGCAAGTACGAACGGACGACGACGAAGTGGACATCCTGCAGTTGCTTGATCGCCTTGAGCTCGACGACAACAAG
>JAJDCP010000108.1 GCA_029260765.1 Planctomycetota bacterium
CCCATCCAAAATGGAAAAGGCCGCGAACCCTTACGAGTTGCGGCCTCTTCAGATAGCGACGACTGGACTTGAACCAGTGACCTAGGGCTTATGAATCCCCCGCTCTACCAACTGAGCTACGTCGCCGAGTCGCGGCCCAGAGTGTAGCGGGGCCCCAAAACGCTGTCAAGAAAATGCCCGCGATTCCCGGCCCCGCCTGCCGCGTTCGGCGACCATACCCTCAGGCAGCGCGGGCAGCTTGGCGAGCCGGCGCAGGGCCTCGTCGATGGCGGTCTCCAGCTGCGGATCCTGCGACGGCGCCCCGGGCGGCACGTCGACGGATACGTCGGGCTGCACGCCCCGGTTCTCGATGCCCCAGCCATCGCGCAGCGACCAGAAGGCGAACTCCGGCTGGGTGGTCAGGCTGCCGTCGACCAGGCTGCAGCGTGGCAGAATCCCGATCACTCCGCCCCACGTGCGCGTGCCGACCAGGGGCCCGAGCTCCATCAGCTGGAAGCTGTGGCAGAAGATGTCTCCGTCCGAGCCGGAGTGCTCGTTGCACAGCGCGACCAGGGGTCCACGCACCGACTCGCTCGGATAGGGCTCCGGCGCATCTTCCCAGCGGGACACATCGTAGCCCAGCCGCTTGCGGGTCAACCGCCCCAGAATCAGCTGCGAGACGTTGCCACCGGCGTTGAAACGTACATCGACGATCAGTCCGCCGCGGTTCCACTCCGAGAAGTAGTGCCGCATGAAGTCGGAGTAGCCCGAAGCCCCCATGTTGGGGACGTGCACGTAGCCCACGCGCCCCTGGCTGCGCTCGTGCACGCGCCGCCGGTTGGCCAGCACCCACTCGCGGTAACGCAGCGGCGTCTCGCCGCGCAGGCAGGCCACCTCGCGGCTCAGCTCTTCTCCGTCGCGCCACAGCGTCAGCCGCACGCGGGTCTCTGCCTTCAGCACCAGCGCCTGCAGCGGACAGAGCCGCTTGCCCAGGCGCACCTGGTCGACAGCCTGCAGCACGTCTCCGGCACGCACGTCGATGCCCGGGGCGGCCAGGGGAGAGCGTGTCTCTGCATCCCAGCACTCGCCGCGCAGGATGCGTGTGATGCGGTAGCCCGCGGGCTCGTCCTGCCAGACGAAGTCGGCGCCGAGTTGGCCCAGCGGGAAGGACGGCGGCCGCTGGTAGTCGCCCCCGCGCTCGTAGGCATGTGAGGTGCCGAGCTCGCCGTGCAGGTCCCAGACCAGATCGGAGAACTCGGACCGGCAGCCCACCCGCTCGACCAGCGGCGCGTAGCGCTGGTAGCAGGCCTGCCAATCGACGCCGCCCATGTCTTCGACCCAGAAATAGTCGCGCTGCAGCCGCCAGGTCTCGCGGAACATCTGGGCCCACTCACGGCGCGGCTCCACCTCGACCCGCAGCCGCTTCCAGTCGACCGTGCCCGAGGCGCGGCCGGGCACGTCTTCGTCGCACTCCGGCGGTTTCTCCCCGGCCTTCAGCACACGCAAGGCCTCGCCGGTGTGGAGTATCAGCGTCTTGAGGTCCAGAGACAGCGAGAAGCCCGTCAGGCCGTCGAGCAGCAGCTCCTCTTTGCGTTGCTTCAAGTCGTAGCAGCGCAGCAGTCCCGGGGCCTTCTCGTCCTGAGGTTCGTCCTCTTCCTCCGGCGGGTCGACGGGAAAGACCGTGTAGAGGACCTTGTCCTTGAGCCCGGAGATCTGGCCATACTGGCCTTCGGCCACGGGAAAGGGCAGCACGCGATGTTGCAGGCCTGCGCTGTCGATGCGCAAAGGCTCGGGCTCCGGAGGCTTGCTGTCGGCTTGTTTGTCGCCGTCCGCTTTGTCACCGTCCCCTGGAGTTGGCGGCCCGCCGGCTTCCCCGTCATCCTCTTCGGGCTTCTCGTCGTCGCAGCTTTCCAGCGGCCGGGGTTCGTCCTCGAAGGGGGAGCGCAGGTCGTCGCGCAGCAACACCAGGTAGGGGCGCATGCCGCTGCGGAACTCAGGGTCGTGGAAGAAGCTCTCCAGGCCGTGGTGGAACTTCCGGCACGACAAGAAATAGAGGTAGCGTCCCTGCGGGTCGAAGCTCGGCGAGATGTCGTGGAACAGCGGAGGCGTGGCCTGCAAGCGCTCCCCCGTAGCCAGGTTGCGCAGCACGATGGAGCGGGTCTCGCGGGTCTCGCGCGAGCTATAGCAGAGCCAGCTGCCGTCCGGCGAGAACTCCAGGTCCTGCAGCGGCGCAGAGGGATTGCGCTCGAGCAGCTCCGCCTTGGCTTCCTCCAGGTCGATCAGCAGCAGCTCGTGGCGGTGGTTGGCCAGCGCGATCCGGCGGCCATCGGGTGCCAAGGCGTACTCTTCGGTGATGCCGATATCCAGCCCGCCGAGGCGCTCGACCTTGCTGCCATCGTGGGCGTGCAGCTCGAGGCGTTCCTCGCCGTCGCTGTCGGCCACGCACAGCACCCGCTCGCCGTCCTCGAGGTAGCTGGCCATGCGGTAGCGCACGCCTTGTGCTGCGCCGAGCTGGGCCACTGGCCCGTCCCAGTTTCCACAAGCCAGCAGCTTGCCGCGCACAGTCAGCGCCAGGTGGCTGCCCTGCGGATGCAGCTCGGCGTTCTCGAAATACCTGCGCGCCGAGGCGAAGCGGCGCGCGCACTGCGAGCGGGTCGAGCGCAGCTGCACGTCGAGCTTGCGGCTCGCGCCGGTCTGGCTGTCGAAGATCCACAGGGCTGCGCCGCAGACATAGGCGATGCGCGTGCCGTGAGCGCGGGCATGGCGCACATAGAAGTCCTGATGCGTGGTCTCGCGCCGCAGCTCGGCACCCTCGCCGTCGCAGGAATACAGGTTGCCATGGCCCTCATGGTCGGAGATGAAATACACCCGCGCTCCGATCCACTGCGGGCAGGCCAGGTTGCCCTCGAGCTCGAGCAGCTTGCTGTAGCTGCCGTCGTCGTCTTCCGCTTCCCGCCACAACACCCCCTTGGCTCCGCCGCGGTAGCGCTTCCAGCGTGCCGGATCTTCGGTGTTGCGCCCGATGATCAGCCGCGGTCCAAAGGCGATGCTGGTCGCCGGACCGTAGGGCAGCTCTTCGGGCAGGCCCCCCTCGGGATCGACGGCGAACAAGACCTCGACCCGGTGGTGGGGTTGGCCGTGGCTGCTGCTGAAGACGATGCGCCCGTTGGGAGTCCAGCCGCAGACATAGGCGCCATTCGCAGTGTACGTCACGCGCAGCGGAGCACCGCCGGACAGAGGCATGCAATAGACTTCCAGCGGACCCTCTTCGCGCGCCGAATACGCGATGCGCGTGCCATCAGGAGAGATGACCGGGTTGCGGCACTGGCCACGGTTGTCGGTCAGCCTGAAGGCAGAGCCGCCGTCGGGCGGGCAGCTCCAGAGATCATCCTCCGAGACGAACACCAGCTCATGTTCGGACAGGGTCGGCCAACGGTAGTAGCCCACAACGCTCATCGTGCTCTCCACGGGGTGGCTGACCGCAGGCTTGGTCGGGTCGGGGTGGATCGAAGGGACGGCACGGCTCCTACTCGTGCAGCAGACTCATGCCCGCGGCCTGGACGCCGGTGTGGAAGTCGAGGTTGCAGAACAGGTCTTTCTCGACCAGCGACTCTTCGAACATGCCCGAGATCGTGCTGACGGCCCGCTCGTCTTCTTCCTTCATCGTCACCTGGATGCGGCAGTGCAGCTCGCCGCGGCCACGCTGCACCGAATCGGGCAGCACGCGCATGTCGATCAGCACGCTGCCTACCGCGCGTTTGCAGTCTTCGGCCAGGATCTTGAGGAAACTCATCTCGCTCGGAAACAGCTCGGTCTGTGCCATCAATGTGCCTCCAACCAGTTCTCGCCGACGCCGACGTCGACCTTCAGTGTGACCTTGAGCGCCATGGCCTGCTCCATGCAGCGCTGGACCAGCTCACGGACCGCGTCCAGCTCAGCTTCGGGCACGTCGAACACCAGCTCGTCGTGGACCTGCAGTACCATTCTGGCTTGATATGCCTTTTCCCGCAGCTCTTTGTCAATCCGCAACATCGCCAGCTTGATCAGGTCGGCCGCGCTCCCCTGGATCGGCGTGTTCACCGCCATGCTCTCCGCCTGGCTGCGCAGCATTCGGTTGCTGCTGAGGATCTCGTCGAGCCGGCGCAACCTTCCGAGCAGCGTGCGTACCTGGCAGGTCTCACGAGCGGCTTGTTTGGAGCCGTCGATGAAGGCGCGTATGGTCGGGAAGCTGGCGAAGTACTGCTCGATGAACTGCCGAGCTTCCTCGAGCTCCATGCCGTTCTCGCGGGCCAGGCGCTGCGGCCCCATCCCGTAGAGCAGGCCGAAGTTGACGGCTTTGGCGCGGCCACGCATGGTCGCGTCGACATCCTCGTGGGCCACGCCGAAGACTTTGGCGGCAGTGGTTTTGTGGATGTCGCGGCCCTCGCGGAAGGTCTGCAGCAGGTCGGGGTCTTCGCTGTAGTGAGCCAAAATGCGCAGCTCGATCTGGGAATAGTCGGCCGACAGCAGCTTCCAGCCTGGGGCGCGGGGCACAAACGCGCGCCGGATCTGCTTGCCCAGCTCGGTGCGGATCGGGATGTTCTGCAGGTTGGGTTCGGACGACGACAGCCGGCCTGTCGCGGTGGCCGTCTGGTTGAACGAGGTGTGGATGCGCCCGGTGCGCGCCGAGACCAGGCTGGGAAGCGCGTCCGTGTAGGTGCTCTTGAGCTTCGAGAGCGTGCGGAAGCGCAGCAGCTTGTCGGGCAGTGGATGGGGACGCAGCAGCTCGAGCATGCTCTGGTCGGTCGAGAGGCCCGACTTGGTCTTCTTGATGCGCACGCCCTGCTTGGTGTGCAGCGCCAGCTTGTCATAGATGATTGCGGACAGCTGCTTGGGGCTGCCGATGTTGAAGCGCTCCCCGGCGAGCTCGAAGATCTGCTCGCTCAGCTCTTCGAGCTCGCGCGCCAGCTCGCTCGAGAAGCCGCGCAGCATCGCCAGATCCAGGCGCACGCCTTCGAGCTCCATGCGCGCCAGCAAAGCGGCCAGCGGCAGCTCAACGTCCTGGTACAGCTCGAGCAGCTTGAGCTTCTTCAGTTGCGGAAACAGGAAGCTGTGCAGACGCAGGCTGAAGTCTGCCTCCTGGCACGCGAAGTCCCGCAGCGCTTCGCGGTCCGCCTCCGCCAGCGGAATGCGCTTGCGGCCCGTGCCCGTCAGCTCTTTGAGTTGGGTCTTCTTGAGGTTGAGCAGCCGCATGCTGCCCGCATCGAGACCGTGGCGCCAGCTGTCGTCGCGCGAGCTGGGAGGACCCGGATCGTACAGGTACGACTCGAGCATGCTGTCGAAGCCGGCGCCCACGAGCGCGATGCCGGCGCCCTCGAGCAAGGGCAGCGCGCGCTTGAGGTCATGGCAGCCCTTCTGCAGCGCCGCATCTTCGAGCAGGCCTCGCAGGGCGTCGAGCACTTCCTGCTTCCACGAGCCGCTCTCGGCCAGAGCGAACAGGCCGCCGGCAGGTCCTTCCCCCAGGCGCAGGGGCACCCAGGCGGCCTCGCCAGGCTGCCAGGCGAAGGCCAGCCCCAGGACTTCCTGGCCGGCCGGCTCGGCCACGACGTAGAAGGCCCAGCCGGGTGCGCGCAGCTTCTCCACCAATTGGGTCAGGCCCGCCGCATCGCGGATGCTGTGGTAGTGGCAGGCCTTGAGGTTGGCTCCCGGGGTGAACTTGCGCAGCAGGTGGGTGAACTCGAGCTCGCTCAGCAGCGCGACCATCTCGTCACGGTTGGCCGCACCCACCTGCAAGCTGTCGAGGTCGAGCGGCACGTCGACGCTGCAGTCGATCTCCACCAACTTGCGGCTGAGCAGGGCAGACTCGAGTCCGCGTTCCACCTTCCCGCGCAGGCCCTTGGCCTTGATCTGCGCCCAGTCCTCGATGACCTTCTCGAAGCTGCCGAACTGTGCCAGCAGCTTCTGCGCGGTCTTGATGCCGACGCCGGGAATGCCCGGGATGTTGTCGGAGGTATCGCCCATCAGGGCCAGCAGGTCGATCATGCGCTCCGGAGGCACGCCCCAGCGCTCCACAACATCGGGGGCCTGTGTGATGGTCGTCGTGCTGCCGCGCCGCTCGTACATCGACACGTGTGGCCCGACCAACTGCGCCAGGTCTTTGTCGCTGGTGACGATGTAGCTGTCGAGGCCCTGCCCGGTCGCCTGACGCACCAGGCTGCCGATCAAGTCGTCGGCCTCGAAGCCCAGCTCGCGGAAGAACGGCACGTTCATCGCCTCGACCAGCCGCTGGATGTAGGGCAACTGGGCCCGAAGTGGATCGGGCATCGCCTTGCGGTTGGCCTTGTATTCGTCGTACAGCTCGTTGCGGAAGGTGGGCTTCTGGGTGTCGAAGACCACCGCCAGGTAGCGTGGTTTCTCGCGCTCGAGCAGGTCGATCAACATGGTGGCGAAGCCGTAGACCGCGCTGACGTTGAAGCCTGCGCTGGTCGTCAGCGGGTTGCGGATCAGGGCGAAGTACGACCGGTAGGCCTGGGCGGCCCCGTCGATCAGGAAGAGTCGCTCGCGGGCCAATCGGGCTCCTTTCGACTGCGCTCTGCGTGGCGCGTGTTGAGCTCGTGCAGTGTGCGATGCACGATGTTGAAATAGTGGAACGGGAGCACGCCTTCTTGTACGCCGGCGTCATCGGCGAAGGTGCGCCAGGTCAGCTCGACCTTCTTCTTGGCGAAGGCGTGGCCGTTGCTGCGGTGCAGGGCGATCCACAACACGAAAGCCTCGACGTCCTGCTGGGGGAAGATCGGGAAGGCGTGGTAGTGGAAGATGTTCAGGAAGCCCGGATCCTGCCGCAGCTTGGTGTTGCTCGAAGCCAGCCGCTCGCGCACGTTGCGCACCACGACGTTGCGCGGCAGGGTCAGGTCGAAGCCGACATTCTCGGCCAGCACGCGGCCGCGGTTCTGGGCGGTGATGCGGAACTGGATCAGCGCCATCGGTCCGCGCGGATCGTCGAGGAACCACTCCGGCGCTCCGTAGGGGTCCATGCGGGTGACCGCGATGTGGGGATGCTGCTGGCGGCCCTGCACATCGACGATGTGGGTGTGGTTCATCGGCCGCGATTTGCCCGCAATGCGCAGGTAGTAGCGGTAGTCGCGCGCCTGATGGGGGGCGTCTTCACTGGTCGGGATGTGGATGACGTAGACGGCGTGCCCGTAGCGCAGGCGCGAATCGGCGCTGCCGTCGGAGCGCACCTCGTAGACGTTGAAGACCTTGAGGGGCGGGTCCACGCTGCCCGGGATGACATCCTCGAGCCACTCGCGCAGCCCGTTTTTGGCGTTGACGGGCAGGCCGCCCGCGTCGATGGTTCCGCTGTCATCGATGCCGATGAACAGGTGCCCGCCGCCGCTGTTGGCGAAGGCGGAGATCTGGCGGGAGAGGTCGATGCCGAAGTCGGAGCGTAGGATGCCGTCGCGGACCAGAAAGCCGCTGCCCTTGAATTCCTGAAAGTCGTGCTCCGTGGGATCGAGGCGGCGTAGTGTCGCTTCATCCCAGTTGTGGGCAGGTTGCAGGGGTTGGCCTCCGCGCTCGGGCTCGGTGGCTATTCTATGACAGCGTGTTGTGATTGCAAAGTGGGGGGTGGGTGCCGGCCAGCCCGCAGGCAAGGTAGGCCGACGGGGACTTCTAGCAGGCTCCCTTGGCGTTGCTCGCCGTGCCGAACTCAGCGCATGAAGCCACGGAAGGGCAGAACGGGCACAATTGACGGCCCTACATTCGCAGGTGGGGCCTGCCCCGGCCGTAGGACCCTGATGTCGAGGCATTGCTCCGAGCGGTCCAGAGGTTGGTTGCGCACGGTGAACACCGCTTGCGTGGCGCCCATTGGCATCCCCTGCTCAGGGTGAGGGAAATCCGCAGCTGGTCCACCCGACGACGGCAACCGGCAGATCCCGACGTTGACCGCGACCAGATTGAACATTCCCTTGCCTCCAGGCACCGTCCCGCCGTTCAGGTCCGTGAGAACGCCATCCGGGAGGTCGGTCGTGCAGACCGTGAAGCGGGCGACACAGCGGCAGAGGCGATTCTGCTTGCGCAGGCTCTGCTGCCGGACAGCTGGATGTTCCTTGAGCTCTTTGTGCTCCTTTCGGTAGTCCTTGTCGACCAACTTGCGGATCGCTCCAGCGACTCCCACCACGTGTTGCGGGCCGAAGCCCAGGGTTCCGTTCCCCATCCCACTGCCCCCGTCGGGAGTGATGCTGGTCGGAACACCTCCCATGCCCGCGCCGAGAGTGGCGACGCCGACCGCGGGCCCTCCCCACAAGACGACTTTGTCGGCAACCCTGTATCCCTTCTCGGCTTTCGTGCGGCCACGGCTGGCCATGCAATCGAAGGACGCAAAGAACTCATCAGCGCTGTTGCCCTGTCCGTGGAAGCAATGACGCACCGCCCCCTCGCGCTTGTAGCGGTTCTGGCGGAGAAAGTAGTCGATGGCCGTGGTAGCCTCGCGAAGCATGTCGGCTTTGGTTGGCATGTAGCGCCTCTCGGTAGTCAAAAGGTCTGCAACGAGTTCCCCAATGATACCGTGCTGCCGGACTTTGCCGTACAGGTCCCCATTGTTCTTTTCCGCAGCGCTGTGACGGCCGAACCCCAACGGAGTGTGATGTAGATGGGGCGCTCCTGAACTCGAGGGTATTCCGGCATGGCGAACGAGCGGCCATTTCCAAGAGCGCGGACTGCCAGCCAGCCGGCAGGCGGGAAGCCTGGGTTGGCCTCGGCGTCCTTTCGCTGCAGCCAGCCCGCAGGCAAGGTGGGCCGACGGGGACTTCTAGCAGGCTCCCTCAGCGTTGCTCTGATCCCAGTACTCCCCAGGCCGGTAGCTCGCGAAGAACCACTGGTGGCCTTCGAGGTCCCGGGTCATGTAGCCGCGCGCACCGAAGGGCGTGTCCTCGGGCTCTTGGAGGATCGTGGCTCCCGCGGCCTTTGCGCGCGCGTAGTGCGCATCCGGATCGGCGACGTAGACTGACAGGGACTGGTGGATGCCGGCCAGGCTGCGAGGGCTGACCCGCTTCTCCTCGGGCCTCGTGGAGCTGACCATGATGACCCCCGCTCCCAGGCTGAGCTCAGAGTGGCGGACGCCGCCTTCGGGTCCCGGCACCACCAGCCGCTTCTGGAAGCCGAACGCCTGGCACAGCCAGGCGATGGCCGCCGGGGCGTCGTCGTAGGACAGGCTGGGATAGATGGTCGCTGGGGTCTTGGTTTCTCCGGACAATTCGGTCTCCTTTGGGAGGCTTCCGGGCGGCCCAGAGTGGGTGGTTTCCAAGCGCCGGAGACCGCTTTCGCAGGGCTTGCTCCCAGATTCTGGCTTCTTCCATCCAGATCAGTCTTCTCTGGCGCTCGCAGAGCGCCCTGGTCATAGACCGACGCTACAGGGCGTGCTTCCACCACCGGTGGCTACCAAACACAAGCTGAGCGGACTCGCAGCTACTTGGGGAAGCCCAGAGCCGTGGCGATCATCGAAGACGTCGCCGGAACGATGAATTTCTTGGTTTTCGGTTCGTACATCCCTTCAAACAGCCACGCGCGCACGTTATGGCCTTGGGTGTTGATTGCCGTCAGGACTTCGTTGCAGACTCCGTAGGCCTGCCCGCCAAACTTCTCGTATATCTCCGTGCAGATGGTGGACATCAGCATGTTGCTGCCCCTTTTGACGCGCTCGACCACGTACACAGCGACCTGATGCCGAGTGAGCTGCTTCGTCCCGGGTTTCAGCTGGGCAGCTTGGCCCTGTGGTTGGCTGGAGGCGTTGGGGCAGCTGCATTGTGCTTGGGTCAGCAGCTGCGCCAGGTTCTTGCGGACCGTGTCGACACCTGCGTAGCTGCCTTTCGAGGTCAGCGCAGCCATCTGGTCAAAGGCCTTGTTGGCGGCTGAGCGCAGCTTCTTGATGTGGGAATTGAGCTGGCGAGCCAGCTGCGGGTTCTTGGCTTTGTCGGGAATCGGTTTGGTCATGCTCTGGCTCCGTGCATTCCCCAGTATTGTAGCACGCGCCTCAGACCATCTGCCGCGAACGCTGCAGCGGCTCGATATCCGCCGGATCGACCACTCCCGATTGCACCCAGTACTGCAGCGAGAGCTTGAGTGGAATCATGCCCTGCTGACGGCTGCCCTCAAGGATGCCGGGCAGGCGGTGGTGCTCTTCATTGCGGATGCAATTGCGCACCGCCAGGCTGCCGAGCAGCAGCTCGACTCCGGGCACGCGGCCCTTGCCGTCTTTGCGCGGCAGCAAGAACTGGCAGATGATCGCCTGGATGACGTTGGCGAATTGGAAGCGGATCGAGGCCTGTTGGCTGGCCGGGAACACGTCGATGATGCGCTCGACGGTCTGCGAGGCCGAGATGGTGTGCAGCGTGCCGAACACCAGGTGGCCGGTTTCGGCCATCGTGACAGCTGCCTGGATGGTCTCGAGGTCGCGCATCTCGCCGATCAGCATCACGTCGGGGGCCTGGCGCAGGGCGTACTTCAAGGCCGAGTGGAAGGAGGGCGCATCCTGGCCGATCTCGCGCTGCTCGATGATGCTGCGGCCGTGTTGGAAGACGAACTCGATCGGGTCTTCGAGGGTGATGATGTGGTAGGAGTGCTTCTGGTTGATGATCTCGATCAGGCTCGCCAGCGTCGAGGTCTTGCCGCTGCCGGTCACACCGGTGATCAGCACCAGCCCCGACTTCAAGTCCACCAGCTTCAGCAGCTGCTCGGGCAGCATCAGCTCTTCGAACTTGGGAGGCGTCGTCGCCAGCGAGCGGATGCAGGCCGCCATGCTGCCTTTTTGCAGGTGCACGTTGGCGCGGAAACGGCCGAGATTGGGGACCTCGATGGCGAAGTCTACGTCCCCCACTTGCTGGATCTGCTTCCACTGCGCGTCGGTCAAGAGCGGGCGGATCAGGCTCTGCAGGGCGACCGCATCGAGGGGGGGCTGCTTCGAAGGGGTCATTTTTCCATAGACCCGGTAGATCGGGGGGGCACCAGCCACCAGCACCAGGTCTGATGCGTGCCGGCGGGTGGTCTCTGCGAGTAGCTCGGCCATCGACAAGCCGTCTTCGGCCATGGCTCAGGGCACCTGTTTCTTGCCGAGCTTTGCTTCTTGCAGCTCGAGGTTGATCTCCCAACGGTGGCCTTCGAATTCATTGAAGGCCTCGAACACATAGGCGTGGTGGGCTTTGACAGCACCGAGATCTTCGCTCAGCCACATCTTCGACTCGACAGCGAAGATCAGGCCGGCGTCGGAGGTGTACGAGAAGCGGTTGTTCATGCGCAGGCAGCGCTCGAAGTGGCCGACTGGCAGGGTGGCGTCTTCGATGGCCTCGAGGGTCGATGCGATCGACAAGGTTCCGTAGTCGAGCTTCTCGTTCGACGGGCCTCGGCGGACACACGGGGAAGTGCCCGAGTGGCTGCCCCCGTCAACCAGGCGGGCCGGGATCATCAACATCGGCTCGGGCGGCACCAGGCTCCAACCCTGGGGGGCGACCATCTCCGAAACCCAGTACACTCCGTAGCCCGGGGCGATGTTGTAGATCGCCTGGGCGTTGTTGTCCTCCTGCACCAGCACCCGCCGGGCCCTTCCTCCGAGAATCGACTGGCTGCGGGCCACGCGTACCAGGCAGGTCTGCAAGATGCCGGGGAGGTTGTAGGTCCAGGAGAAGCCGAGCTCCATCGGGAAGTAGCGCAGCATCTCGAAGCTCTGCGCGCTCGACAGCGCGTCGGGGTCCGGATTCTCTGCCAGACGCCGGGTCGTCTGGCTGCGCATGGGAGGTTTATTCACCAGTGCCTCCGCCTCGCTCACGCTGGAGGCAGGGTTCCAAGCTAAACGTCCCCGCACGGCACGTCAAGCGGCTGGGTGGGGTCTGGCTGCGGGAGCGGTCGGCCGGGGAGCGCCTCGCGCTCAGGGCACACGTACCGTGGGCTGTTTGCTGGTCTCGCCCCCGACCACGAAGTCGAGCGTGAAGCTGTTGGCCAGGGTCTCTTCGACCAGGACCGACACGGCCGATTCGCCCTGGACCCCGGTGATGGAGAACACGCACTGGGCCTCCTCCATGAATTGGGAGGGCCCCTGCAAGTTCGTGACGGCGATGGGGTCGTATGCTGTGCGCGTGAGTGTGCCTGGGACCTTGGCGTAGACCCACTGCACCCGGAGATCTGGGCGGATGTGTGCCTCGATCCAGTTGCGGGTGGGGGCGTCACCGACGATGATGGTGTGTGCCTGGTTGAGGTCTCGGCTCAGGTAGTGGTAGATCTGCGTATACTGGTTCAGGCGGATCTGGCGGATGGTGACTTCAGAGGTGACCTCGAAAACGAAGCTCATCGACTGGGTGATCGCGACGAACATCGGCACGAAGATGACCATCGCCACCAGCAGCTCGACCAGCGAGATACCGTTCCTGCGCCTCATCCGATGGTGTCCTTGATCCGCAGGATCGGCAGCATGAACGAGAACACGATGGTGCCGACCACGATGCCCATGATCACGGTCATGATCGGCTCGATCAGTTTCGAGGTATTGGTGATGCGGCGTAGTGTGCGTTCGTTGAGCCCGACCGCGAACTGGCTGAGCACCTGGCCCAGGTTTCCGCCGCGTTCGCCCACCCGCACGATCTGCGAGAAGAACTCGGGAAACACGCCGCTGCCCGCCATGCAACTCGACAGCGGCTCACCAGCCTGCACCCTCTCGAGCGCTTCAAGCCACAGGCGTTTGTAGACCACATTGTTCGAGAGCATCGAGCAGACCCCAAGCGACTCGAGCATCGGCACGTTGCGGGTCAACAGAGCGCCGAGCACGTTGACGACCCGTGCCACGATGGTCTCGCGGTACATCTGCCCGAAGATGGGCACCCGCATGAACACCACGCTGAGCTGCTCGCGCACGGTCGCGTTCTTCCACAACGCCACTCCGCCCAGGATCAGGGCGGCCGTGCCCAGGATCAGCCAGGGCCAATCGCCGCGGATCACGAGCGAGAGCCAGAACATGAAGCGGCTGATTGCGGGCAACAGGTGCTCTTTGCCCGCGAAGATCACTTCGAGCTTGGGGACCACGCCGATCAACAGAACCAACACGGCAGAGATCGTGAACAACAGCATGACGCCCGGCACAATCATCGCGCTGATAAAGGATGAGCGGATCTTGCGGTCCTGCTCAAGGAACTCATGCAGGCGCTTCAAGCTGTCGGGCAGACCTCCGGAGATCTCACCAGCCTGGATCATCTGTGTGTAGACGGCGCCAAAATCACGCGGGAAGCCCGCCATCGCCTCCGAGAGCGGCTTTCCGGCTTGCACATCCTCGTAGATCGCGCTGAGGATCTCGCGGCGCTTGGTGGCATTCTCGGGAGTCTGGGCGATCAACCCCGCCAACGCCTCGGCCATCGGCACGTTGGACTCCATCAGCAGCCACAACATCTCGGTGACTTCGAGCAGGTCGCTGTGGGAGAGGTACTTGCGACGGGAGACCGGCCGATTCAGGGTCAGGCTGCTCTCTTCGCGGCCTGAAGATTGGCCGATGGAATCAAGGGTGAAGGCCATCAGGAACCCCGCTGCCTGAGATCTATTGTCGGTAGTATAACAGACTGCATCGCACGCGGTAATGCGCGCAGAAACTCGCTGTGTCGCTTCGGCCTCACAGGTCGATCCCTGCCACCCGGAAGATCTCATCCGGAGTGGTCAGGCCTTGTTTGACTTTCCAGAAACCGTCACTGAGCAGCGTCCGGTAGCCCCGTTCCCTGCCGGACTTCTTCAAATCGACCAGCGACGCGTTGCGCATCACCATGTCGCGTAGATGGTCGTCGAGGCGGAACAACTCGTACAGGCCCAGTCGGCCTGTGTAGCCAATACTGCGGCAGCTTCCGCAACCTCTTCCGTAGGCGCAGGTCTCCATCGGATAGCCGACTTCGGCGGCCACCCGCTTTTGGGGAGCTGTCAGGGGCTTGAGCTCCTTGCAGTCGGGGCAGATCCGACGCACGAGCCTTTGCGCCATGGCGCCGAGCACACTGGCTGCGATCAAGAACGGCTCGATCCCGAAGTGGATCAACCGCGCGAGTGCTCCGGGTGCGTTGTTGGTGTGCAGCGTGCTGAACACCAGGTGCCCGGTCAGAGCAGCCTGGATGGCGATCTCTGCGGTTTCCTTGTCGCGGATCTCGCCGACCATGATCACATCGGGGTCCTGGCGCAAGAAGGTGCGCAGAATCGATGCGAAGTCACGGCCGATCTTGGCGTCGACCTGCACCTGATTGACCGAGGGTACATCGAACTCAATCGGGTCCTCAGCGGTGCAGATGTTGCGAGTGTGGTCGTTGATCTCGTTGAGCATGGCATAGAGCGTGGTGGTCTTGCCGCTTCCGGTGGGTCCCGTGGTCAGCAGGATCCCGTTGGGAGACTCGATCATGGTCTCCAAGGAGGTCGCCATCTCCGGGTCGAGCCCGAGTTTGTCCATCGCCGCGACGCTGCTGCTTTTGTCGAGGATACGTAGCACGGCTTTCTCGCCATGGTTCGTAGGGCAGGTCGAGACGCGGAAGTCGATGGCCCGTCCTTCGAGCTTGACGCGGATGCGGCCGTCCTGGGGCTTGCGCGATTCCGCTATGTCCATGTTCGACATGATCTTCAGACGGCTGATGATCGGCCGGAACAGTGCATAGGGGGGGCGCATCGCCTCGTACAGCATGCCGTCCACCCGGTAACGCACCCGCAGGAAAGTCTCCTGCGGCTCGACATGGATGTCGCTGGCGCGCTCACGCACTGCCTTGAAAAGCAGGAAATTGACCAGGCGGATGACGGGAGAGTGCTCGGACTCCGAATCTTCACCGATGTCCGTCACACCCTCTTCGGTGATCAGATGCACATCGAGCTCCGACAGGTCGCCGATCAAGCTATCGAGCTCGTAGGCGCCGGAGCTGTCGATCATGCTCTTCTGCACGGTGGCGATGTCGGAAGGTAGCGTCAGCACCGGCACGATCCGGATGTTGTGCTGGGCTTCGACTTCCTGTCTTACGAAAGGGTTCAGTGCGTCGCAGCAGGCGACAATCAGCTTGTCCTTGGCCTTGACCAACGGCACGAAGCGGTAGGTCTCGATCAGCTCGTCAGCGATCAGGCCTTGCACCTCGGGGTCGGCCATGTTGGGGCTGAGGCGGACGAAGGGGAGATTCCCCTGCCGTGCCAGGCCTTCGTAGAGCTGCTCTTCACTGCACATCCGCAGGCGCAAGAGCACGTCACCGAGCCGCTCATTGGGACTCTCTTTCTGTGCCTCGAGCGCCTGATTCAGGGTCGAGGGGCCCAGCACCTTCATCTTGATCAGAATCTGGCCGAGGGGTTGGCGGTAGTAGTCATCGCGGTGGTAGTCGTCCTCGTCATCTTCGAGGACGTCGGGCATCACTGAAGTCAGCAGCTTCTTGAGGTCGTCGGGAACCTTGGTCAGCCGCAGCTCAACGCGGCGGCGGCGGCAGAGCGCGCGCATGTTCAGCAGACTCTCGACACCCGCACTGTCCACGCCGCTGACCTCGGCGAAGCTGAGGAAGATGCGTTTGCGGCGCGCGGAGAGGGCCTGATGCACATGGAAGTCGAAGGCGCTGCAGAGCTTCTTGTTGAACTGCTTGAGCGGGGGAAGGATCTCGACGCTGTCGCCATCGACGATCGACTTCATGCGCTGCCCGGCAGAGAAGCGCAGAATCATGGAGAGGCCAGCCGCTCCAGTGCGGCGCGGGGGTATTCGGCTTCTGGTTTCAGGCGGCACGCCCGGTCGTACGCTTCCCGAGCGGCGTCGGGATCACCAGACTGCCAACAGGCGTCTCCCAATGCGCAGGACAGCAGGTACGAGTCGCGCAGAGGAGGGGCCTGTTCGAGGCTCGCGACGGCCTCCCTCGGCTGTAGCAGACCCATCAACGCCCGCGCCTGGCCGTAATGAGAGACCACGTCGTCGGGGTAGTGACGCAAGTGGTTGGTGAACGCCTTGCGTGCTTTCTCGAGCTCGTTGCTCTCGAGGTACAGCTCGCCCAGGTCGCGCCAGACCTCGACCATTCCCAGGTCGGCCGCCGCGAACAGGTCTTTCAGGGCCGCTTCGCGCTCCCCCAACTGTGCGTGTGCGCGCCCCTTGGCCGCGAGCAGCGATGGGCGCAGGTCGGTTTTGATCGCCAGGGGATGCAGGTACTTCAGCGCGCGGTCGACGTCGTCCGCTTCGAGAGCACAGAGCGCCGCGGCCTCCAGCACCTCTGGGTTGCCCGGCTCCAACTTGAGCGCGCTGTCGTATAGACTGAGGGCCTCGTCATGCTTGCGGTCGAGCCACTCGAGCCCCGCCAAAAGTGATGTCACGACGGCGTCGGGCGCGTGCTTGAGCCCCAGCTCGGCCCAGCGCCGAACCGCTGCGCGGTCTTCGAGCATCTCTGCGGCTGCTATGGCGACGGTATAGCGGGTGGAGATGAAGCGGGCGCTTTCGGCTTCTTCCAGCACCTTCAGCGCCTCTGCGGGCTTATCCGTCCGCACCAGCAGCATTCCCTGGTAGGGCAGCAGGCGCGGGTCGTCGACGTTGTTCAGCGCTGCCAGGTCGAGCACTTCCTGCGCCTGGGGATACCATTTGAGCTCGAGCAGGATCCGCACGAGGTCGAGGTAGGGTTCAGCTTTGCTGGGCTCGGTTGCCTGGATCCGTTGCAGGATCTCGACCGCACCCATCAAGTCGCCTTCGCTTTCTTTGCGGGCGGCCTGTTTGTACTCGTACTCCTGCCACAGGAGCCGCTTCTCGTTGGCGAGATACGGCCGTGCCCCGGGAGCCTCACAGCCTGCGAGCCAGGTCAGCGCAGCGACAAGCAACAGCAGGCGTCTCACCGGCCTTCCTCCGGCACGTCGCGCACTACGCGAAAGCCCAGATAGAAGAAGAAGCTGCCGGGTGCGAACTGCTCGCGGTAGGCCGACCGGCAGTGGGTGTCTTTGACCAGGTAGCTCCCGCCGCGGTAGACCTTCTTCAACCCTTCGTCCGGCCCGTGCGGGTCGGAGACCGCAGCTTCGAGGTTGCGCATGTACCAGTCTCCGCACCACTCGGCGACATTGCCGTGCATGTCGAACAGGCCGAAAGGGTTGGGGGCATAGCTGCGCACCGGTACAACGCTGCTGGCCTCGGCGCCGGTGTTGAAGCAGGCCTGAGAGGCATCGAGGGACTCGCCGTTCCAATAGGGCGTGCGTGTATCGGCCCGGCAGGCGCGTTCCCACTCGGCTTCGGTCGGCAGGCGGTAGCCGTTGCCCTCCAGCAGGCTGACGGAGGCCGACTCCAGGCGGCCGTCCGCTGCGCGTACTGGAGCATCGATCTGGTAGCGGGGCGTGAGGTTTTCTGAGGCGGACAACTGGTTGCAGAAGTCGACCGCGTCGAACCAGGAGACCTGCTCGACGGGAGCCTGCAGGCCTGCGTCCTCGAAGTTGCTGGGATTGCTGCCGGTCACGCGCTGCCAGAGGTCTTGGGTCACCTCCGTAGCGGCCATGTAAAAGGGCGCGGACAGGCTGACTTTGTGCAGCTTTTCGTTGGTCGAGCGGCCCAGCTCATCCTCTTGAGAGCCCATCCAGAATTCGCCCCCAGGGATCAAGGCCATGTCGAGGCCCGAGTTGGTCGTGATCGCTAGCGCCAACTCGGCGGTCTGTGCGGCGGCGAGGCGTGAAGGGTTGGGATCCCACCAGGGCGGTGCTTCCAGCGCCCGGAGAGGAAGACGCACGATCGGAGCTGCCACGTCCTCGGCCACTGCAGGAGCGGCTGCGTTCGCCGAGACATCCGTGCTGTCCGAGGGCGCCGTTTCGGTGTCCTCGGCGGGCTCTTCTTCGGGCCAGATCTGGGGGTTCCACTGGCTCTGTGCCGGTGACAGAACCGTTGGAGTGTGGTAGCTGCCACCGCGCTCCGACCAGTAGCCGGGCTGGGTGTGCAGATACAAGTCGAGGTTCTGCTCGAGGGTTTCAACCAGGGTCGGTTTGCCCCTACGCGTCAGGATCTGGTCTCGGACCTGCAAAGCAGTGGGATGCATCGGGTTGATGGCCAGCGCCCATTCGGTCCGGGCGAGGCTGTCGGTGTCGCGGGGGTCGCCGTCAGACCCGAGCCACATGTAGGAGCGGCGGGCGCGGTTGCCCAACCAGAGGTGGCTTTCGAACCGCTGGCGCCGTTCTTCCATCTCGGCCCAGACGCGCATCGAGATCTCTTCCATGTCCTCGTCGTTGATGACATACGGCGTGATCAAGAACACGATCTCTTCTTTACGGATGCTGCCCGACTGGCGGCCAAAGGCCCACCCGATGAAGGGGATATCGCCCAGGAAGGGGATCTGGTTGACGTCGTTCTGCGTGACTTCTTCCATCAAGCCACCGATCACCAGAGTGTGGCCGCTGCGCACAATCGCATTGACCGAGAGCTCGGCGACCTCTTCCTGGGGCACGCCGTTCGCGTCGATCAAGCCCGAGCTCCGCTTGGGGGAGAGCAGCAGGCGCACGTACCCGTTGTCGGCGATCAAGGGGGTGAAGGTCAGTTTGATACCCGTATCGAGGAACTCGATGGTCTCCTGAGTGGTTGTCGAACCGTTGCTGACGTCGATGTCCGAGGTCTTGAAGCCGAGCCGGTCACCGATGTGGATCTCTGAGCGGTGTCTGTCGAGGGCCAGGATCTTGGGGTTGGCCGTGACCGTAACCTCCGAGATGGTCTCGACAGCGTCGACAAAGACGCCGACTTTGTTCTTGATGAAACCGATCTGCAGACCCTGATCGGTAACGTCGCGCGGCGAACTGTACGACAGCGAACCGAAGCCGTCGTCGAGCAGCGTGCCGTTGCCCACCGATGAGGTATTGGTCGCCAGCGAGGAGAAGTCCGTGGAACGGATGGTCTGCGCGCCCCCCCCCGTGAAGATGCTGTTGAAGTCGATACCGTCGAGTGTGTTGAAATCGACGCCGAGTTGATGCCCGTCTTCGAGCGTCAGCTGCAGAATGGTCACTTCGAGCAAGACCTGCCTTGGGCGTTGGTCGATCTGGTCAAGCAGTGCCTCGAGGCGGTCGAGATTCCGAGGGAAGTCCGTGGCGATCACCAGACTCTCAGTCTCGAGGATGTGCAAATTTGCATTCGGCCCAGAAAGGAATGTCTGCAACAACTCGTTCAAGTTGAAGCTCACGTCGGTCTGCACGTCGAGGTCTTCGCCGCCTTCGCCTGTCGTGCTGCCGATCGTTCCCACCCCGTCACGCTTGAAGCTGTAGTTGCCGGTGCCGGTGTAGTACTTCAACTTGTAGACGCGCGTCTCCATCGCGGACGGCAGGTCGAATTTTTCGCAAAGCTCGGCCGCCTTCTGGTAGACCGCGGCAGGAGCCTTCAGCACGAAGCCGTTGCGGCGCGGCATGTCCGAGAGGGACCAGCCACTTCCCTGAGGAAGCAGCTCCTCGATAAAGCCGCGTAGATCGCGCGCATCGGCCACCGTCACATTCTGCAGCGGCAGAAAGTACAGACCGATGTCTCCGCCCATGTTGACGACTCCCTGCGAGCCGTTGCCGGCGTTGGGGTCACCCCCGGCGGCCATCTCGGAAGTCAGCCGCAGGACGTCTCCGGTCTCGTCGAGCGTCAATGTCAGGCTATTGGCGATCTCTCGCAGGGCTTGGATCGGGGTGACGTTGTTGAGGAACAAGGTCACTTCCATATCGTCGAGCGCATCATCCATCTGGATGCTGCGTGTGGCGTAGCGCTGCAGCTGGGCGACCACCAGGCGCAGAGTATCGCGGTCAGCGGCCATAGAGATGGTGCCGTCGCGCTCTTCGGTCACCACCTGAGGACCGTCGTCCTGGCTGAAGGCAGGCAGGGCAAGCAGCCCCAGGCAGACCAGCCAAGCGGGGGAAATGCGCCTCATCGCTTCTTCCTTTCGACCTCAGAGGTCCCGGCATCTGCACGTGGCGAACGGCCCGCTTCATGCGTGCATCCGTCTCGTCTTACCATTTGTCGTCTTGCTTGCAGGAATCTATCACCCTGGCATCCGGCTGTGCAAGGACCAAGAACCCGTGTCCGGCGGTCCCTGCACTTTGTCTCTCACTTGCTCTGCGTTCCAATCAGCAGCTCCACGCGCACGAACAGCTTGACCTGACCCCCACCGAGATGCTCGATGCGGTATTCGAGTACGCGTGCCACTTCAGGCTTGCTCACCTCTTCGACGTCAGGCGGCGGTGGCGGAACCTCGTCCCGCTCGAGCCTCTCGAGCACAAGCCCCACGTCATTCTGGTCCCCCTGCCCCATGCAGCTGAATTCGACGCTCTTGAGCTCGCCATCCGGGTTGTGCCGCTCGGTGAAGTTGCCGCCCACGGTCTCGAGATTGAACAACAGTACGCCGAGCTGAGGAGAGCGGGTTGCTCTGCGCAGCAGGTCGCGGATCTTGTTGTGTATGTACGTCTCGCGAACGTAGTCGGGTACGTCATAGTCGAGGTGCTCAAAGGAGCTGTCGAAGGTTTCGATACTGTTCTTCAGTCGCAAGCGCCAATTGTCGGGCACATCGGCGATGCTGTTGTCTTGCTGTCGGTAGCTGACCAAGCGCGACTGGGCGTCCTGCAGCGTCTTTTCCAGCTCCGCGAGCTGCTTGCGTCGGGGCACCACCATGAAAAAGAACAGCAGCGCCCCGAGAAGTATGGAGACGGTGACAATCAAGAGCAGCTGGACCCTCATAGCCATGGGTCGATCCTCCAATGCATCACCGCTCGGAATCGGTTTGTATTGCCCGCGCTCAGGGGGGTGAGCTCGAGGTCTTTGCTCAGGTCAAAGCCCTGCAGGCCCTTGAGATTCCGCGCCAGTCCATCGAACAGGCGCTGAACATCCGGGCTGCCATTGGGCGTCTTGACATGGTAGGTCACCACGAGCTCGACCGAGAAGGCGTCTCCAGCCTTGTCAGGATCGAGACGGACCACCCGGATGCCGTCGATGTCCAAGCCCTGGATGGCATGCAGCCTCTGCCGCGCCATGACCGCAACGGGTCCGGTGATAGGCGCCAGCCGCACCCAACTCATGCGTTCCAGAGCCGGATCGATCTGGTCATTCTGCAGCGATGCGATGAAGTTGTTGTGGCTCTCACAGCGTCGGATGTAGTCCTGGCAGCCTTCGATGGTCTGCTCGATCTGCGTGGACTTTGTGTCGATCTGGCGCGAGAGCCACAGGCTGTAAAGCAGGGGGGCACCACCGAGCAGCAACACCAGCAACACACCCACAAACAGGTTGAGGCTCTGCGAGCGTGCCTGCGCCAGGGCCCGGGGCGTGAAATCCAGCTCACTTGTGTGTCCCTGCCCGGCGAGCGCGCCGAGCACGCACAGGCCCATCGCTTCGGTCCACGCACCCGGACCGCTGAGCTCTACACCCGCTGCCTGCTCGACCAGCTCAGAGGGCAGCATGGAGCGCACAGGCACGTCGAGGTTCTTTTCGAGCAGCAACTTGAACTGATCGTATTCCGCCAGGATGCCCGTCGAGACAACCTGCTTCAGCTGGCTCTCGCGGTGCACCGACAGGTAGAACCACAGCGCTTCGCCGACATCTTCACCCATGCGCTCGAGTGCCTGGGGAGCGCCGGTTTCCCGGCCGATCAGCTTGACGAAGGCCAAACGATCGCCGTCCCACAGGGACAGGTCGATGGCATTGCCGACGGGGCTGAGGACGGCCGTGAGCGAGGCCTTCTCTTCGTCGTCCTCGTCCTGTTGGGCCTCAGGGCTCGAAGATTCGGCTTCCGCGACCCGGCGGGTTGCCCACCAGGCCGCCTCTGGCGCAAACCCGATGCCAGTAATCCGCAAACGCAGGGCCCCTGTGACCGTCGACAGTGCGCTGAGGAACTCGGGCACGGCGGCCAGCAGCACATACTCGTCGATCTTCGCGCCACTGATCTTGCGCTCACCGACGTTGACAGGCGCGAACAGGATCTTCTCGAGGGGAGTCTCGGGAAAGACCGTCTCGAGGTCCATGCGCGCGACCTCAGCCAGAGAGGAGCGGCCTTTGTGGACCTGAACGTAGCGCCGCACTGCGCCGCTGTGTGGCAGGTTGACGTGGACTCTCTTGCCTTTGAAGTCTGCGCTCGCCAGCAGCGCTTTGATCGTGTCGCGCAAGAGCTCACGGCCGGGCCCGACAAGGTCGGCTGCGGGCGGCAGCGCCGCGCGCGCGGCAGCTGTCAGCAACGGCTTGTTGTTGCCACGCATCTTCAGCTGTACGGCGTAGACCGTGTCGAGGCCCAGGAACAGGCCGATGGGGGAGTAGCCCGAGAGCTTGTGGTAGGCCACTTTTTGCTTCCTCCATGCCAGAGTCTGGCATTCCATGGATGCTCTGCTAGGGCAGACTTCCGAACTGGACTCGACAATGAGGAGCCCGAAGGTCGATCGTATAACGCTGGCCCGGGTACCCCGCGGGCGCCACTGTCAGCGTGACATCGCGATTCAACCCGCCACCGTTGCTGAAGAAGGCAGTGTCGGTGGGCGGAGCGACCGAGAGGATCTCGAGGCTGAGCGCGGACTCGAGTTGTAGCTGGTACGGGTTGCCGGTCTTGGGGTCGAGGACAGGCTGCCCTCCCGCGTGCTTGACAGTCAGCGTGTTCTGGCCCTGGTCGATGATGACGAAATACGTCGTGTCACCGAACAAGGCCCGCGCATGGGCCAGGCGGAACGGCGCAGCCGCGACGTCCAGGCGTTGCCAGATGCCAAATGTGGGCGTCCAGAGCATCGACACCACGGTGGCGAGAACACCGATGATCGTGACGACCACCAGCAGCTCGATCAGCGTGACTGCTCTATTCGCGCGGACGGTAGACAAGCCAGGTCCTCGTGGCAATGGTGTTCGAGCCGCGGATGATCTGTCCCTCAACCCGGATGATGTCGGTGACCATGGGTGCGGTGGGCACGAAGATGGTGTCGGCCAGCAGGTCGACGTAGCTGCAGCCGCTGATTTCCTGCTGCCATTCGGCGAAATAGGGGCTCGCGAAGACGGACCCATCAGCTTTTTGGGGAGGCTGGTAGCTCACCGGCAGGTTGGCTGTGATCGAACCCCAATTGCTGCGGCCCTGGGCGCGTGTGTAGGCTCGAGAATAGTGTTCGAGCTCGTCCAGCAGCAAGCGACCGAAGAACGTCTCTTCGTCCTTGGCGCTCTGCTGGATCAGGCCGGAGGCTGCAGTCAACAGCACGGTCGAAAGCACGCCGATCAAAACGACGGCCACCAGGAGGTCGAGCAGGCTGAGACCACGGCGGTGAGGAATCATGGGATATAGACGCTCTCCCCTGTCACCGAGATGGCCAACCCGCTCGAGTCGGCCTCTTTTCCGATCATGCCCGCCTGGATCATCTGGTGGAAAGAGGCCGGGTACTGTCCGGGGCTGGCTTCCCATTTGTAGCGATCAGCGGCCGTGCTCCAGCTCGCGCGGCGCGTCTTGTCCGACTGTATCTCAGCGTCGTCGACCACGTCGACAATGCTCAGCGTGATGGTGGTCGCCAGCATCCCAATGATCACGATTACGATCAGCAGCTCGACCAGGGAGACGCCTCGCTTCGTGCGCATGGCATTGACCTCGCAAGGAACCGGTGCTGTATTCTACTGCAATGCGACGCCCTACGCCAGCACTGCCCATGTCGGCTCATCCAGCCATTCAGGCTGGCTGGGAAGGCTGTTACCGATTCCACTCGCGAAGGTCGGACAACTGATCAGAACTCGCCCCGGCGGAGCCCGCTGGACGGGCGCGTCATTCGCGCTCGCAGGCCAGGGGGAGCGCGCTGGGATTCGATGTCCTGAAGCAGCTGCTCGACTGCGACCTGTAGCTGGGGATCGCGGCCGTAATAGCGGTCGGCCTCGCTCTCGCTGACGATGATGTCGGGGGTCACGCCCGTCCCTTCGAGGTTCGCGCCATCCAGGCCGAACCAGCCGGTCCGGGGAATCCGCATGTTCGAGCCATCGGCGAGGGTTTTTGAGGTGGTTCCGATCACGCTGCCACTGGTCGGCGCGCCGACCACCTTGGCGAGCCCCAGAGTCTGGACCGAGTGGGGGAAGATCTCCGCGTCTGAGAAAGAGCGTTCGTTGACCAGCACGACAAAGGGCCTGTCCAGGACTGTCTCGAAGCGTTCACGAGCGTTTCGCCCGCGGGTCTGCGACACGCCATAGGGGCGCAGAAGCAGTACCTGCAGCAGCTGTTCATGGATGTTGCCGCCGCCATTGTTTCGCACGTCGATGATCAGCCCCTCCTCTGCCTCGAGCTCATCGATCTCGCGCTTGAAGCGCTCGAGGTTGCGCGCGTCCATCGCGGTCAAATGGATGTAGCCCAGCCGTTCGCCTGCGAGCTGCTTGACCATACGCAATCGGCCGCGGCGCCAGGCCTGGTATTCCAAGGTTCGCAGCTGGCTGGAGGTGACCGTTCGGAGCTTGATGGGCAGCAGCGTCCCCGCCCGCTCGATGCTGAGCTCGACCTCCTTCTGGGCCTTGCCGTGCAGCAGCTGCCAGAGGTTGGTGTGGGGGTGCACTGCCTGCCCGTCGATGCCGAGGAGCAGATCGCCCGCCTGCAGGCCGGCACGTTCAGCAGGGCCGCGCTCGAGCACGGCTGTCAGCTCGAGGTGGCTGCCCGCCGGGTTGAAGCGCGCGCCCAGCTCTCCAACTCCGGGCCCTCGGCGTGCCGGCGGCCGCACGCCGAGATGGGAGGCTCGCAGCTCTCCGAGCATGCGGTTGAGCCACAGAGTGCGCTCCGGAGCGGTCTCTGCCTGCTCGACCAGAGGCCGGTAGCGCTCGCGCACCTCATCCCAGTCCACGCCGTGCGTGTCTTCATCGTAGAACTGCGTCTCGATGGTACGGAACACGTCTTCCAACACCAGGGCGTTGAATGCCGGCAGCGTGGTGGCTTCCTGGGCAAAGACGCGCAGTGGCTCGGGTTCGACGATCTGCTCCGGAACCCGGATCCGCGCCAGCCCTCCATCCTCCGCCGTCGACTCGTAGACGAGGTATCTGGCGTCTGCCGACCATCTTGGCAGTGTCCCGTCCTCGACAACCTTGGCGGTCTTGCGCGTGCTCAGGTCGTGGACCCAGATGTTCGAGGCGTTGCCTTGCCGGCGTTCGAAGGCCAGGCGCTTCCCGTCGGGAGAGAACGCCGGACATTGGTCTGTGGTCGGCGTGCGTGCCAGACATTGGGGCGCCGTTCCCGCGCCCGGCTGTACGATCCAGATGTCCCGGTTGCCGTGGTGGTCCGAATCGAAGGCCAACAGCCTCCCGTCGGGGGAGATTGCGGGGTCATCCTCGATGGCCGGGTTGTTGGTCAGCCGCTTCAGCTGTGCGTTCCGCAGGTTCAGGGCCCAGATGTCGCGGTTTCCCGACCGCTCCGAGCAAAAGACCACGGTCTTGGCGTCGGGTGTGACACAATGGTAGAAGTCGTCCGCTGGGTCTGAAGTCAAGGCGCGCGGTGTGCCGCCACGAACCGAGACAATGTAGAGGTCCTGGTTGCCCGACCGCCTCGATTGGAATACGACCGAATCCGCCCCGGCGAACCGCGGCCAGTGATCCGAGCTGCCCTGGGTGAGTCGCCGCGCAGGGCCGGTCCCATCGCTGAGCCACAGGCTCCCCTCCAGACTGAAGACCAGGCTGCCATCGCTCGCGATGTCGGGCTCCTCGGGGGAGCCTGTGAGCTGGCGCACGATGTTGGTCACGACCTTCTGGTCGCTGTGGTTGAAGAGCTGAACAGGGTGCAGTTGCCCTGCCTCCAGGCGGTAGAGGTGAAATCCCGCCTCGATGTACACGGCAGCTCCTCTTGCGTGCAGTCCCCGGATCGCTGTGGGCGCGTGCGCCTCTTCACGCGCTTCACCGCCATCGGCGCGCGAGAGCAGGACGGCGCCGCTGGCCCAGTACAGCCGCTGGCTGTCGTCGAAGACCGGCGCGATGTCGTTCCCCTGGGACCAGGTCAGTTGCTGGGGTGGCCGACTTCCGCCCAGCTCGGTCTGGAACAGGTCGAAGTTGCCACTGCCTTCGAAGTCCAGCGCTTCTGGGTTGATGGTGCCCCGACCGAAGACCAGGCCTGACTGGTCCGGCGTGAAGACCCCGAAACTCGCTCCGCTCCATGTCAGTTGTTGGGGAGTGCCTCCGCTCAGAGGAACCGTGTACAGGTTCCGATGCTGGCCGCGGCGCGAGACGAACAGCACCTGTCCGTCGGGGGAGATGGCCTGCGGAACGTCATCGGCCTCGTAGAACGTCAGCTGTTCCGCGGGACCGCCGGCGACCGGTTGTTTGTAGAGGCAGGGCGCGCCATCCCGGTCGGAGGCGAAGACCAGCCAGAGGCCGTCACTGCTGACCAACGGGTAGTCGTCATGGGCCGGATGCAGGGTGACCCGGCGGGCAGCGCCGTTCGCCAGGTCGGCGCTCCAGATGTCGCCCTGCCAGGCAAAAAGTAGCTGCGCGCCGTCGGGGGTCACGCATGGTCGGCGGGCGCCCAATATCTCTGGTGGCCGCTCGGCGAGCAGCAATGTCCAGGACAACAACAGCATGGATAGAAGAGCTGGTCGCATCAGGACCCTCCGAGCTGACGGATTCGGTCCCATTCTGCGCCCCTCCGGGGGGAACGTCAATCCGCAGGGAGCGCGCCCGGGCAACAAACGCGCACGCCGGCGCAAAGGCGCGCCGGCGTCACAGGAAGAGCGCGCATCCGTGCTCAGAACTCGTTGATCTTGTACATCAGGGTCGTGAAGCGGGAGCGCAGCGCGGTGAGATCCTCTTTGAGCGTTGCAATTTCGTCTACGTCCTCTTTCTTGGACTCGGCCAGCTCCTGCTCTTTCCGCAGGATCTCATTCTCAAGTTCTTCCCGGTCTGGCTCGCCGAGTGGCTCGCAGCCCTCGGTGAGTACCGAGACCCGGTTGTTTTCGACACTGCACAACCCGGCTTCGATCACGAAGTGGGTGGGCAGTTTGTCTTCAACTAGCAACAGCGGACCGGCCCGCAAAGTGCTCAATACGGGGGCGTGGTCGTCATAGACAGTGAAGTCGCCGTCGATGCCGGGCAGCATGACTTCGCTGACACTGCCTTTGAACCAGACCTTCTTGGGAGTGACGATCTCGAGCTCGATCATGGTTGCCTCAAAGTTTCTTGGCTTTTTCGAGTGCTTCTTCAATGGTGCCGACCATGTAGAAGGCCTGCTCGGGAACTTCGTCGTGTTTGCCGTCGACAATCTCGCGGAAGCCCTTGATCGTGTCCTGGATCGACACGTAGCGGCCTTGCATGCCGGTGAACTGTTCGGCAACGAAGAAGGGCTGCGAGAGGAAACGCTCGACTTTCCGTGCGCGGCTGACGATCTGCTTGTCGTCTTCGGACAGCTCGTCGATTCCGAGAATCGCGATGATGTCCTGCAGGTCTTTGTAGCGTTGCAGGATCGCCTGGACGTCACGCGCACACTTGTAGTGCACTTCACCCAGGATGTTCGGGTCGAGAATACGGCTGGTCGAGTCGAGCGGGTCGACGGCCGGATAGATACCCTTCTCGGCAATCTGGCGCGACAACACCGTGGTGGCATCGAGGTGCGCAAAGGCCGTGGCGGGGGCGGGGTCGGTCAAGTCGTCAGCGGGCACATAGATAGCTTGCACACTGGTGATCGAGCCCTTCTTGGTCGAGGTGATCCGCTCTTGCAGCTCTCCCATTTCGGTGGCCAGGGTGGGCTGGTAGCCGACGGCGCTCGGCATGCGGCCCAACAGCGCCGACACTTCGGAGCCCGCCTGGGTGAAGCGGAAGATGTTGTCGATGAAGAGCAGCACGTCCTGACCTTCTTCGTCGCGGAAGTACTCGGCGACGGTCAGTCCCGTCAGCCCGACCCGCAAACGGGCGCCTGGGGGCTCGGTCATCTGACCGTAGATCAGCGCGGCCTTTTCGAGGACCTTCGACTCCGTCATCTCCGCGACCAGGTCGTTGCCTTCTCGTGTGCGCTCGCCGACACCGGCGAACACGGAGAAGCCACCGTGCTCTTTGGCGATGTTGTTGATCATCTCCATGATCAACACCGTCTTGCCGACCCCAGCGCCGCCGAACAGGCCGGTCTTGCCGCCCTTCGCGTACGGCTCGAGCAAGTCGATGACCTTGATTCCGGTCTCAAACATCTCGGTGCTCGGGGAGAGCTCTTCGAGGGTTGGAGGCAGGCGGTGGATGGGATGGCGGCGCTTCGCCTCGATCGGTCCGCCATCGTCAACGGGCTCGCCGATCACGTTCATCACGCGGCCAAGGGTCTCACGACCGACCGGGACGCTGATGGGCTTGCCGGTGTTCGCGACATCCATGCCACGCACCAGACCGTCGGTGCCCGCCATGGCGACCGCACGGACCGAGCGCTGGCCCAGGTGCAGGGCGGTCTCAACCACCAGAATCTCACCGTTTTCGCGCTTGATCGTAAGCGCCGTGTTGATTTCGGGCAGGGCACCCTCTGCGAAGTGAACATCCACAGTGGGACCGACGACTTGCACAATCTGGCCGCGGCTCTCAGCGTCCATCGGCGATTTCCTCCAGGCATCTTTGCCGCCCTTTGGCGAGCGGCGAAACTCTGCTCAGTCGAGGGCGTTGGCCCCACTGACAATTTCGATAAGTTCTGTGGTGATCGCTTCCTGCCGTGCGCGGTTGCGCATCAGAGTCAGTCTGTCGATCAGATCCGAAGCGTTGCGCGTCGCCGAGTCCATAGCGGACATGCGGGCGCCGTGCTCACTGGCAGCTGCCTCGAGCAACATGCGGAAACCCTGCTCGTGCAGGCTCTGCCGCAGCAACCCGTGCAGCAACACATCCTGGTCGGGCTCGTAGGTGTAGTCGTTGAGGATCGCGCCCTTGTCCGTCTTCTCTCGTTGGATCGGAAGCAAGGAAACCATGCGCACCCTCTGACTGACGACCGAGACAAACTCGCTATAGATCGCATAGACCCCGTCGGCTTCGCCGCTCTCGAACTCACGGGTCATCGGATCGATGATGTGGGCGACGTCGTGCACTTTGATGTCCTGCACGAATGCGGGGTACGACTTGCGTATCTCCCACTTGCGACGCTTGAAAAACTGGCTGCTGCGGCGGCCGACGGTGGTGATCACCACCTTCTTGTCCTTCAGCTCCTTGGCGATGAAGCGCAGCGCGCCCTTGAGCACATTCGAGTTCAACGAGCCGCACAATCCCTTGTCGGAGGTGACCACGATCAGATGGACATGCTTGTCTTTTGTCTTTGTGCGCAGCAAGGGGTCACGGCTGTTGCGGGCACGGGCCGCGACCGACTCCATGACCTGTTGCAGCTTCACGAAGTAGGGGCGGTTCGAGACGATGGCGCTCTGGGCTTTGCGTAGCTTGGCGGCAGCCACCAGCTTCATTGCCCGGGTGATCTTCTGCGTGTTCTTGACACTGACGATGCGCCGTTTGAGCTCTCTCAGGCTGGCCACTGGATCGACTCCTTCTGCGCTGGGTCACGGGGTGGGCTCAACGACGCTCAAGCGACGAAGGACTGCTTGAACTCTTTGTACGCCGCGCCGATGCGCTCGCGCAGATCTCCGTCGAACTTGCCTTTGTCGATCAGCTCTTGGACCAACTCGGCCTTCTTGGTGTCCATGAAGCGGTAGAGCTGCTCTTCGAATTTGCCCAGTGCCGAGACTTCGACGTCGTCGAGGTAGCCGTCCACACCCGCGAGGATGATCAGGGTTTGTCGTTCGACGGGCAGCGGCTGGTACTGTCCCTGCTTGAGGATCTCGGTCATGCGCTCGCCGCGTGCCAGCTGGTTTTGCGTGGCTTTGTCGAGGTCACTACCGAACTGCGCAAAGGCGGCCAGAGCGCGGTACTGCGCCAGCTCGAGGCGCAGAGTACCGGCGACCTTCTTCATCGCTTTGGTCTGCGCATTGCCGCCGACGCGTGAGACGCTGATGCCGACGTTGATGGCGGGCCGGATACCACTGTAGAAGAGGTCCGCCTCGAGATAGATCTGGCCGTCGGTGATCGAGATCACGTTGGTCGGAATATAGGCAGAGACATCGCCGGCCTGCGTCTCGATGATTGGCAGCGCCGTGAGCGAGCCCCCGCCTTTGGCGTCGGACAGCTTCGCCGAGCGCTCGAGCATCCGCGAGTGCAGGTAGAAGACGTCGCCGGGGTAGGCTTCACGCCCGGGAGGCCGACGCAACAGCAGCGACATCTGACGGTAGGCCACAGCGTGCTTCGAGAGGTCGTCATAGACGACCAGGGCGTGCTGGCCATTGAACATGAAGTACTCGCCCATCGCTGTGCCGGAGTACGGTGCCAGGTAGAGCATCGGGGCCGATTCACTGGCCGTTGCCGAGACGACGATCGTGTAGTCGAGGGCCTGGTTCTCTTCGAGAATGCGCACGACCTGAGCCACCGTCGAGCGCTTCTGGCCGATGGCGACGTAGATGCACTTGACCCCTGTGCCTTTCTGGTTGAGGATCGTGTCGAGCGCCACCGCGGTCTTGCCGGTCTGGCGGTCGCCGATGATCAGCTCGCGCTGGCCACGGCCGATCGGCACCATCGAGTCGATGGCCTTCAGACCCGTCTGCATGGGTTCATGCACGCTCTTGCGGTCGAACACACCCGGAGCGATGCGCTCAACAGGATAGCGCTCGCTGCTGGCGATCGGACCCTTGCCGTCGATGGGGTTGCCCAGGGCATCGACGACGCGGCCGATCAGGGCCTCGCCTACCGGCACTTCGGCGATGCGCTTGGTGCGCTTGACGATATCGCCTTCGCCGATCTTCTCGTAGTCACCGAACAGCACGCAGCCGACGTTGTCTTCTTCGAGGTTCAGGGCCAGGCCGACGACGCCGTGGGGGAACTCGAGCAGCTCGTTTGCCATGACCTTCTCGAGGCCGTAGGCGCGGGCGACACCGTCACCGCAGGTAATGACCTTGCCCTGCTCCTCGATGTCCGGGCTGTGGTCGTAGCCCTTCAGACGCTCGGTCAGGATTTCTGTGATCTCAGTGGCTTTGAGTTTCATGGGGTACGACTCCGGCTCCGCTCAGTGGGCAAGCAGTTGTTTCTTGAATTCGAGCACCTGGGTACGCAGGCTTCGGTCAACGACCAGATTGCCGATCTGGACCGAGATGCCCCCCAGCAGTTCTTTGTCAACTTCGGCTTCGACGCGGACCGAAAGCTCGGTCACTTCGGCCAGTTTTTTCTCAAGCGCCTCGGTCTGACTCTTGGTCAGGGGAAATGCCGAACGGACCTTCGCCACAGCCCTCTTGAAGTGCCGGTCGACGAAGCCGCGGAAGGCGTGCGCCATGCCGAGCAAGTAGGGCGTCTTGCGGTTGTGGACGACCAGGTCGAGCAGCCGCAGCAGCAGCGGGTCGAGCTCAGCCCGCTCACCCAGGGCACGCAGTGCGTCAAACTGGATGTCCAGGTCGAGGGTGAGATCCGCGAGCAAAGCCTGAATGTCTGCATGGGTCGCCAGCACTTCCGCGAACTCTCGGAATTGCACGGCGAGTGCGTCGAGGTCTTCCTCGGGCGCTGCATTCAACAGTGCGAGAGCGTATCGATTGTAGACCAGCTTTTCCTTCACGACGCGTTCTCCTGGAAATGGGCTGAGAACGCCTCGAACTCCGTGAGGAACTTGTTGACCAGGCGTTCCTGATCATCCTTGGTCACGTTCTCTGCTAGAACGGTCTTGGCACCTGCGCAGGCGCCGATCACAATGCGGTCGCCGAAATTCTGTCTTGCGCGCAGGTGCTCGATCTCCGTGAACTCCTCTTCGGCAGCGTCGAGGCGCTTCTGGGCCAGTTCTGTTTCCAGGGCGATGCGCTGCTCCTCGGCGTCGGCAGTCCGTTTCGCGTCTGCCAGAGTCTCTTGCTTGGTCCTGTCGAAGTTCTCGAGTTTCTTGCGGATCTCGAGAAAGGCTCCCTGAGCCTGTTCGCGGTCGCCCTGGGCTGCGTCAAGATCCCGCTCGATGCGTTTGCCGCGTTCTTCGAGGTAACCCTTCATCGGACCCCAGCCAAAGTAGGTAAACAGGAAGACCAGCACGGCGACGTTCAACCAGGTGACATAGCCGGCGTAGGCGGCCTCGGCGACGCGTCGCTTGGCCCAGTCAGCGAACAGGCCCAGCTTGACGGCGCGTGGTGCAGCGGCCGGCAGCCCGGTGGCTTCGGCCTTTGCCTTCTCGCTCAGCTCTACCAGCTCAGCGCTGCTCAGCTCTACCAGCCAGGTCTCATACTCTCTCTGGAAGCGGCGGATCATCTTCTCGTCGCTACCCGCACGGACACGGAACTCTGCGAGAAAGCCCCAATCCACGCCTGCAGGAGGAGGCGTATCGTCCTTGACGATATCGTTTGCCAGCACGGACTTGTAGGTATCTGTCGTCGCCACGCTCTCCGGGTAGCCGCGGCCCCAGGAGAGGAAGCAGATCAGCCATATGATCAGATAGACCACTGTCATGGCGATCAGAACGGCTTTGACCGGTTTGGCCTTCGGTTTGTCGGGCACGTTTCTCGTCCTCAGAGTTCTCGGCCCAGCATTTTGGCCGCAACGGCCTTGCTGAGCTTGGGGATCTCCCGATCGACGTCTTCTTGCTGGGATTCCATCTGTGCGATCAGGTCGCTGCGTACACCGGCGATGTTCGTCTTGAGCACTTCCTGGCGCTGGATGAGCTGCGCGTGCGCCTTGCCCTGGCTGGCGTGCACGCGTTCGCTTACGAGGCGTGCGCCTTCCAGCCGTGCATCGGCCAGCTTCTGGTCATATTCCGCTTGCATCGCCTTCGCTTTGGCCTTGAAGTCTTTGGCCTCACGATGGTTGCGATGGATCAAGTCGTGCCGTTCATCCAGCACCTTGATCGTGGGCCTGAAGACCAGCTTGCCCATGATTCCCAGGAAGATCGAGAAGATCAGAACCTGCAAGATCAGGGTGGCGTTGGGATTCAACATGCCGCGCACGGCCTTGTAGTTGCCCGTCCCGTCTTTCCCGCCATAGGGATAGCGGTCGGACAGGGGCTCCACCGTGTCGACCTTGTCGGTCGCCGCGGGCTGGTCTGGTTGTTCGGCCGGCAGTTCTTCTTGCGCCGCCAGCGGTAGGCTGACGAGCAATAGGAACAGACCGAGCAGGACCTTGCGATACATGATCCTAGCCCTTCAACACGAACAGCATGAGCAGCGCGATGACCAGCGAGTAGATACCGGTCGACTCCGAAACGGCCTGGCCGATCAGCATGGTGCGGGTCAGCAGGGGAGCGTTTTCGGGGGTGCGGGCGATACCTTCGCAGGCACGACCGGCGGCGTAACCTTCACCGATGCCCGGGCCGATGGCTCCAAAGCCCATGCAGATGCCGGCGCCGAGGAACAGGGCAGCATTCTGCAGTGCCACACCGTCAAAAGAGATCTCTGAGAGAAAAGTGAGAAGGTCCAACATCGCTTGCCAGCTCCTAAAAAGGTGGTTCAGACCACAAAAACCAGAATGATGGCGATAACCAGTGTGAAAACCGCCGGCGACTCTGCGATCGCCATTCCCAAAACCATCGTTCGTGTTACCGAGCCCGTGGCCATCGGGAAGCGGCCCGCGCCGAATGTGGCTCGGGAGGCGGCGTAACCCTCGCCGATTCCAGAGCCGATGGTGCCGAAGCCGACACACGCCCCTGCAGCGAGATATTTGGCGAGTCCGGAGAAGCTGACCTCCGGAGTCAAGGTGACCTGCATCAGGACCAGAGAGATGACGAAGGCGAAGACGTTGGGCGATTGCGTGATCGCCATGCCCAGGATCATCGTACGCTCTGTCAGGCCCTTGGCGCGCGGGTTGCGGCTGATGTTTCGTGAGGACTCACTGGTGACGAGCCCCAGCCCGATGCCCGCTCCGATGGAGGAGAAGCCGATGGCCATGCCCGAACCCAACAGCGCGCCGATCGTGTGCCACTCGTACGCTGAGGGCTTGGTGAAGCCCAGCAACAGCGCGACCACGAGGGCGAAGATACCAGGGGTCTCGCTGAGGGCCTGGCCCAACAGCATGTTGCGGAAGGTGATCTCGGAGTTCTTCGGCTGGCGTTGCATAGCGAAGACGGCTGAGCCGCCTGCCATGCCGACGCCGATTGCCGAGCCGATGGCGCCGAAGCCCATCGCAATGCCGGCACTCAGGTATCGCGCCACGTCCACCCAGTCTTCCACGACAATCTCCTGTTATTCGTTCACTTCGACACTGATATAAGTCAGCGTCAGCATGGTGAATACGAAAGCCTGGACGGTCCCAACGAAGAACACGAAGAAGAAGTTCAACCCCACGGGGAGGAAGAAGTAGTTCACCAGCCAGGACACCACGACGACGATGATCGCGCCGCCCTTGATGTTCCCGAACAGTCGAAAGCTGATCGACAGCACCTCAGCGATCTTTCCGATCACGTTGAGCGGGAAGAAGACGAAGTTCGGCTGGAAAAGCCCTTTGATGAAATTCCAAACGCCCTTGAAAAAGCCGCCTACGCCGGGGCCGCCGTGGATACGGAAGTGGCTGACCAGTGAGATGCAGAAGCCGAGAATTCCCAGGGCGAAGGGTGTGTTCACGTCGGCAGTGGGCTCGTGCAGGAAGGGAATGAAACCCAACACGTTGCACAGCACCAGGAACAGAAACAGCGTGCCGATCAGCGGCAAGTACTTGCGGTTTTGCTCCGCCTTCTCAAATCCCAACGAGTCGGCGACAAGCGTGTCGAAACCCCCGACCAGCAGCTCCCAGGCCGACTGGAACTTGCCAGGGATCATCGAGCGCTTGCGCCACAGCACGATCGCGCCGACCAGCAGGAGGGCGACGACGACAAGCGTGTCTGTGATCGTGTGGGGGTTGAACTCGAACAGGGGGCTGCGCAGGATCGCGTAGTCCTGATACCACTGCGCCCAGGTGTCGTCCTTGCCCATCAGGTGCATCAGCCACCCGATCAGGTTCCAGACTTCTTGCCTCGCGATATGTTCCACAATTCAGCCCCTTGCGAACCTGAGCCCGTTGAACACCAGCACAACATGGCTCGCGAAGAGCCCTGCAGCGCATGCGGCAAAGGAGAAAACCTCAGGAAAGATCAACGCGATCGCCAAGGCGATCGCCATCAGCGGAAAGCGCATGCCGACGCCAGCGAAGGACATCCGCGCGGCCTGGCGCGGGTCCTTGACGTCTTGCATGCGCCGAGCGTTCCGGGCCAGCAAGCGAAAGTTGATCAGGCTCGCAATGCCACCGAGCACGACACCCAGGGCGACGTTGCTGTGGCCTGCGACAAGCGCCGTGAACGCGGCAAGGAGCACAAGCATGCTGGCACCACGGTCAATCTTCCGCACCATCTGCAGGATCGACTCCGAGGTTTCCGCCATTGAGCTTTCCATCCTTGTCGAGGTCACGAAAAAGCAACTTGCTTGCGCCGACGAATCCGCCGGCAACCCCCAACACCACGCCGGTGGCTGTGATCACCCCGCCAGCTCCGAGGAGCTTGTCGAGGTAGTGGCCTGCGAGCAGGCCCGCCACAACAGCAGCCGCCACCACCAACCCGAGCTGTGTGACCAGACCCAACGCCTGGTACAAGTCGGCCTCCGTGGAGTGGCCACCGAGCATCATTCTCTCGCGAGCCTGACGCCCCCCGTCTTTGGCGCGCAACGCCTGCAAGCCGGAGGCCTTGTCATGCGGATCTTCGGTTGCGGAGTCTCCGGGAATTTCCCCGGTAGATGCATCGCCTGGTTCCGAAGGGCCTTTCATAACTCGTGCCTGCGCGTGTACTTGCAAGACTTTGTGATTTTTTTCACAGAGTCGTTGCCCCAAAGCGCGGTCTTTGTAACCCAGCCATGGTGCAGTGTCAATGGAAAAGAGCGGAATATCCGGCTGAAACTCGGGCTGACTTGCCCTCTCCAGGCCACTGTCCGGACCGAAAGCCAGACTTTGCCCGTGGAAAGACAACCTGGTTGGTCAGAAAACAAGGGGCGCATGCGCGCCCCTGTCAGCCTTGTCTGGATCCGTCACCAGGTTCGTAGCGAGGGCCCGGATGGCCGAGAGAATTTGCGCTTGAGCAGCGCAGACGCTACGCGTGTATCTTCGAGCAGCGAGAGGTCGAATTCGCCGGCCAGGCGGGGCCGCAGCAGGAGCTGGTGACGGATTCGGGCGAACCGGATCGGTCCGTTCGGTCACTCAAAGATCCCTTCGACCACGTACTTGGCGAATTTCTCCTCGCTCTCTTTTGAGACGCGCATCTTGATTCCTTCGAATTCATCGCCGTTGCGTTGCCGCAGCACTTCGAGCCCTTGCGCAAGGGTCCTCGGTGATATGTACAAAGTGCGCTCTTCGCCCGACCCCGTGCGGACGTTGACGACAGGCGCATAGCCCCGGAAGGTGTAGACGACGTAGGGCTCGCAGATGAGCTCCATTTCGACGGGGTCGACCGTCACCTTGATGGCTTCCAGCCTCTCTGTCACTGGTTTCTCCTTCAAAAAAACCAGTCCCCTGCAGTTGCCCGGCCGTGACTCGGTCTGCCGGCGCCTGCTTGGAGGGGACGTCTTGTTTGCGTTGTTATTCTTCTTCTGTAGTTGCTTGGCTCTTCTTTGCAGCGGGCTTGGCTTCTGCGGTTGCTTGGCTCTTGGCTGCATCGGGCTTGGTGGGACTCGGGGTTTCCGAGGCCGGCTGGGAAGCGGTCAGGCGCGACATCACGTCTGCTTTGTCGAACAAGTACTTCTGCTTGTATTTGCGGATGTAGTTGTTGATCGTCAGCAGCGGGCGCTCTTCAGCGTACCCTTGCTTCTCGAACTTCTTGGCCCATTTGGCGCACTTGCCGATGTGGAGCTCGGAGAACAGGTCGTGGTGGTCCCGGCCGATCAGGTACAGGGCGTTGAGGAGCCACTGCAGCTCTTCCACCGGGATGCCGCCCGACTTGGCCCGGGAGCGCGAGCCGGACTTGCCCTTCTTCTCTTTCTTGATCTTGGCGGTTTCGACGTGCAGCTGCTGGCGTTGGAGCTCCTCGGCCACCCGCGAGTAGGAGCGGGCCTGGATGGCATTGTCGGCGTCGAAGATCTCCTTGAGCTCTTCGACCTTCTGCGCCGGTTCGTTCAGTTTCTCGAACGCGGCCTCAAGATCGTCACCCTTCAGGGCTCTCTTCGAGGCCAGGATGCCTGACTCGATGCCCTCACGCAGCTTGCGGAATTGTTTGATCTGTTCCTGGCGCTCAAGTCTTGCGTCGAGGGCGCCTTCAGTAGTCGTCTCCATGGATTCGTTACCGTCTGTTGGTTGTCGGAATGGAACCTGGGGTCCAGGCCGTAAGTTCCCCTCTTTGCTGCTGCGCCGAAGGGGTGCTGGTTCTTCGGGCTGACCCCGGCTGCCGCGCCTGCGTGCGGACGGGAAGCGTGGTCGGCAACCCTTCTCTCCGATTCTTGAGAGGCGAAGGGTGCAGCGGCCAATGCCAGGACTCTCGAGGACAGGCACGCTCTCGCGTGTGCTCTAGCTCGAAAGCCGCGGCCAGCGCACTCCCGCCGCTGGTGTGGCGCGGTAGGTTTTGGGGCCAGGACTCTGTTACTTTATACTGAGCGCCTCCCCAGGCAAGAGAAATCACAGCGCCCTCGCTGCCCCGAGGGGCAACTCTCAGGAAGCGATCTGTCCGCGCATGCGCTCGGCGAGGGGCGGAGGGCGGATGGCAAAATCTCCGGTTCGGTAGTCGATCAGGTAGATGTTGCGGTCTATGTCCCGCACCTCGATGACGTCCTGGCACAGGCGCAATCCTTCGCCGAAATCGGCGGCGCCAAATGACTCCCATTCGATGCGGCCTTCGAGATTGACCCGGTACATCGAAGAGGTGCCGTGGACGATCACAGCCTGCTTGTCGCTCGGCACGCGCAAGGCCTTCATGCGACTCCCCTCAAGGCGTCGCGCCCAGAGGAATGCACCATTGTCGAGCGAAAGGGCATACAGCGTGGCGTAGAACCCGAGGAAGAGGATGTTGTCGACACGGCGGCAGGCCTCGACATCGAACGGCTGCCCTTCTGTGTCCGATGCGATGAACGCGGACCAGACGGTTTTGGAGTCGTCTTCACGCACAAGGCAGGCGAGGGTCTGGCAGTGACGGTTCAGCATGGCCGCGGCTTGCTCGGGCGGCAACGCTCGGCCATCGAAAGCGGTGAAGCTCGCAGCGCCGATCAGTCCGCGAAGCTCGTCGACCGAGGCGCGTGGCAGAGTCCATTCAGTGACCTTGATCAGGCTGCCGACCTTGTACTGCAGGCTCTTCTGGGTCTGGTTTTCGAACAGCAAGGTCTGTCGTCCTTCTGCGTTCGGTGGAGAGCTCGGCTCAAGCCACAGGACATTAACATACCACAAACTGTGCTCAGCTCGTCAAGGCGCCCGCCATCGGGGAAAGAGTTGCGCGTGGGCCTCGTCCGGATAATATAGGCGGCCTGTAAACCATTCCAGGTCGGGCCTGAGTCCTGGCCGTATCAGACCATTCAGGAGGTGCCCGATGGGCAAGCGTCACACTCTCGTCCACCAGATTGCCGACTGGGCCAGCCGGCGTCCTGATGTCGGGGCGATTTTTGGCAAGGGCGCCAACGCCGCATGGCAGCCTTTGACCTGGGCCGAGTACTACCGAAAGGTACGCGCTATCGCCAAGGGGCTCATCAAGCTCGGACACCAATACGGCGAATGCGTGGCGATCGTGGGTGACAATCGACCCGAGTGGGTGCTCTGCCAGTTCGGCATCATGGCTGCCGGGGGCGTTCCCGCACCGATCTACGTCACCAATACGCCAGCCCAGGTCGGCTACATCATCGACAACAGCAAGTCGAAGATCGCGATCTGCGATGGCAAGGATCAGCTGAACAAGTACCTCGAGTGCAAGGGCGAGGGTCTGATCGACTGCGTCGAGAAGATCGTCACCATCGATGCGATCGCTGATGGGCATGGCGATTTTGTCGTCAGCCTGCAGGCATTGCAGGATCTGGGCCGCGACGTCGATGACAAGGAGCTTGACGCCCGCCTCGACAAGCAGACGGGTAAGGAGACGGCGCTTCTGATCTACACCTCGGGCACCACGGGTCTGCCGAAGGGGGTGATGCTGACCAACGAAGGCATCATCATGGTCGCTGAGGCGCTGCTGAAACAGTTCCCCGACCTCACCGACACTGCGGACGCCTACCGCAGCCTGAGCTACCTGCCCCTGTGTCACGTCGCCGAGCAGGTGTTCACCAACTTCTTGCATCTGTCGACGGGCGGGCAGGTGTATTTCTGCCCCGACCTCAAGAAGATCAAGGACTACCTCGTCGAGGTGAAGCCCACCATCTTCCTCGGCGTGCCGCGGGTGTGGGAGAAGTTCGAGGCCGCGCTGCGAGGCAAGCTCTCCGAGGCGACGGGCGTCAAAGCCAAATTGGCGGCCTGGGCTATGCGCACCGAGCTCGAATGCTTCAAGAAATCTGTCGAGCAGGGAAGCCCCTACAGCAGCATGTCACGTTGGCTGGCGAACAAGCTGGTGATCGGCGGCATCAAGCAGAAGTTGGGGCTCGATCAGCTCAAGGTCGCGGCCACGGGGGCAGCGCCGATCTCGGTCCGAACGCAGGAGTTCTTCGCCTCCCTGGGCATCTGCGTCTACGAGGGCTACGGCATGAGCGAGACCACCGGGGTCTCGACGGTTTCCGATCGCTTCCGCCCGGTGTTTGGGGCGGTGGGGCGGCCGATCGATGGCGTCAGCGTCAAGATTGCCGAGGATGGCGAGATCCTGCTGAAGGGCAAGAACATGACCAGCGGCTATCTGCACATGCCAGAGAAGACCGCAGAGCTGTTGACTGAAGACGGCTGGCTGCACACAGGTGATCTCGGCAGTATCGGCGCCGATGGAAACCTGCGCATCACCGGTCGCAAGAAAGACCTGTTGATCACGGCCGGTGGCAAGAATGTCGCCCCAGCCGAGCTCGAGGGATACATCAAGACCATCAAGGGCGTCGGCCAGGCCGTCGTGGTTGGCGATCGCCAGCCTTACCTGTGCGCGTTGCTCTCGCTGGACGGTGAGGGGCTCGAAGACTTCTGCGGAATGGTCGGGGTCCCACATGCGCCGGTGGCAGAGGTGGCCAAGAACGAGAAGGTGCACGCCTATTTCGAGAAAGAGATCGAGGCGAAGTGCAACCAGAAGGTCGCCCGCTACCAGACGATCAAGAAGTTCCGCGTTCTGCCCGTCGAGTTTTCGGTCGAGACCGACGAGCTGACCCCGACGATGAAGATCAAGCGGAATGTGATCAACGAGAAGTTCCAGGCAACCATCGACGAGCTATACAGCGGTGGCAAGGTTGAGGCGAAAGGATGACTGCGGCGCACACGGCTCGTGACATCCAGGTGTATCGCGACGAGTCCCGGGTGGATATCGCCTGGGCCGACGGGCACGCTTCGTCGTATCCGTTCGCAGGCTTGCGGGGCATCTGTCCGTGCGTCGAGTGTCGGGGAGGGCACGGAAACATGGGACAGCCCGTGGGTCCCTTCTCGATGGAAGAGTCCCCGGCGGCTGGGGTCGGTTTGAGCGGTGTCGAGATGGCGGGCAGCTACGCACTGAGGATCCAGTGGTCGGATGGACACAGCACCGGTATCTACACCTGGCCCTTCCTCCGCAGTCTCTGCCCGTGCGAGGCCTGCAAAGCCAAGGCCTCCTGAGCTTTTTCTGGACACAGGAGATTTTCTCTTGAGCGGCGTTCGCACCTTCGTACAATGGGCCGGTCGGTCGCCAGAAGATCTGCGGGAGTGGCGGAATTGGCAGACGCGCTAGGTTGAGGGCCTAGTGGACTTAGGTCCATGTGGGTTCAAGTCCCACCTTCCGCATTTGAGCCCAAGTGTAGCTTGGGCTTTTTTCATGCCATCCGATAGAGTGGTTCCACCCGCACCTCCACAGGAGTGCACATGGTCTCGCAGCGAGCCCAGAACCTTGCGCCTTCCGCAACACTGGCGATCACAGCGGCTGCCGCGCGTCTCCGTCAGGCGGGTCGCTCCATCATCGGTCTCGGCGCGGGGCAGCCCGATTTTGACACGCCCGAAGTCGTCAAACAGGCCGCCATCGCGGCGCTCAATTCTGGCCAGACCGGTTACGTCGCGAGTCAGGGCCTCGAATCGTTGCGCGACGCAGCGGCGGCATGGGTCAACGGACACCACGGTCTGGGACTTGGCCCCCAGAACGTCCTGGTGACCGCGGGTGCGAAGATGGCGATCGCCCTTGCCTGTCAGGCCCTGGTCGACCCCGGCGATGAGGTCATCATCGTCAGCCCCTACTGGGTCAGCTATCCGGCACTGATCGAATTGGCTGGAGGGGTGGTCCGGGTTGTGCAGGCGCGGGCGGAGGACGGTTTCCAGCTGCCTGTCGATGAGATCCTTGCCACGGCTGGCCCCAAGACCCGTGCTCTGATCCTCAACTCTCCGTGCAACCCCACGGGCGCTGTGGCCGATGCAAAAGTCCTGGCACGGCTCGCGCGCAACTTGACCTCGCGGGGAATCTACCTGATCTCGGACGAAATCTACGGGCATCTCACGTTCGAGGGCTCACTGGGATTCGCGGGGGAGGAGGGCGTAGACCCTGAGTATGTCGTGGTCATCGACGGCTGCTCAAAGGGGTGGGCGATGACCGGGTGGCGCATCGGCTTTGTCGCTACCAGCTCCTTGCCGCTGATTTCTGCGATCAATCGTCTGCAGGGGCAGTCCGTCACCTGCGCGACCAGCTTCGCGCAGCACGGCGCCGTGAAGGCCCTCGAGCTCGGCGACAGTCTGATCGCACCGATGCGCGAAGAGTTTCGGGTGCGGCGTGATCTTGTCAGCGAAGCCCTCGCTGCTATGCCTGGGGTGGCCATCGTGCGGCCGGCCGGAGCTTTCTATGCCTTCCCCAGGGTGGAGGCCTCGTTGACGGGCAGCTTCGAAGGAGAGCCCGTCAACAGCTCGCAGCAATTCTGCCGTCTGCTTCTGGAGCAAAAGGGGGTCGCGACGGTTCCCGGGTCTGCCTTTGGCTGCGAGGGGCATCTGCGCATCTCATTCGCTGCCTCTCGTGAAGATCTGCGTGAAGGTCTCGCGCGTATGTCCGCGCTCATCGGGGAGTTGTCCGATGGCTGATCCGCAGCTGCCCGCCGAGCTGCAGACGCTCAGCGCTGAAGAGCTCCGCGAGTGGCGTCTACGGCCCGATCGGGTCGAACGCATCTTTTTTCTGCTGATGGGGCTGGGAAGCGCTCTCTGTCTCTACCTGGCGCTGTCGATCGAGCCTGATCCACGTGGCTATGGCACCCATGAGCAGCTCGGCCTGGCCCCGTGCGGGATGCTCGAGACCGTGGGCATTCCCTGCCCGTCGTGTGGAATGACCACATCCTGGTCGCTGGCTGCGCACGGCAGAGTCTGGGAAGCAGTCCGCAACCAGCCCTGCGGGGCGGTGCTTTTCCTGGCTGCCATTGGCCTGTTGCCGCTTTCCTTGTATGTTCTAAGCGGGCGCTTTTCGGCTTTCAATTGGCTCTTGGAGCACCGTGCTCTGGCCTGGGCGGTCGGTTTTCTGGCGTTTTTCGTGCTCAGCTGGATCTACAAGATCTGGATCACGGTCTAGTGGTCTGTCAGTATTAAAGTCGCCGGTTGAATCGGAAGATGCGATCATGGGTTCTTGCAGCGAGGCTACGAACGTACCGAAGACCACTGAGGTGCCGAAGGCACCTCCCGAAAGCTGCGAGAGAGAGCCGGCGTGGCTGGTCCCAAGGCGAACGAAGCAGCTTTCGTCACCCGCGCGAAGCGCGGATCAACAAGAACGTAAGACGTGGCCCGCCATACAAGACGGTTAGCGCTCGTGATCGTTGGAATTGGTCGATCATTTAAGGTCTGACGGGCCACTAGGATGTGTCATGCGTCGAGTCATCTTTGTCACCTTGCTGCTGGTGGGTTTCTGTATTGCCGGCCCCGTCTGCCCGAAATGCGGACATGAAGCTGCTGATGGTTGGAAGTTCTGTCCGGTCGACGGCACGCAGCTCGAGCACAACTGCCCGAGCTGTGAGCGTGCCGTGCAGCAAGACTGGCTCTTCTGTCCCTATGATGCCAGCCCGCTGACGGACGTTCAGGTGCCGGTCGTCAGCACTACCCCCCCTGCGGTCCCCGAAGTCGGCGATGAGGGGCCGCCTCCAGGCGTCAACAGCGGGCCTGGACCCGAAGATCCAGGCATGATGACGCTTGACAACCGAGCTCCCGACAAGGCTGCTCTGTTGTGGTTCACGTTGGTGCGGCAGGGTGAGCGTGAGCTGCTCGAGCAGCTGATGCTGCCGCAGTTCTTCGAAGACCTTGATAAGGACCAGTACTTCGAGAATCTGCTGGAGACGAGCAACCGCGTTCTGTTTTCCTCGAGCCATATCGAGATCTCGCGCCTGCGTATCGTCAAGAACAAGGCTGAGCTCGAGCTGCACCTGATTCGGCCCGAACGGCCCGATGAGCCCCTGCGCTACACATTCATGCTTGAAGAGCAAGAGGGACGTTGGCACATCGTGGGTATCGCCTGAGATGCCGGTACCTGTCCAACGCATTGTCGACTGGATTGAGCGGTTCGCCCAGCCGCAATTCGCGCTGCCGGGCGACAAGGTCGGTCTGCAGATCGGGTCTCCGAGCCAGGGAGTCACCCGCGTGATGACGACGCTCGACCTCACTCCTGAGGTCGCAGACGAGGCGATCGCGCAGAACTGCCAGATGATCATAGCTCACCATGCGGTGATCTTCCGTCCTCTCGACAAACTGCGGACGGACGAGCCCCGTGGTGCGCTGCTGCAGAAGCTCCTGGTGCACAATATCGCGGTGTACGTGCCGCACACAGCGATGGACGTCGCGCCTGACGGCATCAATGAGAATCTCGCCTCCCTGTTGGGTATCGTCGACCCGCGGCCTCTTCGGCAGCTGGGCTCGGAGCAGCGCATCATGCTCGATGTGACTTCTGAGGAACCCTTGCCTCTGCACCACATCGGCCATGACCTGGACGAGATCTACGAAGTTCCCTGCAAGTCTCTGCAGCGTTACCACCTGATGACCAGCGAGGGGGCCTCGCGGCATGTCGGGCAGCGCTTGTGGGATATGGGGGCTCGCTCGGTCGACGAGATCCTGCTGCGGACCGCACACCACAGTTGGGGCATCGGCCGTGTCGGTTGGTTGGTCGAAGAGACGACGCTCGGCGAGCTGGCGGAGAAGATCAAGCAGGTTCTGGCAGTCCCCGCGCTGCGCTTCGTCGGTGCGCGCGATTCCAGCGTCTCGGTAGTGGCCGTGCTGTGTGGGGATGGCAACCGCTTTGTCAGTGATGCTGTCCGGGCTGACGCGGATGTGCTGGTCACCGGAGATGTCTACTACCACACTGCGCTCGAGGCGCAGCAATGGGGCATCGGCTTGATCGACCCGGGACACCACGCGACGGAGTCGTTGGTCAAGCGCCTGTTGGTCGAACACCTTCGCGAGATTGCTGAAGAAGAGGGCGTCTCGGAGGTCGAATTCGTCGCCTCTGAGCTCAGCACCGAACCTTTCGAATTCCTGACCTGACAGGGCCTCTCCAGCCCTGCCCATTGCCCACAAGTCTGCCCGGACAGGTTGGCGCGAGCCCGGCGTTTGGCTTGCCCGGGCTCCTGACACACGACGGCGAAACCATCCAGGCTGAGAGTTCTATGCGACACGGCCTCCTAGGTGTACGGCTGTACGCAGGGGCTCCCCGTCGAGGCGCGGTACGGTCTGCAAAGCCGGATCAAACGGTCGGCGGTATCGGTACCGACCCACATCTTCGAAGGATGCGCACGCCGGTCGACGAAGGACTACCTCCGCTGCGCCGACAGCGCGCTGGGATCCGCATCGGCTGTACCCTTCTCGGGCTGGCATGCAGGCTCGGTTCCCTGCCGCTGGCCAACGGTGATCGGCTACAGCCGCCATCTCACGAGCTCGTTCGAGGCCTTCAGAAGCTCATCGGTGCGCTCAAAGAAGCCTGAAGCCTGAAGCCTGAAGTCTGAAGTCTGAAGCCGGAGGCCCGAAGCCACGGCGGGGGAGCGCCCCTGAAACCACAGAGCCGCCAAGTTTGTCAAAGGCTACTTGCGGGCAATGGGCAGCGCTACCTGTCTGCGATCTCTTCGAGCCAGGCGAGCTGGATCGACTCGAGCAGCGGTGTGTTCGGCTCGGTGTCTGCAGGAATACCATCGAGGTCGCCGACATAACGAGCCAGGTCGGGGAATTGGATGGTGAGCGGATTGAGGTCGGGGTACTTCTCTTTGAGCAGCAGTGCGATTTTTTCTGCTTCCAAGCCCAGGTCTCCTCTGGTCATGCCGCGCGAGGGCTGCGCCAACCGGGGCGCTAGCCGACGCTGAAGGAAGTGCCGCAGCCGCAAGTTCCCGATGCGTTGGGGTTCTTGAACTTGAACTGCCCACCAAGCATCGACTGCTCGAAATCGACTTCGGTTCCATTGAGGTAGAAGTAGCTCTTCTTGTCGACCAGGATCTTCACTCCTTGGCTCTCGCAGACCTTGTCGCTGTCTTTCGGTCCAGCCGTGTCGAGGTCGATGAGGTAGGAGAACCCTGAGCACCCGCCACCTTTGGCTGCCAGGCGTACGTTGGTGTTCGCTAGTTCGAGTTGCTTGTCTGCCAGAATCCGTTGCACCTGCTGGGCAGCGGACTCGGTAATCGTGATGGCCATCGCGAAATCCTCCGGTTGGCGGGACGGGCGTCCCCACCGCCTTCCAGTGTACACGTTTCCACGGGTTGGTAGAAGGTTTCTGACCCAGCGCAGTCCGATTTCAAGCCTGTCTCGAGGTCCACGCCGGTGAGCGCTCACGGATGCGCTGCACGGCGGCGACCAGCGCGGAGATGCAGCGCTCGATGTCGGATGCACTGGTAAAGCGCCCCACTCCGAAGCGTACGGCGGTGTGCGCCAGCTCCGGCGCGACTCCGAGTGCTTGGATCACGTACGACGGCTCCAGGCTGCCCGAGGTGCAGGCAGACCCTGTCGAGAGAGCGATCTCGGGAACCTCCAGCAGCAGCTCCGCACCATCCACGCATGCGAAGCACATGTTGAGATTCCCCGCCAGGCGGGCGTCGGCTCCGCCATTGACCCGCACGCCCTGGAGTTGAGAGCACAAACCGTCCTGCAAGCGGTCGCGCAGGGCTGTTATGCGGGTGGACTCTTCCGGGTCAGAGTGGGCGAAGCGCGTCGCTGCGGCCAGCCCCACGATGCCCGGAACGTTCAGGGTCCCTGAGCGCATGCCCCGCTCGTGGCCCCCACCATGGATCTGGCAAGCAAGCCGGACCCGCGGTGAACGGGGCCGGACATAGAGCGCGCCGACGCCTTTCGGACCATAGAGCTTATGGGCGGAGAGGCTCAACAGGTCGATGGCCATCGCCCCCACATCGATCGGGAGCTTTCCGAAACTCTGGGCCGCGTCGACGTGAAACAACACGTCCGGCCGCGCCGCCTTGATGGCTCGTCCGATCGCGCCGATCGGATGGACGGTTCCGATCTCATTGTTCGCGTGCATGATCGAGACCAGCAGGGTGCGGGGTTCGAGCGCTGCGGCGACGTGGGCCGGCGACACCCGACCGTCCGTGTCCACGGGCAGGATCGTGTAGCGCAATCCTTTGGTCTCGAGGGCCTTAAGCGTGTCCAGCACGCTCTTGTGCTCCGTCGCGCAGGAGACCACGTGGTCGCCACTTCTTGCGTACCACGGTGCCTGCACAACCCCTTTGAGCGCCAAGTTGTTCGATTCGGTAGCTCCGCTGGTGAACAGCAACGCGGAGGCCTGCGCATTGAGCTCGTTTGCGACCACGGCCCGAGCCTCGGCGACGGCCTGCTCCGCTTCGCGGCCCTGCAGATGGCTGCGGCTGGCGGCGTTGCCGAAACGGCTGCCGAAGTACGGCAGCATGGCGTCCAGGACGCGTGGATCAACCGGTGTCGTGGCGTGGTTGTCGAGGTAGATCGGGTGCATCGCCGCTCAGGAGCGCTCTTTCTGCCCCGTGTGGGCGGGCGCGCATGTGTGCGTCGGAAGGCAGGCGGTGCCTTCGCTGGACTCGGAGCCGACCCCGGCGATCTCGGCGATGCTCGTCTCGCGGAACACGCGCTCGATCTTGGTCTGCAACGTCTGCACGGCATCGCGGATCAGGCAGGTGGTCGAAATCTGACAGCTATCGGTCTCGCCCGCGCAGCACAAGATCTGCACCGGCATGTCGAGGCAGTCCATCAGCTCAGCGATGCTGATCTCTTCGGCCGGTCGATTCAGACGGTAGCCGCCCTTGCTGCCGCGCACCGACACGAGCAGCTCGGCCCGGGCCAGAACGCGCAAGATCTGGGCGAGTAGAGTCTGGGGCACTCCGTACAGCTCAGCGATCTCGCGAACAGTCGCCAGTGCACCGGAGGATCTCGCCAGGTGGGCGAGCGCGAGCAAGGCATAGTCGACACGTCGGGTCAGTTGAAACAACGTACTCTCGGCACTGGAGTGTACAGATCGGTGCAAGAAACCACCTGTACCATGACGGCCGTCAGGGCCACTGGCAAGGGATTTTTCTGACCTCAAGCTGCTTGCGTGCCGCACAGTTGCGTTGCTGCGCGGGGCTGGCGGGACTCGTGTGCAGCGTCAAATCATCTCGGCGCGCGTCGTTCCGTGAGCAGAGCAGGTCGCTGGAATTGCACTCAAGCCCGGCCCCAGAGGAGCCGAAAGCATCGATGTCAGCCTGACGGAGACATGCCTGAAACAGCCTTCAGACAGTCCGTGGGAACAAAGGAGACGGTGATGCGCTTTGGAAAGATTCTCGTTCTAGCTCTGTTCACGCAGCTGTGCCTCGGCTGTGCAATGTTTGAAGGTTGGAAGGGCCCCATCGACCCGGATGCCACTCCGCAGGCAGACGTGCAGCCCGTCTACCACGATGCGGTCGTCAATGTCGTCGAGCCGGACCCGTTCCCTCCGCAGCCGATCGAAGCGGGTCCGCTGATGGAAGTCGAGGCGCCTCCGGCTCCGATCACGCCTCCGGCTCCTGTCGCCGTTCCGGCTCCCGAGCCTGTAGTGCACAGGCCAGCTCCGGTTGTCCCGGCTCCGGCCCCGGTGGTCGTGGAGACGACGTATACGGTGGCCAAAGGGGATACGCTCCAGAAGATCTCGCAGAGACTCTTCGGAACGACCCGCCGTTGGCCGGACATCTTCTTCATGAATAAGGACACGCTGGCGAGTCCGGATGTGATCCGTGTGGGTCAGGTGCTGCGGGTGCCTCCGGCCAAATAGCTCACCTCATTTGGATCTCTATCAGCGCGGGCGGCTCCCTGAGCCGCCCGCGCTGTCGTGCCATCGGACGTGCTGTCGAGGTCCGGCACGATTGCCTTTTGTCATCGCCGAGCTATAATCGCGGTGTACCTTGGCGCCCGGTCTGGAACCTGGCGTCGAGAGCGAGACTCGCCCACAGTGTCGGTGGGGTTCCGGTCGAGCAACGACGAGCCCCGCGCGCTCCACCTCAAAGCAGTCTCTCTGGGAGGTTCGGTGCCGAGCTTTTATGACCTGGCGCGGGCCCCCAGGCATCAGGGGACTCTCGAGTACGCCGACGTGGCTTCAGAATTCGGAACTCGCGGTAGAAGCGACTGGGCCGTGTTGTCGCTGTGTCTGGATGAAGACATGATCATCGCTGCGGGGCACCAGAGTGGGGGCAACCCCGCGGTGTGCGCATGTCTTGATGCGCTGTGCTCCCTGCTGGTCGGTCTCGAGTTGCGAGAGGCATCGAAGTTGACCGCCGTCGACGTTCACGACTTTTTTGATGACTTCCCGGCGAAGATGCTGCCGGCGGCCTTGCGAGCAGCCTCATTGTTGGACCTTTCAATGGAGAAGCTTCGGCAGGACGGTCCGGCGCTGGACTCTGCGCTGATCTGCAATTGCATGCGCGTGGACGAGCAGACGATCCGCGAGCATATCCGCCGTTTCAAGCTCCGCTCAGTGATCGAGGTCCGTGACTCGTGCCGCGCGGGCGGTGGCTGCCAGAGCTGTTGGCCCGACATCGAGCGTTTGATCGGTGAGGATCTTGAGCAGGGAGAGTCCGCGCCAGGAATCGCTGAAGAGCAGGCTGTGGTGCGCCATCTCCTCCCTGAGCTGCGCCGCCTGCATCCCGAAGCGCGTTTCGTAAAGATCGAGTCTGGCCTGAACCTGGTCGTCGAGCTGCCGGCCGGTGCCCGTCACGAGCCCCACGTCCGCGCCGCGCTCGAACGCGACTTGCAGCTACGTCATGGCAGGAAATATGCGATTGAGATTCAGCAGGCTTCGGCTGAATCGACCAAGTGAGGAGTTGATGATGAACCCGGAAGGAAACGTGTCCCCGACACCAGGCTCTCCGTTTTCGACGCCGCCCGCCCCTCCTGGCGGGTGGTCGCCTCCAGGCACGCCACCGGCGGCGCCTGGTCCGCCTCCGGCGCCTCCCGGAATGCCGGGGTCTCCGCCTGCGCCGTTTGCCGCTTCCCCTTTCTCCCCGCCGGCCGCGCCTCCGGGTGTTCCGACCCCTCCGACGGCGGGACCCCCGGCGCCTCCGGGACTGCCCCCAGCGCCCCCGTCCGTGCCGAGCCCGTCCGCACAGGTCCCAGCAGCCCCGGCCCCTGTGCCGCCTGCTCCGCCTGCTCCGCCGCCTCCGCCGCCCCCATCAGGGCAGGTCCCGGCGGCGCCTCCCCCCCCAGCCGCCGCTCCCGCAGCAGCTCCGGCGGGGCTCAGCGAGATCCAGCTCGGGCTGCGCAAGACCTCCGTGGCCTATTTCCTCCTGAAGCAGGGACTCCTGCCTCTGGAGCAGCTCGCGCAGGCGTTGCGCGCCAGCAGCATCCGCGTTGAGATCCCCGCCGCCCGCAGGGACGCAGTCCAGAGCGAGCTGAGCGCCCTGGGTGCTGAGCTCGGAGGAGCTTGAGATGGGTCGCTTGTCGGCACTTCTGCTATGCCTGCTGATCCTGGCCGTCGGGGCGGGTGCCTATATGTATTTCAGGCCACCTCCCCAGAACGGACAGCCTGTCGGGGATACCCAGACCATCGATCTACGCCGGGACACCGATGCGCTCGATCGGCGGCTCGACGAGCATGATGGTGAGCTGGACGGGGTACACGAGCGGCTCGATGTACATGAGCAGCGTATCGACGAAGATTCCCAGAGAGTCGACGTGCACAGCTCGGAGATCGCGCGGTTGCGGCAGGAGCTCGCAGATCTCACCGCGCGCTACAGCGACCTGGGCGTACAGCTCAAAGAGGTGCAGGTCAAAGAGGCAGCCACCGACCAGGAGTTGGCCTCCCTCAGTGCGCGGCTCAGCCTCAACGAAGACGAGCTGGCCCGCACCCGAGACGAGATCAAGAGCTTGCGGGTCGAGTTGGAGGAGCAGCGCACCGGACTGATCTCGAAGATCGATGAGCTGTTGTCCCGGATCGTGTTGATTGAAGACCGTTTGCGCACGTCCGAGGAGTAGCGGAGCTCATTGCGCTGGCGAACGTCCTCCCTCACCGAAGAGGCTGCCGTTGATTCCCTACGTGCACTTTGAGAGTTTCGAGCTCGCCGGTCTGGACATCAGCGTCTATTTCCTCACCATCGGTGTCGGCGTGTTTCTGGGCGCCTGCCTCGCCTTTCCAATGGCGCGCCGCCTCGGGCGAAGTTTGCGCACGCTGGGCGAGCTGGCCGTGATGGGACTGGCCGGGGGCTTCCTGCTCGCGCACCTGGTGTCGGTGATCTTCTACTATCCCGAACAGGTGCTGCGCGACCCCTGGCTGCTGCTCGATGTGTTCAACGGCCTGTCATCGGTCGGCGGATTCTTGGGCGCCTTTCTTGGGGTCTACCTGTGCACCCGCGGAACCAAAATCCGCTTGCTTCCCTACCTCGATTGCCTGGTCTACGGGCTGACCTTCGGCCTGACCTTTGGACGTGTGGGCTGCTCGCTCACCCACGATCATCCAGGCATGCTGACCACCTTCGCGTGGGCCGTCGAATATCCCGATGCCGTCGCGATGCAGATGAAACTCGGGCGTTTCGACCTCGGACTCTACGAATGCGTTCTCCTGGTCGTACTCGTCTTGTGGCAGAGCCACTACCTGTGGCGGCGGCCTTCCCATGGGAGGCTGCTCGGTTGGACGGCGCTGCTCTACGGACACGTGCGCTTCTATCTCGATTTCTTGCGCGTCCACCCCGGAGAGGGGCCTGGAGGCGTCGGGGATCCTCGCTATGCGGGCTTGACCGCTGCGCAGTTCTTCTGCATCGGCTTCGTCGTGCTCGGGTTGGTGCTGCTGCGCCGCATTCCCCGGGCCGCCCCGGCCGCTTCCAGTGGGGAGGCTGCCTCGCAGGATCCGAAGCCGCCGGCAGAAGGAGAGGCCACGTGAGGTCTTCTGCACGCGGGCGCCCGCGATGCTGAGCAGCGAAGCGCGAGCCCTCGAGTGGGCATCACGGGCCGTGCGCCGTCCCTGGTTCCAGCTCCTTGAAGTGGTGGCCAAGCGCGCGTCGGGCGAGCCGCTGACAGCTGAAGAGCGCATCGTCTCCGGGCTGTTCGAGTTGCCGTTCAACATCGACGCCGTGTGGCTGTACCGGTTCCTGCGGATCGGCAGTCTGGCGGTGTTGTTCGATGACCGTCCGAGCCTGTTCACACTGGTCGCCAACTCCTCTGTTGACCGGGTCTTGTGGCTGGGAATCCAGGTCGCGCGCGGCGGCCTCTACACCGGCGTCACCACGCTGCATGACAAGCTGCCAGCGGGTTGGGACGAGGACCTGCTGGCGTGCGTGCGTCAGAATTCCCTAGATGCGGCCTGCACCGAGATCCGCAGGCTGGCCGCCGAGCTGCCGGAGCCACCCGAGATTCCCGAGCGCGTGACCCTGAATCTAGCCGACATCCGGTTTTTTGCAGCCTTCAGCGAAGCGGCCGAGCGCGGCCGGGCGCAGCGTGCGTTGCTGCCGCTGCATTACGCCCGCGCGGCAGTGCGGGTCAGCCGCGAGGGCTGGGTGAGGTTCCATCCCAATGTGCCCTTCGACCGTGCCCTGCGGATGGTCTCGAAACTCTCCCTGCTGGTCGGTCCCTTCAACAGCGAGCTACGTCAGCTGCTCGACACGCTCGTACAGTCCCTGCATGCCGCCCGCTGACGCCGTTTCCCCTTGACAGCCAAGGGCGTGGCCGCCATCCTGTCGCGCTCGCAACAGGAGAAGATCATGAAACCCAAACGATCCTGGGAAAGTCCAGCCGCCAAAACCACCGACCCCAAGGCGCACGTCACCTGGTTCGGTCCCGACGATTCCGAGCAGCGCTTCAAGTTCGCCGTCTCCAAAGAAGAAGGCGACAAGATCTCGCTGGTCCCCGGTGAGCAGAAATTCAAGAAAGGGCTGAAAGCCCGGCGTTGGGCCGAAGAAAACGGCGGAGAGTCCACGCTCTACAAAGTCGTCAAGGTCGGTCCGACCCGCATCGACCTCGAAAAGGTCCAGCCCAAGGCTGAGTGAGGGGCTTCGTTCAGAGGGCGTCGGGAAGTACACTTAAGAAGATACTCCCGAGGCTCCCCGCTTTGACACCCAGCGTACCGACATTCACGATCAAGGTCGACGGGGTTGAGATCCCCCCTGAGGCCAAAGAAGCCGTACTCCAGCTGCTGGTCGACACCGACCTGGAGATGGCGGCCTCACTCAAGCTGCAGCTCAATGACGAGCAGGCTGCCTTGATCGATAGCCCGTTGTTCGCGGGCGGGCGCAGCATCGAGGTCGAGCTCGGCTACCTCGACCAGCCACTATCACGGGTTTTCAGCGGCGAGATCGTCAGACGCGAGACCTTCTTCCAGCTGCATGGACGGCAGACCGCCACGGTGCACGCTTTCGACCGCAGCCACCGGCTCGAGCGCACCCGACACACGCGTTCCTTCCAGCAGATGAGCGACGCGGCCATCGTCCGCCAGATCGGTCGCGAAGAAGGCCTGGCCGTCCAGTGCGATCCGACGCCCGAAGTCTTTGACTACGTCTTCCAGAACAATGAGACCAACCTCAGCTTCCTCTCCAGCCGAGCGGAGCGCCTGGGTTTCGAGCTGTCGGTCGACGAGCGCTCCATCTCCTTCATCGACCCCTCGCTCGATGCGACGCCCCTGACCGAGCTGAAGTGGGGACACAACCTGCTCAGTTTCGAGCCGCGGCTCTCCCTGTCGCATGTGCCCACCGAGGTCGAGGTGCGGTCCTGGGCCGGGGTCGACCAGCGCATGCTCGTGGGGCGCGCCAGCAGTCGAGACATCGGCTACACGATGGGAGCGCTTGAGCTCGCCTCGGACGTAGCCCAGCGGAGCTTCGGGGAGGCACGCGAGATCGTGGTCAGCCGTCCGATGCAGGACGAGCTCGAGGCCGATGCGCTCGCGCGCAGCCTGATGGAGCGCCTCTCGGCCAGCTATGTCGAAGGGCAGGGCAGTTGCCACGGCGATGCGCGGCTGCTGTGCGGCAAGATCGTGCGCGTCGAAGGGGTGGGCAAACGATTCGCGGGCGTCTACGTGCTCAAGAAGACCCACCATCTGTTCGAGCCTTCGGGGTATTCGACCAGTTTCTCGATGCGGCGCATTGGCCACGGCGAGCAGGCCCTGGCCAAGCCTCCGCCCTTGCCGCCGCGCAAGACGCTGCCTCCAGAAATTGAGAAGAAGGTGCGCAGCTTCTTCCACCTCGATGTCAAAGACCCCTTTGGGGCGCTGTTCGCGGGCGAGAAAGCAGTCGTCGTCGATCACAAGACCCAGGCCCGGCAGGTGGTGCAGCTCGACGCTTCGGGTCGATTCCGCAAAGACGGTATCGAGCCAGGCCGATTCAGCGTGATGCTCCGGCAGCTGCGCAAAGCCAACTTCAGTGTCCCCCGCTTGCGGTTGTTCGAGATCGTCAGGGTCGAGAAGCAGGACCGCGTGAGTCTGAAGGCCCTGGCCGCACAGCACGGAATGAGCTCGCAACAGCTGTTGGAGTTCGACGGCGGCACCGGCATTGCGAATATGCATCGGCTGAAACCCTTGAAGGGCGATCGGCTGCCAGCTGGTAGCGCTCTGGTTGTGCCTTTGCGTGGCAAGCCGAAACCGATCGAGCTGAAGGCAGAGGCCCTGGGCTTCGATCCTGGCACGCCGGCGCGCGTCGAGCTCTATGCGCAATACCGTGAGCGTCCAGAAGAGGCGCTGAAGGTGTGGAAGACCCAGGTCGATGACGAGGGTTGGGTGCAGGCCGCCTGGGATGGCAAGAACGACCTCTTCATTCCCAGCTTCGTGTTCAAGCTACGGGTCGAGAAGATGCTGCTGACCTCGCCGCCTCTGGTGCAAGATCGCGGACCCATGGTCCCTCCGCTGGCGGGGGAACTGTCCGATCTGGGCGTGGCAGGCAAGGCCGACGCCGTCGAGGTCGCGCCCTGGGTGGGCTTGCGGTTGCTTGATATGCATGGCTACCCGTTGGCGTACCAGGATGTGCATCTGCTGGACATTTCCGCGCAGACTGTGGCGCGCGGGTGCAGCGATGCCCAAGGGCACTACGGGGCGCTGGTCCAGGCCGAAGGTGAGTATGAGGTGCGGCTGCTCGACAGTGAAACGCCTCCTTCTTCGAGCGACGCCGTTGAGGGGCTTCCGCGCCGTGCGGACCGTCCGCAGGACGGCATCTACCATGTGGTGGTGTTGCTCAAGGATCGCGAGACCGGCAAGCCCCTGTTCGACGTCGCGTACAATCTGACCTTGCCGGGGGGCAAGTCCAAGAGCGGGCGCACGGGCCGCAATGGCCTGGTCATCAGCCACAGCGTGCCGCGAGGCGAGGCACACCTCGAGGTTCTTGGCAAGGTGCATGCGGTGCCGTGTTGCGAGGACCTCGACTTCAAGGCCCTCGAGCACGCCGAAAAGGTCCCGGTCAAACCCTTCGTGCTCTCGCTGGTCCGGCCGGACGACGCGTTTGAGACGCCCGATCTCGACGTTCCCCTTGCCGACGCGCAGCTGGAGCTCTTGCTGAAGAAGCCGGCCCCCTTGCCGTTCAAGTTCAAGCAGAAGTTCACCCCCAACCGTTCGCAACGCCAGGGGGCACTGCGCTACGTCCTGCTCGGCTGTACGCGCGAGCAGAGCCATCGTGTCCTTGAGGCCCGCATCCGCGACCCCAAGAGCCGCTTCTCGGTGCACTACAGTGTGGGCCGCGACGGGCAGGTCTTCGGCTACGTCAGCCCCAGCCAGAAAGCCTGGCATGCCTTCCGGGTGCGGCATGAGGGCGTCTTCGTCGATGACGTCTCCTTGTCGATTCTGCTCGAAGGTGACGGCGACGCCGAGGCCTACCCTGACAAGCAACTGGCCGTTCTTGCCCAGCTGACCCATCGCCTGTTGACAGAGCAGGGGCTCGACGAGAGCATCCTGAAGCCGGCGCAGGAGATCGCTCCCGAGGCGCCGGGACCCGGGCACAACTTCGACTGGCAGGACTTCTTCACCCGCCTCGAGCGGGCCCGCAAGGGTTAGGAGCTTGTCTCCTTGCGCGGGCCCCGAGGATCCGGTCGAGGACTTGTGTCTACCGAGCACATGGCGTAGGATCAGCGCCTGGCAGCCTCGTTCTGGTGATCATGAACCGCAAAGTGCTTTTGGTCGACGACGACCCCGAGATCCTGTTGCTGGTCGAGCGGATTCTCACCGAGGCTGGCATCGAGAGCTACGTCGCCAGCAATGGGGAAGAAGCCTTAGAGCGTCTTCGCGAAGAGCTGCCGTCGGCGATCGTGCTCGACCTGATCCTGCCCGACACTTCCGGGCAGGTGTTGCTCGAGCGGTTCCATCAAGAGCACCCCAGCCTGCCGATCGTGATCTTGACAAGTCAGGGAGACGTCGACGATGTGGTCGGCTGCATGCGGCTCGGCGCGGTCGACTTCGTGCAAAAGCCGTTCGCGCGTACCCGGCTGTTGACCGCTGTGACGAATGCGCATACGCAGGGCATGTTGAAAGCCCGCGTAGAGCAGCTTGCCCAAGAGCTGCGCCAGGATCAGGGCTTCGACCGGATTCTGGGAGGATCGAAGGCCATCCGCGCATGCGTGGCCATGCTGCGGCGTGCTGCCGGCAGCGACATCACCGTGCTACTGCAGGGCGAGAGCGGGACGGGCAAAGAGGTCGCGGCCCGCGCCATCCATGCGGAGAGCTTGCGGCGCACCGGGCCCTTCGTCACCGTCAACTGCGGGGCGATCCCTGAAAACCTGATCGAGAGTGAGCTGTTCGGGCACGAAAAAGGCGCCTTCACCGGCGCAACCAGCTCGCGTGTCGGCCGCTTCGAGCAGGCAGAAGGCGGGACCATTTTCCTGGATGAGGTCGGAGAGCTACGCCTGGACCTGCAGGTTCGTCTGCTACGCGTCCTGCAGGAGCGCCAGGTGCAACGCGTCGGCAGCTCTCTGCAGCGTCCGGTCAATATCCGTGTGCTCGGGGCGACCAACCGCAACCTCAAGGCAGAGGTCGAGAAGCGTAGCTTCCGCAAAGACCTCTACTACCGCCTGGCAGTTTTTCCTGTCGAGCTGCCTCCGCTGAGGAAGCGGACGGGAGACATCCTGCTGCTGGCCCTGAGCTTCCTCGAACGATTTTCGCGACGCCACGGCCGCGAGCTTCGCGAGCTGACTCCGGCGGCTCGCGATGCGCTGCAGGCGTACGGCTGGCCGGGGAACGTGCGCGAGCTCGAGAATGTCATCGAGCGCGCGACTCTGCTTGAGGACGGTTCGGAGCTGTCCTTGGGAAGCTTGCCCGACGAAGTCGTCTGTGCCGACGAGAGTGACCTCGTCCCGCCAGCGACGGGCGCCGGTTTGCCTGCCGAGCGGGAGGGGATTCTGCCCCTCGAGGTCGAAGAGCGCCGCCTGATCGTGCGCGCTCTCGAGTTGACGGGCTGGAATGTGCAAGAGACCGCGCAACGCTTGCGCATCGGGCGCGCCACCATCTACCGTAAGATCGAACGCTACCGATTGAAAAACCGTACTTCTTAGCTGCCAGGCCGAGGAGCTCGAGTTGGAGAGCCATGCTGTTGCTTCCCGTTCCCCGCTTTCGTGCAGACTGTCGCGGTGCGTCCGACACTGCATTGGTGGACAATCAGGCCCTTGAGCTCGCTCCCGACGCGCGCCAGATTTTCGAGCTGTTGGACGGCCAGCGCCGCTTTCCCGAGCTGATCGCGGAACTTCACGAGCTGGGCAGCCAGGTCTCGGTCGACGATGCCCTGACGATCATCCGCCAGGCCGCCCAGCTCGAGCTGCTCGAGCCCCCAGACTGGGAGCAGTTGCCCCTCTTGGTGCTGGACAATGCGCGCTTCAGCTGCAGGTCCGCGGGCGATTGTTGCCGGGTGCACGAGATCGGGCCCTTGGCGGCCGACGATCTAAAGCGACTTGCGGCCCACGGCCTGTCTTCTTCTCTGGTGCAGGTCGAAAGCGAAGAGGGCACGCAGCACTTCATGAAAAAACACGGTGATGCTTGTGTCTTCTTTGACACCCAGACATCGCAGTGCCGCCTGCACGAGCAGCACGGAGCCGAGGCCAAGCCCCGCCTCTGCCAGGTCTTCCCTGCCCGGATCACCTTCCTGCCCGGTGCCCTGCGCGTCTCCCTGGGCCCGGGTTGCAGCTGCAGATACCTGTCGCGCCTGGATGGTCAGCCCCTGGAAGAGCAGACGGCGGGACTGCTTGAGCTCTTCCGCCCCGAGTTGCTCCATCAGAGTCCTTTCGGCGTCTGGACGCTCTACCTGCCCGCGGAAGCCGAGGTTCCCCTGACGGCAGAGATGCGTTTGACGTTCGAGCGTTTTCGTGAGCTCGAAGGCGCATTGTTGGCAGAGGTGTCTGACCGGAAGTGGTCGATCGAACAGGCTCTGGAGGCGGGGCTACAGAGGGCATTTGCGCTGACGCAGGAAACTCCCCCCGAGCTGGGTCGCGTCGAACGTGCGGCGGGACTGACGGTCTTGCTGCACTTCTGCCAGCTGGTGCTTGACCGGGCGGCAGTCGACGCCGGGAGTGCGCTACACAAGGCCGTTGTGCGGCTCAAGGACCATGTGCTCAAAGACCCGGCAGAATCCCTGCCCGAAGACCTGGGCATGGCTACAGAGCCTGTCCAGGATCTGGCGCGCGACTTCTTGCGCAATGAGCTGTGGACCCTGCATCCCCTCAGCCTGGGGCGCCCGTATCTGGCAGGCCTGGTCTTGCTGGCCTATAGCTACGTGCTCAGCAAATGGCTCGCCCTCGAGTTCGCCATCGAAGCAGGAGCCGCGATCGACGAAGCGTGCTTCAGCCGAGCATTCCAACAGATCGCCAACCTGTTGGAAAATCTGCAGCTGGACGACTCTGCGGGCCTGCTGCCCTTCGCCGCCGCGCCGGACCTTGCTCCAGGCGGGCTCGCCCAATACTGTGCACTCTGAGCCCCTCAGGGCGTGCGGATGACCGTGCGGTAACGTGAAAAGCCGCGCCGGATCACGAGGTCGATGCCTGCTTCGGGATTGGCTTCCGCCAGCAGCCTCTCGAGGTCCGCGAGCTCAGCGACGGGTTGGCCATCGACCTCGACGACCAGGTCGCCTTCCCGCAGGCCAGCTGTGGCAGCCAGGCTGCCGGGTTCAACTTTGATCAACAAGGTCCCGGATTGCCCCATCAAGCCGAGCTGGCGTTGGTCATCCTCGTTGATGCTACGGGCCGTGAAGCCGAGAGGCGCCTGGCGTCGCTTGACCGCGTCGTCGAGTGACTCGACGCGCACGGGCACGACCAGCTCGTTGCCGCCGCGCATGACCAGAAAACGGACGTCCTGGCCGACGGGAGACAGAGAGATTGTGTTCCGAAGCTGCTGGCTGTCATGGAGAGTGCGGCCGTCGAGCGCGAGCAGCAGATCGCCTTTCTGCAAGCCTGCGACCAGGGCTGGGCCGTCGTCGGCGAGCCCCTCGAGGCGGATCGCGAAGCCCTCGATTCCCAGGCCTTCTGTCTCCCATGGGGCCAGGGTGCGGATCTCAACGCCGATCCAACCGCGCACCACCTTGCCGTGGGCGAGGATCTGTTCGACGACATTCGAAACCATCGTGATCGGGATCGCAAAGCCGATGCCCTGGTAGCCACCGCTCTCCGACAAGATCGCGGTGTTTATGCCGATCAACTCGCCGCGGATGTTGCAGAGCGCGCCGCCCGAGTTGCCCGGATTGATCGCTGCGTCGGTCTGGATGAAGTCTTCGTAGTCGGCAATTCCGACATTGGCGCGCCCCTTGGCGCTGATGATTCCCGCGGTGACGGTCAGCGTCAGGCCGAAGGGGTTGCCGAACGCGACCGCCCAATCGCCGATCTGGATGTCTTCGTCGTTGCCCAATGGCGCGGGAATGCAGTCGGGAGCGTCGATGCGCAGGACAGCCAGGTCGGTCTTCGGATCAGTGCCGACGACATCCGCAGGGTACATGTTGCCATCGATGGTCGTGACTGTGATGGAAGTTGCGCCCTGGACCACATGGTTGTTGGTCACGATGATGCCGTCGCTCGAGAAGAACACTCCCGTGGCCTGGCTTTCCTGTTCCGACTCTCGAGGCGCGCCCGGGCTGAATAGAAACTGGAACAGGGGCAGTCCGAAGTCTTCCTCGACAGCTTCCCTCTGGACCACCACATGGACGATGCTGGGACTGATCAGGCGGGCGATCTTCTTGAATGCCCGAGAGGCATCTTTGAGCTCGGGGAAGTCTTCGTTGAGCTCTTCTCGCAGGGTCTCGCGTTCGTCGACGGCCCACAGGCCGGGCGCATAGATGCCTGCGAGGCCCCCCAGCATGAAAGCCAGCGCGACGACAGCGGCGATGCGGAGCTTCATGATGGGACCTCAACACAAGCCCGAGCGTGCGGGCAGGGACTCCCCAAAGCTACATCGCAACCAGCGCCCACGCAAGAGCTGGGGCGCAGCCCAAAAAGGGTGACAGCAGCCAGCGAGCATGGTATCACGTGGAAAAAACCTCGAGGGCGCCGTGCATCGCACCTTTCTTACGCTCAACCTCTTCAACCTGGTCTTCGTGCTGACGGCCGTGGTGTTGGGCTACATGCACCATCCACAGCATATGCTGGTGGGCTTGCTGGCCGACCTGAGCGCGATCTTTGCATTCAGTCTCGCGATGGCCCTGTTCATGGGGGTGGCCAAGCTGGTCAAGCAGCATGTGGGCCGTTACGACCTCGACACCTCGGTCATCGAGCGGCTGAACAGTGTCTACCACCCGCTGCTGGCGGCGGTCCTCATCGTGACCAGCGGTTTGGTGGTGGTGGGGTTGCTCGGGGCGGTTCTGGCGACAGGCTGGGTGACACCGTCCATCCATGGCGCGGTCGCGGTCGCCGCGGTCTGTCTGCAGATTTGGGGTACACACCGGGTCTACGGTCTGCAGAGCCGCCTGCACGTGCTGGTCGACGAAGTCTCCCAGCAGGTCCCTGTCTCGCCGGTGCCGGGGTCGCCGGCTGCGGGTGAGGCCAAGCCCGGCTTTGTGCCCGATGAGCTCGACTGGCAGCGGCAGGGCACCAAGGGACGGGCATTCCTGGGGGCGGGAGCCAGCCTGCCCCTGGTCGGCGCCTACATCCACATCGTGATGCTACCGCTCGGGCTGGTGTGGATTCCGTTGGGGCTCTTCTCTGCGTTATTGATCGGCGTAGGTGCGTTGCGCCTGGCGACATTGCATGACGGGGCAGCGACTCCCAGCGTCGAGCCCCAGACAACCGGACCTTGAAGGGGGGAACGCACGTGGCCGAAGAGATCGAAGCCAGAACCTTCGTAGAGGGCGCCTGGTACTCTGCCATACTGAACCGTTCTCAGGTCGAGATCTACCGCAACACCGTCTGGTTCGGCTCGGGGAGTTGGACGCCGGGAGGTCGCCTCACTTGTTCCATTACGCTCGCGGAGCACATCCTCGACGCGCTGGAGAAGGCGCTGGAGAACGAAACGCGCGGCATGAGTGATGAAGCGGAAGGGAGCTATGGGCCCTCGCTGATCGCAGAGCTCGAGCGGGTGCAGTTGCGTGTGTACGCGGACGCGGAGAAGACGCAACCCACTGCGGACTCGGCGGTGGTCGAGTTCCTGGCTGACGGCTCAGTCCGTATCCACGACAACCAGGGAACGCAGTGGATCGGGGAGCCCGATGCCGCGCTCGCTGCGCTGGGGACCGTGGCTGACTATGACTGGCCGGCAGCCTGGGAAGCCCTGAACGCCTACGCTTGAGCCACCTGGCTGAATGGTCGCCCGGGGAGACTTGGGTGCGGCGGTGGCGGCGCGCTGTCCCTCGAGCCGCGCCCTGAAGCCCAGAGCCTCTCGCGCGTGGATGGAGGACGTATGAAACGTACCAGCCGTCTCCTTTGTCTGCTCACCACTGCCAGCCTGTTTCTGGGCTGCGCCCCGACTGCGCCGAACAAACCGCCTCCCCGCAGAGATCCTCCGGTCCAGCCGGATGCCGTCGAGCCCTTGACGAGGCCTGCCGACCTGCCGCCGGAGCTGGACCGCGCGCAGCGGCCTGCCCAGCGCCCTGCGCAGGCCTTCGAACGCGAGGTCGTCGACCCCGAAGACTATGCCCGTCCGAGCTTCGCGGAGCTGATGGACGGCCCGGTCCGTCGCTGGCGCCTGGCGTTGCAGCCGGAGTTCGAACCAGGAGCCCCGCAGGACATGCAGGCGGTCGAGTCGAACCACTCCTGGTGGAACGGCAAAGCGACGCTGAAGATGGAGAGCCGCAGCCAGAACGACCGCTGGATGGCGCACGGCTACGGCGAGGCCCACTACATCAGCAACGGGGCCCTGTTCGCCAAGGGCAACTTCCGGGACGGCGACATGCACGGCCCCTGGTTGTTCTTCAACGAGGACGGCAGCCTTGAGAGCATCCGCTGCTACAAGCAGGGCCTGCTCGATGGGCCGTATGCGACATTCGTCGCAGGCCAGGTCGCATCGTCGGGCTCGTGTGTCGCGGACAAGGGCGTCGGCGAATGGCACAGCTGGGACGTGGACGGGGCGCTGAGCTTCCGCACGTTCTGGCAGGACAACCTCGGCACGCTGCAGAAAGTCTGGGAGCGTTCGTACGACGGCCGTGGCCGACTGGTCAACCTGTGGAGTTTCAGAGATGGCGTGGTGAGCGGTGAGGTCGTGCTCTGGGTGCGTGACACGTACGACCCGGCTGGCGAGCTCAGCAACCCTGCGGTGGCCGGGCGCCTGGAGCTCAGCCAGAAGGACGCCCTCGGCAACAGCCACGGCTGGCTGACGTTCTACGACAAGGACTCTGGCCTGCGCAGCCACGACACCTGGTTCGAGCACGGTGAGCAGACCGGCCCCTTCTTCAAATACGGCACCGATGGCCAGGTGATCAGCGAGGGGGCGATGCGCGCGGGCAAGCGGCATGGGCCCTTTGTGGTCAAGGTGGGGGAGAATACCAGCTACGTCCAGTACGACAACGGTCTGCGCCAAGGGTCGCGGACGCTGATGGCTCCGGACGGAACGGTCCTCAGCCAGGGCATGTATCAGGACGATGCCTGCGTCGGCATCTGGCAGGAGCTGCGTGAGGCGGGCAAGGTCTATGCCGGAATCGGCCTGGAGAGCGAGGGGACCTGGTCGGGCCGCGGTCCGGTCGATGCGGACGGCAGGTTCCACGGTAGCTGGGAGTGGGCAAGGGCGGACGGCAGCCGGGCGGCGACCACTGAGTATGACAACGGCAGCTATGACGGCACGTATTCCTTCTACCACGCAGATGGCCAGACCGTTCGTATGCGCTTCGAGGTCACGCAAGGCACCCGGACGGGGACGTACGAGAGCTTCTACGCTGACGGCAGCCCGGAAGTGGCGGGCAGCTATCTGCAGGGCGACAAGACCGGCGCATGGCTGAGCTACCATGCCAACGGAGCCTTGAAGTCACAAGGCAGCTACGGCGGCGACGGCTGGATCGGAAGCGCACAGGTCGGTGAGTGGCTCGAATTCGACCAGCAAGGCTCGTTGTGCGCGAAGAAGGTCTTTGACGCCAGCGGCAACTACCAGGGCCGGCTGGAGCGCGAGGCGCCGCCCGAGGGGGCACCCGCCGGTGTGGATCTCGATGCCAGACTGCCCAATGGCACCTGGTTGATCTACGACAAACAGGAGACCCTGCGCCGGCGGATGATAGTGCTCAACGGCCAGCCCGCCGGCCTGGTACAGGAATACTTCCCCAATGGTGTGGTAGGCCTCGAAGGCAACCTGCAAGGCGAGCTGCGCGAGGGCTTGTGGAAAGCCTATTACGAGAGCGGCCAGCCCAAAGACGAGACACAGTTTGTCGCCCATGTGCCATCTGGCGTCTTCCGCCAGTGGCGCCCCGATGGCAGCCTCGCGCTGGCAGGCCAGGTCGAGAATGGCAAGAAGAGCGGCGTCTGGACCGCCTACGCGACCGACGGCACCACCGTGATCAAAGAGGAGAGCTACGGTGCTGACGAGAAACTCGATGGCAGCTACAAGCTCTACCATGAGAACGGCCAGCTCAAAGAAGAGGGCAGTTACGCCGCCGGCCAGAAGAGTGGTGTCTGGCGGGGCTTCTACGAAGATGGTCAGCCGCAGTACACCGGCTCATGGGAGGCGGGCAACAAGCTCGATGATTGGCAGCAGTTCCAACCCGAAGGCAGTCCCAAGCCCTGAGTTGACTCCCAAGGAGCTCAGAGGTCGAGGCGCGGAGGATGCAGTGAGCAACGAGCTCGAAGCAGCTGAGCTTAGCAACATTGGTTCTCTTTAGCTTGGGAATCATCCGGTCGGTCGATCTGCAGGGAACCGCATCACGGTCGTGCTGCTTTGGTGCTCGATCAGCTTGCTGGTTTCTTGTGCATCGGTCTACGCAGCCGACGACCCGACCTGGCAGGTGAAGCGCTCGCAGGGGATGGACGGCACATAGAGCAACGCCGCGGCTGTGCACCCGCCTTGGCATGACGACCGATCCGCAGGGCGCCCTTCTGCGCACAACAAACGAGCTCGGCGTGCGCCGCACAGCGAGCTGCGACCTCCCACAATTGGTGCTTTTCTGCGCTCCGCAAGTTCTTTATCGGCAATGAGTGCCATGCTTTCAGTCCGTGTGTCAGGCCTGGTTTCAAGGTCTTTTTGCGTATCATGAAACGGGAGAGGCGAAACCCGGAGTGCTGAGTTGGATGTCCGTGCCACATTCCCCCCTTCGGCGTCGCAATTGCTATGCGTCGGGGCGGACGCGGCCATCTGTGACGGGCTGCGGGCACTGGGTTCTCGTGTACACGCAGATCCCACGCCGGATGCGGAGTTGGCAGAGATTCCCTGCGACGCCCTGCTGGTCGGCAGAGGCGCGCTGAGATCCCTGTCCGCGGCCTCACTGCTCGCGTTTCGACGCGGCCATCCCAACGCGCCGGCGCTCATGCTGACGACCGAGGAGCCAGAGGACAGCCAGCGACAGGTCTTTGCGCTCGGACTGGACGCGGCGCTCGCCCAGAATGACCCGGTGCGCCTGCACGCAGCCGTGCAGGCGGCGATCGAGTCCCGGGGCCGCCTTGCGCAGCGTTGCGATACCGTGTTGCTCGCTGCCCCGCAGGACTCGTCTTTCCATGGGCTTGCACCTTACCTGGTCGACCAGGGCCTCCAGGTGTTGAGCTGCCACACAGAGACCGAGCTGTTGACGCGTCTGCGAGAGACTCCTGTGGAGGCCCTGTTGGTCGCTCAGCCACTCGAGGATTGCTTGCGGGCGATCCGACGCGGTCGGCGTTTCGACCCGAGATTGCCAGCGCTGTTGCTCAGCGAGCTTGAGGCGGCGCCTGCCTGCTTGCAGTCGGGCATGCTGCATGGCTGGGACTTCTGTGTCTGGCCGCAAGGCTGTCATGCGCTGTGCCAGTTCCTGGCGCGGGCGCGCGTCCTGCGCGAGAAGAAAGACGCCGAGGCGGATGCGAAGGCATTGCTGCTCTGGCTGGTGGACGCCTCGGCAGGCACACGCACGCAGGTCCGGGCCTGGCTGGCCGAGGCCGGCCACTCCGACTGGCAGCTGGTGGCCGCGCCTGCAGGGGCCTGGCCGCCCCCGGATCTGGACGCGGTGCTCCTCGATGTGCAAACTCCCGCTTCGTTGCAAGAGCTGCTGCGTCTGCACCAGCTACGACCGGGCCTGCCGCTGGTCGCGCTGGCGGGCGAGCAGAGCCTGGTCAGCGCAATCGCCTGCTCGAGCGCCGGGGCCTCGGCCGTTCTGCGGCGGGACGGCCTCGGCGCGGAGCAGCTGTGCGGGGCCGTTCTACGGGCGATCGGACAGCGGCATCAACGGACCGCCTCTGCGCTCAGGCACGGACAGGAACGGCTGAGTGAGCAGCTCGAGACCCGTATGGCGGCCCTGCGTTCGACGGCCAGTGATCTTCAGGGTCTGACCGTTCAGGCCCGCACGCTTAGACGGAGGCTCGATACCGCCCAAGAAAACCTCGAGCGGGACAACCAGAACCAGCAACGTTTGCTCGAGGCCGCGGTCAGCATCGGTGGAGCGGTCAGCTTGAACGAGATGCTGCAGCGGGCTGCCGAGCATGCCCGCAGTCTTGTCGGTATCCATGCTGTACTCGTCAGTCTGGTCGAGGACGCAGATTGGACCAAGGCCCAACACGGGCTCGCGATCTCCGAGGAGTTCGCTTTTCTCCGGAAAACTCCCCAGTTCCCCAGCGGTGCGGAGCCTGAAGGGATCGTCTTCGACGACCAGCTGACGCTGCGGCTGAGTTCGGCGGAGCTGCAGCGCCGTCCGCCCTCAGCCCGCCCCTGGCTGGCGCGCGCGCTCAAGGGCGCGTGGTTTGCGCAGCCGCTGACCACCAACCTCGGGAAACGCGTGGGGTTGATCCAGTTCGCGAGACCTTTCTCGGGGATTTTTGACGAGGAATGCATCAAGACCGCGCAGCGCTTTGTCGAGATCCTCCTGCCCCAGCTCGAGCTGCGCTGCACCCTCGATCGCTTGCGCAGCGTCAGCGAGCGGCTGCGACGTGCCAACGAGGACCTCGAGAGCTTTGTCTACGGCGCCTCCCACGACATGAAGTCTCCGCTGCGAGCCATCGCGAACCTGGCCGAGTGGATCGCCGAAGACATCGCGGAGGGCAAGACGGAGGACGTGGCCGAAAACCTCTCGCTGATGCGCGCCCGCATCCAACGTATGGCGCGGCTGCTCGATGACCTGCTCGACTACTCACGGGTCGGGCGGCAACCGCTGCACACCGAAATCGTCAGCGGCGCCAGGTTGCTGGCGAACATCACCGGAATGCTCGACGCGCCTAAGGCGATGCAGGTCGTCGTCGAGGGGGCCCTACCGACCTTCGAGACAGCCCGCGGCCCGCTTCTGCAGGTGCTGCTCAACCTGATCCAGAACGCCGTCAAGCATCACGACCGCCCGGCGGGCTGCGTGACGGTCGCGTGCCGCGACGGTGAGCCGGGATTCTACGAGTTCTCCGTCAGCGACGACGGCCCGGGCATCCCGCAAGAGTTCCAGGAGAAGGTGTTTCAGCTGTTCAAGACGCTGCGATCGCGCGACCGAACCGAGGGTAGCGGGATGGGGCTTGCCTTTGTGAGGCGCATCCTCCAACAATGTGGCGGGCAGATCAGTGTGCATTCGGGTCCAGGACGCGGAACCTGCTTTCGATTCCAGTGGCCGAAAGATTGGCAGGGCACGCGCTGAAGAAGGAGCGGGTCTTTCCGCTGCATCACCATTCCCTCCGGCCGTCGAAGCGAGGCACACATGGCTGAGCCCAGCGATCTTGAGCAACCGAGCAAGCCGTACGTAGCGATCGTAGGGATCGGTGCCTCGGCGGGGGGGCTCGACGCCTTCTCGCGTTTCTTCTCGGCCGTGCCTGAGAAGACGGGCCTGGCCTTTGTCATCGTCCAGCACCTCGACGCGAAGCGCGAGAGCCTGCTGGCCAGCATTCTGTCTCGGCACACCAGCATGTCCGTCGCCCAGATTACCGATGGCACCATCATCTGCGAAGACCACGTCTACGTCTCGCCGCCCGGGCAGCTGGTCGGTCTGCAGGAAGACCGACTGCTGCTCAGCGACATCCTCCCTGGCCAGGCAGAGAAGCCGATCGACAGCTTCTTCATGGCGCTGGCCGAGCAGCGCGGGGAGGAGGCGATCGGCATCGTGTTGTCGGGGGCCGGCAACGACGGCACACGAGGGCTCGACAGTCTGAAACGGCATGGCGGCCTGGTGATGGCCCAGGAGCCGTCGTCGGCGCGCTTCCCGAGCATGCCCCAGAGCGCCCTGAGCCACGATGTCGCCGAGATCGTGCTGCCTCCCGAAGAGCTGGCCGGCAAGCTGCAAGCCCTGATCGCGCATCGCCAGACACATCATCGGCCTGCCGCCGCGGATGCCACGACGACGAGTGTGCAGTCGACCATCCTCCAGCTGCTGCACCTTCACTGCGGGCACGACTTCACCCTGTACAGGCCGAGTACCGTGCAGCGCCGCCTCGAACGGCGGATGTTGCTGCGCTCGGTCTCGAGCGCGTCCGCCTACCTCGACCTGCTCCGCGCGTCTCCTGATGAGCTCGACCTGCTGTGGCAGGATCTGCTGATCGAGGTGACCCGCTTCTTCCGTGACCCCGAGGTCTTCGCGCTGCTCGATGAAAAGGTGATGCCAGCGCTGCTCGCTGCCGCGTCGCCGGTGCAACCGGTGCGCATCTGGGTGCCGGGTTGCTCGTCGGGTGAAGAAGCGTACTCGCTGGCGATGCTGCTCGCCGAGCATCGTTCGAGACAGCGCCGTCCGATCAAAGTGCAGATCTTCGCCACCGACATCTCCGAGCGTGCGCTGTTGGCTGCACGCCGGGGCAGCTATCCCAGCACGTGTCTGGCCGACGTCCCTGCTCGTCTGGCAGAGCGGTTCCTGGTGCAGCAGGACGATGTTTGTTCGGTCAGAAAAGAGCTGCGTGACATGATCGTGTTCTCGGCCCACAACCTGGTCCGAGATCCCCCCTTCTCACGGCTCGATCTGATCAGCTGCCGCAATGTGCTGATCTATATGACTGTTACGCTTCAGCGCCAGGTGCTGAAAATGTTCGACTATGCGCTGAAACCGAAGGCATTCCTGCTGCTCGGCGGGTCGGAAACCGTGGGAACCCTGGCGGAGCGTTTCGAGGTAGCCGACCGTCCCGCCAAGCTCTTTCGAAGCAAGGCGGCCCGGGGTGCGCCCTCGGGCCGAACGGGCTACCCTCCGCCCGGACCGATCGCCGGGCCCGTGTTGCCCCTGCCGCCGGCCCCTCCGACCTCGTTGCGTGCTCTGGTGGAGGCCGAGCTGCTCAAGGGTTTTGCGCCCGTCGCCGTGCTCGTGGATACCAGCTTCGACATCCTGTTCGTCCATGGCCGGACGGGCAGGTACCTCGAGACGGCCTCGGGCCGGGGCTCGCTCAACATCGTGCGCATGGCCAAGCTGGAGCTGCCCTTCCATCTCGGCAGCGCCCTGCGGGAAGCTCTCGCACAAAACGAGAGCGTACAGCGGACGGGCCTGCGGGTGCATCGCGAGCAAGGCTGGGCCTACGTCGACGTCACGGTCACTCCCCTCTTCAACGCTCCTGGATTGAGGCTGCCCGTGCTGCTGGTGGTCTTTGAGGCCGCTCCAGGTCCGGAGACATCCGGCTCGCCCAGCAGCGTGGATCCCAAGCAGATGGGTCACGAGGAGGTCATCGCCAGCCTCAAGAACGAGCTGCACTCGACCCGCCAGTTCCTGCAAGCGACCATCGAACAGCTCGAGTGTTCCAACGAGGAGTTGACCGCGACCAACGAAGAGCTGCAGAGCACCAATGAGGAGCTGCAGAGTGCCAACGAAGAGCTCGAGACCTCGAAAGAAGAGCTGCAGTCGATCAACGAAGAGCTCATGACGGTCAACTCTGAGCTGGAAGACAAGATCAAAGAGCTCTCCAACCTCAACAACGACATGACCAACCTGCTGGCGAGCATCAAGGTCGGCACGATGTTCCTCGATCGCGAGCTGGCCATTCGAGGCTTCACGCCCCTGGCGACCAAGTTCGTCAATCTGATTCCCGCGGACGTCGGCCGGCCCTTCCACCATATCTCTTCGAGGATCGACTACGTCGACCTGCTGGCGGACACAGGGGCCGTGTTGCGCTCGCTGATCCCGATCGAAAAAGAGGTTCTGACCAATGACGGCATGCACTACGCAGTGCGGATTCTGCCCTACCGTACCGACCGCGGCGCCGTCGATGGCGTGGTGATCACCTTCATCGACATCACCAGCCAGAAGCAGACGCAGGCGGAGCTGCAACGCCTGGCCCTGGAGGCGCAGATCGCGCGGGCCTGCGCAGATTCGTTGATCGCGACGGTGCGCGAGCCGATGCTGGTGCTCGACGATGCGCTGCTCGTGGTGTCTGCCAGCGCGGCCTACTGCACGCGGTTTGGAACCTCGCCGAGCCAGACCGCGGGACAGAGCCTGGGCCAACTGGGCCACGGCGTCTGGAGCGAGCCAGCCTTCCAGGCGGAGCTGCTCGCGCAGCTAGCCCGCGCGGGCGCCGGGGAGGATCAGCCCAGGCGGTGCGAGTCGGACGCCTTGGCAGAGCTTGCGCCCTCGGTCAAGGCGTGGGTCTTCAGTCCTCAAGGGCACGACCACGAGCTGGTCCTGTTGTCCATCGCGCCGGAGGGCTGAGCTCTGCGAGAGCTGCGGACCGGACCGGGCCGAACCACTGCGACCACGGGCGGCAGCTCCAACCCGACGGCAGCCCCCAATCCTGATGTGTGGCAGGCAAACCTGCGAGCGGGTCGCAACAGGCCGCGTTTGTTTCAGCGTTTCAGTTGGCACTGTCAAGCGGCGCTTGGCAGCCGCGCCGCCTCTGGCGGGGCCTCATGATTGGAGCGGGCTTTGCCATACCTCCTGTGTGTCTTGCACTCTTTGGAGGATTTTCCCATGTCCTACACCCGGCTTTTGCTGCTGGCCCTGCTTCTTGGTTCCAGCGCTTTCGGCCAGACCCTTACGCCCGGCGAACACAGGCGGACCATGTGGATCGACGGGTCCTGGCGGGTCTACCGCGTGTACATTCCGGCTTCCTACGATCCGGCGACGCCAATGCCGTTGGTCCTGGCCTTGCACTCGGCGAACCACCGCGGCTTCCATATGGCCGAAGATGAGAAGGGGATCAGCCGCAAAGCGGACGAAGTGGGTTTTGTGGCGCTCTACCCGAATTCTGAGCACCAGGGCGATGGCCAGGGTTTTGGTTGGAACTGGTGGGATGACACGCGCATGCTCGACGACCTCGCTTTTTTGGAGCAGCTGATCGACCGCATGGAGCAGCACCTGGCCATCGACCCTGAGCGCATCTACGTGCTCGGCGTCTCGAGCGGAGGCTTCATGACCCAGAAGCTGGGATCGGTCCTGTCCGACAGGATCGCGGCGATCGCCCCAGTCTCGGCAAGCCTCGGATTCTGGCCTCAAGGCGGCACGGGCATCGTCGAGATTCCGCCGCCCGCGACGCCTCTGCCCGTGCTCATGCTGAATGGCGAGCGAGATCAGTTGATCCCCTACGACGGCTCGCAGTACGTGCTGTCCGTGCCGGAGACCATCGACTTCTGGGTCGAGCAGAACGGCTGCGACCCGACACCCCGGTCGTTCTACGAGGCTCCCTACGACGCCACCGTCGAGATCTACTCCGGGGGCGTCGACGGCGCCGAGGTCGGGCTGTGCACCTTCCACTCCAAAGGGCACGCGTGGCAGATCAAGGACGGCGACGCGCGCTATCCGCATTCGAACATAGACGTGATCTGGCGCTTTTTCGAGCGACACACGCTGCGCAGCGACCCGCTGCCCTAGCGCTCTTGCCCGAGAGACACGGGTCAGGGCGCGGTGCCGTCCCGGAGCTCGTGGAAGCACGCATGCATCGGAGCCGTCTACTGTAGCGGCGCGCTGCGAGCGCCGGCCGGGGCGCAGGCAGGGGGTGTAAGCCCCGGGGTT
>JAJDCP010000109.1 GCA_029260765.1 Planctomycetota bacterium
CTTCGGAGCAGCCGCTGCGTGCGCGGGTTCCGGCGGCTGTAGCGTCGGTCTATGACCGACGGGACCACCGCTGCGCGTGGAGTCACCCCCGATCTTCGGAGCAGCCGCTGCGTGCGCGGGTTCCGGCGCTCACAGAGCGCCGCTATAGGGGGAGATGCTCCGTGGAGCGAGAGCTCCGCTCCTAGCGCGCAGGAAACCCCTGCGCGTAGGGCAGGTTCGAGAGCAGCGCCTCGAAGCCCTGGCGAGCCGCGCGGCGCGACCGGCGGTAGAGGCTGCTGCCGAGAAAGGTCGGCCAGAGAAGATGGGCGACGTGCAGCATCTGGAAGGTCTGGCCTCGCACGCTGCTCGAGGGGTTCGGGACCACATAGGTACGCATCAAGAAGTACCCGCAGCACAGGGCCACCAGGCCGAGTAGCAGCAACGTCCCGCTGGCTACCAGCAGAGAACCGGCGCCGTGCGTCTCAGCCCAGAAGCTCGCTTGCGTCCGGCCCGTTCCCGCAGCTGAGAAGTGCAGCTCGCCGCGCCGGATGCGGTTGCGTGCGCGGCCGCGGTAGGTCTCGACGCCTTCGAAGCCGATCCGGTCTGGCTGCTTGTCTGTGATGCGGAAAGGCCCGAGGACGTTGGTCTGGTTGGCGAGCAGCGCGGCAGCCTTGTTGCAGAGCTCGGCGGAGTCGCCTTCGAGCTCGACACCGCCTTCGACCATGTCGACGGGGCCGGAGCCGGGATCCTCCCGCCTGGTCAGGTTCTCGCCCGATCTCTCACGCAGACAAAGCAGGAATTGACGCAGGCCGAGCAGCCAGACCAGCAGGCCCACGCCGGTGATGATGTGGAGGACAAGCGAAGCGATCGATGGAGTCATGGTTTCCTGAAAAAACGGGGGGTAGAGGCAGTCCCACAGGCGAATTGTCCACTTCCGGGGCCAACAAATGCAAGCAGCATCCGTCGGCCGGATGCTGCAGGGCGGGAACCGGTCCTTCAATCGCGCGGCTTGTCCCGCTTCGGCTTGTCGCCTTGCGGCCGATCGCGCTGGCCATCAGCCTGGCCACGGCGTGCGGCGGCGTAGGCCTGAAGCTCATCGGGGCTGGCCAGCCCGTCTCCGTTGCTATCGACCTCGGCAAAGTCGGGCAGCCGCTCGCCCACCCACTCGTCGCTGCTGAGCATGCCGTCCCCGTCGCTGTCGAGGCGTTGCAGGGCTTTGCGGATGCGCTGTCCCCGCTGGCGTTGCTGCAGACCCGCACGGATCTCTGCTTCGCCCAACACCCCGTCGCCGTCGGTATCGAGCCGGGCGAACATCTCGGGCGGGCCGGGGAACTCTTCGGCGCTCAGTTGTCCGTCCCCGTCCACATCGGCTTCCCGAAAGCGCGCCGCGCCGTCGGGGGCCTGGTCGCGCAGCTTGCTCGCCAGCTCGTCGAAGCTGAGCAGGCCGTCGCCGTCGCCATCGAGCTTGTCGAACGCTTCGGGACGGGGAAACTCGTCGCGGTTGAGCATGCCGTCGCCGTCAGCGTCCTGCTCGTCGAAGCGGGCGCGCAGTTGGGCGCCACGGTCCTGCCCATCCTTGTCCCGGCGGGGGGCCGTGTCACGTTCTCTTGGCGAGCTGCGCTCGTCGAGGGGTTGCATCTCCGCCGCCGTCAGAATCCCGTCGGCGTTGGCGTCGAGGCGCTCGAACAACTTCGCAGGCCCCTGGAACTCGTCCCGGCTCACATTCCCATCACCGTCGGCATCCCAACCGCTGAGATCTTGGGCTCCGACCATTCCAGCGGTCATCAGACCGGCCAGTATCCACTTCCAAGCTCGCATTTCTAACCCTCCTGGTTGCGGAATAAGTAGCAAGTTCCGGACCAAACGGCGAATGACGGAGCGGCGCCGTCAGGCCGTCTCGGACTGCCAACGTCTGGTTGACAGCGCCAGCCTCTCTGTGTCAGTCGAGCCGGGTTTCGCTGCTTTGCTCAGCCAACAGGCTGGTATGGATCTCTTCGAGGATGGCCATCACCTCTGCCGGCTTCTGGAATCGCTTGGCCGGGTCCTTCTGCATCGCCTTTTGGATCATGCGTACAAGCGGCTCGGGAACCAGTGGGTTGTGGAGCGTGACGGGCAGGGGGTCCTGGCTGCGGATGCGGTGGATGACGTCGCTCGGGCGCCGGCCTGCAAAGGGAAGCCTGCCGGTAACCACGTGATACAGGGTGGCCCCCAGGGAGTAGATGTCCGAACGCTGATCGGCGTGCACCGCGTTGTCGATCTGTTCTGGCGGCATGTAGGCGAGCGTGCCCATGCCCTCTCCGGGTCGTGTCAACCCGGAGATTCCGGTCTCGGAGAAGTTCTTGGCCAGACCGAAATCAGAGATCTTGATCGTGCCTTCGTGGATCAGGATGTTCTCTGGCTTGAGGTCGCGATGGACGATGTTGCGTTCAAAGGCATAGGCCAGGGCGTCGGCGATCTGCCTGCCGATGTGGACGGTTTCGAGTACCGAGAGCGATCCGCGTTCCCGCATCTCGTTGAGCAGGTTGCGGCCCTCGAAGTACTCCATCGCCATATAGTACAGCTCGCCTTCGACGCCGAAGTCGTACACCTGGATGATGTGTGGGTGGATCAGCACCGCTTCGGAGCGCGCCCCGCGGATGAAGCGCATCACGTCACGGACGTTCGATTGGTTGCTCACCCGCAGGATCTTCAGTGCGACGACGCGGTCGTGGGAGTGTTGGTGTGCCTTGTACACCAAGCCGGAAGTGCCCTGGCCGATGGCGCGCAGCAGACGGAAACCCGGCAGCATCGGGCTGCCCGGGATACGGCTGGCCGAACACGTGGGACAGAGGAAGACGTCGCCCGCCTCTTCCACCTCACCATCGGCGAAGGTCGCCAGCGACAGCTGCCGACCGCAAGCTGTGCAGGCGTGGGTCTCGTCGAGCAGGCTGGCGCGTTTCAGCTGTTCGCAGGCCAGGGTGAGGCTCGAATTGCCGATCTTGATGCGGTCCCCGTTGAAGAGTGCGGTCTCGCTGACGCGTCGGCCGTTGACCAGCGTGCCGTTGCCGCTCTTGAGGTCGCGCAGCAAGCAGCGATCCTCGAGCAGCTCGAGCTCGCAGTGGCGGCGTGAGACCTTGCGGTCCGCAAGCACCAGGTCTGCCTTGGGAGACCGTCCGAGGACTACGGTGCAGGGGGACTCCAAAGAGTGTGTCCCCCCCTCAGTGCCGTCGATGTGTAGCTCGACTTTCATCGCGACAGGTTCCAGCGGCGCAGACGCGGGTCTCGGGCCCCAAGAGTAGCAGCTTTTGGCCCGGGTCGCAACTGTGTGGCGGCGTGGAGAAGGGGGAGGCCAGGTTGGATACTTGATGCCCTGCGCAGGGCATCTGCGGTGGGAGTGAGCAAGCTGCGTCAGCGCACAACCTGCTGGGTCGCCTCGGGCTCTCCCTCGGCCGGCTGGTGGACTCCGCTCCCTGGACGGTCAGGTCTGGCGCGAGAGCAGGCGCACCGCGCCGAGGCAGAGCAGTGCGGCCGCGCAGGCTGCCACGGTCCACCAGAAGCCGGGCTCGATGTGCAGCGAGAAGCGGAACAGGTCAGGCATCCCCCCTCCGGTCTGCTCGAAGATCTCCCGCAGGTTTTCGGGCGCCTGGTAGAAGCGCCGCCAAGCGACCAGTCCGGGACCGAGCGCGGCGACAAGCGCACAGCCGAGCACCGGCAAGAACCAGCGCAGCCCACGTGCCGCGCAATACAGACTGAGCACACCTCCGAGCAAGGCGGCGAAGAAGGTGCACAGGCTCTCTTGAAGAACTGGTCCCTGGTCGAAGTAATCGAACGCCACGTAGTAGTCGCTCTGGCCCAGAAGCTCAGAATGCACGCTGTACCACGCTTGCGGCAGCGCGGCCAGCGCCAGCACGAAGGCGCCGGCGGTCAGCAGCCAGGCCCAACGGGCGCCGCGTGGCAGAGGCCGCCGCGCTTGCGTCGGAGCCGCTGTGGCTTTCTGCCCGCCTGTGCGCATCCGACGGCGTTTTGCCATCGCTCCTCCTACAGCCAGATGGCCATCACAATCAAGAGCACGACCACGGCAGCTCCGCCCGCCGCAAGCCACCATACCAGCTTTCTGTCTGGCTCGGGCCGCGCAGCTGGTTTGCGTTTGGGACGCCGCTTGGGGGCGGGTTTGGGGACGGGCCGTGTCAGCTCGATCTGGACAGGCTCACCGATCATCACACGTCCGAGCGCAGTCAGCATGTCGCTCGCCGACTCGAAGCGGTCTTCAGGATCCTTCTCCAGACACTTCAAGATGCACAGAGCCATCCCCTCGTCGAGCTCGGGATTCAGTTCACAGGGGTCGGGAGCCGGCTGATGCTGGTGCTGGGCGACGATGTGGAAGGGAGAGATGCCCTCGAAGGGGGGCCTGCCCGTCGCCAAGTAGAACAGAGTGGCTCCCAGGCTGTAAAGATCTGAGCGCGCGTCGACTTCACCCCCGATGGCTTGCTCTGGAGAGATGAACTCCGGCGTCCCGAGCAGCTCGCCGTCACGCGTCAGTTTGGCTTCGGGTTCTTCGGGACGCGCCACACCAAAGTCCGTCAGGTAGAGCTCGTCGTTGCGGGCCAGCAGGATGTTCTGGGGTTTGACATCACGATGGATCAGACCGAGACGATGGGCGCATTCGAGCGCCCGCGTTGTCTGCAGCCCGGTGCGCACCAGGTCGTCTTCGGAGAGCGGACCTTCGGCTTCGACTTTCGAATGCAGGTCGGTGCCGTCCACCCAATCGAGCACGATGTAGTATTTGCCCTCTCGCTTGCCATGGGCGCGCACACGCACGATGTTCGGGTGTGAGAGCCGGGAGAGTTGCTTGGCTTCACGCCGGAAGCGCGCTTTCTGGACAGGATCGGCGCCCATACTGCGGCGTAGGATCTTCAGGGCCACCAAGCGGTCGCGCTTGCGGTCGATGGCCTTGAAGACGCGGGCTGAGGCGCCCTCCCCGACTTCCTGCAAGACAGGGTAGCCGCAGCGCGTCTTGCGGCAGAGCTCCCGCAGAGTCTGCCACACGGTCTCGTGCTCGTTGTCGTCAAAGGCGGCGAAGGCCTGGTCCACTTGCTCCTGGCTGAGGCGGCCTTTGCGCAGCGCATTCTGGCAGGCCTCGACCAGATCCTCCCGCGTCAGAGACACGCTGCGGACCCCTCCCGTCGGATTGCGGAGCCCGAAGTCGGCGATGCCTGGGACCGGTGTGTGTACACGGGCTTTCTCACAAACAGAGCATCAGTCTTTGGAAGCAGCATCGGCGGCTCGACCGTTCGAGCCCGGTCCGGTCTCCGGCCCATCGGCCTCGCCCGCCGGCTCGTCGTCCAAGTCCGCCGAGCCCGGGGGCGTAGAGTCGGCCGCGGGGTCGACCGTCTCCGCCAAGCAACTTTCCTTGGCCGGCTCCCCAGCCTCTCCACCGTCGGCCGACTCAGGCTCCGGTTCCGACGCGCACTCCGGATCCGACCCGGTCTCGGATTCGGTTTTGGTTTCGGATCCGGACTCGGTTTCGGTCTCGGATTCGGTCTCGGATTCGACTTCGGTCTCGGATTCGACTTCGGTCTCGGATTCCACTTCGGTTTCGGACTCGGATCCGGACTCGGTCTCGGTCTCGGACTCGGATCCGGACTCGGACTCGGTCTCGGCCTCGGTCTCGGACTCGGTCTCGGTCTCGGTCTCGGTCTCGGCGTCGGTCTCGGTCTCGGTCTCGGTCTCGGTCTCGGTCTCGGTCCCGGTGTCGGTCCCGGTCCCGGACTCGGTCTCGGTCCCGGTCCCGGTCTCGGCGTCGGTCCCGGTCCCGGACTCGGTGTCGGTCCCGGTCTCGGTGTCGGTCCCGGTCCCGGTCCCGGTGTCGGTCTCGGTCCCGGCCTCGGCCTCGGACGGGGCCGCAGCCCCCTCTGGCTGGTCCTCCTGCTTCTCCTTGTCCTGCGCATCCGCCGCCAGTGCCGCATCGAGTGCAGCCGCAGCCGCGGCGCCCTCGTCTTCCACCTCATCATCAGAATCAAGCAGGCTCGCCGCCTCGGCGGAATCCATCGCGCCGAACTCGTCTCCGTCGGCGCCTTCGTCGAAGTCGAGGGCCCAAAGCTGCGCCTCCACCGCTTCGACCTTCTGCCGCAACTCGCGCCGCGCCGACGACAACAGCCGCCGCGCCTCATCGTCGGCCAGGCCCAACTTCGTGGAGCTGGTCGCGACGTCAAAGCCCTGGAGGTAATAGCGGTCGACGAGCTCAGCCTGTGCCTTGTCGAGCTTGCTCAGGACCTCGGTGATGCGCTTGTGGAAGACCTTGCGGCCCCAGGCGCTGAATTCGACGAAATCCCCCTGTTTCAGGGGCGGCAGGGGTGTGCGGGGATGCAGCCCAAAACCTTCGAGGAAGCTGAAGGCCACGTAGCGCAGGCAGGTGAATAGCCAAGGCAGCTTACCTCCTGGGCTGATGTCGAGCGGAGTGCGCAGGGCACGCAGCACCACGCCCTGCACGACATCTTCGGCCTCCGATTCGGTCGCGACGATCCGAAGAGCCTCTCGCAACAGCACCTCACGGTACTCGGCGGCCACATGGAACGCGGGGGGCGTGATCTCGGGTCCCGGCTTCTGGCCCCTGAAGACGTTGTGAAACCAGTTTTTGACCGGTGAGAACAAATCTCCGATGGTCTTACGCCGCGGGCGCGACAGCTCGAGCTTGTGCGCGAATGTACACGCACGGCTGAGCTCGTTGAGGCACCAGGCACAGTCGCGGACATGCTCGGCAATGGCGACCCGATCCTGGTCGCTGAGGACACGGTCGAGGTACGCGTCGAGCCTCGTCCGCTCTTCACATTCGGTTTGCATTGTTTCTCTCCAGCGCGCCAATAGGGTAGACAACCGGTCATGAAAGGGCAACGGGCACCTGAGAGAGTTTCCCTTCGAGGCGCCCCGTGTGGGGGTGGATTCTGGCACCTGATTTGCGATTAACGCCGCTGGGCCGAGAAAGAACCCGCTGGGCGGTTCCCCATCGAGACCCCGAAATGATAGACTCGATTTGATATCACCAAGGAGATGGCTCGATGTCCGACAAAAAACCTTCATTTCTCGGCAGGCTGATCAAAGGCGTGTTCACGCTGGCTGTGCTGATCACAATTGGCCTGGCGTTCATGTATTCGGAAAAGGTCGGCCGCTACCCCTGGGGATGGGAGAAATCCGACCTGGGTGGTTTCGCTGACTACGTCATGATGAAGGGGCAGGAAGTCAAAAGTGGCACCCTGGTCCTGGTCGAAAAAGTCAAGGACATCGAGTTCGGCAAGAAGCTCGACTCCCTGGCGGCCAAGTACTTCGGCAAAGACGCAGCGCCCGACGAAACCGACCCGGCCACGCCCGTGCCAGCCCATCCGGACGCTGTCAGCGCAGACCCGCCCGCCGCGCCTGAATACAGCGAAGGTGAGAAGCTCTGGAAGGAAGGCTATGACCTGCGGCGCGAGGGAAATCGGGCCGAGGGGGCGGAGCAGGCAGCCTTGTACCAGAAGGCCGTAGATACCTGGAAAAAGGCCTCACCAGCGCTGCAGGCCGAGCTGGATGCCGCCAAAGCCGCCGGCGAGGGAAACCGTGCGATGCAGCTCGAAGAGCTGCTGCTCAGTCTCAATCAGCAGCTGGGCTCGGTGTTCAAAGACACCAAGATGGCTGAGTGAGCCGGTCAGGCCTGTGAAGACTCTGATGTGCCCCCGCTGTGCGGGGGTTTTTGCATCGGGGCCCCGTGTCTCGCGCAGGCGAGAATCCCCCTTCACTGGCGCGTGACGCCACGGCTGCCCCGCCTGGATGTCCGAACCTCGGCCGGGTAGAATGCCGGCCCCATCCATGTCGAGCGGAAGCGATGACTGAGTTGATTATAGAGACCAACAAGCTCTGTAAGAGCTACTCTACGGGCTGGTTCAAACCGACAGTCGACGCTGTCAACGAGCTCGATCTCAAGGTCGAGGCGGGCCGCGTCTATGGGTTGCTGGGTCCCAATGGGGCGGGCAAGACCACCACCATCAAGATGTTGCTCGGACTTGCGCGGCCGACCTCTGGTAGCGGCCGCATGCTCGGCATCGATATCTGCCAGCGTGACTGCAGAAGAGAGGTCGGCTACCTGCCAGAGAACCAGCAGTTTCCGACCTACATGACGGCGTTCGTGGCCCTCGAGAATTTCGGCGGGCTCGCCGGCATGTCACGGGGCGAACGGCGCAAGCGTTGCGATGCTGCGTTGGATGAGGTCGGGCTGAGAGACTGGAAGCACGTCTCGGTAGCCAAGTTCTCCAAAGGGATGAAGCAGCGTTTGGGACTGGCCCTGGCCATGTTCCACGATCCAAAGCTGTTGATTCTCGATGAGCCGACGGACGGAGTCGATCCTCAGGGGCGCAAAGACATCCGGCACATCATCGAGCGCAAGAAGGCTGAGGGCAAGACGGTCCTGATCAACTCCCATATCTTGCAAGAAGTCGAACTGGTTGCCGACGAGGTGACCATCCTCAACAAAGGCAACGTCGCCCACCAGGGCAACGTCGCTGAGCTGACCGGGGAAAGCGCCCGCTACCGATTGCGGGTCGCAGAGATGCCTCCTAAAGCACGCAAACGCCTCGACTTCCTCAGTGACGACCCCGAGGCTCCCGACCACTTCTTTTTCAAGGCCGACGACGACACAGCGCTCGATCGTTGTGTCGACCGGCTGCGGGCCGAGAAGGTCAGCATCCGTGCTTTGATTCCCACACGCAAGACGCTCGAAGATGTGTTCCTGGAAATCGTGCACCAAGAGAGCTGAGCTAGGAGCGTTGTCATGAGGGCCATCGGAATCATCATCGCTGACACCTTTCGGCAGTCGCGCAGCTCATTCCTGCTGCAGTTGACGGTGGCGGCGGGGTTGGTGATCACGCTGTTGGCGATGGTGCCTGGCTATGAACAGACCGCCGAGGGCGACTACAGCGTCACGCTGGCGAATTTCGAGTTGGTGCGCGTGCCCGACGAGGCAGGGCTGCAAGACACCTGGAATTTCTTCAAGCGTCTGCTCGCTGAATATTTCGTGGGCTGGCTCGGAGTGATCGTGGCGATCGTCTCCACCGCCTTCTTCCTCCCCAACATGCTCAAGCAGGGCAGCGTCGAGCTCTATCTTTCTCGCCCGGTGTCCCGCTTGACGGTGTTGTTGGGCAAGTACCTGGGCAGCCTCAGCTTTGTGCTGGTCCTGGCTTCGGTGGTGATCGGCGGCAGTTGGTTGGGTTTCGGAGTGCGCACGGGAGATTTCTCGCTCGGCTACCTGATGTCGATTCCGTTGTTGGTGTTCGTCTTCGCGATCGTCCACGCCGTCGGTCTGGTGGTGGGAGTGATGTTCCGCAGCCCGTTGGTCACGATGTTCGTGTCTGTGTTGTTCTGGGCCTTTTGTTCGGGGCTGGGGTACGCCAATGTCGGAGTCAAGAGCGTGGTCGCGGCGCGCGACGGTCTCTACCAGAGCTGGCTGCAGCGCGTCGATCCCGGCGAGGTCCGGGTCTCCCACCTGGGCGAAGCAGGGGCGCGGCTCGCGACCCGGGGCGCAGATCTGAAGCCCCACCTGCACACAGATGGCCTCGCCGACGCCGAGCTGATGGGGGTCTTGGCGGCGCAGGTGCGCGGAGACAGTCTGGTCGTTCTCGCCACCCACAGGCTGGCCCTGGTCAACAGGATCCAGAGCGTCGCCACGCAGCAGGGGTGGAGTCTTCGGCTGCGCGGCAAAGAGGCCGTGTTGGGCAGCCGCGTGGTGCGGTCGCAACCCTACGGTGAGCTGACAGACCCGACCGAGAGCACGACCTGGGATATTGTCTTCAAGGTCGTGGAGGGGATGTACTGGGTGTTTCCCAAGCCTACGGACATCTTCTACATCGCCGAAGAGCTGATCAAGGGGGAGAACCTCGAGGAGAGCTGGGCGCGCGAACGCAACGCGATGCTCGAGCTCGAAGAGGCGGCGCCTTCGAAGACCTTCTTCAGCCGCACGAACACCATCCTCAGCAACCTGGCCTTCATCGTGCTGATGCTCGCGCTGGCCTGGTGGCGCTTCACACGGCAGGACTACTGACATGATCGTCGTGCTCGACGGCCCGGCTGGCTCGGGAAAGAGCTCGACAGCGCGTCGGGTCGCTGCCGCTCTGGGGTTCATCCACCTCGATACGGGGGCGACCTACCGTGCCGTCACTCTGGCCGCGATCAGGGCGGGCACGCAGCTCGATGATGGGGAAGCGCTGGGCGCGCTGTGCCAGGACCTCGAAATCGAGCTCGCCGAAGGCCAGGTAAGCCTGAACGGACGGGACGTAAGCGCCGAGATCCGCAGCCCGGAGGTTTCGCGCGCCGTCAGCCTTGTCGCGCGGCATCCGCAGGTGCGGGCCCAGATGGTTGCGCTGCAGAGGCGTGTAGCGGCACGCGGTGACATCGTCGGCGAGGGCCGCGACCTTGCCAGCGTGGTGTTTCCCGAGGCCGACCTGAAGATCTACCTGAACGCCTCTCCGCTTGAACGAGCCCGGAGGCGAGCGTGCGAGCGGGGTCTGGACAGCCCTGCCGGCATCGAGGCGCTCGCGCGCGAGATTGAAGAGCGCGACCGCATCGACAGCACCCGGGCGGCGTCCCCGTTGCTCCAGACCGAGGATGCCGAATTGCTCGATACGACTTCGTTGACGCTCGAGCAGGTCGTCGCGCAGGTGGTGGCCAAAGTGCGCAGCCTGCGCGCCTGAGCCCCTTTTTTCTGGCGAGCCAGGCGCCTGCCTGGTAGACTTCTCCCTCTTTTGCCGGAACTGCGGGGATGTTCCCCACAGCGCGGTGCTGCCGCCCGGCCTTCGACGAACCTCAAACCCCCCTTGGTCCATGGCTGTCAACGAACTCGTCAAACAATACGATATCTCCAAAGAAGAACTTGAACTCCAGCTGGCGGAAATCTTCGGCGATGTGTCCGTAGATGCCCTTGCCGAAAAGTGCATGGAGAGCGCGAAAGACTTCCGTCTGGATACCATCATCCAGGGTCGCGTGCTCGATATCACCGGCAATGATGTCATCGTCGACATCGGCTACAAGTGCGAGGGAATCGTACCCCTCGAACACTTCGAAGACCCCAGCGCGCTCGACATCGGCGACACCGTCGAAGTCCTGCTTGAGCATGTCGAAGATGAAATGGGCCTGATTCTGCTGTCGAAGCGGAAAGCCGACCGGATCATCAACTGGGAACGCGTGATCGCGAACCACGACAAGGGCGACGTGGTCAAAGGCCGCGTGATGAAGAAGATCAAGGGCGGCCTGCTGGTCGATATCGGCGTGCCGGTCTTCCTGCCCGCTTCCCAGATCTCCAACCGCCGCGTTGGTGACATTTCCCAGTTCATCGGTCGCGAAATCGAGTCGAAGATCATCAAGATCGACGAGTCGCGCATGAACATCGTCGTCTCCCGTCGCCGCTTGATCGAAGAGCAGCGCGAGAAGATGAAGCAGGCCCTGTTGGCCAACTTGAAAGAAGGCGACATCGTCAAGGGTACGGTCAAGAACATCGCCGATTTCGGCGCGTTCGTCGACCTGGGCGGTATCGACGGTCTGTTGCACATCACAGACATGAGCTGGGGCCGGGTCAACCACCCCTCCGAGATGGTCGCCATCGACGAAGAGATCGAGGTCAAGGTCATCCGCATCGACCGCGACCGCGAGCGTATCTCGTTGGGTCTCAAGCAGAAGAGCGAGAGTCCCTGGGAGACCGTCGAGGTCAAATACCCGGTCGGTGCAGTGGTCAAGGGCAAGGTCGTCAACGTGCTCAGCTACGGCGCCTTCGTCAAGCTCGAAGAAGGCGTCGAGGGCCTGGTGCACATCTCCGAGATGTCTTGGACCAAGCGCATCGAGCATCCGTCGCAGGTGGTGAATATCAGCGACGATGTCGATGTCATGGTGCTGGATATCAATGTCGAGAAGCAAGAGATCAGCCTGGGCATGAAGCAGACCGCGGCCAATCCGTGGGACGTCGTCGAAGAGAAGTACCCCGTGGGCTCGATCATCGACGGCAAGATCCGCGACTTGAAGAACTACGGTGCTTTTGTGCAGATCGAAGAGGGCATCGACGGCCTGCTGCACGTCTCAGACCTGTCGTGGACCAAGAAGATCCTGCACCCGAGCGAAGTGCTGAAGAAGGGCGACGAGATCCGTGCCATGGTGCTGACCGTCGACCCCGAGAAGAAGCGGATCGCTCTGGGTCTCAAGCAGATGAGCGAAGACCCCTGGCGCACGCTGATCCCCGACAACTTCCCCGTCGGCTCGGTGGTGCTCGGTACGGTCACAAAGATCACCAACTTCGGTGTCTTCGTGCGCCTCGACCACGACCTCGAAGGGCTGTTGCACATCTCGGAGCTGGCCGATCGTAAGGTCGAAGATCCTACCGAGATCGTCAGCATCGGCGAACGTGTGCCGGTCAAGATCATCAAGCTCGACTCCGACGAGCGCAAGATCGGCCTGTCTTATCGTCTGGTGGTGCCGCAGGAGCGCGAGCCCTTCGAAGAAGAGATCGCGAGCCACAATGCGGAGAACAAGCAGGAGAGCAAGCAGGAGAGCAAGCAGGAGAACAAGCAGGAAGACAAGCAGGACTGAGCTGTTGCCTGGTCTATTACACTCAGCCTGCCAGGAGGGACCGTAGTCGCGGTCCCTTCTGCACAGGGTGACATTCTAAAGGAGAATCCGATGCGCTGGATCCGAGCCCTCCTGGTCGGTCTGCTGACCGCCTGCCTGTTCTCGGGCTGTGGCGATGCCGAAGGAGCGGGGAATACAGGCAACATGGGCAATGAGGCCAACACCGGCAATACCGGCAACGAGGCCGAGGAGCCCGTAGACACCAGTGCCCTCGGTGGCCTGGAAGTGGGCATGAGCTGGCTGACCAAGACGGTCAACAAGGTCAAGGCCGGCGAAGACACGCTGGAGCGGGTCATGTTCACGCGTTATGAGGTGCTCAAGATCGAGCAGGGCACCTGCACCTTCAAGCAGAGCAACCTCGACGCAAAGAAGATCGTCATCGACTCCGTTGAAGACACCTACCCCAAGAACATCACCGGCTCTGCGACCGATCCGGTGCGTCCGAAGATCTCTGATGAGACTGTCGAGGCAGCAGGTCGTAGCTTCAAGTGCCTGAAGATCGAGAGCGAGGGCAGCACCATCTGGAGCTCCACAGAATTCCCGCTGGTCACGGTGCGCTCGCTGGTCAAGGCCGACATGCTTGAGTCTGAGACCACCTTGGAAGAATTCAACATCGGCGGTTGAGAGCCTGGCCAGGCACGACGGCGGCGGAGCGTTGCCTGCACCTTCGGCCGCTTCGCTGTGTCCTCTTTGAGGCCGTCCGGGCCACCTGCAGCTTCGGCCGCTTCGCTGAGTCCTCCTTGGCATCACACCACCGGTGCGGCACCTCGCTTCACGATTTTCGTCGCAGTCTGCTGGCCCTGTGCATTGCCCACAAGTAGCCTTTGACAAGCTTGGCGGCCCTGTGGGTTCAGGCCCCGCCTTCGCAGTGGCTTCAGACCTCCGGCTTAAGACTTCAGCCTGCCTGCTGGAATACCCGGAGTTTCCGGTGGTCTCTACTCATGACGAGTCCCTTGGCAGAAGCCCGGAGCCTTGCGCCCGGAGCCCGGGCAAGCCAAACGCTGGGCTCGCGCCAACCTGTCCGGGCAGACTTGTGGGGTGCGGGTAGCCCTAGCCGGGCACCAGCTCGCGCAACCGCGTGGCGAGCTCTTCCGACTCTTTGTCGTGGCCGAGCTTTTTCAACAGATCGACCTGCCGGCTGAGGAAGCGTATCGCCCGCCGATGCTTGTATTCGAGCTCGGCGATCTCTGAGCGCAGGGAGACCAGGCTGCCGAGCACCCCGTCGATGGCAGCCTGCGGTCCGTCTTTCCGCTTCATTCCCGGCAGCGCGCTGTGGCCATCGACGCGGATGGTCGAAGGCACCATCATCACGCGTTGCAGCAACGAGTCGGCCTTGGCAGTCTCGTCCTCAAGATCTTTGAGGATCTTGGCGGCGTTCTCCTTGAAGGCGTGCACTTTCAACGCCATCTCGGCGGGCCGGTGCTTCTTGCGGTCGGCGTGGTCGAGCATCCACAGCTCATACGAGATGCGCGCGATGCCGATCTGGATGTGATGGATCGTGTCTTCGAAACGCAGCACATTCTGCAGCGCATCGGCCTTCAGGAACGAGTGCTCCCCCAATCGCGACGCCAAGGCAGCCAGTGAGTGCGAGAAGAACAGGAATGTCAGACCGAGCCAGACCAGGTCGCCGTGCTCGATCTCTGCGCGTTCGATGCGCTCCCCATTGCGGCGCGTACCGTTGTGGCTGCCGAGGTCGCGCAACTGGTAGGTCCAGTTGTCGACGTTCTCGACCTTGCAGTGGGCACGCGAGATGCCCGTGTCCCGAAGCACGAGGTCGGCGTTCTCGTCGCGGCCGATCACCTGCACCTTCCCCTGGGGAACTTTGAAGCGCTGACCCGACTGCCAGCCCCCGATCACCTCGAGATAGCTCTCGGGATACACCTGCGGGTGGTTGCGTTGCACGACATCTTTCAGAGGAATGTAGACACGCTTGGCGGCCTTCTCGCGCAGCGAAGCCAGCTCGGTCTGGAAACCGCTGAGGCGTTTGCGTTCGTCCTTGAGCTCTTTCTCGAGCAGTTGGGCGAGATTGAGCTCGTGCGTCATGTCCCCGAGGCGGATGCGCGTATCTCCGCCTGGCAGCAAGTCAGCCATCGGAAAACCCCCTCATCGGCGTTGGCGCGGCCCATGGCAGCGTGGCTATCCGCCCGTCTCGACGTAGTTTACGCGTGCGGACTTGAGCGATCAAATGCCGGGCGGATCCCGGTTTGTCCGGCCCTATCTCTAAGCATGGCGCGCGGAGGCCTTCGTGTCGCGTGCTTTCTTGTAAGGAAGCTGCAAGTCAGCGCTTGCAGAATCGGAACAGTCCATGGTTCCCTTCAGTCTGCAAAGATACGCTCGAACGCGCGCAACCCGCGCAGGTCTTCAAAGGATGCGTCGTCCCGCCAGAGGAAACGCCGCAGCTCAGCGGCCTGCTCGGCGAGCTCGGCATCGCCGGCGGGCCCCGCGCCGACACCTTCCAGTCCTGCAACGAAGACCCCCAGCCAGTGCAGGGCCCGCGCTTCGAGCAGCGGTCGGGTTTCAGCGTCCGTGCGGGCGAGCTCGGCCGCGGTACGCGCCGCCACCAACTCGTCGCCGCCATCATCGGAACGCCAGCCCTCGGCGAAGGCGCGCGCCCAGGCGTCGACAGCGCTCGCGGCTTCCCCGGCCTCCAGCCGCAGGCGTGCGAGCAGGGCCCATTCCTTCGGACTCTGCGGGAGCAGTCGGGCTTGTGGCAGATACAACCGCAAGAGGCCCTGCAGCTCTCCCTCGAGCTGGCGGAGCTTGGGATCGAAGGCTTCGGCGCGCGCCGCCAGCTCGGCCTGGTTGGTGATGGCGCGCTCGAGCAGCTCGCGGGCCCGCTGGGGCTCTCCCCGACGCTCTGCCAGGAAGGCCAGGTTCTGCAGTGCGCCGCTGAGATCCTGGCGTGCCGCCGCGTTGCTGGGATCTTCGGCCGCCAGCTGCTCACTGAGCAGCAGCGACTCTTCCAACGCCGAGGCCGCGCCGTTCAAGTCGTTGTGCACGTGCAGAAGGCCCAGCCCGCTCTTCTGCAGTGTCATCGCGAGATCGTTGCGCGTCTGGACCGCTTCCGGTTGCTGCAGCACCGCGGCCCGCGCCAGCTCGACGGCGTCCAGATAGGCGGCGAGCGCCGCGGGCCCGTCCCGCAACAGACGCTGACGATCGCCCTCGAGCACAGCCAAAGCCAAGGCGCAGTGCAGGCTGCTGGGGGCGGCAGGATCCAACTCGAGCATGCCTGCGACTACAGCTCCCATCTCGGCCAGCAAGCTGCCCGTCGCACCCAGGGCGCCCTCAGACAAGCGCCGCTGGCTCATCAGCTCGAGCGCGGCGCAGAGCCCTGCGCAGGTGCCCAGGCCGCCTGGGTTGATGGCAAACAGGCCACGGCGCAGCTCGAGGCTCTCCTGCAGAGCTGCGAGCTCCGCGTCCCGGTCTCCGGCGAGCAGGTGCGCCCCCGCAAGCTTCTGCAGCGCCAGGGCGAGATTGCGCCTCTGCTCGAAGCCGCCTTCTTCTTGCTCCAAGAGCTGCCTCTGGATCGCCGATCCTTCTTCGAGCAGGGTGATCGCGCTCGGATACTCACCCCGAGCCCAGCGGATCAAGCCCAGACGCAGCAGGACCATGGCGAAGTTGCCCCGGGTCTTGAGGTTGCTGGGCTCCACCTCGAGCAGTCGACGCCCGAGATCCAGCGTCTCGGCATAGCGGCCAAGAGCATCGTCAAGCTGGCCATGATTCCAGGCGGCGTCGCCGCGCGCCTGCTGCACATGCCACATCTGCATCAGGTTGCGGAAGCTCAGTGGGTCGCGGCTCAGGGCAGTCCTCGCGAGCTCTTCGGCTTCCTCCAGGAGCTGGTCAGCCTCGGCCACCCGACCGAGCCCATGCAGAGTGCCGCCCTGTTCGACGAGCGCCAGCCCTAGATCCCGTTGAACACGCGCGTTGTGCGGAAAACTGCGTTGGCACGCGCGCAGTACGGCGAGCGCCTCAGCGAAGTGGTCGAGCGCGTGCTGGGCGGCGTCGCACTTTTCGAGGATCTGGGCCAGCTGGTCGAGGCTGAATGCCAGCCGCAGCAACGTCTCCAGGCTTGAGGGGAACTGCACGGCGAGCTTGCGGTCGAGCTCGAGCGCTTCTTCGGCCAGCTGCAGGGCTTCGGCCGTGTTGCCCTCGGCCAGACGCGCGGCGCTGAGCCGGCCGACAGCCGCGCTCAAGCCACGCAAGCGCATCGGGTCCGTCGGTTCTTCGTCGTAGAGCCGGCGCGTGTAGAGGAGGCTGGTCGAGAAGCAAGAGGCCGCCTCGTGCGCACGACCCTGGTCGAGGTGCAGGCTCCCCAGATAGAGCAACGCCTGCGCGTGTCCCTCGAGGAACTCTGGCCGGCTGGGGTCGCTGGCGAGCTGCTGGCTGAACAGGGACACGGCCGTCTCGAATTCCGCTCGGGCCGCGTCCACATCGCCGTGCAACTCGAGCTCGAGCTCACCGATACGCATAGCCGCTTGTGCGGCTCCTAGTGAGGTTCTTTCCGCGTCGAGGCCCGTGTTCCGAAGCTCTTCCCAGCCCTCTCGGGCGGCGTCGAGAAGCTCGCGCGCGACGGTGCGCGAGCGGGTGCTGCTCAGGTCGTCGAGCAATCGGGTCTGGAATTCATGCACCAGGCTGTTGAGAGTCTGCTCGGCGATCTCGCCGCGTCTCTCTGCGAGCTGTTGTGCCTCGACGGCTCTCTCTTGCTGTGTGACGGCTTCGGCTCTTTGTTCGGCGATCTCGAGGTTCTTCTTCCCCAGCGCGAAATTGACCACCAACAGCCCCACCAGAGTGAGCAGCAACAAGACCCCGAGCGCAACCTGCATGCGCCGGCGTGCGCGCTCGTGACGCCGACTTGCCGCGCGCTGCTGGCGGATCGAGTGCAGCAGGTCGTGCGCGTCTTGCGACTGCAGCTCGACCGCCTGCGCCTCAGCGAGTCCGAGGTCTCCGCAGCGCAGGGCTGCTTGTGCGTATGCCAGGCGGGCTTCATGTTCGCCGCCGCGCGCCTCCAGATTGCCTTCCCACAAACCATGCGCCTGGCGGAATCCGGCGACAGCCTCGGCAAAACCCTCATAAAAGCGCCGGCGGTCTGCCTCGGTCTGCACCGCAGCATCACCCTGCTTGCGGCAGCTCTCGAGCTTTTCGCGGGCCAGCTCAGCAATCTGCGAGCTCTCGCGGTGCCGCAGGTGCTGGCGCAGATCCTGCTGGAAAGACGCCACGTCGGGGTATCGGTCTTCGGGGTGCCGCGCCAGGGCCCGTCGGCAAGTGCGGGCGAGCTGCTCGGGAACCTCAGGACCCAGGCGCGGCCGCACGCCTTCGATGGAACATTGCACCATGTCGATCAGATCGCCTGCGTGTGGTGGGCGTCCTGTCAGGATCTCGTGCAGGATGCCCCCGAGCAGGTAGACATCCGTCCAGGGCCCGATCGCCGAGCCATGGCCCATCGCCAGCTCCGGAGGCATGTAGGGGGGCGTGCCGCAAGGAGAAGTAATGCTCGCCCGGTGCCGAATCGTCGAGGCGGGGTCGGGCTCTGCGGAGATATCGAGCGCGATGCCCCAGTCGAGCACCATGACTTCGCCGAAGGGCCCGATCATCACGTTGGTCGGCTTGAGATCATTGTGGACGATCGAGCGGCTGTGGGCGAAGGCCACCGCGTTGCACACCTGCAGCAGCACTTCGAGGTGGAAGACCAGATCGTCGCGGCGCTCTCCCTGCAACACTCTCCGCCAGCTGAGGCCTTCGACCCGTTTCATCGCCAGGAAGACGTCGCCAGCGGGCGTCGTCTCGAGTGCATACACGGGCACGATGTTCGGGTGTTCGAGCTGACCCGTGACCACAGCTTCTGCCACAAAGGCGCGGCGGGCCGAAGCATGCTGGCGTTTCTCCGGCCGCAGGCGCTTGAGGGCTACGTCGCGATGCAGGGCGGTCTGGCGTGCCAGGTACACCTCACCCATGCCCCCGCGGCCGAGCAGCGCGCCCAACTCGAAGCTCTCGCCGGCGTCGAGCCGAGGATCCACGCCGGGCCTGAGCAGAGGCTGGGGCTTGTAGGAGCAGTTGGTGGGTACAGAGGAGGGGTCGGCGTCGGGCCCGAGGGTCTTTTGCCAGAGCTTTTTCAGAGCGCTTCGTTCCATGGGCTCTCGGGGGCGCGGCGACTGCCGCTCATGATAGCAGGCCGCGCCTGCTTCCCCCAAACGATCTGCTCAGTCACCGATCAGCTTGCCGGTATAACTCTCGAGCATCATGTTCGCTTCCTGGCCGGCATTGTTTGTATCCATCTTGACACCGCTGCCGTGGAAGATCGGGGGGATCTGCGGGCTGTGCCACATCTGGATCTTCTGATTGGGCAGCTCGATCGAGTAGATGGTGCACTCGAAGCTGGTACCGGCAGCCTCGACGGTGACGGTCTCGCCGCGCGTGACTTTGGCTCCCTCGGGCAGTTTCTGTGCGCCGCCGCCCTCGGCCAGATCGACGGTCTGCGTCTGGCCGGGCATTTCGTTGCCGCCCATGGCAGTGACCACAGTGTACGTCATCAGCGTGCCTTCGATGCGGTCGATGCTGAGGGTCATCTTCATCGCGACGGCACCAGCTGTGACGGCATAAGTCGCGCTGGGGTAGCTGCCGTCGTCCGCCTGCAGGTTCTCCCACCAGTTCTCGGGAGGAGTCGGCATCGTGTCCTGAGCCAACAGCGGTGTGGCCAGGAGCAAGCAGCTCAGCAGCAAAGGAAGGGTCAACTTGGACATCGGAGTCTCCTTGTGGTGGTTCGCGCAGACAATGGGCAGACGAGGCAGAGACGCGGTGTATTCACCAGGCCTGCAAGGGCTGTGTGACGGTCACGATACCATAGCTGCACAGCGCAGCCCACTTCTCAGTAGCCGGCGTTTCCCAGGTCTTCGACCAGTTGCTGGAAGAAGGCCAGCTGGTCGAAAACCGCCGGGCGGTTGCCGATGAAGTCGACATGGTCCGCGGGTTGCGTGCCGTGCCATTGGCCCCAGATGGCCGAATGCACCGGGACCAGACCGTCGTGGTCGCCGGCCGCGGCGTGCAGAAACGGCCAACCTGCAAGGTAATTCAGCGAGAGACTCGTGCCCGTCACACCCAGCGGATCGGCCAGCCCGCCCCAGCTCTGGTAGAAGATGTTGGGATCATTCGGGTGAGCGGGGTTGAAAACGCCACGGACGTGCGCCGTGCTGTTTTCGGCCACCAGCGCCAGGTTCATACCGAAAGCCTGCAACAGCATGTTGGTCAGGCCCTGTTGAAAGGGCGAGGCGGCGCTCGCCAGAATCAGATCGCACATCTCGGTACCGCGGTGCGGCGTCGCCAGGGTGCTGAGGCTGGCGACACGGCCTGTCATTCCGGGCAGAGCGATCAGGGCACGCGCGTCGAGCCCCCCCAGGCTATGGGCGATCAGGTTGAGTGGCACATCCGGCTGGGGAAAGCGTGCCAGGATCTGCTGTTCGAGCGCGGCCGCACGCTGCGCGATCGGGAGCTGTGACGAGACCTGTGTGACGAGCAGCTCGCAACCCAGGCTGTCGAGCAGCTGGGGCACACCCACGAAGTAGTCAGGGTTGCCGAAGCCCCCCGCGCCGTGCAGCAGCACGATCGGGTGCAGGGTGGGAGAGGCGTTCACGGCGGTTCCCGGGCTCGACGGCTGGCTTGCAGGGGTGGAGTTGTTCGTGGCTGAGGAGGAAGAGCTCTGCGCGCTCTGCGAGCCCGACGAGGGATTGCAGCCGAACAGCAGACTGAGCAGCGCGCCGGCGGTCGGCAACCACAGTAGACGGGTCATGACATTCTCCTGGGTCTGTGGGACTTGTAGGTGTGGCCCATTCAACCCGGGATCAAACTGTGATTCAAACAGAATTTGAAAATTGCCCAGAGAGTCCACCATGCACAGTGGTGGGTACCAGCGTCTGCGTTGGTGTTTGGTGCTGCCATGACTGACAGGCTGCCGCTACAAAGGCTTGCCCGGTGAGCTTGGCAGCCCCACCAGAATGCGACCCAGCGGCGTGACCTCCGCCGGGATGTGCGACCATTCCACGCGGTAGCCGTGCGCTTCGAGCCGATAAGTGCGGTCGACCTCGGTGGCCAGGCCGACACCGAGCGCCTTGCGCAACGCCGCAGGCCCCCGGTAGCCACAGCCTCGGTGGCAACAGGGCATCAGCGCTAGCGGGCCACCGGTCTGAAGCGCCAGCTCGAGACATCTGTCACTTTGGCGTCCACAGGCATGGACCGCGACCACCGAGCAGCCCGTGTCCAACTCTGCAGCTGCCTGCTCGAGCTCGGCTTCGATCCAGCGCACGCGGCCTTCGATGTACGGCGCGACCTCGAGGGCCGCGGCAAAGATCCGGTCCGCGCTCTTGGGCTTGCAGTGGTCGAGCAGCAGCACTTCTTGCACGTGGCGGTGCTCGAGCACTGCGAACAACAGACCCACCAGCCCATGTCCGCAACACAGGTCAGCCACTTGCGGCCTGCGCAAGCGGCGCCGTACCCGGTCGAAAAACTCGAAGGCTTCCAGCACCTCTTTCAGGGCCAACCCGCCGTGCGCGGCGATGGCCCGCACCAACCGCCGGGACAGGCCGTCGCCTGGAAAGAGCTGCGGCGCGCTCTTGCCGATCCGATGACGGATGCCGGCGATGGCGCGCAGCTCAGGTTGGTTGAAGTTGCGGAAGGCGCGGAAGGGGACGCTGCCCTGGGCGATCGGTGCTTCGCGTCCGTGGCAGGGCTTCAAGGGCAGGGTACTCCGAGCGTCGGTGCAGGCTCAGTCCTGGGCGGCGGGGGTGGCGTCGTGCTGCTGCTCTTCCCAGGCCTCGAGGGCATCGGCGCCGTGCTCTTGCTTGAACATCTCTTTCTCGAGCAGCTCGTCGAGGAACCGCAGCATCGAGACCTGGCGCTCCGACATCGCCTCCATTTCGACTTCATCATAGACGATGTGCGGGGTCAGGAAGATGACCAGCTCGACTTTCTCCTTCTCGATGTTCGTCGAGGTGAACAGGTGCCCCAACAACGGGATGTCTCCGAGGATGGGGATCTTCTGGATCGTCTCGCGCTCCGTATCGCGGATCAGGCCCCCGATGGCGACCGTCATGCCATCCATGACCATCACCTGGGTCTCCGCCTCGGTCTTCTCGAACACGGGCGCGATCACACCCTCCGAGATCTGCACGGCGTCCGAAGCTGGCGCGACGACGGAGATCTCGGGAGCCACTTCCAGGCGCACGAAGCCCAGGTCGTTGACGTGAGGGGTGACATTCAAAATGATCCCGATGTCCTCGTACTCGACCGTGTTGAGCACATCCCCGTCCTGGGTGATGCGCGAGTTGCGGATGAAGGGCACCTCCTGGCCGACGCTGATATGAGCTTCTTGATTGTCGAGGGCCAGGATCTTCGGCGTTGACAGGACATTGAGCCGGCCGTCGGTCTGTAGCGTGCGGACCAACATGTTGTAGTTGGCTGAGCTGAGCTGGTAGGTGGTGCCGTTGGGCTGTGCGCTCAGACCGTAATCGGAGCCGACCTGCCAATCGACCAGCTTCTCCCCGATGTGCAGATCATCGAGGATCGACCACTCGATGCCGAACTCGAAGCCGTCGGTGATGATCACTTCAGCGATCAGGCACTCGATCATCACCTGGGCCTTGGGCGCGTCGAGCTTCTTGAGAATCGGTTCGAGCCGCTCCCAGTTGCGCGGCGAGGTACGGATCACCAGGGCGTTGGCCTCTTCGTCGGGAGTCACGACGATGTTGCCTGACAAACCGGTCGCGGAGGTCTCGGTCTGCACCGCCTGCATGAACTGTTGGAAGCGCCCGCCCCCACCGGTATTGCGGCCGCCCCCCTGGTTGTTGTCATTGCCACCGGCTGCGTTCGACGCGGTGCCGCTGTCGTCGAGCACCGAGGTCAACAGGTCGGCGACGGTGGCCGCGTCGGCGTTGACCAAGCGGTAGACGAAGATGTTCTCGTTGTCGGTCTCGACGGCATCGAGGTCAGCGACCAGGCTTTCCACCAGCGCGATCTGGTCATCGGAGCCGGAGACGATCAATGAGTTGGTGCGCTCTTCGACGCTGAACTTGATGTCCTGGCTGAAGCCGCCGCTACCGCCGCCGGCCTCTCCGCCTGCGTCTCCACCGCCGTCGCCACCACGTCCGCCTCTGCCGCCACGCCGCATGAACATCTGCATCATCTGCTGGCGTGGATCGCTGCTCTGTGCCGCACTGCCTGAACTTTCGAACAGCTCCTCGAGGGTCTCTTTGAGAGCCGCGGCGTCTGAATTGATCAGTTGGAAGACTTTGACCTGCGTGACCGTGGCGACCTGTTTGTCGAGGGCAGCCAGAATCGTCGCGATGCGTCGGATGTTGGCGCTGGTGTCGGTGATGATCAGGGTGTTGCTGGTCGCGTCAGACAGCAGGCTGCCGGCTTGGGGACTGACCAGCGGCGCGAAGTTGTTGCGCGCGGTCTCGGCGTCGATGTACTTCAGCGGGATGACCTGGGTGACGTAGAGCTCATTCTCTTTGATGTTCTCGGGTTCGCCCCCGAAGATCACCGGCACTGCCGAGCGTGGCGCTTCGGCGGCATCGATGATCTTGACGATAGTGCCGATCCGCACCAGCGTCCGGCCCCGCTCGGCCAGCCAGGAGCCGAGGAACTCGAGCGCCTGTTCCTGGCTCATCGGCGTCGCCTGCACGGCGGTGATGGTTCCCTCGACCTCGACCTCGGTACGGAAGGTCAAACCCGTCGCCCGGCTCAGATACTGCAGCACTTGATCGAGAGAGGCATCGCGGAAGTTGAAGACGATCTGCTGCTGGGGCTCTTGAGCCCAGGCCAGGCCACAGGCCAGGATCAGGGCAGCCAGCGTGCGTGTCGCGCGTGTCATGAACCGTCCTCTTCATTCAGGATTCCATCGCCGTTCTTGTCGAGGCGCTGAAACATCCCGCGGCTTCCGCCGTATTCTTCCAAGGTGACTTTGCCGTCGCCGTCTTTGTCGTATTTGGCGACCAGCGGATTTTTTGAGCTGGCGACCGAGAGCTCGCCTGCGGCGCTCGGAAGCGCCGAGGTGACCAGGCTGAGGTCCTCGCCCGGGGCGATGCTGCGCAGGCCGTCTTCGCCCCGCAATTCAAGCTTGCCGAAGCCCACGCACACGACCGTGTCGGGGCCGATCACCTGTGCGTTGGTGAGCTCGTAGGCGCGCTGGGCGCCGCGGTCCTCGAGCAGCGCGATCAGGCCTGTCGTCTCACTGACGACACCGGAGGTGTCGCTGTAGATGCCCGTCAATAGCAGGGTTGTGCGCGGTATGGGAGGCGGCCCGGGGTCCACGGGGGGAGGCACGGGCACCACCACATCGGTCGTCGTCGGCGGCGGTGTGACAGGGCGGACCGGCTTGGGACGCGGCAACTCGAACAGGTTCCGCTCGAGAATGCAGGTGTAGAAACTGTCCGGGGGAGCGACGCCGACCAACTCGGCCGGCGTCCACAGCACCCTGCCGTCGCTGGCCTGGGCGAGCAGCACATCTTCGAGAGCCGCCGGTTGCGGTGGCGTCGGGCGTTGTCCCAGCGCCACCTGTGCAAACCCGAGCAGGCCGAGCAGTGCCGCGCCCAGCAGGACGGGAAGCAGCCAGCGCGAACGCAGCGGATGAGGAACATCAGGGGAAGCACTGTTCATTTGACGTCCTCCGCTTCGGGTTCGACTCGGGCGAGGGCCGAGAGCCGCAGGCTGGCGCTGAGCTTGCCGTTGGGCTCCATGCGTAGATTCAACGAGCTGACCTTTACCAGGCCGTCGGCCTCGCGCAGAGCGCGCAGGAAATGGACCAGGTTCGGGTAGGGCACCGTGCGCAACTCGACCGGCAGCCAGATCTCGACCAGCCCACGCTCGCCCAATTGGCGCCGTCCTTGACGGCCGATGCTCTGGATCTGCAGGCCTGCGTTGCGGGCGCGGGCCTGCAACAGGGCGCGCAATTCGGGGTCGAGGGCCAGATCGTCCGCGTCCGGGAGGGCGGCATAGATGGCGTCGCGTTCCGCGGCCTTTTCCGGCGCCCGCTCGCTCAAGATCTCGTTCTGCTCCACGGCGGCCCTGAGCTGCTCGCGGGTATCGTGAGCGGCTGTCCAGCGCTCGCGGAGGGGCGCGTAGACCCGGTCCACGACCAGCCCCAGCACCACGATCAGGGCGGTCAGTGCCGCCAGTTTCTTTTCGCGATCACCCATCAGCGCAGCTCCAGCTCGAGGTTGAAGTCGTAGAGTGCCTTGCCATCGCGCTCGTTGGTCGCCTGGTTTTCCGTTCGAGCCGCGAGAATGCGAGGGTCGGCAGTCAACAGGCCAGGCACCTCGTTGGGGGTGTCAGGGTCGGTAGACGTCGCATCGAGGCTCAACCTGGCCCCATCGACGTAGCTCAAGTGGCGTACGAAGACCTTGTTCGGCAGGCGTGACGCCAGCGCGTGCATGATCTCGGTGGTGGTCGCCCGCCCGGCGTTCCACTCTTGCACGCTGTCGATGGCGCGGTCGGCCTCGCGGTAGCGCTTTGCGCCCGCAGACACCAGGCTGTACTGGCCCTCCAGCTGGGCAACCTCGGCTTCGATCGCCTGCAACTCACGGTAGAAATTGAAACCCAGGGCCAGGAGCAGGACTGCTGCCAGCACTGCCAACCAAGGCATACGGGAGCGTTTCGCCTGCGGACGCATACCCGTCAAGAGGTCGGCGCAGCCCGGCTGAAACAGGCCCAGGGGGACCGGCAATTGGCTGGAGGCCTGCTCGAGGCTGCGGGCCTGGAAGGGGCGGCAGCGCTTGCCCAGCAGCTCCCCGAGCCGGGCCAGCAGCTGCTGCTCGTCGGCCAATGGGCCGTAGGCGATCAATTCGCTACAGACCGCCCCTCCCTGAGAACGGTAGGCCGTCTCGGTGCGCTTGATCTCGGCGACGACGCGCTGCAGCCAGGCCTCGCGGTCTGTTTCCACTTCCGACAACGCCGCGGCACGGCCGAAGCGGTGCTGGCGTTGCTCGATCAGATCGATCTCGACGGTGCGTCGGGCCAGGCGCACCAGCATGGTGCTGGCATCGCTGAGCCCGGTATCCCAGTCGATGGCCGCGCGCGCGGCAGCGAGACTGGATACCGTCAGACAGCGAGGCTGCAGACCCGCTTCTTGCAAGGCCTGCTCGTGCGCCTCGACGACGCTGTTCTCTACCGCGAGCAGGATCACTCGCTGCTGTCCGTCGTGTGTCGGGCCGCACTTCTGGTAGGCGAGGGCCACGCGCTTGAGCGCGAAGGGGATGCGCTTCTCAGCCTGGAAGATCACCATCTCGCGCAGCTCAGCGTCGGGAGCGCTCGGCAGAGTCAGCCACTTGACGATGGCCAGGTGCCGTGGCAGCGATACTGCGACCTCTTGCCCGTGGGGCAGAGCCTGACTGGCGAGCGCGGCACGCACTGCGTGCACACCGCCGCGCCGCAGCGCGTCCTCCGGGGCGGCGCTGTGTGCGTGCGAGACCACCTGCACCTTGCCGCGGTCGACCTTCAGACAGGTCGCAGCCACGCCGCCAGGGAGGATCTCTACGATGGTACGCTTGCCGCTGAGCGCTGTAAGGCGCCGCGTCAGGCGTTGCCGCAGAGTCGGACGTTTGGAGGGCATCGCATTCTCCAGTTCAGGGAGCCTGTTCTTCGTCGTCCGCCGGCAACGGGTTGCCGCGGTGGGTCCAGTCATAGAGGGCACGGAGCTTGGGCGGGTCATAGCTGCGGTCGAGCACCGCATAGAGGCGTACGAACACGCCCGACGCGGTGCTTCCCACGCAATCGACGCCAAAGACCGTCGAGCGCACAGTGCACAGTTCCATCACCCGCGTCAGTTTGTTGAATGGTGAGGCAGGTCCCTGCGTGGCTTCCTCGTTCTGGGCCGCAGTCTCGTCCGCTGGCGCGCCGGTACTGAAGTCGACCACCTCGAGCAACCAGCCGGGGCCCGCGCCGAGGTCGCCCTGGAAGCGCCGCGCCAGCAAGGCTTCGAGCTCTTCGGGCTGCAGAATACCCCCGAGCGCCGCCTCGAGCACTGCCCGCGGCGCGGTGTTGAGGTTGATGCGCGCGCCGAGCCGCGCGTCGCTCACATGCGTCAGCTCATTCCAGAGGATGTCGAGGTCGGCGCTGGTCATGCCATCGACCTGAGCAAGCTCAGTGATCGGCTGGTTGGCGTTCCGGTCCGCGTGCTCCAGGGCGGCGGCCATCAAGCCCGCGTTGAGGCCCTTCGCGGCCAGGCGCGTCTGGATTTCCTGCTGCGAGGACTGCAGCGACAAGCGGGCTTCGCCGGCCAACGTGGTGTTGGGCTCGTCGTTGTAGATCGTGCACCAGGTCTGCAACCCGAAGTCGAGCTCTGCGTCGGTGTCGTCGAGGGGCAGACGGTCTTCGCCGTCGCTCTCGTTGGTCTCCAGCACGAAGTTGGCGTTCCAATCCTCACCGTACAGGATGTGGGCATCGAAACCGTGGATGCGCAACAGCTCGTCGAAACTCTCCAGCGCCGCGTTCTTGCAGTGGTAGCCAGATGCAAGGCCGGCGTAGTGGCTCTCTTCGGCGCCGGAGACGCCGCTCAGGTCTCCATCTTCATCCACCCAGTCGGCATAGGCATCGATGATGGTCGGGTCCTGGTCGAAGGGCGGCAACAGCGAGAAGGCGAAGACGGTTTCCCCCCGGGCGTCGATCATCTGCAGGTTGAGGTCGAGCTTGCCCGACTCGTCGACCAGGCCATAGCGCAGGGGTTCGGCATCGGTACGCTCTTCCTCGTCGAGTGGCGCGACCACAGAGAAGAAAACCCCGTCTGCGACCTCCATCTCCTTGAGCCAGCCGTCGGCATTCCACCACTCGTCTTCTGCGCTGTCGCCGGGCCGCTCATCGACCGCCAACAAGGCGATGGCGGCGTCGATGCCGCTCAAGGCGGCCTGCCTGGCCCGCATCCTGTCGAGGTCGCGGCGCGCGATGGCGCTCTCACTGCGGGCCATCAGGGCCAGCGCCAGCACCGAGGCGGTCACCAGCACCGAGACCCACAGACACACGATCAGGATGATGCCGCGTCGACCTCTCATCGTCCGCCACCTCCACCTGTGCCGGGGCCGGCGCCTCCGGCTCCAGCTCCGCCGCCCTGGCCTTCCGTCTCTTCCTCTTGCAGTTGCTCGGGCTCGACGGCCAGGTCTTCGACAACCTCGGCCTGGCGTAGATGCACCACCGCCGACCAGACCTCGGGGTCCCGCTGGCCGCGGGCGATCTCGAGCTCCTCTTCTTCGTCAGCGGCTGCCAGCTCAATGCTCACCCGCACGGCCAGAGGCAGGCCCTCGGAGGTCTGCGTGTCCCAGACTTCCTGCCAGGCCTCGCCGTCGAAATACTCGACCACGAAGCCCACGACTCCGGGCAACAGCAACTCCCAACCATTGGCTTCGCTCTGCTCGTCGTACGGAAGATCGGTTCCCAGCGAGCGGACACGGTCCAGCACGCTGTCGGCCTGGCGGTACAGCCCGAACTCGGACTCGCCGTCGGCCTCGGTGTAGAGCCGGTAGCTCAGGCTGAGCAGGTCGCTCTCGCCAGGGCCGGCCCGGAAGGCGCTGTTGGTCTGGCTGATGAAGCGCAGCTCCGAGATGCTGCGGCCATCGAGCTCTTCGTTTTCGCCGGTCAGTCCGGCGTCGTAGATGCCGCCGCTGACCAGGGCGCTGCGCAGCTCGCGGCAGATCATATGCAGTCCGATGCGCAACGAGCGCCGCTTCTCCTGTCGCGCCTCCGTGCGGCGCTGGGCGTCACGGATCAGCGAAAAGGTCGAAAACGCTCCCGCGCCCACCAGGGCGAACAACAAACCCGCGATCAACAATTCGAGCAGAGTGAATCCGCGCCGGTTCATCGCAACCCCCGATACAACCAACGGGTGGCCGATAGCGTTTCGGGCTCGTCGTCATTGCCCCAGTAGACGGTGGCGGTGACGGCATCGAGGTCGATCTGGTCGGTCGAGTCGACTTCGAGGGTCCAGCTATAGCCGGCCAGCTCGTCGAACTCGCCGTCGTCGCTCTCGACCTGCAGCTCTCCGCAGGCCACGCGCTCGAGCAGCTGTTCGAGCAACACCGAGGCGCGGCTCTGGCGCGCGGCGATGCTGTCCGCCCGCAAACTGACCACTGCCGCGGAGCCAGCCGAGGCGGCCAGTACGACTACGATGACCAGGGCCACCAGGGCCTCCACCAATGCCGCTCCGCGCGTCATTCCGAAGCCTCCTGCCACAGACGCAGCAGTTTGAGGCGCGAGGTGGTGCGTGCGACCCGGATCGCCAGAGTCTCGCCTTCAGGGCTGCTCAGGCGCATCTCGCAGGGGTCCGCGCTGCCGTCGGCATAGAAGTGCACATGGTTTGCTTCGAGGCAGTTGCAGGCTTCTTCGCCGTAGTAGACCGTCTCGTTGAAGCTCGTGCGTCCATCGAGCACGAACGGACGAGCCCAGTGGATCGGTATGTTCTCGAAGTCCTCGGCCAGCGGATAGCTGCCCTCCGCCATGCCGAAACGGACTTCGCTGGGCTCGACGTACAGCTCGAGCCGCACGCTGCGCCCGTTTTTGATGGCGTAGCTGGAGGCCAACCGCGCCAGCGCCTGCAACCGCAACCCGTTGCTCTCCAGATGGGCCCTCTCAGAGCGGCCCGCGAGCGCAGGGATGACCAGGCCCGCCAGCACCGCCAGGATGGCGATGACCAACACGAGCTCTAGCAGACTGAAGCCTCTCTGGCGGGGAGCAGTATGCACGGGTCTATTCGGCTCCCCAGTTGGTGATGTCGTCGTCGGTTCCGTGCTGGGCATCCGGTCCTGCCGAGGACAGGTCGTAGCTGTCGGAGTTGTGCTTGCCGGGGCTGACGTACTTGTATTCAGTCCCGAAGGGGTCGGAAGGGATCCCGTTCTTCATGTACGGCCGCTTCCACTGATCGGGCACCGGGCTGGTGGTCGGCTTCTCGACGAGCGCCTTGAGGCCTTGCGCCGTGGTCGGGTAGACGCCGTTCTCGCCTTCGTACATCTGCAATGCGACGTCGAACGAGGTCAGCTGCGTGCCCGCGGCGGTGACCTTGGCTTCCTGGGTCCGGCCGGTGAAGTTCGGCACGACCAGGGCCGCCAGGACGCCGAGGATGACGACGACCATGATCAGCTCGATCAGGGTGAAGCCGCGTGTGGGTCGTGAGGTTCTCATTGCGGTGCTCCTTTGGAATTTTTAGTGCACGAGCGTGTTGAGAGTGAAGACCGGCAGCAGCATGGCGACGACCACGAAGCCAACGACGCTTCCGACGAAAACGAGTGCCAGGATCTCGAGACTGGTCACGAGCAGCTGCAGCGACTCGTTGACCTCGCGCTCAAAGGCCTGGGAGATCCGGATCAATACCTTGTCGAGGGTGCCGCTCTCTTCGCCGGTCGCGGTCATGTCGACGGCGTGACGAGGGATCAGCCCGGTCTGGCCGAGGGCGCGTGCGACCGAGATTCCCTCACCCACCCGTTCGGCCACCGGCTCGAGGCGTTGCTCGAAGTGCAGGTTTCCGCAGCCTTTAACCGCGATCTCCAGCGCCTTGAGGATCGGCACACCACTCTGCAGCAGCAGGCCGAGGCTGCGCGCAAAACGAGCGATGGCGGTCTTGGCGACGAGCGTCTTGAGGATCGGAATGCGCAGCTTGAGGTAGTCGAAGGCCACGCGACCCTCAGGGGTCTGCAGGCGCATGCCCAGGAAGACTCCGACCACACCTACGACCGCGACGATGTAGAGCAGGTTGCCCCGCAGGAAGTTCGAGAAGCCGACCAGCACCTGGGTGATCGCCGGCAGCTCTCCGCCCATATCTTTGTAGATCTCCCCGAACTGGGGTACGAAGTAGACCAGCAAGAAGGCCACGGCCAGCGTGCCCAGACACAGCACGATCATCGGATAGGCCAGCGAAGTCACGATCTTGCTGCGCAGGGCGGCCTCTTCTTCTGCGAAATCGGCCACCCGCGTCAGGGCCAGATCGAGGAATCCGCCGGCTTCCCCCGCGCGCACCAGCTCGATCGCGGAGGTATCGAAGATCTTGGGAAACGCGCGCATCGCATCGTGCAGGGCGCTGCCGCCCTGAACCTCGCCGAGGATCGATTTGGCGACGTGTCCCGAAGGGCGATCTTCGAGCTGGCCGGCGATGGACTGCAGGCCCTTTTCCAGAGGAACTCCGGCGGAAAGCAGGTCGGACAGCTGACGGAAGAAGCTGGTGCGCTCGCGGCGCGACCAGCGGTCGCTCGAGACGCCACCAGCAGCGCTCGCCCCGTCGGCGCTCTCGATGCTGATCGGGAACCAGCCGCGGCGGTCGAGGATCTCGGCGATGGCCTTGCGCGATTCAGCGGTGAGCAGGCCTTGCTCTTCGCCTCCTGCGGCATTGCGTGCTTTGAATTTGAACTCGGCCACGGTGTTTCCTCGCCTCTCTCAGCGGTCCACTTTACAGACGCGGGTGACTTCTTCGAGAGTCGTCACTCCCTGCCGCACGAGCTCCAGAGCTCTCTCACGCAAGGTGATCAAGCCCCCGTCAATCAGGCTACGTTTGATCAGGCTCGATGGCTGGTTGTCGAGGATCATCTGCCGCAGGGCGGCGTCGAGCACGATCCATTCGAAGACGCCCTGGCGGCCCTTGAAGCCGGTCTGGCGGCAGGTCTCGCAGCCGCTGCCCACGGCGACTTGTTTCATGTCCCCCAGACCGACCCGTTCGAGCAGCAGCGGGTCGACGATCTGGGTGTAGATCTTGCAGTGGGGGCAGATGCGGCGCACCAGGCGCTGTGCCAGCATGCCCTCGACCGTAGACGCGACCAGGTACGGCTCGATGCCCATCTCCACCAAGCGGGTGGCGGCGCTGGGGGCGTCGTTGGTGTGCAGGGTGCTGAACACCAGGTGCCCGGTCAAAGCGGCCTGGATCGCGATCTTGGCCGTCTCTACATCGCGGATTTCGCCGATCAGGATCACGTCGGGGTCGTGGCGCAGAATCGAGCGCAAGCCCGCGGCGAACGTCAGCCCGACCTTCGGGCGCACCTGGATCTGGGCGATGCCGTGCAGTTTGTACTCGACGGGGTCCTCGACCGTGACGATCTTGGTGCCCTCGGTGTTGATCTCCTGCAGCGCGCCGTACAAAGTGGTGGTCTTGCCGCTGCCTGTCGGACCCGTCACCAGCACGATGCCGTGGGGTTGCAGGATCAGCTCGCGGAAAGAGCTCGAGATGTCATCAGGAATGCCGAGCGTGCGCAGGTCGAGGCTCACCGCCTCGCGGTCGAGCAGACGCAGCACAACGGCCTCGCCGTGTACGGTAGGAATCACCGAGACGCGCACATCGACGTCGCGGCCTTCGGCCCGCACCAGCAGGCGCCCGTCCTGGGGCTTGCGCTTCTCGGCGATGTCGAGCTGGGACATGATCTTCAGGCGCGACACGATGGCCGCCTGAAACTGTTTGATCTGCGGCGGAGTCCGCGTGGTGTGCAGCACGCCGTCGACGCGGTAGCGTACCCGGAAGTCGCCTTCCATCGGCTCGAAGTGGATGTCTGAAGCGCGGTCGCGCACCGCCTCGACCAAGATCTGGCGCACGAACCGGATCAGGCCCGCTTCCTCTGCCAGATCGGTGCTGCCTGATTCGTCGGCAGCCGCGACGACCGTCAGGCCGTCATCATCGTCGTCGACCATCTGCTCGACGGTCGCGGCCCCGACGCCGAACGCGTGGCGCAGAGCGTCTTCGAGGTCTTTTTCAGCCACCAGCACGGGCTCGATCTGGCAGCCGAGCAGCAGCCGCAGCTCGTCGATGGCGTGTACATCGAACGGATCGCTGACCGCGACCACCACGGCCTGGCCGTCGCGGCGCAGCGGAAGCACCCGCGCGCGGTGGATGAATTGGACGGGCACCTTCTTGAGCAGCTCCGCGCTCGCCTCGATGTTGGTGGCGTCGGCCAGGGCCATGCCCGTCGCCTGCGAGAGTGCCTCGAGCAGAGTCTGTTTACCGACAAAGCCGAGCCGCAAGAGCGCAGCTTGCAGGCTCTCCTGCTCCTTCCGCTCCTGGACCAGCGAGGTCAGGTCTTCCTCGGTGATCAGGCCACGGTCTCTCAGGACCTCAGCGAGAATCAGACCGTTCTGGCTCATGCTTGTCTCCGCAGGCGTGCACTCTGCACGCTGCTGGCACATCGCGTGCCGTTGTTGCTCGGGCCGCCTGGGCGGGCTCCGCGACTTCCGCAGGCAGGTGGCTGCCAAGTGCTGGTTGACACGCCGCCCCCAGCACTTTCCAGACCATCAACTTTATACCCGGCGAAGATTACGCGATTGTTACGGGGCCAGCTTCCTCCGCAGCCGCCAGGAATCAGGCCTGCCGGTGTGCGTCATGGCTCGCTGCCGCAATCTACGGTGTAGCTCGGCGGTGCGTTGGAACTGCATCCGGCCCGCGGCCAGCAACAGACCCGCCAGGAAATAGGAGTGGGATGCGGTTTCAATCTTGTAGAACTGCTGCTCGCCCGCCGCGTAGACCAGACAGCAGAAGAGCGAGACGAACAGTCCCACCCCCAGCGCACGTTCAGCGGGAAAATAGACACGCCGGAGGCGTCGCCCTTCGACCGACAGGATGCGCCACCAGAACAACAGGAAGGCGATGAGGCCGGGAAAACCGAGCTGCGACAGCACCTCGAGGTAGGTGTTGTGCCAACGGGGCAGCAGGGGCGTTGACAGCTCGGACAGTGAACCGTCGATCCGTAGTGTCAGGAATCCACCCCAACCCGTTCCTGTCAGTGGGTAGGCGGCCGCGGTTGCCCAAGCGATCTCCATGCGCACGAAACGGTGCTGCAGGGAGCTGTCGGGCGTCAAGGTCTCGGCGACCAGGCGGTTCTCGAACATGCGCTCGAGGGACTCTCCGAGCGGCGAGAGCAGCATGGCCATCGCCAGAATCAGGGCGCCCAGACTCAGCAGTGCCTTGCGCTGCGCCAGCAATGCAAACACTACGAAGCCGCCCGCCAGTGCGATCCAGCCGGTGCGCGTTTTGGACAGCACGAGCGCGGCGCAGCACATGCCGCAGAACAGGATCAGCGGGACGCGCCAGCGCGCGAAGCCCTGCGTGAACATCAACCCCAGGGCAACGAACACCAGCGGCAGCTGGTAGCCGACGAACACGTTCAGTGCGCCCCAGCTATCGACCGAGAGGCGCTCTTCTGCCAGGTCGCTGAGCTCCATGCCGCCGACCAACGCGGTCACCAGGGGGATCAGAGAGAACAACAGCGTCAGCCCCAGCGTCCGCTGCAGGCTGCGTTGATCGCGGATGCAATCGGGGATCAGGAAGAGATAGAACGCATACAGGAGATATGCCTTGAGCTCGACCAGGATGTTGACACGCGCAACCTTGAACCAGAAAAAGGCCGTCACCACGCCCGCGGCCGCCAAGGCGACAAACAGGTGCAGCGGCCGGGAAAAATAGCGGGTCGGGAAGAGCGGCTGCTTGAGCAGCATCCGGCGTCCGATCCATAGTCCCAGAATCGCCAGCGTCAAGAGCTCGTTGACAGAGGTGAAGTATCCCGTGCGCCAGGCATAGGCGAAGCCGGTCTGCGAGATCAGCAGGGCCAGCAGCACCGGGATCAAAGTCTTGTAGCGCTCGAAGTTCTGGAACAGGGCCACCAGCAGCAGGCCGCTCAATCCCCCGACAACGGCGAATTTGAGCAGCCGTGCCGAGTCGGCAGCGATGAACTCGCCGAGGACCAGCAGTCCCATGACCAGGAGCGCCCATGGCAGCAGCGAGGCGTAGCGGCCGGTCGCCGCGGGCTGAGGTGGCTCAAGCATCGTCGGATGGCTCGAGGGAGAACAACAGCAGCTGGCGGCTGCCAGGCTCAAGCAGCCGGGGGCGGTTCAACTCGATGCCATGCCTGCAGCGATCGAGCTGTGCGGGCAGCTCAGCGTGGAAGTCGGCCAGCTGGGCGTCGAGCCAGCTGCGCGCCTCGCTGCTGGGCTCCCAGCTGAAGAGCTCGAGCTGGCGGTAGGCGCTGCCCTTACGAGGAGCCAGGCGCAACCCGCGGGCGGCGCCTTCCTTCTCGAGCTTACGGAAGAAGCGGCGCCGGTTGTTGTAGAGGCCGTCGCACAGCCTGCAACGGGACTGCCGGTAGAGCTGCCCGGTGTCGAGGCGCTCGGGCTGTTTATGCCGGGGTGGGAACTCCTCCAGCAACAGGTCGCGCTCGCATTCGGGGCAGCGTCGGCTTTCACCCATGGCCGGTCCTTCCCGTGCAGATGAGGTCTGTAGTGTAGTGTAGCGCGCGCTCCGGGGGTAGGGGAGGGCGGCGAGTTCTTGCTGGATGTCCCGGTCGCCCGGGAAGACCCTGCAGTGTCGGAGTCGGGGTCGCGGTCGGGTTCAGATTCGGATTCGAGTTCGGGCTCGGGCTCGCGCTCGCGCTCGGACTCGGGCTCGGACTCGGACTCGGACTCGGACTCGGACTCGGACTCGGACTCGGACTCGGATTCGGACTCGGACTCGGACTCCAGAGCTCCTGACATGGGTTCGATGCGAACGGCCTGGAGGGCTTTTGGGGGCTACTATCCGTTGCGACTGCCTGCTGCTACGTGAAAGCGCACAGGATTCGAATCCGTCTTCTGTAGCGGCGCTCTGTGAGCGCCGGAAG
>JAJDCP010000110.1 GCA_029260765.1 Planctomycetota bacterium
GCCGAGCTTGTCGGGATCCTTGTTGTTGGTGATCGTGCCGACCACGACTCCGTAGATCTTCTGGTTGTCGAGCTCGCGACAGCTGCCACCCAATGTGTCGAGTATGCTCAAGACAGACCTCCCGATTTTACTCCATTATAGTGAGCGCGTGCCCGGGACGCCTCAGCGTGATTCTGATTCCTGCTGTCCAGTCTCAGGCGGAAAACGGGTCCCTGCCGCTACGCGCGCGCCCGGGGGAACGACGGCACCCGGTGTGACAATCACACCCGTGCCGAGTTGCACGCGGTCGCCGAGCCGGGCGCGGCGTCCGATGATCACACCATCTCCCACGCGACAATCACTGCCGACCTCTGCGTGCGCACCGACCAGCACCCGGTAGCCGACCCGCGTACGCGGGCCAATACTGGCACCGGGTGCCAGCTGCAACACCCCGCGGGCCCAGACCTCCGAAGCGAGCGAGGCCGAAACCGCGAGCACGCTGCCGAAGCCCAGGAAACAACGCTCGCCGATACGGCTTTCCGGGGTGAGCGTGCAGCCCGCCCCTACGAAGCTGGCGCGGCCGATGCGCACGTCACCGACCAGCAGCCTCCCGGGCCGCAGCTCGAGAAGAGCGCTGAGCCGGCACTGCGAGCCGATGTAGGCACCCGTGCCCGCCCGCAGCCTTCCCGGCAGATCGAAGACCACGTCCCGGGCGATGGTCACTCCACGGCATTCGGCGCCGAGGGCGCGCAGGTAGAGGCGGAACAGCGCTGGGCTTACGGCCAGCAGTCGCTCCAGTCCGAAGCTCCTCAGGCTTCCCTGCACCAGGTCCGCGAGCAGCAACGCGCGGGCGGCCTGCTGGAAACCTGACGGGTCCTGGCTGCGCACGTACAGGCCGGGAGGCGGCCCGGGCCACAGGCGCGCCAGTACGCTGGCCCAGGCGAGAAAGCTGAACGCGCTGAGGTGCGGCACACCTGGCAGCGCAAGCAACCACCACGAGCCCAGCCAGGGCTCCAGACTGATGCCCAGGGCCAGCCATGGGAGAGTGCAGGCGGCGAGCAGGAGAAGGCGCGCGATGAAGATTCCCAGCTGCATGGTTGCATCGTAGCGCTGTGGGAACTGGACGGCACGGACAAACCGTGCTGAGCACCCCACAGCCCAGACTGAGGTCAACCCGCAAAGAGCCTCTGCAGGTCAAGAGAAAAGCCGGGCAAGAGGTCGGTCTGAACGGTCCGATCGAGCTCTTCGGAGTGTTTGAGGCTCGCGCCCGTCCAACGTTCCAAAGGCCCTTCCTGCTCGGCAATCCAAAGCTCGGCGATCCCCGCAGCGGCGTAGAGAATCCGTTTGGTCACGCGGTCGTAGACGCGGTCGCTCGACAGAATCTCGATGCACAGTTCAGGGATGCGGTCCAGTGGACCCTTGTGATGGCTGGGGATGGCCGCGAACAGCACGAAGAGATCCGGCTGCAAGATACGGTTGGGGGCGAAGCGGATATCGAGCGGGGCCAGCCCGATAGTTGGCCGTGGGCTGCGTCCCTCAGCCCAAAGGCTCAGGGCGACGACCAGACGACGTAGAATCTCTTGATGACGGAACGAAGGTGCAGGCGACACGACAACCTCTCCATCGACAAGCTCGGTCTTGTCCAACGACGTGGGCATGGACAAGAAATCCTGTTCATCGATCAGGACGCGCTTCGGCACCCGTAACCCCTCGCGATCGCTCTGCTAGCTGAGCACAGCTGCCCATCAGTCTAGCAGCTCCAAGGTTTCGGGCCAAATCTGACCTGGCCTGCGTCGCACCTCGGACTTCGCAGGGCGGACGACAGCGTGTGACACGCTTGCGATGTCTGAATAGCCTCTGGTAGATTCATGTCTTGATGTTCGGCCCAGGCCCGCTTTTCTTGCGTGGCCGCAAGTCTCGAGAGGAACCATGAGAAAGACGCTCGCCTATCTGCTGTTGGGATCGCTGCTGGCGACCCCGCTGCTGGCCCAGGAGTGGGGCCAGTTCGCTCCGCAGGAAACCGCCCTGTACATGCGTATTGCCGACGTTCCTGCCCAGGTCGCCAAGGGACCGGACAACTGGCAAGAGCAGATGGACCGTATGTTCGACCTGTTGCCCGCGCGGGACGCGAGCGAAGTCGGACCGGTCTTCGACGAATTCAAGAACTTCTTCAACAGCGTGCAGTCCATCGAGTTCTGCCTCGACGACCAGATGCAGCCGATCGGGCTGATCACCATGGGTCCCGACTCGCCGAAAGCGCTGAGTGAGGACTTCCAGAAGTTCATGCAGAAGATGGACGATCAGATCGTCGTCACACCGACCTCGGTCAGTATTGAAGAGTTCACCTTCAAGATCGCAGGCAACCAGCTGATCGTGGTCTATGGCGAGACGGCCCTGAAGCGCCTCGAAGAGACGCTCGCGGGCGACGACCTGCAGAGCCTCAGCCGCTCCGATCGATTCTCGGCCTGGTCTGCGGCTGCCGATGGCGACTTCGCGCTGTGGATGAACGCGCCGGTCATGCAAGAGGCCTTCGAGAACCTCGACTACGTCGACCGGGACTTCATGATGTTCATGGAGATGGTCGAGTGGGACAAGTGGGACGCCCTCTCGCTCAACATGCACGGTACTCCCAGCGAGAGCCGCGTGGTTGCGGAGTTGACGCTGCGCGAGCCGCTCAGTGAGATCAGCGTCTTCCTCAAGCCCGTAGGCGGCTTTGATCTGGTCTCGCGCCTGCCGGGCAACAGCTTCGGTTTCGTAGCGGGACAGCTGGGTGACGACCACCAGAAGACCTACATGGCGCTGCTCGAGTTCTTCCACTCGGCCGAGCTACGTATGGACAAACTGTACGCCCAGTACCAGATCCCCTACCTCGAAAACGAGATCGCCGACTACCGCCTGATGGCCGAAGAGGCCGGACCGGACGACAAGCAGTACTACGAAGAGCAGATCGAATACCTCAAAGCCGAGGTCGAAGAGTACAAGCAGCGCATGGAGCAGACCGACCTGCGGCCCTTCATGCCCGACGAACAGGCTCGTATAGAGGCCGGCATCGAGCGCGAGACCGATGCTGAAGAGTTCAAGCTCGAGTTCGAACAGGCGATGCTCGAATTCGGGCTGAGCGTCGATGAGCTGCTGGCCTCGGTCGGCGACCAGATCGCCGCCGGCGTCCTCGATCCGGGCTATGCGGGCCTCGAGCTGAACGACTTCGAAGCGCTCTGGTACGCGGTCGTGCCGGTGCAAGGAGACGTGATGCGGCTGCGCGATGCCTTCTTGAAGGGGCTCGAAGAACAGGGCGCACCGATCTACACCAAGAAAGTCGAGCACGGCGAGCTGATCCGGCCCGACTCGGCATTTCCCGAGTTGACCCTGTTCTTGCGCGAAGACCTGTTGGGCGTCGCAGGCTCTGACGCGGTCGCCGAGCGCGTGCTGGCGGCAGCTGCGGGCGAAGAGACCTTCGACCAGGCCTCGCTGCCCTCGGGTGAGGCGAACGGCAGCAAACTGTTCTTCATGAACGTGGGCGCCATCGTGAAGCTGGCCATGGGCGAGATGAACGAGCGTGACTACCTGCAACCTCCCGAAGTCAGCGCGCAGATCGAAACCCTGCTCCCGCAGGGACTGTTGATCGAGGCGCGCAGCAGCGAAGATCCTTCCCAAGTGATGGCCAGCCTGGTCGCACAGGGCGAGATGAACTTCCAGGCGATGTTCGACACCGTCGAGTCGAACGTCAGCGCGCAGATGGCGCTGAACAGTGATCGCGAGGCACTCTACTCATTGACCGGTGCCTGCCAGCAGTGGCTCTCGATCCAAGGGGAGAAACTCGACGGCAAGAGCGACGACGAGCGGAAGGCCTTCCTGGCCAACATCACCCCGACCTCGATGCGGGACATGGGGTACTTTCAGCCAGTTGACGGTCTGCGCAGTGCCTTCGACCCGCAGTTCAAAGACGCTTTCCGGGCTGTTCTGGACGGCGAGCGCGAGCTGATGGGCGAAGATGCCGGCGACCTCGAACAGTCGGGCTTCAACTGGTACGGCATGCCTACGGACATCTGGCCGTACATGGGCGATGGCGGCTATTGGGGAGACTTCCGGGATATGTGGCTGATCGCGGCCAGCCGTGAGCCATGGGTGCTCGGCGGACGCCAGGCTCTGATCTTCACCACCGATTTCCAGGTCGTCTATCTGCCCGAAGACGTCTTCCAGGCAATGCTGGCGGCGAACCGCGAAGGCAAGCGCCTGGCCAGCGTTCCGGCGACAGCCGAGCAACCTCCCTTGTGGAAGGTGCAACGGATGATGCGTCGCTACGAGTGGGAGCTGCAGGATCTGAGCTATCAGATCGAGAACTACGAGATGAATCACGGCAAGAAGCCGGTGATGAAGTTCAATGGCCTCGAGTCTGACGATCCCGAAGCAGAGCTGCGCAAGCTGCTCGATATCCCCGAAGACGGCTGGTTCAACGCACCGAACGCACCGTACGTCGAGCTGGAGTGCGATGGCGAGACCTTCAAGGCCCGGCTGACCCGCTTCGGCCATTGGATCGAGCTGAGCTCCGAGGGACGCACCCGCGCGTCCTGGCAAACGGAGTGAGCTCGCACACGTAGATGCACCTGCGCCGGGACATCCCCGGCGCTTGTTTTTTTGGGCCCCTTCAGGGCTGTTGAGGAAACCGGGGAGGGGCCATGACGGCCATCCAGCTGAGCGCGGTGGGCAGAGTCTTCGGGCGGGGTCCGACCGCCGTGCATGCCCTGCGCGAGGTCGACCTGCAGGTCGAGCAGGGGGAATTCGTGGTCGTGCGCGGTCCCTCGGGGTCGGGCAAGACGACCTTGCTCAACCTGTTGGCGGGCCTCGACCACCCGAGCAGCGGACGGGTTGAGGTCGGCGGCAGCGACCTGACCGAGTTGGGAGATGGCGCCCTGTCTCGTTTCCGCAACCGCCACATCGGCTATGTGTTCCAGGCCTTCTACCTCGAACCCGACCGGACCGCGGTCGAAAACGTCGAGCTGCCGCTGGTGTTTGCCAGCGTGCCGGCGCGCGTCCGCAAAACGCGCGCGCAGCAGATTCTCGAGCAGGTAGGTCTGCAAGATAAATTGCAGGTGCGGGCCCGCAACCTGTCGGCGGGACAGAAACAGCGCGTGGCGCTGGCCAGGGCGCTGGTCAACAAACCCGAGCTGCTGCTCGCCGACGAGCCGACCGCCAATCTCGACTCGAAGACCGGCGATGAGATCCTGACGTTGATCTACGAGCTGCACAAACAAGACAAGGTGACTGTGATGCTGGTCTCGCACGAGCGCGAGCTCAACCTGCCGCCGCTGCGCGCGTTGTGGGTGCAGGATGGCCGCATCACCGAGGCACAGCTGGCCCCCGATGCGGCCGGAGGGGAAAGCTGAATGGTCCTGCCGCACTTGCTGCGCATGTCGCTGGCCAATCTCGGTTCGCGGCTGGGGCGCACACTGTTTCTGGTCTTGGGAGTGGCTGTCGGAACCGGCACCCTCGCCTTCTTGCTGGCTCTCTCCGGAGGCATCCGCTCACGGGTCGAGGGCAATCTGGCAGCTTTTCGCGAGGTGATGGACCGGAAACAAGAGCTGTTGGGCCGCCAGGATGAGCTCTTGGAGTCCTTGCCGGTCAAGCAGTTGACCGTGCGGCCGCGGGCCAACCGCAAAGAACGCATCGGGCATGAAGAGCTCGAAGAGCTTAGAAAGATGCCCGGCGTGGTGCGGGCGACGCCGGTGGCCTTCTTGTTTCCAGTCACCGTCGGCATCCGTGGGCGCGGCATGAGCATCATGGGCATGCAGCCGGAGTCCTTCCAAAATGAGTTCAAGATCCCCACCACTGTCTACGGCATCGCGCCGGGGCACCTGGTGGCCTCCGATCTGCTTCCCCACACGACTTTCGATCCTCCCGATGGCACCCACCCCAAGGTCGTGCCGGTGGTGTTGCCCGCCAAGTGGCTGGACTATCTGACGACTCTCAAGACCCCGGAGATGCGGCAGCGCTTCGCAGAGATGGTGGTCGGCGAGATCACGCGCCGTATGGAAAAGGACGCCGATTACCGCAAGAAGGTCGAGACCCAGGCGAAGAAGTTCTTCGGCCTGAACGCCGTGACCGCCCCACTGCTCAAGGGAGTCATCGAAGATGCGATGGGCGAGTTCCTGCAAGCCCTCGACCATGAGCATCTGGCCCAGTCGATCGAGCTGACCCTGTTTCCAGGCATCGACATGCGCGGCGCGGGTCTGCGCACCCAGATCGTCGGCTACTCCTCACGAGTACCCGACACCGGGCTGTCCGTGCCGCTGATCTACGTCGAGAAATGGAATGAGGATTTTCAGGACGAAACGGCGGGGCTGCTGACGCGGGTGCTCTCTTCGCAGGCCGACATGGCATTCAGCGAAGTACACGTGCAGACTGCCGACCTGGCCGCCACGCTGGAGGTCCACGCGCAGCTCAATGCCATGGGTTTCAAGGTCGAGGCCCAGATCGATGAGGTGCGACGGCTCGACCGCGAGCTGAAGAACCTGCAAGGCGAGGGAGAACGGCTGCAAGACGAGAGCCGCCAAGCCGAAGAGCTCAGCTCCACGCTCGAGTCCGGCACGCTCGTCATCTCTGTCCTGTTGTTTGTGCTGGCCGGTACGGTGATCGTCTACGGCCTGAGCCTGTCCGTCCTCGAGCAGCAACGGCGGATCGGGATCTTGCGGGCCGTGGGCGCGCGGCGCGTCGACATCCTGAGCATCTTCCTGTTCGAGGCGTTGGTCGTGGGGGCGGCGGGCGCGCTGCTCGGCCAGCTGGCGGCTCGAGGAGGCTTGACGGTCTTTGGCTCGCGCTTGTTGGCCAGCGTGGACGGAGCCGGCTCGATGGCCGAGTTGGCGGTCGATTGGCAGCGCCAGGGCATGATCTTTGTGCTCGGCTCGGGCTTCAGCTTGCTGGCGGGGCTGATTCCCGCCCTGAAAGGCTCATGGATCCAGCCGGTCGAGGTGCTGAAGAACTGATCGCCTGCGCAGCACGGCAGTCCCATCTGGACTCCCCCAGACACCGATGCGATTCCTGCGCAGCCGCCAAAGAAGTGGATGGGCTTTTGGGCTTCCATCGTTACCATTAATACGAAACCCTCATCGCTGGGCAGGATCCTTCATGGGTAGCGAACAAGAAATCGTCCTCGATCTCGACAAGGCCAAGTCGGTCAAGATCCCCACCGGAAAGCGGGGCATCACCCTGCGAGTGAAGGGGAACTGGTACTCGGTGGCCCTCTCCCTGGTGTCCGATCCGTCGGCTCCCAAGGACGAATCGGTCACCCTGACCAGCGACTGCGGGGCCTACTCGAAGACGGTCAAGATCGAAGAAGGCCTCGACATCGAAGGCGGCAAGAAGCTGGTGTGGGACCGCGTCCTGCCGGGCAAGTGCTACTCGATGGAGGTCACGGTGGGCGGCGGAGCCAAGTATTTCTTGTTCCGTAACCTCAAGGCAGCCAAAGAGCTGCTCGAGAAGGTCAAACACAAGTAGCCAGGCAGCAGGGGCTTTGGGTCAGAAGAATTTCCAAGGGCTGGAGAGCGGACCATGCCGGGATTTGATTGGAATACGGGAAGCGGAGAGGTCTCCGACCCCAAGGTGCACTCGGTCAAGTATCAGATTGCCTGGTGCGACGTCAAGGCAGACGGCAGCCTGGGGGCCGAGATCGAAACCTCGCCCGCTGCCAACATGCACGTCTACACCGACATTCCCGGCGACAACAAATTCGTGCTCGAGAATTCCTTCGAGCTGAATGCCGAAGGTGTCGGGGGCAAGCTGTTCTCGGGCAAGGAGTACAACTTCTACTTCAGCTCGACCAAGCTCGATAAGGGTTGGCTCGAAGGCAACCTCAAGGAAGCTGATTGCCAGAAGGTCAGCACTGGTTCGCCCAAGTCGGGCCGGCTCGAGGTCAAGCTCAAAGGGCGCGTGGTCAAGGGCAAACTGGGCACCAAGCACAAGAACGAAGTCAAGGCGGGCGAAGTGCTCAAGATCTGGCAGCCGAACGCGCGCGCCGGCCACATGACGCTCAAGGCCACCGCGGGGGCTGAGCTTCAGGTCTTCCACCCCGACCTCAAGACGCCATACAAGGCGAAGGCCCGCGACGCCAAGGCACAGCCGACAGGCGCGGCCCAGGTGGTCAAGGGGAGCGGCGAGGTGAGCTTCGACGTCGCGAAGAACAACCACAAGTGGTTCTACATCAAGGTGTCCAAACCCTGCGATGTGACCAGCAGCTTCTACACCGAAGCGATCCCGCGCGACAAAGACGGCACGCCGATGTTCCCCTGGCACTTCTTCTACTGGCCGGTCAACAAGACGACCTCGTGGAAAGAGAACAACTCGGTGTTCGCCAAGTTCGGGCGCGCATTCCTGCCGAGTGGCCAGGAGAAGTACGCGCAGTGGTGGGAAGCGGGCGGTCTCGACGCGGTCGCCGACGGCAAGTCCAAGGGGCACGCCGAGGTGGTCAAGAAGGCGGCGGACAAAGTCTACGAAGAGAAAGACCGCGGGCACAACCGTCCCAGCCAACCTGGCTGGGCGGGACACTGCCACAACTCGGCCCCCTCGTCGATGTTGTTCGCCGAGTGCAAGGCTGCAGCCCACGGTGGGGAGAACTTCACGGTGGCCGACCTGCAGCTGTTGATGGCCGAAGTGACCGGCAACTACGGGCAATTCAAAGGGGGAGGCTGGGGTCTGCCCGCGCTGAACGTGTACGTGACCATCGTTTACGTCTTCGGCAACCCCGATCCCAACACGGGCGCGATGCCCGCGCCCGTCAAAAAGCCGCGCCGGGTCAACCTGATGACTCTGCTGAAGCCCGCCGAGACGGATCCTGCCGCGGCGCTGAAGAAGGCGTTCTACGACAAGTACCACCGCGACATGATGTACTCGGGCAAGAAGTTCATCCAGATGACCGATGCGCAGTGCCAGGAGGCTGTGGACGAGATCATCAAGGGCTACGGGGACAAAGCTGCCTTCAACAAGGCGGTCATCGCCAAGTGGGGCCAGGCTGGGCCGAGCTTCGTCGACAACATCTACCGCATGATGGCCGACGACGGCGATCCCTGCATGGGCGACATCCGCGCCAACCAATCAGCCGATGGTCCGTCAGCGATCTGGAACAACTGCGCGATGTACGTGCGCAGCGAGTTCGAGCAGCGCGACGACGCCAAGGACGAGAAAGACGTCCTGGCGAACCACCGCTTCTACTTCAATATCGACAATGCCAACGTGCTCGGCTACACGACCTGCGAGATCACCGCCAAGGGCGAGATCGAGCCGAAGAACTTCTGGGGCCGCACGATGCTGCTCGAGCAGCGCTTCGACGACGCAGGCAGGCCGGAGTCGGGCAAGAACAAGCTGACCTCCTTCACCGCCCAGGGCAATAGCTGGCGTGAAGGCGAAGTCTACATGGTCACCTACCTCAGCCGCGTCTCAGGCATGGCCAGCGCCCGCAAGAAGGCCGACGGAACGGACGACTTCGGCATGGGCAACTACTATGTGACCCACGATTTTGTCAAGTCGGGCGTTGTCTCTCTACGCGCCAAGTATGCATAATCACCCCAACACCATGCTTTGAGCGGCGGGCCCCCTCAGAGGGGTCTGGCACCAGTGGGCGTTCGCATGGGCGGCGCCCTCCAAGCACAGGCATTGAGGACGAGCCATGGCCGAATTCGCCCTACCGCACTGGCAAGCCGAAGACGTCTGGGAGCTGCAAGGCACGCTGTCATTCCGCGAATACGGCGCCTTCCGCGTCCCTGTCGGGCCTCCCGATGGGCCGACAGAGTGGGCAGACCATCGCATCAGTGCGGTCGCATGCAGCTGGCAGTTCGAGGTGGTCGAAGCGCCGGCAGAGCCTGAAGATACCGGAGACGTGCGCCTGAACCTGGTCTGCACGTCCGAGGAGCCGCATCCCTTCGCAGGTATGGCGTACAGGCTCGGGCTCAAGCGCTACAAGAACGACGACGGCGTGTTGTGCATGGGGCTGAAGAGTGTCCGCAGCTTGAAGTTGCCAGAGCCTGAAGAGGACGAAGCAGAAGCCGGCGCCGGCAAGGGCGAGGATGGCGATGCCAAGGGGGAAGATGCTGCCCGAGGGGAAGAGGCTGCCCAGGGCGAGCAGGACGCCGCTGAAGGCGGGGGCAAGGGCGAGGAAGAGGCTGCCCAGGGCGAAGAGGAAGCGGAGAAGCAGCCCAAGAAGGAAGAAGACTTCGGCGAGCCAGGCTCCTACCTGGTCCGCAACAATCCCAAAGTGCCCTACTTCGACGTCGACAAAGAGCTCGACTTCTTGTTCGACTGCGCCCGGCTGTGCGCGGCCTGGGAGCCGACCGAGGAAGACACCCCCTCGCGGTTCAAGCGTCGAGGCGAAGAGTACGAGGAGTTCAGGGCCGAGACCGAGGATGGCGGCATCGAGTACCGTTGGGAGGTCAAGTTTCCCGCGGGTCCTCGGATGCGCACCACGCAGTGCTGGCTGCCGGAGAAGCCGTGGTTCTCTTCGTTCACCCGCGAGAGCATCTACGAGCCCGAAGAGGGTGAGCCGCAACCCGAGTTGATCTGCCGGCTGACGCTGGTCGAGGAAGCCGACGAAGAAGAAGAGGCGCCCGCGGACGCACCCGTTCCAGGTGAGGAGTAGGCGATGGCGACGCTCGGATCTTCATTCTGGGGGGATGTCAAGCAGTTCCTGTCGATGGGGTTGCCCTTCGACGAGGGCCTGCAGGCTGCGAGCGCCAATCTGAAGGACAGCGGCGCGCAACAGAAGGTCGAACAGCTGCTGGGAAAGCTGCAGGCGGGCTCATTCGGTCCAGATTGGCTGGGAGCGCTCGAAGGCGTGATCCCCGAGACGATCCTCTCCGGACTGAGCGCGCAGGGTTCCAAAGAGCCCCTGGCTTTCGTCGACGATCTGCTGTCCGCCTGGCGGGGTGGCGAGGCCGCCCTGGCTCCAGGCGCAGAATCGGGCGCCCGCGGCCTGGGGGGACGGCTGCTCGACCCCTTGAAATGGCTGACGCGCAATCTGGCTTCGGAGCGCGAGTCGCTGCTGTCGGAGGTCAATACCTGGTTGGAGCGCGACGGCGTCGAGCCTGACATCCCCACCCGCGACAGCAGCCTGAGAGACCTGTTTGAGCGGCTGAGCCAGGCCGACGTACTCAGCTGCGAGATCCGCTCCCGAGATGACAGTCATGAGCTGCGTTACGGTGAACAACGCGAAGAGCTGACCCCTGAGCGTGCCTCGCAGTTGCTCGCGGCGTTGCGCGCAGCAGGCCGGCCTCAGCCTCTGGGGCCAGGTGAGCGTTGGAGCCTCAGCGGCGCCGACGGGCAACGCGCAGCCGTGGTCAGCTGCGCCTTCGGCGACAGCCGCAGAACCTGTCTGCGCCTGCTGCCGCCCGAAGAGCCCTACAGCTGGGCCGAGTGCCTGGCGCGCGATGACGAGCGAGCCTGCTCGGCTGTGCTCTCGGCCGAAGCTGGCCTGGTCCTGGCTCTCGCTCCCGCCGACAAGCTCGAAAGCCTGCTGCGCGGCCTGGTCGAGGTGGCGGCGGCGCACGGCCGCACAGCCGTCTGCGTCGAGCCTGTGGCTCCGGCGACCCTGGGCAAAGCCTGGCCGTTGAGCTGGCAGGGGGCGCTGACCGATCCAGGCCTTTCACAGCTGCTGAGCGCTCAGGGGGCCGAGGTGCTCGGCTTCAGCCTGGCCGATGGGCTCGGGCAGGCATCCAGCCTGGCGCTCGACTACGCCGATCGGCTCTTGGTGCTGGCTGTGCGCAGCGAGCAGGAAGCGGCTCTGCGGCTACAACTGCGCGCCCGGCTCGGAGCGGACGGACTGCAGCAGCAATTGCGCGGCTGCGTGCGCCAGGGCGACACGCTCGAGATTGAGCCCGCTTCCTGAGGAGGCTCTTGTGTCTCTTTCCCTACGTGCCGCCGAGCTGGCGGATCTTGAGACCATCGTCGGCTTCAACCAGGCCCTGGCCCTCGAGACCGAGGGCCTGTCCCTCGACCTCGAGCGTTTACGCGCCGGCGTGCGGGCGGGCCTGCAAGATCCCCAGCGGTCCCGCTACTTCCTGGCCGAGCAGCAGGGGCAGCCCGTGGGGCAAGTGATGTTCACCGACGAGTGGAGCGACTGGCGGAACGGCTGGTTCTGGTGGATCCAGTCGGTCTACGTGCGCCCCGAGGCCCGCCGCCAGGGAGTCTACTCGGCGCTGCATACCCACGTGCATCGCCTGGCCCGCGAGCATCCCTCGGTGTGCGGCGTGCGTCTGTACGTCCATCATCAGAACCAGAGCGCGCAGAAGACCTACCGTGCCTTGGAAATGCAGCAGGCTCATTACACGATGTTCGAGGTCGACTTCGCGCTCGACCGCGACGCCTGATGTCTCGTCTGTTGGTCACCGGCGCCAGCGGCTACCTGGGTCAGGAGCTGTGCAGGCAGGCCGCGCCCGACTTTGCGGTGTTCGCCGCGTACCGAAACAACGCCTCCTCCATCGCTGCTGGCGAAGCCCTATCGCTCGATGTGCGTGACGAGCGCGCGGTCCGGGCAGCGATGCGGGCTCTGCGCCCCGATGCCGTGATCCACGCCGCGGCGGACAACAGCCAGCGATCGCGGGCCTGGGGGACCAACCTCGAGGGAAGTTGGAATGTGGCGCGCGCTGCCATGGAATGCGGGGCACGGCTGCTGCATGTCTCGAGCGACATGGTTCATGACGGCTGCGCCGCCCCCTATGCAGACGACGCTGTTGCGCGGCCACTCAGCCTGTACGGGCGCTCGAAGGCGGCCGCTGAGCTGGCTGTGCGGGCGGCCCACCCGGGCGCGCTGGTGGTACGGACCTCGCTTTTGTACGGGCTGGATGGGCTCGACCGCGGGACAGCCTCCTTTGTGCAGCGCCTGCAACGGGGCGAACGGCTGCGCTTGTTCGTCGATTCCATCCGGCAGCCGCTGCCCCGCGCCGAGCTGGCGCGTGCCCTGCTCGAGCTGCTGCCGCGCAGGCTCGACGGCTTCCTCAACCTGGCCGGCAGCGAAGCGCTCAGTCGCGCCGATTTCGGGTTGGCGATGCTGCGCTGGTGGGATGTGCCTTTCAGTCCCGAGGAAGTCGAGCGGGTGCGGGCCGCGCAGGTTTCCGCCGAGACTCCCCTCGACCTGAGGTTGAGGCTGGATCGTGCCCAGGCCGTGCTGGGCCGCGAGCTGCCCGGCGTGACCGCCGTGCTCCGGGCCGGAAAAACTTCTCGATAGCTGTAACACTCTGCCCCCTGTCCGCCGTATGTGGGGCGACATGGTGATGATGACGGCACAGACATCGGACAACGACCTGGCACTCAGCGCCGCCGCGGGCAACCGCGACGCGTTCACAGAGCTGGTGCGCCGATACAGCGCGCCGTTGCTGGCGTTCTGTCAACAGCTGCTGCGCGACCGCAATGGAGCCGAAGACGTGGTGCAAGAGTCCCTACTCAAAGCCTACCGAAGCCTGGAGCGCTTCGATCCGCAGCGCAGGTTCGGAGCCTGGCTCTACAAGATCGCCCAGAACTTGTGCTTCGACCAGTTGCGGGCGCGTCGGCGCCTCCAGCCCTTGCCCGAGATCGAGCTTGCGGCGGCCCCGCCGTTGACGGAGGCCCACTTCGGCGAGCTTGACGCGGCCGTAGCTCGGCTGGGCGCAAAGCACCAGGCAGTGCTGCATTACAAGTACGCGCTGGGCTGGAACGCCCGGGAGATCGCGGAGCAACTCGAGCTGAGTCCCAGTGACGTGCGGGTCTGCTTGCATCGCGCGATCAAGACCTTGAGGGAGCGTCTGGCATGAGCTGTCCCCCCACAGAGCGGTTGTTGGATGCGGTTCTGGAGCTGCTGGAAGAGGCTGAAACCGCTGAGCTTGCGCGGCATCTGGCCGCCTGTGCTGCCTGTCGGGATCGGCGGGCCGCGCTCGCTGCCGAGCAGGAAGTGTTGCAGGGGTTCTACTCCAGACCGACTCCGCCAGCTGCCGCGCTCGAACACCGCATCATCGATGCCATGTCTTCATCTTCCCCCAAACAATCCAGGAGATGGTTTCCGATGAAGACATTCGCGATAGCCGCAAGTCTGTGTTTCGTTGTCGTCGGCGGCGTACTGGCGTACCGCTGGGCTCCCCCTGAGGAGGGGGAAGAGTGGGCCCATGCGCCCCGCGAGCCGGAGAGCCGCCCCGAAGACCCAATCAAGCAGGACGAAGAGCGTAAACTCCGAGAGCTGCGGGACCTGGAGGAACTGCGGGGATTGCAGGAGCAGCTGAAGCTCGAGATCTCAAAGGTGGAAGCAACGCTCACTGAGGCCCCCAACCAGCGGGTCATGTTGGTCGAGGCGCTCCAGAGAGAGAAGGACGGGAAGCTGCTCGACAACCTGGAGGGCCGGCTTGCGGCCGTCCAGGCTGCCGAGGCCGCAGTGCTGGCCGGCCTTGACGAGGGGCCGAGCACCGAAGCGTACGACCGGATCTACGAGAACCGCTTCCTGCGGGCTTCAGAGAATCCGCTCTCGACCTTCTCCATCGACGTAGACCGTGCCAGCTATGCCAATGTACGCCGCTTCATCGAAGCCGGCCAGCGACCTCCGCCCGATGCGGTGCGCATCGAAGAGCTGGTCAACGCCTTCCGTTATGCCGACCCGGCGCCGGGTTTGGAAGAGCAGCACCCGCTCGCGGTCAGCGTCGAGGTGGCAGGTTGCCCCTGGCAGGCGCAGCACCGGCTGGTGCGCGTGGCGCTGAAGGGCAAAGAGCTACCGGCTGAGCAGCGTCCCGCCAGCAACCTGGTCTTCCTGGTCGATGTGTCTGGCTCGATGGACAACCCGAACAAGCTGCCCCTGGTGCAAAAGGCCTTGCGGCATCTGGTCTACCAACTCGATGAACGCGACTCCATCGCGATCGTGGTGTACGCGGGCAATGCCGGCCTGGTGCTACCCTCGACCTCTGGGCTGCGCCAGGGCGAGGTCGTCGAAGCCTTGAACCGGCTGAAGGCCGGCGGCTCCACCAACGGCGGCGAAGGCATCGAGCTCGCCTACAAGACCGCCCGCGAGCACTACATCGAGGGAGGCATCAACCGTGTGCTGATTGCCACTGACGGAGACTTCAATGTCGGCATCTCCGACCGGGGCTCACTGACCCGTCTGATCGAAGAGCAGGCCGATGGCGGGATCTTCCTGAGCGTGCTCGGTTTCGGCATGGGCAACTACAAAGACGCGACCCTCGAGCAGCTCTCGAATGCGGGCGATGGCAACTACGCCTACATCGATAGCATGCAGGAGGCTCACAAGATCCTCGGACGCGAGATGCTCGGCACACTCTGGGCCATCGCTCGCGACGTCAAGCTGCAGATCGAGTTCAACCCCGCACACGTCAACGGCTACCGACTGATCGGCTACGAGAACCGCATCCTGGCCCACGAAGATTTCAACGACGACAGCAAGGATGCCGGCGATCTCGGCGTCGGCCACAGTGTGGTCGCCTTCTACGAGATCGTGCCGGCCGGCGTCGACTTTCCTGAGCAGGTCGACCCGCTCAAGTACGGCCCCACCGAGACAGAGACCCCCCACCCCAGTCCCGAGCTGCTGACTGCCAAGTTGCGCTACCAGCTGCCCGCGGACAAAGCTCCCAGCCAGCTGCTGGAGGTCCCCTTGACCGACACGGGGATGAGCCTGAACGAAGCCTCTACCGAATTCAAGTTCTCTGCGGCCGTGGCGGCCTTCGGCCTGATCTTGCGGGACTCTGCCTACAAGGGCGGAGCCAACTGGGGCACCGTGCAAGAGCTCGCCAGTGAAGGGCTCGGTGAGGATGCAGATGGGGAGCGCGCGCGCTTCCTGGTTTTGGTGTCTCAGGCGCGCGAACTGGCTGAGTGAAGCCTGGTCACTCCTCCGGATCGACGTCGTGCGACAGCACTTCCAAGACCTGCTCGGGATAGAGCTCGGTCAACCTGCTCAGCTGCTCTTCGGCGCTGGGCGCTCCGTGCAGCACCTCTTCGAGCACCGCGCTGCTGGCGTGCTTGATCGCCGGCCAGGCCTCGACGGTCAGCTGGCCTGCGCGCATTCCATCTGTGGCGAGCAGACCGATCATCGCACGGTAGGCTGGATGCATTTCGACGCCCGCGTCCATCGCGATCTGCAGCAGCCCCCCGCGCTCGCGCCCGATGTTGACCAGGTCGGTGAACAGCAGGTGGCCGCTATTGCGGATGCCCACCAGCCACGCACGGCCGGGCGTCGCCTCAAAGCCCTTCTCCTGCAGGCTGTAGGGGACCACCAGATCATCCACAGCTCCGAGCACCAGGGTCGCTTCGACATTCCCCGCGCTGCCCCGGGCGGCCATCGGAATCAGCACGCGCACGCCGGCCTCTTCTCCCAAGCCATGCAAGGCCATGCCGCCGGCGCTGTGGCCCGCGATCCCCACCAGGCCCATATCGATGCGATCCTCGAGGAACGCCACATCGCCGCTCGGACTGCGCAGGGCATCGAGCAGCGCACAGGCTTCGCTCGACTGCCGGTTGCCAAACTCCATCTGCATGGCGTCGCGCAGCATGATTCCGGGATGGTCCGCAGCGACGACCACAAAGCCGCGGCTGGCCCAGTGCTCCATGAAGGCGAGCGACTGGGTGCGGAAGCCGGAAGTGCCATGGATGAACAAGACCAGCGGGTAGGGGCCGTGCTCCGTATCGAGCGGTAGATCACGGAATGCGCTGGAGACCTGCCAGGGATTGTCGGCGTCCGCGATGCGGGTTTGTTGATCTTCGGGCAGGTAGGCGCGCAGGTCGAAGCGCGCGGGCTCGAGCTCGGCCTGGCTGCCGCGGACGGCTGGGTAGAGCAGCTCGCATTCCAGGCCAGCCATGCGAACGGTCCGCACCCCGACGGGCCAGGCACCGGGCTGGCTGCAGTCTTCGGGGTTCTGGTAGAGCGAGGCGCCGTTGCGCCCCGTCCAGACGGCAGGTTCGTCTGCACTGGCGAGTGTGCACAGGCTGATGAGCAGGGCCAAAGTCGAGCGTAGCATGGGGTCTCCAGACGTCGGGGTCCATGCCTGGTACGTACGGATGCCTGGAGTGATGGCTCAGATGCGCGCCGCGAGCCAGCTTCCCACTCGCTCTCTCAGTGGCCGCCGACGGCGTCGGGCCTTGGAGAAGCGGGCCCCTTGGCTCTTGACCGCCAGCGCCTCGGCGGCCAGAGCATCGACGCTCATCCTTGCCGCGCGCCGGGCTTCCTCGTCGTCGTACAGGCGTCCGATGACGCGAGGGTCGAGTCCGAGGAAGCGCACGATGGCCGGACCGAGCACGATCCCCGCCAGCGGATGCTCGTAGAGCTCTTGCATCAGAGAAAGGAAACGCGAGAAAGGATGGCGTGCAATGCTCGGCTTCTGGCCGAGCAACTGTATTCGTTTGAAGGCTTCCAGCAATCGGTGTCCCGACGGGTCGACGCGGTCCAAGGGCGTGAAGAACACGTCCCTGAAGAAGGGGGCGGCGCTCGCGATGAAGCGCGTCAATGCGAAGCCCTGGCGGGCAAGGTCCAAGGCGTTGCGCGGATTCTGGCGCGCCTCCAGCTCGGCATAGGCGTCGGATGCATAGTAGGCCACCATGTGGTAGTCGACCGCAATATGGCGCGACTCATCTCTGTTGATCAGCCGCATCGCCTGCCGGCTCATCGGATCATCGACAAAGTCATCCAGCGAGCGTAGCAGAGCGATGTCGAGCAGCAGCTCGCCGGTGGTGATGTAGAGGTTGGCAACCCCGGGCGCCGCCTGCCGCACCACTTCGACGAAGCGAGGCCGGAAACGCACGAGTGCGGGATTGGGCCGGTACGAGCGGTAGTGGTGGCGGTTGTAGTGGGCGGCCAGGCGCAGGGCGACCTGAGAGTGGCGCCGTTCGTCTTTGACAAAACTCGCGAAGATCTCACGGAGCAGCGGGTCGTCGCTCTTTTGCTGCTGCACCTCAAACAACGCTCCTGCCAGCAGCTCGATGCCTGCCATGTCGGTAAAGTACTGCACGACAGCGATCTCGTCCTCGCGCTCAAAACTGCGCGCGGGCACCTCCCAGTCCAGATCATCGATGCCCCACTGCTGGCTGCGGCACAGGCCCAGCATGCGTTGAAGATCCATCCCACTCCTCCTGCTTCCATGTTAGCAGCCAAGGCAAGTGTCTGCAGTCTGCGCGCCCTTGGGGAGGCCTGGAAGTGGCGGGAATGTGGCGGCGTTTTTTTTCTGGAAAACCCTTGTTGGGGGAAGGGCCTCGTATAGAATGGGCCGCCCTGACGCGGGACGGCTTTCTTGGCCGACCTGCGCGCTGATTGAAAACAAAACAGGTGATATGAGAAGGGTGCGCGCCTACCCGGTATGCTTGGGTAGCTGCAACCGGGATAGGAATTTAGCTATCCACTTGATGCACTCTTCTCGGAATTTCCGTTGATTGGTA
>JAJDCP010000012.1 GCA_029260765.1 Planctomycetota bacterium
CGACTTTTCTCTTGGTAGGGGAGGGGTTTACCCCCTCCCGAGGGCGGAGCGAAGCGTCCGAGTCTTCGAGGTGTAAACCCCGCCCCTACATGACAATCCAAAGCGACTGTATGGCGGAATCGTGTTCCCTGAGACAGCCTCTCGCTTACCGCCACAGCGGAGGTCGGCAACCTTCGCGGCCCGCGACAGGCTGGAGGACGCCTCACAAGCGATGGCAAGGCGATCAGCCAGGGCGAGGAGCGGGGTCGCGGTTCGGAATCTCTTCATCGAAATACCTCCGCGACGGTTCCAGCCGAAGTCACCCCCGACGCGAGGGCTGAGCGAAAGGCTGTGTGTGGTTGTCGACGCGACGAGGCTGCTACCGCGCCTGTCGGATCAGCGGTACTGTCCGAAGCTGAGGCCGCACCGTCCCGTAAGGGCGGTCGTGCATGGGGCTGCGGTCGAGCGTCGCCTCCGGGGGATTGCCACTGCGGTCCGCGGGTCCCGTCTTCCCAGGTCCAGTCGCGCGGCCCGTCACATCCCGTCGCAATTTGGGTTGAACCCAACGCCATCGCGGCGATGCTGAAGCCAGAATCCTTGACTGCCATCACCATACACCGAGGAAGAAACCTGAACTCCGTTGTGTTGTACTTCTATCGCCGGAACACCCCCGACACTCCTCGACTACGCGGATTCGCACTGGAGAAGCACTCCCTCGTGCAGGAGGCGCTGTGACCGAATCCCAGCCATCGCAGACCGAACCCGAGGGCAAGAAGCGTCTCAGCCTCAAGAAGCGGCTCTTCTTTGCGTTGCTCATCGTGCTCTTTTGCGTATCTGTGGTGCGTACAGTGCTGTCCTACTCAGCGATCAAACGCCAGCCCGGCCTGTTCAAGGGCTCGATCCTGCGCGCCGATCCCGCCCTGGGTTTTGCACCTGTGCCGGGGGCCTCGGGAGCTCTGGTCCTGCCCTTCGGGGTGGAGCGCGCGATCGTGTTCGACGACCGGGGCTTTCGCGTTCCCCAGCACCCGGCCCCGACTCGAGCAGACTCGCCCCTGGTCCTGGCGCTGGGCTGCTCGCTGACTTTCGGGTATGGCTGCCGGGCCGAAGAGAGCTACCCCTACCTTGTCGGACAGGGCCTGGGGGTGGCGTCCATCAACGCGGGGGTGGGAGCCTTCGGACTCAGCCAGATGTTGCTGCGCGCCCGCGAGCTGATCCCCGCCTACCGGCCGCAGATCCTGCTCCTGCAGTACTCTCCGTGGCTGGTGCGGCGTGCCCAGGAGCCCTACGCTCCCTCCAACTACGGTCTGATGCCGGTCCCGTACTTCTACACAGACAGCGCCGGGCAGCTCCAAATCCAGCCCCCGGTCTTCGACCCGCTGGTCACCCGGCTGCCGGTCGGCAGTTATCTCGGCAGCGAAAGTGGGCTGCTCGACTTTCTGGGCTTTGCCTTGACGGTCGAGCTTCCCCGGCAGCTCTACGAGGATGTCCAGCAGCTGGCCTATGGCTGCCGCTCCTGGTTCGGCTCTCTGCCCAGGCCGGAGCAGGACGGGGAAAAGGTGGTGCGGGAAGTCTACCGGGAGATCGCCCAGCTGTGCCTTGACCACCAGGTCCAGCTCTTCATTGTGCCCCTGAGCTGGGGAGCCAAGCCGCTGACCGTGCCCGCGTCCATCCAAGAGCTGGGCGTTCCCATCGTCCATCCGCGGGAAGCGTTCTTGCGATGGTTGGAGGGCAACACCCGCGACGCGGCCCCCCTCGGGATGCGCTACGACCGCAGCTTCAAGATCTGGTCTGAGGCGCCGCGTCGCTACGTCGACGGGCACCCCAACCCGCGCGCCCATCGGTTGATCGCTGAGTGTCTGATCGAGGCGATCCGGCGTTGAAGCCCGCGTCCACTTCTACCGAAACCATCCAGCTCAGGGAGTCAGCCGCCGAGGCGGCAAAACCGAGCCTGCAACGGGTCGGTGGGGCGGGTGCCGTTACTCCTTGCCCGGCGCCACGCGGCGCACTTCGCTCAGGCTGGTCAGGCCTCGCAACGCCTTGGAGATCCCGTCGTCGTGCATGCTGCGGAATCCGTTGCGTTCGCGCGCCTCAGCGAGGATGGCCTCTTCTGCAGCGCCCTCGACAATCAAGCGGGATAGACTGCGGCCGACCCGCAAGACCTCGAAAATCGGTAGCATCCCGGAGTAGCCCACCTTGCGGCAGCGGGAGCAGCCCGCGCCCGTCATCAGCTGGGCCTCGGCGATATCCTCGGAGCGCAGCCCCAGGGCCTCGAGCTCCTCGAGGTCGGGGCGCGCCTCGACCTTGCATTTCCGGCACACCTTGCGGAGCAGACGCTGCGCGATCACCGCCAGCACGGTGTTGGCTATGCGATGCGGATCCACTCCGAAGCCCGCAAGCTCGTGCAGGGCGGCGGCGGCGTCGAACGCATTGAGGGTGCTGACCAGCAGGTTTCCACGCGAGGCGGCCTGCAGAGCCACTTGGGCAACTTCGGGTTCCTTGAGCTCGGAGATGAACAACACGTCAGGGTCCTGGCGCAGCAGCGTGCGCAGTCCCTCCGCGTACTGAGAGGTGCGGGCATCCCCGGCGCGAGCACCGAACTTGAAGCTGCTCATCGGGATCTGGGCGACGCCGTCGATCTCGCTGAGCAGCTCGGTTTCGAGGCTGAGAACGTTCAGGGAGGGGTCGGTGAGGTGGGCCAACAGGCTGCGCGCGGTGGCCGTCTTGCCGCAACTGCTGGGCCCCACGGCCAGGATCAGCCCACGGATCGAGCCCAGAGCCTGGTAGAGGTCCTGGCGCTGCGTATCGGAAAAGGACAACTGCTCAAAGGGGATGAGCTTGCGCGAGATGTCCAGCCGCAGCGTGCATTTCTCTCCTCGCCCACTCTCGATACAACAAACCGAGGCCTGCAGGGACTTCCCATCGACGGTCAGGCTGCGGTGCGCCTCTTGCTGGCGGCGCTCTTCGATGGCCAGCCCGAACATGTCTTTGATGCGTGCGACCAGGAATGCGTGCAGGCGAGCGGGAGGCGTCAGCACAGTCTGGAGGACCCCATCGATCCGGAGGCGCACCCGCGTGAAGCTGGGGTACGGGTCGATGTGCACGTCGCTGGCCTTGCGCGAGACCGCTTCACGGAGGATGTAGCCGATCAGCGCGATGGCAGGGCGGCTCGCAAGGCCGTTGCGCAGTGCATCGACTTCCTGTTGGGGCAGCGGGCGGGTGATCTGCGAGCTCTCGGCGGGCCGCACCCTCAGTGCGGGGTGCTTGTCGTCGGGCTCGGAGATGATCCGCTGCAGCAGAGGCCGGTTCTGGGCATGGGTCTCGACAAACTCCTGGAATGCCCGGTCGTCCAGCAGCCGGACCACGACGTTTTCCACCTTGAGCCGACTGCGGGCCTCTTCGATGGCTGCGCTGTTGTGGGGGTCGAGCATTGCCAGCTGCAGGCTTCCTTCTTCGTCGATGCGCAGGGGCAACATCTCGAAGCGCAGGATCCCGTCACGAGTGATCGCGGCCGTCAGCTTGGGATCTACGTTCTCGCGCTCGAGGTCGACGAACGGTACGCCCAGCTGCTGCTCGAGCACGCTGTGCAGGACGGCGTCAGTGATGTTCCGCAGCCGCACCAGCAGGGTGCCGAGCCGGGCCCCGGTCTCCTGCTGGATCAAGAGGGCGTGGTCGAGTTGCTCCTGTTGGACGAATCCGGTCTCCAAAAGGATCTGACCTATGCGTTTGCGGTGGAGGGTCGATTCGGCTGCCATGGCAAGTTCTCCCAGGAACTGTCTTCATGCTACTGGAGCGACCCCTGACGGAGGAAGGGCCGAGCCTGATTTGCCTTGCCGTGCCCAACCTTGAGCCGCGGTGTCGGGGCGGGTATCATGCGCCCACCGCGCCTCAGTGCGGGCAAGGAGTGGTGGCGTGGCAGAATCTCTGAGCACCCAGCGCAGGAATGCAATGCTGCCGGTGGTGTCGATCGTCGGTCGCCCCAATGTGGGCAAGTCGACGCTGTTCAACACTTTCGCGCGTCGGCGCATCAGCATCGTCGAGCCGACTCCTGGGGTGACGCGCGACCGCATCTCCACAGAGCTGGAGCACAACGGCAAGCGTTTCGAGCTGATCGACACGGGCGGCATCGGCATTGTCGACTGCCAGGATCTCGACGAGCTGATCGAGTTGCAGATCTCGGCGGGCATCGAACGTGCGTGTCTGATCCTGTTTCTTGTCTCTGTGCACGACGGAGTGACCGCACTGGACAGGGATATCGCTCTGCGCCTTCGGCGGACCGGCAAACCCCTGTTGCTGGCCGTCAACAAAGTGGACAACTTCCACCAGGAAATAGGCATCCACGAGTTTCAAGAGCTCGGTCTGGGCGACCCGCAGCCGGTTTCGGGGTTGCAGGGTTTTGGCCGCACCGACCTGCTCGACTTGATCGCCGAGCGGCTGCCAGAGCCAGAAGAGCCGAGTGAAGCAGAAGATGTGATGCACGTGGCCGTCGTGGGCCGCCGCAACGTGGGCAAGTCGACCTTCGTCAATGCGCTGACGGGCAGCGAGCGCGTCATCGTCAGCGATGTGCCGGGCACGACCCGCGATGCTGTCGACGTCTCTGTTGAGATCGACGGGCAGCGCCTGGTTCTGGTCGACACGGCGGGCATGCAGAAGGCCAAGCAGGTCAAAGGCAGCATCGAGTTCTACAGCCAGGCGCGCACCGAGTCTTCGGTGCGGCGTTGTGATGTGGCGGTGTTTCTGCTCGACGCGACCTTGCCGGTCGGCGAACTTGAGCGGCGCATCGGGGGGCTGATCGTAGAGAACTCCAAACCCTGCGTAATCGTCGCCAACAAGTGGGATCTGGTGGAAGGCAAGATGCGTACCGGCGCTTTCCGCGAATACCTGGACAAGACCATGGCAGGTCTGCGCCACGCGCCGTTGGTCTGTGCCTCGGCGCTGGAGGGGCGGCTGGTCAAGGCTGCGATCAAGACCGCGCGCTCGCTGTTCGACCAGGCCGGCACGCGGATGCCAACCTGGAAGGTCAATCAGGCCCTCAAGGCGGCTCGCGACATCCAGCGGCCGCGGGCGAAGACCTTCATCCCGCGCATCTACTACGGGACACAGATCGAGGTCCATCCCCCGACCTTCCTGTGTTTCGTCAACAAGCCCAAGGCCTTCGACAAGTCGTACCGTCGCTTCCTTTGCCACCAGTTGCAGGAACGCCTCGACTTTCCGGAGGTGCCGCTCAAGATCATCTTCAGAGAACGCAGGAGTTTCTTCGAAGAGACCGAAGACGGCGCTCCCCAGACTGGAAAACGCCGCAAGAGGGATTGAGATGGGTCGGCGCTTGTCGCTGAAGATCGACGCAAAGCGCCTCAGCGCAGAAGATCTGCGCGGCCGCCTGCAGCCGAGTGTCCAACTGAGGCGCGCGCCCGACGGCGCTTTTTCCATTCTGGGGGTCGACCCGGGCACGCGGGTGTGCGGATTCGGGGTCGTGCGCGTGCAGGGGCGTCGTTTCAGCCACGTCGCCCATGGGGTGGTCAAGACCAATCCCAAAGAGCCCTTTCCGCGGCGCCTGCTCTGCATCTATCAGGGGCTCTGTGCTGCATTTGATAGCCACAAGCCCGACATGCTCTCGCTGGAGAATATCTTCTTCGGGGTCAACCACAAGAGCTCACAGAAGATCGGTGAGGGGCGGGCGGTGGCCATGCTGGCGGCAGCCCAGCGCGATCTCCCGGTCTACGAGTTCACGCCCAGCCAGATCAAGCAGGCGGTCTCGGGTCACGGAAGAGCCTCGAAACAACAGGTGCAGACGATGGTCAAAGCGATCTTGCGCCTTGAGCAACTCCCTGAGCCCCATGACGCAGCCGACGCGCTGGCCGCCGCCATCTGCTGTGCCAACAGCCTGGGAACCTTCTGAACCCCCACTGAAGAGGAACGTCGATGGAAACCGTGTTGGAACGCTCTGAGCTGCCGGGGATGCGGCTGCTGCACCGAGGCAAGGTGCGGGATGTCTATGCCTGGCACGAGGACCTCTTGATCGTTGCGACCGACCGAGTCAGCTCGTTCGATTACGTGTTGTCGCCGGGGATCCCTGGAAAAGGGCGCCTGCTGACAGAGATCTCGACGCGCTGGATGCGCATGCTCGACGTGCCGAACCATCTCATCGACGATATCCTCCCGGATGAGCTGACCCGGTTCTCGGCCCAGTTGGCGGGCCGCAGCGTGATCGCAAAGCGGGCAGAGGTGGTACCGGTCGAGTGTGTCGTGCGCGGCTATCTGACCGGCTCCGGCTGGAAGGAGTATACGAACGCGGGCACCCTGGGCTTCGAGCCGATGCCACAGGGGCTGCGTGAGGCGGAGAGGCTGGCGAGGCCGCGCTTCACGCCGACCACCAAGGCGGCGGCGGGGCATGACCAGCCGTTGAGCCGGATCCAGCTGCACGACCTGGTCGGGGTGGAGTTGGCCGAAATGCTGGAGAAGAAGAGCCTGGAGCTGTACGCCGAAGGCGCGGCCTATGCCGAGACCCGTGGGTTGTTGGTGGCGGACACGAAGTTTGAGTGGGGCTTCGTCGATGGCGCGTTGATCCTGGTCGATGAGGTGCTGACGCCTGATTCCTCGCGTTTCTGGGACCGCGACCACTGGCAACCGGGCAGCTCTCCACAACCTCTGGACAAGCAGGTGGTGCGGAACTACCTGCTGCAGAGCAATTGGGACCGTAGCTCGACGCCTCCACCCTTGCCCCCAGAGGTCGTGCAGCAGACCTCCGCGGTCTACCGTGAGCTGAAGCGGCGGTTGTTCGGTTGATGGGGGTGCGATGGGGCGTGTGGTTGGGGATGTGGGCAGTGCTGGGGATGATGGGCTGCCGGGCGCCTGCGGCGACGGTCTATCCCTCCTTCCGCACCGCCGAGCAGGCCTGGCTGACCTACAAGAGGGCCTGGCAGCTGGGGGATGTCGACGTCCTCCGAGCCACGTACGGGGGAAACCTGGCCTTCCAATTCAGGGAAGAGCTCGAGGCCAACGGAGCGGCGGCGACCTCTGCGTACTACAGCCGTGACTTCGAGAAGGCCCGCTTCGAAGAGGAGGACTTCTACTTCGAGAGCGAGAGTCTTGCCTATCTGCAATTGCGTCTAGGCGGGCCTCAGGTGACGCGGACGCTGCGTTATTCCCTGGTGCGTTTCGGAAGCTATTGGAAGATCGTTGCGTTTGTGCTCGTGGAACCGGATCCATGAAGGCGCTCAGTCCAACACCCTTGATAGGAGAAACATCGTGAACCCGGTCAAGATCGGAATTCTGCTCGGCTCGGACTCAGACTTCGACACCAGCAAAGCGGCGCTTGGGATCCTGGATGACTTCGGCATCCCGTGGGAGATCCATGTCCTCTCCGCGCATCGCAACCCCAAAGGCGTGCATGAGTACGCGGCCCGTGCGCACGAGAGGGGCATTCAGGTCATCATCTGCGCCGCCGGCATGGCTGCAGCTCTGGCGGGAACGGTGGCGGCGATGACCCCATTGCCGGTCATCGGTGTGCCGATGGCGGGCTCTTCGCTGAGTGGTATGGACGCGCTGTACGCGACCGTGCAGATGCCGACCGGGGTCCCCGTGGCCACGATGAGCATCGGTTCGGCGGGTGCCAAGAACGCGGCGATCTTTGCGGCCCAGATCCTGGGGCTGCAGGACTCTGAAGTGCGAGCGCGGGTGGTGGCGTACAAGCAAGGGCTCGACGCATCCGTGCAGGAGAAGAACCGCAGGGTGCAGGAGCAGGTGCAGAAGTTGAAGGCCGCACGTACGGCTGGAGCCTGAGCTTTGGAGCGGGGGAACACGATGGACGAGCGCCTCGATGCAGTGGTCTGGCAAGGAGACGTTGAGGGGCAGCTGCTCCTGGTCGACCAGCGTCGGCTGCCGCAGGTATGGGAGCGGATCGCGTGTCCGAGCCTCGCGAGCGTCGTCGAAGCGATCGCAAGCCTGACGGTCCGCGGTGCACCCGCGATCGGTGTGGCAGCAGGTTACGGGGTCGTGGTGGGGATGCGCGAGCTACGAGGGCTCGAGCACGAGGCGGCGCTGCAACAGACGGTCGAGGCTCTCGCAGGCTCACGGCCGACGGCGCGCAACCTGTTCGAGGTTCTCGAGCGCATGCGTAGCCGGGCCGAGGAGCTGGCCGGCCAACCGAGACAGGCAGTGCTTGCTCGGCTACTCGAGCATGCGCGCGCCATCCATGCCGAAGACCGGGCGCGCTGTGAGGCGATCGGCGAGCATGGTTGGCGCCTGGTGCCGGCGGGCGGAGCCGTGCTGACCCATTGCCATGCGGGAGCCCTCGCGACTGGTGGCATCGGCACGGCACTTGGAGTGCTGCATCGGGCGCGTCGAGAGGCAGTGGCCTTCGCTGTCTATGCCGGCGAGACTCGGCCCTTGCTGCAGGGAGCGCGGCTGACGGCCTGGGAGCTGCAAGAGACCGGAGCCGACGTGACCTTGGTCTGCGACACGATGACTGCCGCGTTGATGGCGGCCGGCCGGGTCGACATGGTGCTGGTCGGCGCCGATCGGATCGCCCGCAATGGCGACACCGCCAACAAGATCGGGACTCTGGGACTCGCCGTGATGGCGCACCACTTCGGGATTCCGTTCTATGTGGCCGCACCGAGCTCGACCTTCGATCTCAAGCTGGCCGACGGCCGAGGGATTCCGATCGAAGAGCGCGACGCGGCAGAGGTGCGTGGTGTCCGGGGAACCCCGACGGCACCGGATGGCGTCAAAGTCTGGAACCCGGCTTTCGACGTCACTCCTGCAAGATTGATCCGTGGAATCATTACTCAGTTTGGCGTCATCGAAAGTCCATGTGAGGCGTCTGTCGCGGCGATGCTTGGCGCGAGGCAGTAACGCAACGCGTTATGTCGGGGCCGGCGGAGACTGATTCCTTTTGCCCTTCCGCGGAGAATCATCTATACTGGTCGCGTCAAGAATCCTCCTGGGAGAGGTACATGGTCGCTCCTGATCTCCGTGTTCTCGTCGTGGACGATGATGCAGCCGTCAGGGCGACGGTGGTTCGCTGCATCCTCGACTACGGCTATGAGGTCGAGGGTGTCGGCTCTGCTGAAGAGGCCATCCAGACGCTCGAAATGAACGCCTACCCAGTCATCTTCTCCGACTGGCGTATGCCCGGGATGGACGGATTCGCGCTGCTCGAGCGCATCGGAAAGTTGAATCCCGATGCAAAGGTGATCATCATCACCGGGCATGGAACGATCCCCTCGGCTGTCGACGCGATGCGTCGCGGCGCCTATGACTACTTGACCAAGCCCTTCCACCTCGAAGAGATCCGCTCGATCCTCGACCGGATCGCGCGTCTGTACGAGCTCGACGCAAGTGGTGACGACACGCTACCCGAAGCTCTGAGCGATGAGCACGTGTTCTGTGGCATCGTCGGCTCTACGCGACCGATGCACGAGGTCTTCCGGCTGATCCGCAAGGTGGCGCGCGCGCGCTCGAATGTCTTGATCCGGGGCGAGAGCGGCACCGGCAAAGAGCTGGTGGCCCGAGCGATCCACACCAACGGCCCGGACGCTGAGCAACCTTTCGTGGCGGTCAACTGCGGGGCCATCCCGCCGACCTTGATCGAGAGCGAGCTGTTCGGGCACAACAAGGGCGCGTTTACCGACGCCAAGCTGGCGAAGAAGGGCCTGTTCCGTTCTGCCCACGGCGGCACGATCTTCCTCGATGAGGTCGCCGAGTTGGGACTCGACATGCAGGTCAAGCTGTTGCGCACCCTGCAAGAGCGCGAGGTCCGTCCGGTCGGGGCCGAGCTACCGGTCAAGATCTCGGTGCGTGTGATCGCGGCGACCAACAAGAACCTCGAAGACATGATGCGCGAAGGCAAGTTCCGCTCAGATCTCTACTACCGCTTGAACGTCATCCCGATCGAGATCCCGCCTTTGTGCGAGCGCAAAGGCGACATCGGCCTGCTGGCCTACCACTTCATCCGCAAGCACTACCCGCATGAAGACCCTTCCTGGCGGGTCTCTGACGACGCTCTGAATGTGCTGCGCAGCTACTCGTGGCCGGGCAATGTACGCGAACTGGAGAGTGTCATCGAGCGGGCCATCGTGCTCGGCGAGAGCGACATCATCACCAGCCGCTCTCTGCCCCCGACGCTGCTCGAGGCCCAGAAGGATCGCAAAGACGCTGAAGACGACAGCATCCGCTCGCTCGATGATGTCGAGCGTCACACCATCCTGAAGACGCTGCGTTACACCTCTGGCGACAAACAGGCGGCCGCCCGGCTGCTGAAGATCGACCGCAGCACTCTGTACCGCAAGCTGCAGAAATACTCCCTCGACGTGAAATAGCAGCCACAAACTTCGTTCCTCATCGGCGTCGTCGCTTCTTGAAGCAGCGAACCCCAGGCCGTACGTGTGTTCTCAAACAAGCGCCCATCTGGTAGACTTTGCGGCTTCATTGCGTACAGTCCGCGCCCCTGATGTGCGGCACATCGAGCTGGAGGTGAAGCGTGAAGCCCTGGGCAGTCGTGGGTGCGGGAACAATGGGCAGCGGAATCGCGCAGAAGATCGCGACCGAGGGCATCGAAGTCTTCCTGGTCGATCGCGAAGAAGACCTGGTCGTGCGTGGCAAGGAGCGGATCCGCGCCATGCTCGAGCAGGGGGTCGAGCGGGGGTTGTTCCGGCCTGAGCAGGTCGAGGCCATCCTCGGGCGCGTGCGGGGCTGCGTCGACACTTCGCAACTGGCCGCATGCGACCTTGTGATCGAGGCTGTCTTCGAAGACCTCGGCGTCAAGCGGGCGGTGTTCGACGATCTGAGCAAGAAGTGCCCGGCCGAGGTGCTGCTGGCGACCAACACCTCGTCCTTTCTGGTCGGCGATGTGCAAGAGGGCATGCGCCATCCGGAGCGCATCCTCGGGCTGCATTACTTCTTCCATCCCGCCAAGAACCGCCTGGTCGAGGTCATCGCCGGCAAGCACAGCGGGGCCGCACAGGTCGCCCGTGCACGCGCGCTGCAAGATCGTCTGGGGAAGACCAGCATCGATTCCGAAGACCGGCAGGGCTTCATCGTCAACCGCTACTTCGTCCCCTGGCTCAACGAGGGCGTGCGCCTGCTCGAAAGCTCGGACATCGCGACGATCGACGCAGCGGCCCGCGAGACCTTCCGCATCGGCATGGGTCCCTTCGCGCTGATGAACGCGACCGGTGTGCCGATCGCCTTGCACGCGGCCAACACTCTGGTGCGCGCCTTCGGCAGCTTCTATGCGCCCGATCCGTTGCTCAAAGCGCAGGTAGACAGCCAACAGAACTGGGAGTTGGCCGGGGAGCCGCAAGGAGGCGAGACCTCTCGCCGCGAGCTGGGTCTGCAGTTGCTCGCGAGCGTGCTGCTTGCCGCAGGGCAGCTCGTGGACGAGGGCGTGGGCAGCATCGAAGACGTGGATATCGGCGCCCAGGTCGGTCTGCGCTGGGCCGAGGGGCCCTTTGAGCTGTGGAACCGCTACGGCCGCGACGCGCTGTTGCCATACATCACTGCCCTGGCTGAGCGCTATGAGCTCGCCCTGCCGGCCTGTCTGGCCGAGCAGCACGGAGCTTTCCGCTTCTGTTGCGTGCTCGAGACCCGGCCGCGGCCGGGACTGGCGCAGCTGACGATCCGCAGGCCGGCGGCATTGAATGCGCTGAATCCGGAGGTGGTCGCGCAGCTTGAAGAGGCTTTTGCCCGGGTCGACGCCGATCCCGATGTACAGATCATCGCGTTGGCCGGAGCGGGCAAGGCCTTTGTCTCCGGTGCCGATCTTGCCTTCTTCGTGGCGCACCAGAAAGCGGGTGATCTGGCGCCGATCCGGGCCTTCACGGAGCGCGGGCAAGCGCTGCTCAGCCGCTTCGCCGCCTCGGAGAAGGTCGTGGTCGCGCTGTTGGACGGCATCAGCCTGGGAGGCGGCAGCGAGCTGGCGCTGGCTTGTGACTGGATCGTTGGCACGCCGCGCGCGATGCTCGGCTTCCCAGAGACAGGCATCGGCATCTATCCCGGGCTCGGGGGGACCCAGCGCGTGCGGACGCGCGTGGGCGTAGGACTCGCCAAAGACCTCGTGTTGAGCGGGCGTCGGGTGGGGGCCGAGGAAGCGCTGGCGATCGGGCTGATCGATGAGCTGGTGGCACCCGAGAAGCTGCTCGACGCCGCAGAAGGCTGCGCGGCCCGCGGCAAGCAGCGTCCTGCGGCTCCGCAGCAGCACGCCTGGCTTGAGCGCGCGCAGGCTTTTGCCGGCTTGCGGCTTGAGCAGGTCTGGACCGGGGCGCTCGACGGGCTCCCCGAGGCCGTGCAGAAGGCTCTGCTGAAAATCCGCAAGAGCAAGGCACCGCTGGCCGTGCTGGCGGCGTGCAGGTTGATCGAGGACGGCGCCGAGCAGGGGCTGGAGGCCGGATTGCAGCTTGAGCTCGACGGACTCGAAGAGATCTTCTCCACCGAAGATGCCCGCGAAGGCCTGCGCTCAGTGCTGGAGCGACGGCGTCCGCAGTTCAAGGGGTGTTGATATGATGTCGCGCAAAAAGCTTACGCTCGCAAAGCTCGAGGGCATCTGTGGCCGCATCGAAAACCTGTTGGCGGGCCAGAATGCGAGCCTCGCAGACGTTGTCCTGCCTCAAGACGCCAAACCCGGCGAGACCAAGCTAGAGAAGTTGCAGCGCTTCAAGGCACTGCTGAACAAGACTTTGCAGGACATCGAAGACGGTGTTCAGCCCGGATGTAGAGCCTGCGGCCGGCAGTTGTCCGCGGCGATCCTTGATGCGATGCCCTGGGCAGCGAACTGTACGCAGTGCGGTTCGGGAGCCCTGGAAGGGGAGAACAAGAGCGATGAAGATACCCGCCCACCAGCTGTCTGAAGAGCTGCAGCAGAGCCTGGAGAAGATTCAGGCTGCACCGAATTCCGTCAACTTCTACCAGGCCACTTCCGGCAAAGGCTGGGCCGTCTTCGGGATCATCGTCTTCCTGTTGGGCATGGCCGGTCTGATCGGGCTCGCGCTCAATGAGGCTGACGAAGAGCTCAGGTATGTGTTCATGGGTGGGGCCGCTCTGGCCCTGTTGATCCTGATCAGCTCCGTCAATCACATACGTGCCTACAATGGCGCGCGGGTCAAGCCGTTCCGCGGGCTGAATCCGCTGTACTACTTCGAGCTGGGCTGGGATGAGCTCAAATACTACAAGATGTGGACGTTGAAGGACTTCCGAGCCACCCACCACCTGCAGAACGGGGTCTACCAGCACACGGCCTTCGTGTTGATGTTCGAAGAGGGCAACGTCAACTTCCAGGTGTCGCCGAAGCCGATCGCCGAGAAGCTGTTCAATGAGATCAAGGCGACGCGTGTGCAGCTATTGCTGGCGCTGGAGAACCAGAGCTTCCAGAGCCTCGGCGCGCACGACCTGTTCGGCCACGCCCTGGGCAGCGAGGTCTCCAACGTTGATGAAGAGGCCCCGAAATCGGGCCGCATGGGCTGTCTCGCAAGTCTGGCGCTGGCTGTGATTCTGGGCGCAGGGGCGGGTATGGGGCTGAGCTATCTGTCCGCCATCGCCTACGATGCCCGTGACTGGGACTACATGAGCTACGGTGACATGGGTGATGAAGTGGCGAGGCATGTTCGCTACGGCTACTGCGCCCATCAGGAGGAGTTGCCGGACAAGATGCGCGCGATGCTGAGCGACAACTGGGTGCGCAGCGGTGTCGATCTCGACGACGAAGCCTGGGATGGCTCCGACATCACCGACGCGAAGCGTGGAGTCGAAGCCTACAACGAGATCTTCGGGGCCGAACTGGCGCTGCGCGAGGTGGTGGTTCCCGCAGCCAAGACCTCATTCCAGCAGCGTTGGAATGAGATGGGGACCAGCCCGGAGCCTCGCGAGATCGTAGAACACAAAGCTGCCATGGCCGAGTTGGTGGCCTACCTGAATGCCAAACCCTACGGCTGGGGGCTGCAGCTCACAGACGTGGCGCCGCACATGGGGCAGATCGATGAAGCGATCGTTGGGCGCATCGAAGGGGCCAGCCAGGAGTATCAGAGCCAGGCCCGCAACGTAGGGGCCAGCGAAGAGGCCATCGCTGCGATCGCGCAGATCTTCAAGATCATGCGCGAGCAGCGGCGCTATTCGTTGGTGGTCAGCTATGAACAGGCGCTCGAGAGCGATACATCTCTGGAGGAAGACTTCAAGGAGGTGTACCCGGACTACAAATACATCGAGCCGATGAGCCCCTCATTTACGCCAGCCAAGAACCTGCAGCGGGAGTCGTTGATCACCGAGGTGCTCGCGTCCGCTTTCGAGGACATGTTGCAGGGGCTGGTGAAAGTCAGCACCATCGACAGCGAGGATGCGGCCGTCTATCTGACCGTCTACTATGCGATCAGTCCGGAGTTCGAGCTGTACTACAACGACGCCGAAGAGCACCTGCCCGACGAAGACCGCCATTGGTCCACGGCGATTGTGAGTGACTTTGCGCTCACTTTCAGCGGGCGCGATGCCGAGACCAGCTTTTATCTCTTCGAGACCCACGCGGCTCCGGCTGATCAGTTCTCGATCTACTCCGGCCAGACCATGTATGACGCGATGGCTTCGAGTCTGTTCGACGACTTCCGGGCACAACTGGCCAGCCACTTTGGCGTCTATTGAGAAAGGGGGGCTGGCGGATGCGCTGGCAGTGCGCGCTTGGGGTCCTCTGTCTGGCAGTGGCAGCGATGGCCCAGGAAGAGGCCGAGCAGAAGGCGCGGCAAGAGTTTTCCAAGCTGGGGGAGTCGACCTCGCTGCTCTGGGATGCCAACACCCTGCGGCGCTGGTGCGGCTTGGAGGGAGACGACATCCTGCCGCGCTTGTTGGAGCTCTACACCCAGCCCTTCAAGCCGGAGCCGCATTTCCGCTACCTGGTCGCTTCGTGTCTGCGCGGGCGCTTCGATCCTCGCCGGGGCCCGTTCTCACCGATCGGTACCCGGGCCGCTCAGGCAGAGCTGAGTCCCGAAGACCAGGAGCTGCTCAGCGAATTCCTCGACGATGATTCCTCGGGACCCATCGATGCCTGGGCGGTCTACAACGTCTGCCAGGTGATGGCCCGGCGTGGTTTTGCCGAGGAAGACCTGCTCGGCTGCGCCTTCAAAGACAAGCGTATGATCCGCCGGACCACGGCTATCGAGGCTTTGAGCCGCTCAGGCGACGCCCGCCTGGTGGTGCGGCTGCCGGAGCTGCTGGCCGAAAAGCCGCGCAAGAAGCATGAACGCGCCCTGCTGATCGAGGCAGCTGCCCTGGCCGCCTGCGACTGGGCGCAAGAGCGCCTGCAGCCCGACACCTCCCGAGTCGTGACTCCCGCCGAGCATGCTGCCGCGAAAGCTCTGCTCGAGCCGGTCATCGAGCTGCTCGAGGACCGCAAACAATTGGAGCGCAGCGAACGCCTGATCCGCATCGGCTTGCGCGACGCCCTCGGCACCGAGCGCGCCTATGAGAACGCCGACAGCTGGCGCTTGGCTTTGCAGGACGCGACGGCTCCGTTGCCGCGGGGCGCTGAGGGAACCGTGGTGCGCTTCATGGGCATCGAGGCAAGCGGGACGCGGATCGCCTTCCTGCTCGACGCCTCCGACTCGATGCTCAATCCCCTCAGCGACGCGGAGAAGCTCGCGCTCGAAGAGCTGTTTGGCGGGCAGGAGGCCGCTGAGGGCGGCCGTGACACCCGCGCACGGAACGACCCCCTGGCGGTCGATTGGGAAGGGGTCTCCACGCGCTTTGACGCCGCTCGAGAGCATCTGAAACACACACTGGCGACGATGGACGAGGATGTGTCCTTCGCGGTGATTCTGTTCGGCAACGATGCCGAGGTGTTGGCAGAGACACCGAGCTTCGTCAAGGCGAACAAGAAGCGTAAGCTGGCCGTCGCCCTGGCGCTGGACGCGATCCAACCCGGACCGACCAACACCGCACGCCCCCACGGCACCCTGCGTGGTCAGACCAACATCCTGGCAGGCTTCGACCTCGCCTTCCGCGTCGGTAAGGGCGGCGTGGTCGGCGCGGGGACGCCCTTGTACACCGATCGGGATGCGTTGCTCGAAGGCGTGGATACGGTCTTCTTGTTGTCCGACGGCAAGCCCTCGCGCGACGGTTTCCAGGGCCAGAGTCCCGAGACGACCATCGGGGGTTTTTGGCGCGAGGCCTACGAGACCGAGATCACCGATCCGGAGACGGGCTTGAAGCGTCCCGTCAAGGTCGACCGGCAGTTCATTCCCGAGCGCACGCAGCGCCTGAGCTATGGCTTCGGTCCGTACCTGCAGAACGATGCACTGCTCGAAGAGCTGGAGCGTCTGAACCTGTTCCGCAAAGCAGTGTTCCACGCCATCGGGATCGGAGAGGCCGACCGCAGCCTGCCCGAACGTATCGCCGCGCTGGGACGGGGGCGTTGGGTCGATCTGGGGGGAGCCGCAGCCGAGTGAGCTCCGGCCGTTGACCGAGGTGTGCCAACGCTGGACCCCGGTCTGAGGGAGCGTTGATCTCAACTCGGGGCAAGACGATCATGGCCCTCCGATGCACAGGCTGCCGCGCAGACATCCCCGCCCGCTTCGTCGACATCGACCGGGTGCTGGCGCAGTGTCGGTCTTGCGGTCGGGTGTTCGATTTCTCCGCGCAGGTCGCACCGCTGCCCGTGGTGCATCCGATGGCGCGCACCCGGCTCGAGATCCCTTGCCCGCCGGGCATCACGCTCGAGCAGGCGGACGGAACGCTGCGGCTGCGCGTTCCCTGGCTGTCTCCGGAGCTCTGGTGGCGCTTGCTGGTCGGCGGCGTGTTTGGGCTGTTCCTGGCCGGGACGGTGTTGAACGTCGTCGGCAGCACCGCGCTCGGCCGTTTTCTGGGCGCATGGATGCTGATCTTCACTCCCTTTGTGCTCGGCATCCTCGGTGGCGTCTACCTGGTCCTGATGCATGTCTTCAACCAGACCGAGATCCGGGTCGATGCTGAATGCCTGCGCACCCGCTCTGGACCTCTCCCCTGGGCGCCGGCGCGTCAGCTCGCCGTCGGCGCGCTGGACCAGCTGTTCTGCAAGGCTGACCGGCGCCTCAGTCTTGGCTCCAATACCTACTGCCAGAACATGAGCTACAGCCTGGTCGCGCGCATGCACGATGGCAGCCAGGTGTCTCTGCTCACCGGGCTGGTGGAACCGGACTATGTCTGGTTCGTCGAGCAACGTATCGAAGAGTTCCTGGGCATCGAAGACCGCCACATCCGCGGGGAGTTTCGCTGATGTCCGGGATCACTTGCCAGGGTTGTCGCAGACGGATCCGTCGTGAGCACATCAGCCTCGAGACGCGCATCGCCAAGTGCTTGCAGTGCGATGCCGTGTTCCGCATCGTCGAAGCGCTCCCTCCACGCCTGGCGCTGGCTGGCAACCGCGAGGAGTCACTGCATGGCGTCAGTCTGCGCGAGCGCAGCAACTCGCTGACCTTCGCGGTGCGTTGGTTCAGCCTCAAGCGCATGCTTCTACTGGCGATCCCCCTGTGCGTCGAGGGCTCGCTCATCTTGGCGGGCGAGGCGGTCGACCAGTACCTGTTTGCCCCGATCTTCGTCTACCTGTTCAGCGCGACGATTTGCCTGGCGTCGCTCTACGGGATGGTCTGCACGCTCTTCAACACGACCCGGGTGCGCGTGACCGACCGCTATCTGAAGATCACCCACAGTCCTTTGCCTTGGGCCGCGCAGCTAGAGCTGGAGGCGGACAACATCAAGCAGCTGTACGTGCCTCCGGTGTTTACCAAGCACAGCAAGGCTTCGCGCGCCTACCAATACAGCGTGTGGGCGCTGACCTCCGATGGGCGTCGGGTCCGCTTGCTCGGCTCGCTGCGGGATCGCTGCCAGGCGCGCTTCCTCGAGCGGCAGATCGAAGACTTCCTGGGAATCGTAGACTGCCGGGTGCCGGGCGAGGTGGTGTGAGCCGTCAGGAGGCAGGTGCCGCGTGCGGGCTCGACTCCTCGCCGGCCTGGGGTGGAATCGGGCCCGGGCTCAAAGCCTTGAGCACTCCACTGGCCTCCAGATCGATGGCGGTCTCTGGCAGCGGTAGCTCCCGAGTGCCTTCCCAGAGCACGCAGATCGAGCGGGTGGGCAGCTCGATCTGCGCTTCCCAGATCTGCGGAGCTTTCCCAGGCGGATAGATGTCCTCGGGGGCGCTCAGGCCCGTGTGCACAATGCGATGCCAGGCGCGGTCGGGGGGCAGCGGTGGCAGCTCGAAGACCAACGCCTCCCAGAAGGCGTTCAACAGCACGTGCAGATGCTCGCTGCCGTCGGGTAGCCGCAGCGAATAGGCAAGGCTGTGGGAGGCGTCGCTCCAATCGGGCCGCCCCAGCCGCACACCGTGCCACGTCAGCATCGCGGGCGCCTCAGTCCAGGGCGTTGTCTGTGCGAACAGCCGCAGCCTGCGGCGCAGCTTCCAGAGCTCTTGCAGGAAGCGCAGCAGGCCCGCATGATGCCGCATCGGGCTCCAATCGAGCCAACTCACGGGATTGTTCTGGCAGTAGGCGTTGTTGTTGCCCTGCTGGGTGCGCTGCAGCTCATCGCCCATCAGCCAGAAGGGCGTGCCCTGACTGAGAAGCAGCAGGCTGATCAGGTTCTTGGTCTGGCGCAGCCGCAATATTGCGATCAGCGGATGGCCGGTCGGGCCCTCCACGCCGCAATTCCAGCTGTAGTTTGCGTCGTGGCCGTCGCGGTTGTTCTCTCCGTTGGCCAGGTTGTGCTTGTGGCTGTAGCTGCTGAGGTCGTGCAGGGTGAAACCATCGTGGCTGGTCAGGAAGTTGACGCCGTGCTGCACAGACCGGCCGCTGGCGGCATACAGGTCGGGGCTGCCTACGATACGCTGCGCCAGTGGTGCCACGCTGTGGCTGTCGCCGATCACAAAGCGCCGCACATCGTCGCGGAATTTGCCGTTCAGCTCGGCCCAGCGCGGTCCTCCGAAGCGACCCACCTGGTAGAGGCCCCCCGCGTCCCAGGCCTCGGCAATCAGCCGGCAGGCTGCCAACTGCGGGTCTGAGGCGATGTCGGCGATCAAGGGAGCCTTGGGCAGCGGTTCGCCGGATTCTCCGCGCGTCAGTGCAGAAGCCAGGTCGAACCGGAAGCCGTCGACATGCATCTCCCGCACCCAATAGCGCAAGCAATCGAGAATCAAGCGCCGGACTACCGTGTGGTTGGCGTTGAGCGTGTTTCCGCAGCCCGTGAAGTCCGCATAGCGGCTACGGTCATCGCGCAGGATGTAGTAGACATCGTTGGCCAGGCCCCGAAAGCTCAGCGTGGGACCCTTGCTGTTGCCTTCGCAGGTGTGGTTGAAGACCACGTCGAGGATCACCTCGATGCCCTCGCGGTGCGCCGCCTTGACGAACTCGCGGAACTCGTTGACGACGTCTTGTGGGTCTGTGCCGCTCGCATATCCCGAGTGTGGCGCGAAGTAGGCCATCGGGCTGTAGCCCCAGTAGTTCTCCAGTCCGGGGGGCGCGTCTTGAGGGTCGAACTGTTGGATCGGCATCAGCTGGACGGCCGTGACTCCAAGCTCGCGCAGCCAGGAGAGGCGCTCGATGGCGCCGCGGAATGTGCCCCGCAGGGCTTCCGGCACCGCGGAGCTGGGGTGGCGGGTGAATCCCCCGATATGCAGCTCGTAGATCAGCGCGGCTTTCCTCGAGCGTCCTAAAGGCCTGTCGCCTTCCCAGTCATAGGCGCGCGGATCGACCACCACAGCGACAGGGGCGCGCTCGGCGTTGTTCCCTTTTTGCTCGGCTTCCGTCCGTTGGTAGCGTTCGAGGCTGACGCAGCGGGCATAGGGGTCGAGCAGCAGCTTCTGAGCGTCGAAACGCAGGCCACGCGCAGGATCCCAGGCGCCGTGTACGCGGAAGCCGTAGCGCTGTCCTGCCCGCAATCCGGGCGCGAACGCGCACCAGTAGACACCTTGCCTGTGCCTTGCGGGGTCGAAAGGCAACACCTGATCGGGCCGGCTGTCGTGCGCATCGAACAGCACCAGCTCGACCAATCGGGCCCTCGGCGCGTAGAGCGCGAAGTTGACGCCGCCATCGGAAACCTCTGCGCCAAGGGGAAAGCTCAGTCCAGGCTGCAGCTCGGCGACCAAGGGCACGCTCCTGATCAGGTTGGGTGAAGGAGTATAGCGCGGCGTGGTCCTGCGAGAAAGTCCGCAGTCGAGGGCCCAAATGCACTAAACCGCCGCAGGTTGCGGGCGCGGTCCGAGCCGGGGCGCTGCCCGTGTGTTGCCTGGCAGCAGCAGGCGGGCGACAAACAGCTCTGCCTGCAGCTCGACTTTGAAGCGCGCTCCGAGCACGCGTGCATGGGCGGAGACCAGTGCCAGACCCAATCCGCAGTGGGCGCCGTCCGTGCGCGCCGCGTCCTTGCGCCAGAAAGGATCGGAGATGTGTGCGAGGTCGTCGTCCTCGAGCGCTCCACGGTCGTTGGAGAGCTCGAAACACCAGTCCGTGCCCCGAGTGCTGAGCTGGCAGCGGATGCTCCCTCCTTCGGGTGCGTAGGCTGCGGCATTGGAGAACAGATTGCCGAACAGCGCGGCCAGCAAGGTGGCGTCCGAACAGACCATGGCCCGTTCCGGTAGCTCGAAGTCGCAGCTGAGGCCGCGCAACTCCGCCTGCTCCGCCGGCTGCCGCCAGGTGCTATGCAGCAGGGGAACCAGATCCAGCTCGCTGAGCTGCGGCTTCAGGTTGCCCGCCTCGCTGCGCACCAGCTGCAAGAGCGTGCCGACCAGGTGGTTCATGCGGGTGGCGATCTCTAGGGCGTCTTGGAAATAGGGCTGCGGACTGCCATCGGCCTCCTCCCAATCGAGCCCGACCTCCGCCAACGAGCGCAGCTCGGCGATCGGCGTGCGCAGCTCATGGGCCACATCAGCTGTGAAGCGCTTCTCGCGCTGGAAGGCCTGCTCGAGCCGCCCGAGAAGCTGATTCAGCCGTCTGGCGAGCGGCTGCAGCTCTGCGGGCAGCCCAGCCAGCTCGAAGCGATGATGCAGCTGGCTGGGGCGGATCGCTTCGGCCTTGCGGGTCAGCCGGCTCAACGGCCGCAACCCGCGACGCACCGAGACCAGCACGCACAGGGCCGCCGCGCCAGGTAGCAACAGGCCGAACAGCCCGAGCCCCAGCGCGATCGTGCTCATTGTTGAGTCGAGATCCTCGCGTGAGCGAGCCAGGACCATCGAGAAGCTGCGTGACTGGATGACGGCTGAGTCGTTTTCGGGCCTCGGGCGTTCAGGACCGAATCCGCTCAGCGAATCGGGCCAGCGTGGTCGGGGAGGGCGGGCGTCGGCCACGAAGTCGCTGTCTCCCGGGCGGGGTCGCGGCCGCCCCATGCCGAGGCTGTCCTCAGGGCGCGGCCGGCCTCGGCGACGGTCCCGATCGCGCTCCCATTCCCGTTCGCGTTGATGCCGGAGGTTCGGATCGATGCTGACGGTGAACTGCAGACCCACAGCGCGGCCCGGAACCCCTTCGGGGAGCAGCAGGTCGTATGCCAGGGGCTCGCCGGTCTCGAGAGTGGGGACTTCGAGATCCTCTCCCTCGAGCGAAGACGAGCGCGCGAGCACCTGGCCCTCGTGGTCCCAGATCTGAAAGTAGGAGACGAAGGGAGAGCGGAAGCCTCTCCCGCCGGGGGGCTCGCGAAGGTCCAGCCCGAAGCGCTCGGCCATGCGCTGAAATCCTTGCGCTGCCCCGTCGAGGCGGCTGGTCAGCGACTGGTCGAAGTCTCCTTCCAAGCGGCCGCGGATGTAGCCGTACAAAGACAGCTCGAGCACCGCGAGCAGGGCGATCAATGACACCAACAGGCTGACAACGAGTTGGCGATGGATCGAGCGCATCTGTTCCTCAATCAAAACAGGCCCCGGCATCAGCCTGCAAAACAGCAGGATCTCCGGGGCCGCGAGAGTATTGTCTGCCACAGGCAGAGCAGGATCAATAGACGGGCTTGGTCCCGTAGCTCAGGATCCCCATGCTGACCAGCACGCCCTGCTGACGCACGGTGAGCAGCTCACGCAGTTCGTCTTCGCCTACGGCGATGGCGAGTTTGGCGGCCTCGTCGGCGACCTTGACCTCTTCCATCAGCTGGGCGAGTGCGTCGTCGTTGCTGGCGGGGTCATTGAGCGCTTCGCCGAGAGCACGACGCTTCTCGGTCACGGCAGCGTTCTGATCGCGCTTGGTGGCCATCAGCGCTTCGACGGCTTCGGTCACGATACCCGCTTCGGTCTCGGTCAGGTCCATCTGCTCGATCGCACGCTGCAGCATCCGGGCGTCGCGCGCCTCGGGGTTGCCACGGCCTTCGCCGCGTCCGCCGCGGCCGCGGCCCAGCATACCTTCGAGCTTCTGCATCTGCTCTTCGTCGAGGAACTCGGCCAGCTTGGTGTTCATCTCATCGCGCAGGCCCTGGAAGCGGCTCCGGAAATCCCCATCACCGGGGTTGTTCCGGAAGTCCATCATCTTTTCCATCATGCCTTCGTAGGCTTCCTTGAGCTTCGTGGCCTGCTCATCGGTCAGCCCGAGCTCTTCTTTGGCCTGCTCGAGGCGCTCGTCCATATTGAAGCCGGGCCCCTGTGCCAGGGCGCTCAGACTGAAGGCCCCGAGAAACAGGGCGGCGATCCACAGGTTGCGTAGCATAGGAAGTCCTCCTTGGGTGTTCGCAGCGTCACCTTCGGTTATAAGTGCCCCAAGATTACGCCAAGGTTACGGGAGGCAGAATCTTTGCAAACCACGACAAAGGGTCGGCTCCGGAGCATCTATCTGCGGCCCGCCAAGCGCACTCCGGTGCGTGCAGTGCAGGACGCGCAAGCTTTGAGGGAGGTGGGTCTGGAGGGCGATCATGCGGCTGGTGGGCACCGCCAGCTGACGCTGCTCGATGCCGCGGCCTGGCAAGCGGCCTGCGCCGCATTGGACTGCCAGCTCGAGCCAGGCCTGCGGCGCGCGAATCTGCTGCTTGAAGGCGTGTCCCTGGTCGAGAGCCTGGGTCGCAAGCTGCGTATCGGTGATGTTCTGATCGAAGTGACGGGGGAAACCAAACCCTGCCCGCTGATGGAGCAAGTGCGCCCCGGATTGCTGGAGGCCCTGCGCCCCGAGTGGCGGGGAGGAGCCTTCGGCCGCATCCTCAAGGGCGGAAGCCTGGCGTGTGGGGATGCAGTGGTGTTCGTGGAGGAGTGAGCCGCGGCGGGGGTGCCGCCCTATTCGGCCAGGCCCTGCCACCACTCCTCAAACCCGGGCGCATCCCGCAAGCCAGCGTGCTCCGGCGCTTCCGCCAGCTGCTGCCGAAGCGTCTGAAGAGCCTCGGTCCGACCATCTTCGGCCAGGCAGCTGGCCAACTCGGAGAGCGTGCCGCGCGCAGCTTCGTGCTCGGCAAGCTCAGCCTGCAAGGGGGCGAGAGCCTCTAGCACCGTGATGCGGCCCTGCCGGACCAGAGGATGGTCGGGCAGCTGGGCGGCCAGTCCGTGGAACACCTCGAGCTCTTCGAGGGCGAAATCCCGGCGTTCTTCGGGTGTCGCGGCGCTGCGCACCAGGTTGTGCAGGAAGACACTGAGCTCGTAACTACGCTGCACACTGGGTTGCCCTGCGGCGATCCGTCGCTGGATGTCGAGCGCGACGCGGTACAGCTCCCGCGCCGCCTCCTCCTGGCCGCCTGCCCAGCGGGCATCCCCCAGACGTCCGCTGGCCACAGAGTACTCGCGCAGTACAACGACATCGTTCGGCTTGGTGGACAGGTTGCGTTCGATCAGCCCGAGCATCTCTTCGAACAGCTCCGCAGCCGCGAGCGGCTGTTCATCGCGCAGCAACGCGTCTCCGAACATGTTCAACGCAAACGAGTAACGGACGAACAGGTCAGGGTTGTCCGGAGACGGCTCCAGGCGCGCCCGCACTTGCGCTAGATGCCCCGCGGCCGCCTCAAGCGCGTCGGCCTGGGCGGCGTAGCGGACGCAGGCGATCAGGCCGTCCAGGATGTTCTTGCGCAGCAAACGGTTGTCCGGATCGGGCTCGGCGAGCAGCTGGAAGATCTCTACGGCAGCTTGAAACGTCTCTAGAGCCACCGCGGGCCCTGCCAGCCGCGCTTGCACGCGGCCCAGGTCAAACATGCCTGCTGCGATGCCACGCTGCGCTTGGCGGTTTTCGGGATCGATGGACAGAAGTTGCCGACGCAGTTGCTGGCATTCCTCAAACAGCTCGTGGGCGCGGGGCAACTGATCGAGCGCTTCATAAATGGCGCCGTTGCGAGCGAGGCTGATCGACAAGCTGCGTAGAAACTCGGCCGAGCGCGGCTCCTGGGCCACCAACTCGCGGTCCAGGCGCAGCGCCGTAGCGCCGGGAGCCAACGCGGCCTGTGGTTGTCCCAGCTTGCACAAGACGTCGGCCAGCTCGGCCTCCTGAGCCGACCAGAGTTCGCGGATGGGGATGTTGGTGGTATCGAGTCGGGTCACCAGGGCGGCCGCTTCGAGCAGGCCCTCACGGGCTTCGGGCAACATGGCTCGCTGATTGTACAACACGGCTCTCTGGAAAAGGCTGCGAGCGAGACCTTCCTGCAGCTCGTGGTCGCCCGGACGCAGCAACGTCATTCGTTGGCAGCGGGCCACGTCTTCTTCGAGCAGCTGGGCAGAAGCCTCGAAGTCGCTGCGCCCTCGGTATAGAACGCCCAACCGCTGTAGTGCCTGGCCGTATGCCTGTTGCGTCTGGCGATGCAGCGGTGAGCGCTGCCAGAGGATCTTCAACAGCTCACGTGCCCGCCGGTACGAGGTCTCAGCAAGGTCGCTTTGTCCCAGCCGGATCTCCATGTCCCCGCAGTTCAGGCAGGTTTGGGCCAGCTGATAGCTCGTGAGTGCATTTTGGGGTTGCATGTTCCAGAGCTCTGTCTGCAGGGTTCGTTGCTGATCGTACCGTTCGTATGCCTGGCTGATGTGTCCCAGGGCTTGCTGCACTCTGCCGAGTTTTCCTGTGGCGATCACCACCGCCAACTTGCTCTCTGTCGAGCCTGGAAACGCGAGGTTGAATCGCTCAGCGACATCTACTGCCCGGGTGGCTTCGGCCTCGGCCTGCTGGAGCGAGCCCTGTTTCAGGTGCAGCGCCGACAAGTCGGTGAGCACCACAACTTGGGCTCTGGCCTCGAGAGCCGGCCGAGCGCCTGCTATCAGCGGACGCGCCTCGCAGCGTTGCTGCGCGCGGGTCAACTCTTGCAGCGCTGCCGGTGCTTGCGCCTGGCTCTCTAAGATGCGGGCGCTGTATATGTGGCAGAAGATCAAGCGCTCAAAGGCGGACGCGTCGTCAGGATCGTCGGCGACGAGCTGTTCAAAGACGCGCTGGCAGGCAGCCAGTTCAGCCAGCGCGGCTTCGAGGTCCCCCTCCGCCTGAAAACGCAGCTCGGCCAACTGCAAGAGCGCCAGTGCCGTGACTTTCGACAGACCACCCGCCGCCATCTCCGTCTTGGACAGGCGTTGCAGACCCTCCTGCGCGCTGGCCAGAATGTCCTGTGCCAGCTCGAGCGCCCGGCTGTCACGCGCGTCGTCGACCAGCGTGCGTTTTACCTGCAGTGTCAGCTCTAAGAACGCCTCGCGAGCGATCGTGCCGCGGTTCTCCGCCCGGTCACGCTGGGTCACGGCCTGTTCTTTCTGTTCTTCGATCTCGAGCAGGTGTGCGCTGATCTCCGTATTCTGATTGGAAATCACACTGTTCTGGGTGGCAAAGACGACGGTCGAGACCAACAGTCCGATGATGATCACTACCACAGAGATCTGCAGCAGACGCTGGAGACGCTTGCGTGCGCGCGCGGTCTGCTGCCGCGCGCGCTGCGCATCCGTCAGATCTGTCCTTATCCGGGCAAGCTCGGGAAAGGCCTGCTGCCTGCTGTCCTGCTCGTCCAGGGCATGCTCGAGCTGGCTCAGCTGCGAGGCGGCCAGTCCCAGGTCCCCATGCCGCAGCGCGCTGCGGGCATACTCCAGATGGGCCGCGCGCCGGCCCTCACGTGCTTCGGGGTTGTCTTTCCACAGCGAAGCTGCGTGGCGGAACCCCGCCACAGCCTCCGCGAAGCCCTGGTACTGATCGTCTCCGGGGCTGGTCGTGCGCAGGGCTTCGGTCTGCAGCTGCTTGTGGGCTGCCTGGCTGATCTGCAAGCTCTCCCGGTGCCTCAGGTAGTCGTGCAGTGCCGCTTGCAGGTCGGTGGCCTGTTGGAAGCGCTGACAGGGGTCGGGATGGAGTGCCCGCAGGCAGATCGCCCGCAGCTCCTTCGGGAGCTCTTCAGCCAGCGGCGCCACCTCGCCCTCGGCAGCGGCCTCGATCAGCAACAGGAAGTTACCTTGTCGGGGCGGATGGCCGCTGAGAATCTGGAAGAGCAGTCCTCCGAGCAGGTAGGTATCGGTCCAGGGTCCGATGGCTGCACCCTCGCCGCGAGCCAACTCGGGGGGCATGTAGCAGGGCGTGCCGCAGGGAGTCCGAATCGAAGCCGCCGGCCGCAACTTCAAGGCCCCGCGCGACTCGATCTCTACAGCCAGTCCCCAGTCGACCAGCAAGACCTCGCCATACGGACCGAGCATCACGTTGGCGGGTTTGATGTCGTTGTGGACCACGCCTCGGCTGTGTGCGAACGAGACGGCGTTGCACAGCTGCAGCAGGATGTCGAGGTGCCGCCGGAGCGCCTTGGGTTCCGCCTGCAGGAGTTGCCTCCAGCTCTGTCCCTCGACCAGTTTCATCGCCAGGAACAGCTCACCGTCGGCCTGTGTGTCCAGGTCGTAGATGGGAACGATGTTCGGGTGCTCCAGGCTGGCGCACAGCAGAGCCTCGATGGTGAAGTGCTGCTGGGCCACAGCCTGGCCGCGGTCCTTGCGCAGCTGTTTCAGGGCCACAACCCGCCGCAAGCGCTGTTGGCGGGCGCTGCTGATGGTCCCCATGCCCCCGCGCCCCAGCTCGGAGATCGGCACGAATCCGCCTTCGGGGCGCTCCAGCACGGATGGGTCGGCGGCAGCTTCGGTCGGATGGCTGCCGAGCGTCGAGGGTCTGTAGCTCTCCTCACCGGAGAGCGAATCCCAGTCGGGGGCGGCGCCCAGGGTTTGTTTCCAGAGCGATTCGATCGATCGATGCACGGCTCCCTCCGCTTGGCTTGGAATAGCTAGCGTAGCGCATCAGCGGGCAGGTCGCACGAGGCCGCGCGAGGAGCCTGTCGGAGACTCAGCCTGCCGCGAGAGCTTCGTACATACCTACGGCCTCGTGCATAGCTTCGAGCAGGCGCAAGGCGAGCGCGTCGAGTTGCTCCAGAGCCGCTGGCTCCAGTGCCTCACCGGCCAGTGCCCCCTCCACCACGGGAGCAAGCTCAGTCCAGATCTCATGCACACGTGCCATCTGTGCGCGGATGTCGGGATCTTCGGTCGGCGGCAAGCCGTATTCCAGATCCCCTTCCATCAACCCAGTGTGCGAGCGCGCGAAGATGGCGTGGGTCCTGCCGAGCATCGCCAGGTGGTTCTCGGGATGGATGTCCAACGCGAGGAACAAGGCCTCCTTGGCCATCTTCTGGCTGAGCATGCGTTGCCGCCCGGCGATGTTGACCACCCGTCCGAGGTCGCGCGCCCCCGCGAGCAAGGCGACGTCGACGTACATCCCTACGGCGGCGTTGGTTTCGCGCAGCATCACCAGGCTGTCCTCGGCGATCGCTCGCAGCGCGGCGCGGTCGCCTTGGGCCGCAGCCAGGACCAGCTCGCGGAACTCGCCCCAGATCAAGCGCAGCAGCTCAAGCTGGGCATGGATGAAGTCGGCCGGAGGCGGGGGCAGATCGCGGGCGTTGTCCCCTTCCAGCAGGCGCTCGAGGGAAGTCTCGAACAGCGCCATCGTCTCGTGCAGGCGTTCGCGGTTGACCTCAACGTTGACCTCCAGGGCGATCAGGCAGGCCTCTTTGGTCATCTTCTGGGTCAGCATTCGTTGCCGACCAGCGACGTTGATCGCGGCGGCGAAGTCACGCTCGGTCTGGGCCTGCAGCGTGCCCGCCAGGCCGCAGAACACGGCGAGCAGCAGCGTAACATGGGGCGGTCGGCAGAGTAGCATCGCAAGTCTCCTGAGAGGGGTTGTCGAGCAAGTCCTTTGCACATGCCATGCCCGGCGCGGGGCACATGCCTGCCGTGCGCCCCAGCGAGACCATCACGTTCTGGGAACGCCTGTGCACGCAGTGATGACCGACGGGTAATGCTTGCCAGCAAGTTCCCCAACGCGGTGGCGGCGCAGGCTGGCCGAGAGTACCATGGTGCTTCCATTTCCCACGGGGTGTCTCCATGCTTCCTCGCCTTGTCCGCGATCTGATGTCTCCGGGCGTCACCACACTGCGCGTCTCTGAGCGGCTCGACCTCGCCAACCAGATCATGAAGCTGACCCGCATCCGCCATATGCCCGTGGTCGACGCACACGGCAAGATCGTCGGAGTGATCAGCCAACGTGACCTGTTCCACAGTGCACTGGTCAAGGCGATCGGAGTCAGCAGCGACTCGAAGCTCGAGATCCTGAACGCGATGGTTGTCGAAGATGTCATGGCCACCGATCTGGTGGCGACCGGGCCAGACACGCCCCTGGGCGAGGCGGCGCGGTTGATGCGGGAATCTGCCGTCGGTTGCTTGCCTGTGCTGGATGGCGGGCAGCTGGTCGGCATCTTGACGGAAGCCGACTTCGTCAGGTTCTTTGCGGAACAAGATGCCTAGCCCGACACACAGGTAGTGTTTGATAACCCCCGAGGTTGCAGTTTTCCTCGTGCAGGGGTGCGGGGTTTATCCCCGCCCGACGGCGGGAGGGGGTGAACCCCTCCCCTACGGGAAATGGCGGGTTCGTGAGGTTCTCAAACAGACCCTAGTGAGCCCGCGGTATCCCCCACGCCCGCAGCTTGCGCCCCAGGGTGTTGCGGCCGATGCCGAGGATGCGCGCCGCCTCTGATTGGTTGTGTCCGGCGGCCGCGAGCACGCGCAGCACATGCTCGCGCTCGACCGCGGCGAGTGGCCGCAGGTCGCCGCTGCTCAGCGCGGACGGGGAGAGCTCTTCACTGCCCGGGCTCTCCGGCAGACCCAGATGCCCTGGATCGAGCAGCCCATCCCCCGCCAGGACGATGGCGGCCTCTATGCAGTGCTCGAGCTCACGCACGTTGCCCGGCCAGCGGTGGGCCCGGATGCGCTGCCACGAGGCGGCGTCCAGGCCCTGGACCGTGCAGCCGTGCTTGCGGTTGTACAGACTGAGGAAGTGCTCGACCAGCCGCTGCAGGTCTTCGGGCCCGCGGGCACGCAGCGGAGGAAGCTCGAGCACCAACACCCGCAGCCGGTAATAGAGGTCCGCACGGAACTGGCCGTCGGCCACCAGGGCCGCCAGATCGCGGTTCGTCGCGCTGATGATGCGCACGTCCACGGTCACCGTCCGATGGCTGCCGAGCGCTTCGAAGCAGCGCTCCTGCAAGAAACGCAGCAGCTTGCCCTGGGCGCTGAGCGGTAGCTCGCCGACCTCGTCGAGGAACAGCGTGCCCTGGTGCGCCTTCTCCAGCCTGCCCGAGCGCTTGCGCCGGGCACCGGTGTAGGCTCCCGCCGCGTGTCCGAACAGCTCGTTCTCCACCAGGCTGGCGGGAAGCGCTGCGCAGTCGACTTTGACCAGCGGGCGGTCACGCCGCTCGCTGTTGTAGTGGATCGCGCGGGCGATCAGCTCCTTGCCCGTGCCGCTCTCGCCGCACAGCAACACGCTCGCAGTGGTCGCTGCCGCACGCAGCACCCGCTCGTACAGTCTGCGCATCGGGGGCGCTGCGCCGATGATGCGGTTGAAGCGGTAGTCGAGCGACGGCGGAGGCGTCGGCGAGGGAGCGCGCAGCAGCTGGCCTCCCAGGCTGGTGCCCTGCAGAGCGTCGCCGAGTTGGTCGGCAAGTGCGCTCGCCAGCTGTTCGTCATTGCTGCTGAAGCTGCCTTCCTTCTTGTTGAGGATCTGCAACACGCCGACCACCGTCGGCTCTTCGGGCAGCCGCAGTGGTAAGCAGAGCAGGCTGCGGGTCTGGAAGCCGGTGCGCTTGTCGACGCCCTGGTACCAGCGCTCGTCTGCGTCGGGCCGGGGCAAGTTGAGCAGCGCGCCATGCTGGGCGACGTAGCCCGCCACACCCTGGCCGGGCTCGAGACGGATGCGCGGCATCTCGGGCAGGTGCGCCGCCCGCGACAGCAACTCTCCGCTGGCGGGGTCGATCAGAAACAGGGTCGCGCGCTCGGCCCCCAGCGCCGCCGCCACGATATCGAGCATGCGGCCGAGCAGCGCGTCGAGGTCGACCTCGCGCTTGAGCAGCTCGGCGACCGACGACAGCAGGGGAGACTGGCCAGAGATGTGCTTCATCGAGCTGTGCCCAACGATCAAAAGCCTCCGCGCGGGAACTCGAAGAAGGCAAACACCGCATGCACCGCCAGCACCCAGAACATCGCAAACAGCACAGTGCGATGGATGCCGTGGCCGAGGTCACGCGCGCTCTGCTTCGGAAGCATCGCGGCGTCGTGAGCGATCAGCGCGGCACCGACGGCGGACACCACCGTCTTGGCCAGCATCCAGCGGACGTTGATCCAGGTCAGGTGGCGGGCGTAGTGCCCCCACCAGAACTTGGGTGTCAGCCCGGGATGCCCATGGATGAACACCAACAGGCTGACCGCGCTCGCGACCAGCGCGCCGAGCCCGACCAGCATCACGAAGCCGACGACGTAGCTGACCACAGTCGGGGTCAGCAGGGCATGGGTGGGACTGACCCCGAACAGCCGCATCGCGTCGACCTGCCGCCCGCGGTTCAGGCTGCCTGTGGTGGCCGCCACCCGCGCGCCGACCTTGGCCGAGAGCAGGATCGCCGTCAGCAGGGGCGCCAACACGCGCAAGATGCCAAACCCCAGAACATTCAACAAATCGTCGACGACGATCGGCTCAGTCCAGCTGCGCAGCGGTAGCCGGTCGAAGGTAAAGTGCGTGGCGACCAGGCCGATCAGCGCGCAGCTGAAGGCGATGAACAGCATCGGTCCCACGCCGAAGAAGCGCTGCATCGCCTGGCTGTAGTAGGTGCGGATACGGCGGTCCAGCAGCCGGTAGGGCATCTGTAGCAGTCCGTTGCCCATCTGCAGCAGGCTGCGCGGGAGTCGATCGATGGCCTCACCGGTCTTGACCCCCAGAAAGGTCAGCTTCGCCAGCACGCCCGGGCTCTGATCAGGGCCGTCCAACAGCGGCCCTTCCCAATCGACCAGCGTGGCATTGCCGACGAAGTACTCCGCCAGGCGAGACCCCAGCCCGGGCTTCACGATGCGACCGGATTCGGATTGGTGGCGCTTCTTGCGAGCGGCCTGGGTCTTCTCAGAGATGTGCCGCCGCAGAGCATCCGCCGAGCTGATATCGACGCCCTCGTCGGCCAGGTCTTTGATGCTGCGGTCGGTCGGGTCGATGAACAGCACCCGAGTCGCCACGCCCGCGAAGCTTCGATAATCGTGGGTGACCACCAGGGTCAGTTGCTTGTGGTAGCTCTGGATCAGCCGCACCGTGGTCGCGCTGGCTTCAGGATCGAGACCGGTCGTTGGCTCGTCGTAGAGCAGAAAGTCGGGCTCGGCCTCGAGGGTTCGGGCCATGGCCAACCGTTGCTGCTGGCCGCCAGAGAGCAGGTCGACGGTGTTGGGGGCGCTCTCGAGCCCCAGCTCTTTGCGCCAATGTCGGGCGCGCTCCCGCCGGACGCCCCGTGAGCCGGCAGCTGCGTAGGCGATGTTCTCGTCGACACTGAGGTCGTCGAACAGCCCCAGGCGTTGTAGCTGGAAGACCGCCCCCAGCTTGTGACGTTTGGCCGCACTGGCCCGGTTGGCGTCGAGCAGGTCGACGCCTTCGAGCAGGAGCGAGCCGCGCGCCTGCAGCACATCTCCTTCGCGCGGGACAGTCCCCAGCATCAGGTTGCAGAGCAGCGACTTGCCGCTGCCGGACATACCGACCAGCAGCACCAGCTCTTCGCGGTGGAGCTCGACCGTGGAAGGCCGGATCAAGGCGACCTGGCTGCGCCGATCGCGGATCGAGAAGTTGCGGATCTTGAGGACGACCTCGGGCTCGCTCATCGCACGTCCTCCCGTTCGATCGCAGGCTCGATGGAATAGGGCGGGCTGCCCGGCCGGAAATACACGCGCAGGGGAAGCTCGGCATCGGGAGCGAGCTCGGGACCCGCCACAGGCCTGACGAACAGCTTGGATTCGCGTCTGCGCAGCACGAGGTGGCGAGCCACGTAGATGAACAGCCGGTCGAACGAATCGTCCGGAGCCAGAATCGTCTCGGCATACGCCCACTTCAGCTCTTCGAGGGAGCGGTCGAGCAGCAGTTTCTTGTTCTCTTCGAACAGGGGCACCAGCACTGCATCGAACAGGATGGGCACCACCACATCTTCGAAATACGTCAGCGAACGTTGCTGGTAGTGGGGCCAGAGCTCATACAGCTGAGCGAGCAGCGAGGCGCGATTTTCTTCCCAGAACGCGGTCAGCGAGTCCTTGGCCAGTGGACCCAGCACGCCCTCGACCTGGGCGGCGTCGCCGAACAGCAGGTCCCAGCCGAGGCCGGCTTTGTCCCACGCGGACAGGCCCGATTCCAGGTCTTCGAGCAGCTTCTTCTTCATCAATTCGAAGTCGTCGGAGAACTGCTCCTCGAGCTTGGGATAGAGGTCTTCGGCGATGAAGCTCTCGATGTTGGCATCAGTGGGGCGGATCTTGGCGAAGGCGCCCTCCATCAAGGCGTAGGCGCGCGGCTGTATGTTCTTCTCGAAGAGGTCGCCGGCCTTGGTCTTGAGGCGCGCCACCAGGGTGCGCTGGAAGGGCTCATCAAAGACCAGCCAGGCCGCCTCGAGGTCGCTACGGGGAGGATAGACCAGCTCGACGCGCGAGTGCTGGCTCAGGTGCTGATCGGCTTCGGGCAGCAGGCGGATGTGCAGCTGGTAGCCGCGCCGTCCCTCCAGGCGCTCGATGCGCCCGACCTCGCCGATCACTTCTTCAGTGCCATCGGCGAAATAGGCTGAGAAGAGCGTCCCTTCGGAGAGGCCCAGCGACGCGGGCACCGTGCAACGCACCTCAGGCAGGGCGGTCCATTCCCGCTCGATCACGGCGGCCGTCTGCACCAACGATTGGCGCAGCCGTGGCTCGTTGTACAAATACCAGGCCAGCGCAGCCACCGCGGCGACCGCCAGCAGCCAACCGCGCAGGCTGCGCAGCCAGCGGCTTCGTCCCAGATCCAGCACGCTGTCCCTCCCGGATGCAACCGGACACAGAAATGCACATCCTATGCCAGGACCAGGATCCTACTCCTGTTCGGCGGGCAGCGCGACAGAGTCTGCCGCGAGCGGGGCGATCTCTGGGGCAGGCTCCGTGGCGGGGCTGTTGAGCTCGGGGGTCAGGAACCACTCGAGACTTGTGGGCAAACGAAACATCTCCTGAACGTCGCATTCCTGACGTTCGTATGTCAGGATTTCGCGTGTCTCGAGCAACTCGAGCATCACCGCCTCGCCGCCGACGCCTTCCGCTTGCGCCAGATGCTCGACCGTCATCGCGAGGCCTTCGATGTCCTGCACGCGCAGGACGCGGGGGCCCAGCAGCAAGGCATCGCCGACGGCCAGCTGATCGAACTTCACGCTCTGCAGCTCGGAGCGCTGGATCATGGTCCCAGAGGCCGCGCCATATCCGAAGGTCGTCGTGGCCGTCTGCACGGCCATCGGCATAGGTGCCACCGAGGCTGTGCCCACAAACAACACCCCGGCGGCGAGCACGCCCAGAATCAGCAGGCCACCGACGACGATGGCCAGGGTCAGGATCAAGCCGCTATGGTCGGCCCGTTCAGTGCTCATGCATGTCTCCTGGGGAGGGCGGCTGGCGCGGGCCCGCGCGCCTCAAAGTTCCAGCTTGCCGAAACGCTTCTCGAGCGCAGCGTCGTCGTGTCCAGCCATGGGCTTGGCCTTCTTGGACTTGGCGGCAGGGCGATGCAACGCCTTCATGGGTTTGGGGGCCGCCCGCGGCTTGCTGGCACGCGGCGGCGGCGGACCTGCCAGAAAAGGCCGCGGCACGTTCGGGGCGCTGTTCTCGGGCCGTTCGACCGGCGTCGCCTTGACCGTTTTGGTCCAGGCCGGCCGCAGAGATGCACCGCTGGGGGCTTGGGCGGCGGGCCGTGTAGCCGCCGCTCTGGCTGCCTGCGCCCGCTTGCGTGCGGCCTCAAGTTGCGCCTGCGGCGAGCCCGGGCCCCGCACGATGCGCGGTGCTGCCTCTTCGGGCGTCTCTGGAAACTCGGGGATGCGCCCCCCGGCAAGGGGCACCTCGACCGGGTCAGCCGACGAGACCGGCTGGCCGGGCGGCCGGACCTTATGCCCGTAGGGAAGGTGCTCTTGCCGGCCTCGGGCGGCCGCGCGGATCTCTTCGGCGGTGGGCGGCCGCGCACCAGGATCGTGCGGCAGGCCGGAGCCAATGTGGGTACCAGGCGACATACTGACCTCCAGGGCTTTCCCCGTTTCCAGTATAGCCCGTGCAGAGCAGGCACACAAAGCCGCCGCTCAATCCCTGTCTCGACGAAGGCGCGCGTTGGGCGGTGCCTGTGACGGGTCGTAGCGCTCGGCGGCCCCTTGCAGCATGCTCTTGATCCGCCGCTTCTCGATGCCGAACGCACTGCCCACACGCGCGACCAGCTGCACCTCGTCGCGCGCTGCGCGCACGTCGACGGTCTCTGCGACGACCGAAACCAACAAGCGCAACAGCTTCTGGCGTTGCTTGTCGCTCATCGGCGAGAGCAGAGGCACCACGCCGGCCGCATAGTCTTTGAAGATACGCCCGACCTCTGTCGGGGATAAGCCGATGCGCGCTGCGCACTGGTCGAGGATGCGGCGGTCGCTATCCTTCAGTGCACCTCCTGTCAGCGAGGTGATCACAAGAAGATGGAAATCACTGATTCCCAGCCGGCCTTCCATCTCTCTGCCCTCTCTGACACGTTCCCATGAGATACATGCGCGCTAGTCACGCGTCAAACTAGAGTCGGCGTGCAGCTCAGGCAGCTGCCGAAAAGCCTCTGCCCCCACGCCCAGACCCTCGACGACCAATCCCTTGTGTGCCACACGCAACTGGACCTCGTCCAGGGCGAACGGCAGGGGCCAGCCGACCGCGCCCTCTACGTCGAATCTCTCCGGTCGACGTTCCCCTGCGCGCAGTCGGACGAAGACGCGTTTGCCTCGAGGAGGAAAGTAGACGTCGAGCTGGTAGCCATGGCGCAGCTGGGCGCCGCTCAGCGGGAGCTGGCTTCTGCCCAGGCTGGACTGCACATCCTCGTGCCACGAACCGCTGCTGAGGGATGCTGTCCTTCCCACCAGCGCGAGCGTCAGGCGCTCGCCCGTCAAGCTGAGCAACTCGAGCTCCAACTGCCCTTCCCCGTGAAGGTTCGCCACCAACCGCCGCGGCTGTAGCAGCGCGAAGTTGGTGTGCAGATGCGGGGAAATGAGTCCCGTCGAGTCCTGCTCTGGCGAGGTCCCCTCTGCGGGCGTCCGCCAGTCAGAGACAGACGCAGGGTCGGTCCATTTCCAGATGGCGAAGCGCATCAAACGGGTTTCGCGCTCCTCGAAGATTCCCTGGAAGTCGTAGAGCCCGCGCGAAACTTCGAGGTTGAGGAAGGGCCCTGGCGCCGCCGCGGTGCTCTCCGCAGCGGGCGCGGTGGAGGGCGTCTCACGGGCGCGCCAGCTGAGCACCGCCCCCGTCAGCCCGCACAGCATGGCGATGGCGACCGCCAGCAGCCAACGGGGGGCGGTGCTTGCTGGTGGCGGCTCGACGACCGTCGAAGGCGGCGCTGTCAGGCTAGCGAGCTCAGCACAGAGCGCCTCGGCATCTTCGGGCCGTGCCTCGGGTTGGTAGGCGAGTAGACGCAACAACAACTCCCCCAGCTCAGGGGTCAGATCGGGGCGCAGGCCGCAGGGATCGGGCGGAGGCCCGGCTTTCTGGCGCAAGGCCAGCTCGGTCAAGCTCGAGGCCGTGTAGGGAGGCTGTCCGCAGAGCAGATGGTAGGCCGTCGCCCCGAGCGAATACAGGTCACTGCGGGTGTCGCTGGCGAGGGCGTTGCAGATGCTCTCTGGAGACATGTACCAGGGGGTCCCCATCGACACGCCGCTACGGGTCAGGCGCGCATCGGCGTGGGGGTCGGAGGCGAGTCCGAAGTCACACAAGGTGACCCGCCCGTCGTCGCGTCGCAGCAGATTGTCCGGCTTGATGTCGCGATGGACGATGCCTTCGCGCTGCAATTCGCGCAGTGCCTGGCCGATCTGCCAGAGCAGGTCGCGCACCTCGTGCTCGGGGAGCGGGCCCCGGGTCGCCAATTCCTCGCCCAGGCTGGGCCCGTCCAGGAACTCGAGCACGATGAAGCTCTGGCCGGCGGCCTCACCCGCCTCGATCACCCGAGCGATGTGTGGATCCCGCACCCGCGCCAACAAGCGCGCTTCCCGTACAAAGCGTTGCTGGGCGCTGGGGGAAGGTTTGCGGGGGTCGAAGACCTTGATGGCGACGGTGCGGCCCACGCTCAATTGGGTCGCCCTGAAGACCGATCCCGACGCGCCCTTGCCGATGCGTTGCAGCAGTCTGTAGCCGGGGATCTGTTTGCCGAGTGGGGCCGCGTCCCCTCCCAGGCGTGGCTGGGTCGCCTCGTTGGCCGCCGGGGAAGCCATGCGTGGCTGGGTTGCCTCGAGAGCCGCCTGGTCGCGGGCTGCTGGGCTCGCCCTGGGCCTGGTGGACTCGTTGGATCGGGGCTCTATGCTGGCCGAATCGCTGGACAACCCCGCCTCCCGGGATGGTATGATCCTGCAATCAGAATAGCAGATGACAGATTCAGGGCTGGACAGAAGAGGAAGCCGGTATGCAGAAAGTCTTCCGCCTGCGTGCCGGCAATAAGCTGTGGGCGTTTCTGTGTATGGCGGTCTCTGGAGGCCTGGCGCTCTTTTCTCTCGCGCTCTACCTGTCCGACCCCGACTACGAAACCTCGGTCTTTCTGATCGGGGAAGCGATCTGGCTGGGTTTCTTTGTGTCCGCGCTGTTTCTCATGCTGAGCACGCGCTGGACCTGGCTCGAACGCGACCAGCACACGCTCATTTGTCACGGCCTGCGCAGCAGCCGCCGCTTCGATCTCAAGACCGCACAGGTGGCCTGGGACTTGTTTCCCCGAGGCGGCCGCATCCTGCTCGAGTCTGGGGGGCAACGCACCAGTGTGGTGCTCGACAATTATTCTGTCACCGACCGTGCCGACTTGATCAACTGGGTGGTCGCGACCGTGCCGGGAGCGCAGGAAGCCCAAGGTTGGGAAGCCTTCCGCAAGAAGAACGCCTCCTGGTTTCCGGCCCAGCCGGAGAGTACAGCCGAGGGTGCGAAGAACCGATAACACAAAGGGCCTGCGAGGGCCGGCCGTCTTCTTTCGAGAAGAGGGCAGAGAGGGCGTCAAGAAATGAAGATCCAGGATATCAGGGCTCGTTGGGTGCTTGATTCTCGGGGCAACCCGACCGTCGAAGCAGAAGTCTGTCTCGAATCGGGCGTGCATGCCAGCGCCATCGTCCCCTCCGGCGCGTCGACGGGCAAGTTCGAGGCCCTCGAGTTGCGCGATGGCGACGCGGCCTTCGGTGGCAAAGGTGTCTCGAAGGCGGTCTCCAACATCGAGAACCGCATCGCTCCGGTATTGGTGGGTATGGACGCCAGCGACATTTCCGGAATCGACCGGGTGATGCTCGATCTCGACGGCACCCCGAACAAGGCCCAACTCGGCGCGAATGCCATCCTGGCCGTGTCGATGGCCTGCACCCGCGCAGCCGCGGCGGGCCTGAATATTCCGCTCTACCGCTTGATCGGGGGCCTGCGGGCCAACCGCCTGCCGGTTCCCTTCTTCAATGTCATCAATGGCGGGGCGCATGCGGACAATCCCGTCGACATCCAGGAGTTCATGATCGCGCCGGTGGGGGCACGCAACTTCGCAGAAGGCCTGCGCTGGGGTGCTGAGATCTACCAGCAGCTGAAGAAAATTCTCCACAAGCGTGGCCTCTCGACTGCCGTCGGGGACGAGGGAGGTTTTGCACCGGCCCTGCCGTCCAGCCGCGCTGTGCTTGAGACGGTGGTGGGAGCCATCGAGGCCGCGGGCTACACCCCGGGCGAGCAAGTAGCCCTGGCGCTCGATGTTGCCGCCTCCGAGCTGTTCAGCGATGGCAGCTACAACCTGCCTGGCGAGGGCAAACAAGGTCTGACCAGCGCCGACATGGTCGCCTACTACCAAGAGTTGCTGGGCTCCTTCCCGTTGATCTCGATCGAAGACGGCCTGGACGAGTCTGACTGGGACGGCTGGAAAGAGCTGACCGCCCGTCTCGGGGACCGTGTGAGCCTGGTCGGTGACGACCTGCTCGTTACCCAGGTGTCGCGGCTGCAGCGTTCGATCGACGAGCGTTCGTGCAATGCGATCCTGATCAAGCTCAACCAGGTCGGCAGTGTCAGCGAGACTCTCGACACCGTGTCGTTGGCGCAGAGTCGGAGTTTTGACGTGATGATCTCGCATCGCTCGGGTGAGACCGAAGACACCACCATCGCCGATCTGGCGGTGGGCACGGCAGCGGGTCGTATCAAGACGGGCGCCCCCTGCCGTTCCGAGCGGGTGGCCAAGATGAACCGCTTGCTGCGCATCGAAGCGGAGCTCAAGGGGGGAGGGGTGTACGGGTGGCTATGAAAAGAGTCCGGGCAGCCTGGCAGACGCTGGCTGCCTGGGGCGGCCGCTACCAGAATCTGACCTTTGTGTTGGGACTGGGGCTGGCCGCAGCCTTGATCGCGGGCGGCACCCTGCTGCCCCTCTCGCAGCGGACCGCAGGCCTGCGGGCGCGCGAGGCCGAGCTGGACCGCCAACTCGAGCAGCGGCAGCTCGAGAAGGAAGAGCTGACGCACCTGGTCGAGGCTCTTGAGAGCGATCCCTTCACCATCGAAATGCACATGCGCACGGTGCTGCGCAAGCGTCGTCCCGATGAGCAGCCACTGTCCGAGTGGCTGGAGACGCGGCAGCAACCCTGACCGGCACGAGCGACGGTTGGCTGCGCTGTGCCGACGGCAGCCACACCCGCCACGCGGCTGAGTTCGGGCAAGCCTATCATTCCTTGAGCGGAGCCCGCGAGGAGGCGGAGCGGCGCTTTGTCGCCGGCTGCCGCCTGCGCTGGTTGCTGGCGGCAGGCCCCGTGTCGGTGCTCGACGTCGGCTTCGGTCTGGGTTGGAACGCTGCGGCCGCGTTGCGTGTAGGGCAAGGCCAGCCGTTGCAGCTGGTGTCCTTCGAGCGGGACCCTGAGATCCTGGCATGGGCAGGCCGCTTTCCCCACCCAGAGGAATACAAAGAAGCGTGCCGGAGGGTTCGTCAGTTGGCCGCGCAGCCAGAAGTCGAGCACAGCTGGCCTGACGGTGGCAGCGCGCGCCTTCTGCTGGGCGACGCGCGCGAGAGCGTCGCGCGGTTACCGGAACTGGCCGAGCAGGCAGCCGTTTTTCTCGACGCTTTCTCTCCCAACACCAATCCTGAGCTCTGGCAGGCAGGTTTCCTCACTCGGTTGGCCGAGCGACTGCCGCGACGCACGCTGCTCGCGACCTACTCCGCCGCGACGGCGGTGCGGCTCGCATTGCTGCAGGCGGGCTTCCGCCTCGGGAGAGGGCCGCGGGTGGGAAGCAAGGCCAGCGGCAGTCTGGCGACGCTCGATCCTCAGCTGCCCCTGCCCGGTTTCGCACCCCGTCAAGCGCGCAAGCTCCGGCGCTGGTATACCGAGCGGATAGGCCAGGGCTTGCCCCCTGATGCTGTGGCTGAGTAGACACCTGGTGGAAAAAATCTCTCGGGATCGCTAAGCTGGACGGCTCTCCATTGGGTCGGTCTCATGAACCTGAGCGACGATGCGAAGCATCTGTTGGCGTGCCTCGCCTACGAGGTGAGGTATTTGCGGGGCGCGTTGCAGAGAGCCTCCGGCGAGGTTCCGAAGAACCGCTATCTGCAGCTGGACCTTATGCGGTTGCTCGAGCAGCTGGGCTATCCTTCCGAGGCGCCGGCCGCCGATGCCGCCGACGGCGGCTGGGATCCTCCTGAGCTGGATCCGCATGCCGAGGGCCCGGCCTGGTCGGTGTTGTTCGAGCGCAAGTACCTCGGCGAAGCCGAGCCACGCAAAGACACCCTCGAGACGTACCCGTTCATGCAACGCGGCGAGTTGGTCTCACAGGTGCAGCTCAAATTCCCGATCTCTGTGGTCGAGTGGCTGCGGCTGACGCCGCAGCGCCTGCCGCTCGACAAGCAGCAGATCGTGCAACAGGCCGAGAAACTGCTCGAACAGCTCGAAGAGAGCGAGGACGCGCGCGAGCATGTAGAAGACGATGAGTCTTGAGGCATTAAGGCTTGTCGAGGAGCGGTTTCCATTACTCCGAGTCAGGTCCCCAGCACACCGTCCAGCAGCTCTTCCAAGGCTTCCAACACTTCCCCACTGACCGCTGCCAGGGTCGCCGTGCGCTGCGTCCCGGCGCCGCGCAGCTCGCGCTGGGCGGTCTGACCACCGGCCTCACGGCAGATCAGCAGGCCGGCGGCCACGTCCCAGGGCTGGGCTGTGATCAGCGCCCCGTGGTTGCCACAGCCGGAGACCAGCGCCAGCATCAACGCGGCCGAGCCTGAGGCGCGCGGTACGGCGCCCGCCTCACGCAAACACGCGAACAAGTCGGTCTCCGCCTTTCCCAGGCCGCGGGCCGAGAGGTCGATCAGGGCGCCGCGCAGACCGGGCTGGTGGTCGCCGACCTGCAGCCGCTGTTCGCGGCCATCGGCTGCGATCAAGAAGGCGCCCTGACCCCTCTCGGCCCAATAGATCTCGCCGTGGGCCGGCAAGGCGACCAGCGCATCGCTGGTCTGCCAGCGGCCATCGGTCCAGTGCTGGTGGGCGATGGACAGGGCGAAGTTCTTCGATCCAGCCAGGAAGTTGCGCGTGCCGTCGATCGGGTCGACCAACCAGCGCCGCGAGCCCTCGATTTCCTCTGCCACGCCTTCTTCGCCGACGAAGCCCACGCGGGGGTAGTGTTGCTGCAGGACCGCGCGCACACACGCCTGCACCGCGCAGTCGACCTCGCTGACAGGACCAGCGCCGGCCGGCTTCTCACGCACCCTGCCCGCCTCGCCGCGGAATGCGCGCAGCGCCAGAGGCTGCGCAGCCCGGGCCGCCTCGAGCATGGCGGCCACGTGCCCGTAGTGCGCGCCCCCGCGCAGGTTGGTGGTCGGCATCTCCCAGATCGGCTTGAGCACCTTGAGGTCCGGGTTGCGGGCGTAGTCGCCGAGCAGGGCGCCGAGGTAGCGCTCGAGCTCGCCTGCCAGATTCCCGTACTGGCGCAGCCAGTCCTCTCGACCCGCGGGGTGGGCATAGCTCTTGTTCAGCAACTGCTGGAAGTAGCGGGTCTCCCGCGCGTCGGCAGCCAGCCCGGCCAGACTCTGCTCGCCCCGTACCAGGCGGGCGAGCATCTGCGAGCGCCGCTCGAGCACCTCCTCGCAAGCCTGGCGATGGCTCTCCCATTCCTCGATGGTGCGCTCGGAGCCGAAGGCTTCTGACAGCAGGTAGCCGGCCACCATGCCCACGGACAGGTTGCGGCCGTATTGCGGATCGTAGAGCCAATCGTAGAAACGCAGGCTCTCTTCGAGCAGGCCCAGATAGCGCACGAGGGATTGCCGCAACGCCGCGGGTTGCAGGTTGGGAATGGTGTCGATCACGCTGTCGGGAATGCGCTGCTCTTCGAACAGGATCGGAATGCGCCGGCCTGCCGTGTCGCTCAGACCGGGTCCGTGGATATAGATCGTCGAGCAGACGTCGCGGTTGGTGTGACCGGTCTCGGCGTTGGTCTCGACGTAGTGGGGAGCCTGCAGCCCCTGGGCATAGGTCTGGCCCGGTACAAACGTCAGCGCGCTGAGAAACTGCAGCTGCGCGAGGCCTAGAAAGCGCTTGTGCAGGATCCCCTTGGGGTCACGCCAGTAGCCGCTGTAGGCGTGGTAGCCGCGCGCGTTGTCGTCGCTGGCTTGCCCATCGGCCTCGCTGGCGATGTCCGGGGCTTCGCAGGCACGCACGGCATAGAGATGATTGGTCAGCTCGCCGGTGATCGGCGAGCTGGCCATCTCGAAGCGATGCAGATGGATGCGCTCGGCCGCCAGCTCCTGGGGACTGCGCCAGTAGATGTGCAAGCGCAGCTTGAAGCCGTGCACGGCCGAGCGCTCGTGGTGCAACACCAGCTTGTCGAAGCCGATCGGATGCGGGTAGGAGCGGCCGGCGATGGCCTCGAGCTGGGCGGGATCGGCCAGGATCGAGGCGACCATGTCACGCACCACCCGCTTGTCTGAGAACGCGCTGGTGATCCGCCGCAGGCCGGCGACGTCTCCCTGGCGGTGACCGGCGAAATAGGCACGCAGCAGGTCGCGCGCACGGGGGACGTCGGGAGCCTCGGCAAAGCGCTCCAAAGGAGCTGCCAGCTCAGGCCGTGCGCTGAATCCGGCCAGGATCTGGCGGATCGTGGCCGAATAGGCGTTGTAGGCCATCGGGGCTCTCCGCGGAAAGCGGTATAGTAGAGCATCCACACCGGCCCCCGCCAGGCGGCTCCGGAGGAAGTGATGCCCCTCGGCCATCCTCAGCTGCTCGTGCTGGGCATCGCCCAGGATGCGGGCCATCCGCAGCCCGGTTGCAGGCAGGCCTGCTGTGCTCCCGAGCGCGGCCGGCATCTCCCATGCAGCCTCGCGTTGATCGACGCGGCCCACGAATCCTTCTGGCTGCTCGACGCAAGTCCGGCCCTGGGCGACCAGCTGACGCGCGTTCGGCAGACCTTCCCCAGGGCGCGCCTCCGTGGGATCTTCCTCACCCATGCCCACCTGGGGCACTACACCGGCCTGCTCTGGCTCGGGCGCGAGGCGATGGCCAGTGAGGCAGTGCCTGTCTACGCGATGCCCCGCATGGAGGGCTTTCTCCGCGCGCACGCCCCCTGGGAGCAGCTCGTGCGGCTCGGCAATGTGCGGCTGGTCCGCTTGCAGGCCGACCAGCCCGTCGAATTGGGCAGCGCGCTCCTAGTGACCCCGTGGTTGGTGCCACACCGCGACGAGTATTCGGAGACCGTGGCTTTCTGTGTGCGAGGCCCCGCGGCTCAGGCCTTGTATCTTCCCGATATCGATAGCTGGCAGGACTGGCAGCGTCCCCTGTGCGAGGTCCTTGCCCAGGTCGATGTTGCCTGGCTGGACGGCACCTTCTATGCCGACACTGAGTTGCCGGGACGCGACCCGAGTTGCATTCCCCATCCGCCGATCAAGACCAGCCTTGGGCTCCTGGCAGGGCTGTCTGCCGAAGAGCGTGCCAAGGTCCGCTTCATCCACCTCAACCACAGCAATCCCGTATTGTGGCCGAGCAGTCCGGAGCGTCAGCTTGTGCTGCGCGCGGGTTGTCAGGTCGCGCGGGCTGGAGCTTGCTTCGACCTGCAGACACGTAGTTGGAGCGGAATTTGAACGTTTGTTGCGACTCCTGCAGTTTTGTGTTTGCTTCTTGTGTTTCGCTGGGTAGTCTTTCGGGCAAGCATTCCCCGCGAGGAGGGTCTCCACATGATCACGATCACCTATCTCCTCCGAGCCTCCGGGCTCGTCTGAGCGGAGTGTATTAGTCGACCCCTTGTGTCGCTGAGAACCCGCTCTCCCTTGAGCGGGTTTGTCTACGTCTGCGCCTTCTCCTTGTCAGACCCGTGTTTCTCTGTGATCAGGTGGGCCCATCGGGGCCTGCAGAGGGCGCGTCGGAGAGCGCATCGTGACAACAACCCAGCTGTGGCACCTCACCCGTGGCCAACGTGCCCGCTATGCCCTGGCCCTCGGCTGTCTGCTGGCCCATATCGCCACCCTGTTCTGCGTGCCCCTGGTCATCAGGCAGGCGTTGGACAGCCTGACGGACCAAGGTCTGGATCTGCACGGGCTGGCCTGGTCTGCCCTGTTGGTCGTCATCTTGAGCGCCCTGGCAGGCGGCTTCGGCTACCTGCGCAGTCGTTGGGCGGCGGTGGCTTCGGAGGGCATCGTGCAGCGCTTGCGGGAGCGGCTCTACGGCCACCTGCAGGTGCTGCCCTGTGACTTCCACGCCCAGGCAGAGTCCGGCGACCTGGTACAGCGTTGTACCTCCGATGTCGAAACCCTGCGCGTCTTCCTGAGCGCGCAGGTGGTCGAGATCGGGAGGGCCTCGCTGTTCATCGTGCTGCTGGTTCCGCTGTTGTTCTGGCTCGACGCGGGTATGGCCTGGATCTCTCTGTGCCTGTTCCCAGTCATCATCGTCTTTGCCTGGTTCTTCTTCCGCGGCGTGCAGCGGCTCTTCAAGGCCTCTGACGAGGCCGAGGGAGCGATGACGAGCGTGCTGGGCGAGAACCTGAGCGGCATCCGCGTGGTGCGGGCCTTTGCCCGGCAAGAGCACGAGTGCGCGAAGTTCCGCGAACGCAATGCTGCGTTCCGTGACAGCACCATGCGCCTGATCCAGCTGCTGGCCAACTACTGGGGCTTGTCCGACTTCTTGTGCACGGGCCAGCTGGGCCTGGTGTTGCTGGTCGGAGCCCAGCGCCTGCAGGCCGGCTCGATCAGCGTCGGTGATCTGTTCGCGTTCTTGGGCTTCATGGCCCTGGTGATCTGGCCTGTGCGGCAGCTGGGGCGCGTGTTGGCGGACGCAGGCAAGGCGACCGTGGCGCTGGGGCGGCTGCGCGAGTTGCTCGACCAGGCGCCCGAGAGCGAGCCCGGGCTGGAGCCGCCCGAGAGCCTGCGTGGTGGCATAGAGTTGCGCGGCTTGAGCTTCGGTTTCCAGCCCGGCAGCTGGGTCCTCGAAGGGCTCGAGCTGAAGATCGAAGCGGGGGAGACCGTGGCGCTGTTCGGCCCGCCCGGCTCGGGGAAGTCGACGCTGGTGCAGCTGTTGCTGCGCATGGTCGACTACGAGCACGGTTCGATCCTGCTCGACGGAAGAGAGCTCTCCAGTCTGCCCCGTGGCTGGTTGCGGCGCCAGATCGGCACCGTGCTGCAGGAGCCGTTCCTGTACTCGCGCAGCGTGGCGTCCAACCTGCGGGTGGGCCATGCCGAAGCAGAGCATGCACAGTTGGTGGAAGCGGCACGCCAGGCCTGCATCCACAGCTCCATCGAGGACTTCGAGCAAGGCTATGAGACCCTGGTGGGCGAGCGTGGGGTGACTCTGTCTGGCGGGCAACGTCAACGGCTGGCCATCGCGCGGGCGCTGCTCAAAAAGCCGGCGATCCTGATCCTCGACGACTCGCTCAGCGCGGTGGATACCCGCACCGAGGCCCAGATTCTGGAGGCGCTGGCTGCCCGCCGTGGGGTCTGCACCACGCTGCTGATCTCGCATCGCTTGTCCACGGTCGCCCATGCCGGGCGCATCGTGGTGCTCGGCAACGGACGCATAGAACAAGTCGGCAGCCACGAGCAGCTGCTCGCGCAAGACGGCCCCTACCGCAGATTGTGGCACCTGCAGACCAGCCTCGAAGAGAGCCTGCAGACCGATCTCAAGACACTGGAAGGAGAATCCTGCCATGCATGATGCGGCAGAAAAACACCGCCTCGACCTGTCGCTCTGGAAGCGGCTCTGGAGCTTCACCCGGCCCTATCTCAGCACAGTGCGCTGGTTGGTGGCCGCCGCCTTCTGCACCGCCGTCATCGATGCTGTGCTGCCGCTGCTGACCCGGCAGCTCATCGACGATGTGGCGACGGGTGCCGAGATCTCTATGGTCGGCTACGGGCTGGCCTACCTGGCGTTGACGCTGGGGTTGGCGGCCAGCATCTCGTCGTTCATTCGGCTGGCGGGGAAGATCAAGACCCATGTCAGCTACGACATCCGTCAGGCGGGTTTCGAGCGGCTCCAGCAGCTATCGTTCGCCTACTTCGACAAACGCTCCAGTGGCTGGCTGATGGCCCGCATGACCTCGGACTGCGACCGGCTGGCGAATGTACTGGCCTGGGGCGTGCTCGATCTGGTCTGGGGCGGCACCATGCTGTGCATGATCGGACTGGTGATGGTCTGGCTCGATCTCCGGCTGGGTTTGTTGGTGATGCTGGTGGTGCCGGTGCTCGCCTGGATCAGCGCCTACCTGCGCAAACGCATCCTGGCGAGTGCGCGCAAGGTGCGCGAGACCAATTCGCGCATCACAGCGGGCTTCAACGAGGCGATCGCTGGCGTGACCACCACCAAGTCGTTCGCACGCGAGCAAGAGAACCTTGAGGAGTTCGGCAAGCTGACCGGGGGCATGTTCCAGGCCTCGGTCAAGAACGCGCTGCACTCGGCGGTCTATCTGCCGCTGGTGATGACTCTGGGGAGTCTGGCGACAGGTCTGGCGCTGGTCTTTGGAGGGGTCGAGCTCGGAGCGGGCTTACTCAGTGTGGGCACCCTGGTCGCCTTTCTCAACTACACGCAGCGCTTCTTCGACCCGGTCACCCAGATCGCCCATTGGTTCGCCGAGCTGCAGATGGCGCAGGCCTCTGCTGAGCGGGTGATCGGCTTGATCGACACCCAACCGGCGATCGTCGACGCGCCAGAAGTACTGGCGCAGGCTGCCAGCCAGCCCACAGATACACGCTTCAAGACGATCGAGCTGCGTGGGGTGGGGTTTGGTTACGACCCGAAGCAGCCTGTCCTGGAGGGCATCGATCTGAAGGTGCGGGCCGGCCAGAGCATCGCCCTGGTCGGTGCCACCGGAGGGGGGAAGTCGACCATCGTCAGCCTGCTGTGCCGTTTCTACGAGCCGGTCTCCGGGCAGATCCTGTTCGATGGCCGCGACTACCGGCAGTACCCGCTGGCCTGGTTGCAGTCGAAGCTCGGCATCGTGCTGCAGACCCCGCACCTGTTCAGCGGCAGCGTCGCGCAGAACATACGCTACGGGCGCCTCGACGCCAGCGACGCCGAAGTCGAGGCAGCCGCGGCCGCGGTCGGCGCGGACGGCTTCATCAGCGAGCTCGAGAAGGGCTACCAGACCGAGGTCGGCGAGGGGGGCGTGCGTCTGTCGACGGGCCAGAAGCAGCTGGTCTCTTTCGCGCGGGCGATCCTGGCCGACCCGGAGATCCTGGTGATGGACGAGGCGACCTCGTCGGTGGACACCGAGACCGAGCGCCACATTCAGGCCGCTCTCGAGCGCGTGCTGCAGCAGCGTACCAGCTTCATCATCGCCCACCGCCTGTCGACCATCCGCCGCGCGGACTGCATCGTGGTCATCGACAAGGGGCGCATCGTTGAGCAGGGCAGCCATCGGGAGTTGTTGGCCCTGCGCGGCGAGTACCACGCGCTCTACAGCCAGCAGAGTTTGCGCGATGTGGTGTTGGCGCGGGCGGGCTGAGAATCAGGGCTGTCCGACCCGGACCAGCCGTCCGGGACGCGCGTCGGTGAGCTTGCCGTCGCGCGCGATGACCACGCCTCCAAGCAGCGTGGCGCGGTACCCTTCGGCGGTCTGCAGAAAGCGCTTGCCGCCGGCCGGCAAGTCGGCGAACAAGCGCGGGGGCAGCAGCCGCAGCTTGTCGAAGTCGATGACGTTGAGGTCGGCTCTCTGCCCGACGGCCACCGCACCGCGGTCTTGGAGGCCGATGAAGCGGGAGGTGTCGAAGGCCTGCATCTTGACCAACTTCTCGAGGGGCAGCCTGCCTTGCGGACGGTCGCGACCCCAGTGGCTGAGTAGAAAGGTCGGGAAGCTGGCATCGCAGACCGTGCCCACGTGGGCGCCGCCGTCGCTCAAGCCGGGCAGGGCCAGGGGGTGGCTCAACATGGTGTGCACGTTGTCGAGGTTGTTGTCGATGTAGTTGTAGAGCGGGAAGTACAGCAGCGCATGACCGTCATCGGCGAGCAACGCGTCGAGCAGCACCTCGAGCACGGGTTGGCCACTCTGTTGGGCGCGGGCCCCGAGCGAGTCTGCCAGCCTGGGCTCGTAGTTCGGCTGCTTGCCCAGCGTGTGCAGGCGGAAGGCGAGCTGGTCGAGGTTGGCGAGCAAAAGATCAGCCAGCGGGGGAATCGAGCTGTCCTTGCCCGACAGCTTCATCGAGCTCTCACTCAGCAGCTGACGCCTCAGCTCAGGCTGGCGAAGGGCCGCGACCTGCTCTGCCAGGGGCAGGTCGGCGAGCTTACGGTAGCTGGGGAAGCCGACAAAGGGGTGGAAGGTCGCATCGAGCCCGAGCATCACGCCGATGGCGCGCGGCGCGACCTGCAGGCGCATGGGGATGCCCCGGGCGTTGGCCTGTTCGGCGCGAGCGATGATGCGTTTCCACTGATCGGCAGCCTGGTCCCGCTGCATCAGGGAGATCGACAGCGGATGCCCGTCGGCCGCGGCTGCCATCTGCTCGATCAGGTCGAATTCCCCATCGAAGCGTGCATTCGAGACAGCCATATCGAAGTCGGACACCGCCTGCAACACGCCATGTCCTACACCGCGGAAAGCCTCGGCGATGCCGATCAGCTCGCGCGCGCTGGCCTCGGCGGCCGGCGTGTTGAGGCCATCGGCAGTGCGATGGTTGTCGGTGCGGCCGGTGCTGAAGCCGGCGGCCCCGGCCTCGAGCGCAGCACGAACATGGGCGCGCATGGCGAGGATGTCTTGTTCGCTGGCGGGTTCACCGGCAGCCCCGCGATCGCCCATCACGTATACCCGCAAGGCGTCGTGTGGGACCTGGGCGCAGAAGTCGATGGCGTGGGGAAAGTCGATCGCCTGCATGTAGTCGGCGAAGCTCTCCCAGTTCCAGGTCAGGCCTTCGGCCAGCGCCGTGCCAGGGATGTCCTCGACGCCTTCCATCAGCCGGATCAAGCGCTCGTGGTCGCTCTCGCGCACCGGCGCGAAGCCGACGCCGCAGCTACCGAGCACGGCAGTCGTGACGCCATGCACCGAGGATGGGGCCAGCCCGTCGTCCCAGGAGACCTGGCCATCATAGTGGGTATGGATGTCTGTGAACCCCGGCGTGACCAGAGCGCCCTCGGCGTCGATCTGCGCGCGGGCAGACCCTGCGCAGGCGCCGACTTCAACGATGCGGCCATCACGCACGCCGACGTCGGCGCGGAATCGTGGCTGCCCGGTGCCGTCGATGACGGTGCCGCCCGTGATCTTTAGGTCGAAGTCCATGCTGTGCTCCCGGGTTGTGCGATCCCCATACTGTATCAGGGCTGTTAATCGATCGGTTGAGGTTTCTTCGGGCCGCTGCGTCGCCGCATCAAACCTTCCTGGGCGGTGGTGCACACCAGCCGGCCCTGGCGGTCGAAGAAGCGTCCCCGCACCAACCCGCGTGCCCCCGAAGCCGACGGGCTTTCGACGACGTACAGCAGCCATTCGTCCATGCGGAAAGGCCGGTGGAAGTGCATCGAGTGGTCGAGGCTGGCCGCTTGCATGCCGCGGGTCAGCCACGATACGGCATGCGGTCGCAGGCAGGTGCCCAGAAACGAGAAGTCCGAAGCGTAGGCGAGCAGGTAGCGGTGCAGGGCGGGATCGTCGGGCAGCTCGCCACAGGCCTTGTACCAGACCCGGTGCTGGGGAGGTTTCACCTGAGGGGCGAGGGGATGGACCGGATCGAGCGGGCGCAGCTCGATGGGCCGGTCGCGCAGCGCCCGCTCGCGCCACGTCTTGGGAATGGTCTCGACCACCGAACGCGCCAGCTGTTGTTCGGAGACCAGATCTTCAGGAGGCGGTGTCTCGGGCATGCTGTCCTGGTGCTCGAAGCCCGGCTCGTCGATCTGGAAGGAGGCGGACAGGTGGAAGATCGCCCGCCCCTTCTGCACAGCGACGACCCGGCGGGTCGTGAAGCTGCTGCCGTCCCGGATCGCATCGACCTCGTAGATGATCGGGCGGTCGACGTCGCCGCGGCGCAGGAAATAGGCGTGCAGCGAGTGGGCGCTGCGTTCGCTGGGCACGGTCTGGGTGGCCGCCGACAGGGCCTGGCCCAGCACCTGCCCGCCGAACACGGTGCCCCAGCCCAGATCCTGGCTTTGGCCGCGGAACAGGCGGTCTTCGAGGCGTTCGAGGGCGAGCAGCTCGATCAGTTGGCTGAGGACTTCGCTCATGGGGGCTCCGGACACGGTTTGGGGCAGTGTACCATCTGCTTGCTTGCCGAGCTTGGCACGCGAGAGGAAGGCGTGGTGAGAGAGGCCGTGCTTGGCAGCGTGCGTCGGGTCACGGTCAAAGCGTCGGTGGACGCTGCATCCTTCGGAATTCGTCTTGTGGCGGGTCCTGTCGGCTGATGCCCCATGCGCTTGCCACGTAAGTTGGGTGCCATCATCTGCTGGCGCTGACGCGGGCGTGTGGGCGAGCTACTGAGGCCCGAGCAGATGAATTGCCAGCAGCGGCATGCTGGCCAAGCGACCGCAGAACAACCGCGGCGTGACCTCATTCTCCCGCTTCGTTGGCGACGAGCATTACGAGAACGCACAGAGCGCTGACGCCTTCCCCGCCTGCTGGACTTGGTCGATCTCTGCGCTCGTCGCGAGCATTCAGGAGAGCCGGATACTGTTGGAGGAAGGCGGAGTGGGCCAACTCGAGCATGGGTCGGTCGTCTGTTCGATCGGTCTGCAGGTCAGGGTCGACTACAAGCCGGCGTTCGGCTACCGCCCCGGGGCCTGGGACTCGATCCTACCGCCGACTGAGTGCTGAAGAAGAGGAGAAGATCATGGCCGGAAAACCGAGAGCCAGGCCGCTCGCGATGGTCAAGGCGAAGTTGCCGGACACCCTCAGCTTTGGCCCGGAGTGCGAGCAGATCGCTCGGAACGACCCGTCGGTCCGGTCTGGGCTCGACCGGATCTGTGAGCAATGGTCGAGCGACGATTACGTCCAATCGATCCGCGGCGGCCAGCCCTTCCTGATCCTCGAGCCGATGGCACATCAGGCGCTCGAGGGCCTGGGCGGTCAGGTCCTCAGGGTTCCGAAGCTGCGGCTCGTCTTCAAGCAGTTGAGCGATGGCGTCGTAGATGGCCACGCGAGTGGGCTCGTCAGCAGCTCGGGCGATGCGCGGGAGCAGGCGAGTGTCGCCCGCGGCGTGGCACGCATCGGGGTCAACGTGCTCGAGCGGTGTCTGCTCGTCATGCAGCATGGCGGTGTCGACCCATGGAAAGAAGATCCCAAGCGGCCCTTCTACCTCGAGCTGCCCGAGGGCACCACGACCTCGCCTGCCGCGCAGGGAACGGGCTGAAGGGTCCTGCAACGCCGCGACGTGCCGCAGTGCAGGGAGCGGCCTGGAAGGATCCGGAGGGATGGCACATGCCGAAAGAAACACACGACAGCCCCGAGACCCGGCGTCACAGTCCCAAGACGCTCCGCGCTGGAATCAGCATCGACACGGGTCGGCGCCACACGATCGAAGTCTATCTGTCGTCCGGCCAGGTCGAGATAGGTGCGATCGAGCTGGATGTGAGGCGGCTCTGCCAGATCGAGGTGGATGCGATCGAGCTGGAGGTCTGTCCGAGGCGCTGATGGGTCTCGCAGACTTCGCATCAAGCCTGCACGCAGCGAAGCGAGAACCGGAACGCAGCCCACGGGCATCGTCGCCCATGCGCTGCCTCGACAGCTTGAACCGGTCACCAGTCCAACTGGGGATCTGGCACCCCCGAGCAGCTGATCAACACGCCGCGTTCCGCGTGCCTGACGGCGACGTAGAGCAGGGCCCGCTCCAGCTGCTGCGCCTCACGGAGCGCAGCAGAGTCTTCCAACGCAGCTGGCCTTTGTCGGCGCCCGCGATCACCATCCTGTCGAACCCGAGGCCCTGGATCCGTTGCGTGCTCACGCCCCTCTGCAGCATGGCGGCCTCATAGCGGTGGCGCAGCTTGTTTGTACGCGCGACCGGACAGCTGCGGTTCAGGTCGCCGTCACCCATCCAGGTCGCGATGCTGGCCACCTCTGCCTCGAAGTTGGGGAGCCCTGTGTCTCAGGCGGCGCCCCATGCATCAGTGAGCGGTAGCCCGCGACGGTGTCGGCTCCATCGTCGAGGTCGTCCACGGCGACGCTTTCGGGCAGGGCGACCTTGAAGCGTCGATCTCATCGGTGCTGCGGTAGTTGATCCGCAGGCTCCGGCTGCGGCGCCGGATGTTGGTGCCCGCCCGGCCCAGCATCACCTTCTTGCGGTAGATGCGTTGGAGGCCGTCGCCGACGATGAACAGGTCGTTGGGCTGCTCGCCGGGGATGACTTGCCGCAGCAAAATGAAGGAATGGCTGCTCGTGTCTTGGGCCTCGTCGACCACCACGGCACGGTAGGTGGACCGCGCCCGTCCCTGCCGCAACGGCGCCAGGGCGTCGCGCAGAACAGCTTCGGGCTCGCGCAGCCCGTGCTTCTCGAGCGGGTCGAAGCCAGAGAGGGGATGCGGCCCCTGTAGGAAGATCCGCGCTGGCAGGCGCTCAAACAGCGCGTGACGGAGGAAGATCCTCGGTAACCACGCGCGGTATTCCGGCTGTTCCAGAGATCCTCGCTCAAGGCTCGAAGCAGGCTGCCCATGTCCGCGGGCAGCTCTCCGTTCATCTCCAGCGTCCTCAGTTTCCCTTCGGCACTCGAAGCACTCCAGAGCGCTGGACCTCGCGCACCCAGATCAGGGGTTGGCGCATGGTGTGCACGTAATGTATAGATTTTGTCTATGATTTGCTTGACGCTCTCGCTGAAGTATGACAGGCTCAGGCTGGATCGCACCACGGAGGTAATGCAGCCGTGACCACGACCTCACGACCCGCGGCGAGCAAGACCGCCAAGACACTTGGCCTGTTCGCCGTGTTCAGCATCTCTGCCGGGGCCATGATCAGCTCGGGGCTCTTCGTCCTGCCCGGCATCGTCTTCGCTTCTGCGGGCCCCGCCATCGTGGCTTGCTACGCTCTGGCTCTGGTCCTGGTCCTGCCGGTGATGTTCGCCAACGCTGAGTTGGCCACCGCGATGCCGCGCTCGGGGGGCAGCTATTTCTTCATCGAGCGGAGTCTCGGCTCTCTGGCGGGCACCGTCGCCGGACTCGCGGACTGGCTCGCTGTTTCGCTCAAGACCGCCTTTGCCCTGGTCGGCCTCGGCGCCCTGGCCGTGGTGGTCTTTCCCGGTCTGGCCGAAGATCTGGCCTCCGCAGAGATGTGGGTCCGTTTGACGGCCTGCGGGGCGGGCGTCGTGTTCACGATCGTCAACCTGGTCAGCACCAAGAGCACCGGCCAATTGCAGGTGTTGATGGTGATCGGGTTGTTGGCGATCCTGGTCGGGTACGTCGCTTTCACGGGGCCTCAAGTCGAGGCTGCGCGGGTCTTTACGGATTTCAACCCGGGAGGCTTGCACTCGATCTTCGCCGTCGCAGGCCTGGTATTCGTGTCGTTCGCGGGTCTGACCAAGGTGACGGCCGTGGCGGGTGAGGTCAAACGACCGACCCGCGACCTGCCGATGGGGATGTTCCTGGCCGCCGCCGTGGTGGGAGGGTTGTACATCACCGTCGTCTTCACGACCGTGGGGACGGTCGATGCAGAGAAACTCTCCGGCTCGCTGACGCCGCTGGTCCTCGGCGCATCCAGCGTCGGGGGTTGGTTGGTGATCCTGGTCGAGGCCGCGGCCTTCCTGGCTTTCGCCACCACAGCCAACGCGGGCATATTGTCGGCCTCCCGCGCGCCGATGGCGATGAGCCGGGACGGGTTGATGCCCGAGCCGCTGTCACGCAAGAGCCAACGTTTCGGCACACCTCATGTGGCCGTCAGCCTGACCGGGCTGTTCTGCGTGGCCATCGTGGCGCTGCTGTCCATCGAGGATCTGGTCAAGATGGCCTCGACGATGGTGTTGCTGATGTTCATCCTGGTGAACCTGTCGCTGGTGACGCTGCGCTTCTCGAAGCTGCAGAACTACCGGCCGTCCTACCGCAGCCCCTGGGCCCCGTGGCCCCAGTTGGTGGCTTCGGTGATCTATGCCTTCCTGTTGTTCGAGATGGGAACCACCACCCTGTTGATGACCGCAGGCTTCATCCTGTTCGGCTTGATCTGGTACGCCGCGTACGTACGGCCCCGGGTCGACCGCCAGTCGGCCCTGGTCTACCTCGTGAAGCGCCTGGTCGCTCCGGACATCGCGCGTCCCGAGCTCGAGGCCGAGCTCAAGCACCTGGCACTCGAGCGGGACCAGATCGAGATGGACCGTTTCGACGACTTGGTGGACAAGGCGGCTGTCCTCGACCTGCACGGGCCGATGCACATCGACGAGCTGTTCAAGAAAGTGGCCGAGACCCTGTCTGCCCGCCTGGGCCGGGACGCGGCGAGTATCGAAGCCGCGCTTCGCAAGCGCGAGGCCGAGTCGAGCACGGTGGTGCGTCCAGGCGTGGCGATCCCGCACCTGATCCTCGACGGCGAGGGCTGCTTCGACCTGGTGCTGGTGCGCTGTGTCGAGGGGGTGCGCTTCTCAGAGGTGCACGCGCCGAACATCAAGATCTTCGTGCTCGCGGGCACCCCGGATCAACGCAACCTGCACCTGCGCTGCCTGATGCATCTCGCGAGCATCATCGAAGAGCCGGGCTTCAAAGAGCGCTGGTTCGCGGCCCGCGGCAGCGAGGGTCTGCGAGACCTGATGCACCTGTCGCAGCGGACGCGCGATGAGCCCTGGAGTCCTGCTGTGGAGGCGCGCCCCGAAGTTTCGGAGGCCCCGCAGGAAGAGGCCCCGCAGGAAGAGGCCCCGCCGCCTCCCGAGGACCCCAAAGTAGCTGGCTGATCCACCCCCCGGGACCACCGAGTTGAGGAAGGCCTCGCGATGGATGCAGACACTCTGAGCGCGCTCGTACTGGGGACCGTGATCCTGGTGCTCGGCGCGGATTTTTTGGTGGAAGGTGCGTCTGCTCTCGCCCGTGGCTTCGGGGTCAGCCCGCTGTTCATCGGCCTGACCGTGGTCGCCTTTGGCACCAGCGCGCCTGAGCTCGCCGTCGCGATCAAGGCGGAGCTGGGCGGTCAGGAGCAGCTGGCCGTAGGCACAACGTCGTCGGTAGCAATATCGTCAACGTGCTCCTGATCCTCGGCCTGAGCGCGCTGGTCGCACCGCTGATTGTGGCACAGAAGCTGGTACGCAAGGATGTGCCGCTGATGATCGCGGCCAGCCTGTTGTTCTGGGGGCTGGCTGCGGACGGTCAGCTCAGCCGCACCGAAGGCCTCGTCCTGTTCTGCCTCTCCATCGCGTACACCGTACTGCTGATCCGCACCAGCCGGCGCGAGCGCACAGAGATTCTCGCCGAGTACCAGGAGGCATTCGGCCACGACAAACCGCCTTCACGGCTAGCCTCGTTGGGCCGGGTAGTGCTCGGTAGCTTTATGCTCGTCGAGGGCTCGCGCATGTTTGTCGATGCGGCTGTGGTCACTGCCCGCCTGCTCGGCGTCAGCGAGCTGGTGGTCGGGTTGTCCATCGTCGCGCTGGGAACCTCGTTGCCCGAGCTGGCCACATCACTGATGGCCGTCTCCAAAGGTGAGCGAGACATCGCCGTCGGCACCGTGATCGGCAGCAACCTCTCAAACTCCGTCCACACACTCGAGGCTCCCCTGGAAGCTCTCGCCAACCAGGCGCGGGGCGCAGGAGAATTCGAGGGCCCGAGGTTGATGCGCGTCGTGCTCGCCGATGGCACCGTGATGACCCGCATCGACGTGGCCGCCTATGACCGCCTGGCCGCGGAGATCTTCGCGGGCTACCGCCGTCGGCAGTAGTCCGCAGTTTTCTCCAGAAAAGTCTGAGCCCTTTCCGCCGTGCGGGAGAAGAGAGGACCGTGCCTTCACGAAGCAGGTGTCTGCGTTTTCCGTCTGGCACGACTTTCCAAGAGATCGGTCCCGTAAAGGAGAAGACATGCCCAGCGACACACAGAAATGCGAAAAGAAGATCAGGCAGGTCAACGAGAGGCTCCGCGGGCTGCACTTGACCCTCAACTGCCTCGACAATAGCCTGCAGGGCTTGCACAGCAAGATCGTGACATTCCCCGGAGGCCTCCCGAGGGCCAGTCTCGAACAGGAGAAGTTCGTCGCAAGGATCCAACGCATGCGTGGGGCCCTGCAGGCGTACTACGGAACTGCCTCGAAGGCCGCTAAGACGGGGCCACAGGGACAAGCGCTGCGAGCCTATGGGCAAGCCGCAAAATCGCTTTTCGGCACCAAAACAGGCGGGCTCTACGGAGACTACTACAGGTTTGCCAAGCTCGAGGCACAGAAGCGCCACTAACAGGCAGCCAGGTCTCAGACGACCACGAAAGCCATCGCGAAGATCTCCCCGTAGTCGCGGACGTCGAGCGCCGGCGCCTCAGGTGCGCGGCGCGGTGTCCCTCCGCAGAACCAGACACCCTGCGCGAGGTGCAGCACACCGTCCACGCCGGGCCGCAGGGCACGCAGCTCGCGCTCGCCTGGCAGGGCCCGGCAGCGCATCGGATCGACGGCGGGTCCCAGCACCACGACCTCGCCGGCTGCCAGTTCTAGCTCGCATCCGTCACCAGGATCGTAGCGAGGACCCGGATGGCCGCGAGAATTCGGGCTTGAGCAGCGCAGACGCTACGGGGGTATCTTCGAGCAGCGAGAGTTCGAATTCGCCGGTCAGGCGGGGCCGCAGCAGAAACTGGCGACGGATTCGGGCTAGCTCGAGCGGGCCGTCGAGGTCGCCTGGAAGCTGCCAGGAGTTTCGGGCTTTGCGGCTCCCCCGCCTTCCTGAGCCCGGAACACCCCGAAGTTTCCGAGCGCACCCTCGGGTAGCGGTTGGACGGTGAGCTCGACGATCCGGTGGTCCGGCATGGCTTCCTCGCGGGCAACAAAATACAAAAGGCGGGGCTCGCCCCGCCTGTCGTCGTGAACCGATCGGTCTCAGTCGCTGGCGCGCAGCCTTTGCGCTTCGAGCAACAGCACGGCGCGCTCGATATTGGCCTCAGGCGTGGTGATGCTTCGGCTGCTCTCGAGGATATTCTCGGCAGAGTTGAAGTCGCCGGCCTCGAAGGCCTCTTTCACCTCTGCGCGTGTCGCCGAGAACGCACTTCCATCGGCCTGCAGCTCGGAGCTGAAGACGCCAAAACTCAGCGCCCCTGCAACCAGGAGTGCAACGATCAGCAACCACATGACGCGACTCGTCCGGTCTTCCATCGATCCCCCTTCTGGAGATGCACACATAAAGCTGGGTCAGAAAAGTCTAGCCGATTGTTCGCTGCATCCGTACAGGTTTTCTTCGGATTTTCCGCGCGGCTTTCTTTAGACGTTTTCGAGAACTCTCTCGGCCGTCAGGGGGCGTCCGCCAGAACCTGGAGCACATCGCCGCAGGCGGTCAGGCGTTGCAGGCGTTCGTTGGGCACATCCCACACCCAGGCGTCGGTTTCGAAGCGGCGCCCTTCGGAGTCGAGCGGCATCGCGACGACCAGGTAGACGCGCCGTTCGTCGGCGCTGAGGCTGGTCGACAGCAAGCGGCCACCGTCGAGCACCCACTCGGGGAAGCTGCGCAGTGCCAGGGACTGCCGCTGCTCAGGGAAGGCCGCCAGCAGCACGGGCCAGTCGCCATGGCTGCCGCTGCGTCGGGCGCCGAGCAGCAAGGCCTTGCTGCTGAGCAGCCAGCTGCCCACCTGCCCCGTTTCCACCTGGGCGGCGAAAGGTGCCTCGAAACGCGCGCCGATCTGCCGGCTGGCCGCATCGAAGAAAGCGAGTTGGTCCCCGGCATGAAAGCCCAACCAGCGTCCGTCGGGGCTGGGGGCATAGCCGGCCAGCCCTGACAGATCAGGCAGCTCGACCTGCTGGAAGCTGCGCTCGGGGCTGGCGAGGAATACCAGGCTGCCCGGCAGGCTGCGCCCCGTCAGGTGGGTGTTGTCGCTCCAGCTCGGAAACTGGAAGCCCGACGCCGGCGCCCCTTGCGCCAGGTCGATGCTGGGCAGCTCGGAGAGCGCTTCCGGCTGTACCTGACAACTCAGCTGGGTCTCGTACCAGCCATGCTGGGTGCGCGCCCGCACCCGCAGCTGTCGGACGCCTGCAGGAGCATCCCGAAACTGGAAGTTGCCACTGCCATCGATCACTGCGCTCTGATCCCACGCATCGAGGCGCGCCTCGCCCTCCAGCACATCGCGACGCAGCTGCCCTCGCGCGTCGCGCCAAGCGACGCTGCCTTTGAGAGTGCCGCGTTGGGTCGTGGTCTGCGGCACTGCCAGGCCCGCGCCACGCGCCCAACCCGGGGTGAGCTGTTGCAGCGTGCCGTCAACCAGGGTGTGCACGAACAGATTCCATTCTGCCAGCGACACCTGGTTGTTGAGCGTCGAAGCGAAGGCCAACCGCTTGCGGTCTGGGGAGAGATCGAGCGCGCCCACTTCGCTTCCCAGGGGGAAGACTGCCAGCCGACGCAGGAAGTTGCCGCTCTCGGCGTCGACCACCTCGATGCAGGGCGAAGCCTGCTCTGGGTTCCTCAGCACAAGCAACTCGCCGTGCTTCAGGGGCGGTCCGGGAGAGGCTTGAAAGCTGTCGCTGCCCACGGGCTCGGGAAAAACCAGCTCGGGCGCCCGCTCATGCCAGTGGCCGGTCTGAAATTGGTGGGACTCTTCGAGCTGGCCGCTGCCATGCACGACCCGCCCGTCGACCGTGCGCTCGCGTAGGGTCACCACGCCACTTTGCTGCAGGCGCATCAGCTGGCCGCGCAGCGGGTCGACCAGCGCGCTCCCCTCGAGTTCGATGTTCGTTGTGACCTGCCGCTGCTCGCGGCCTGCACGCATCTCCCGATAGGACCAGGTCAGGCTGCCGCTGAAGACCAGCTCGGCACGCAGCTGCCCGTCTTCAGACTCGGTCAGGCCTTCGAGCCGGACCTCCAAGCTCCCTTCCACAGCTTCGGCCGGGCTCTCGCGCACGGCGAAGGGCGGGGGCACCCGGTCGATGCCCACCTGCCAGCTCTCCCCCACAAACACGGTCCGGTTGGGCAACAGGCGGCTACTGCGCCAGCTGAGGACTCTGTGCAACGCTTCGGGGGCCAGGTCTCTCGGTCCGCGCCGGAGGCGGCCAGCTCCCGCCGCGTCGAGCTCGAGCTCGACCGCCCACAGCTGCCGAGGATCATCGGCGGCCAGGTCGACCTCTCGCGGAGGCTCGAGATTCCCAGGTAGCAGGGTGGTCTCGCCGCTCTCCAAGGTCTCCCAGGCCCGCAAAAGACGGCGTGGCCTGCCGGCCTCAACAGCCAGAAAGATGGTGTGCACGCGGGTCTCGAAGCTGGCGTGGACACTGCGCTCCCCGTCCTGCAGGCCGCCTCCGCCGAGCGGATAGCTCAGGCTGAGGCTGGCTTGCACGTCCTCGACCACGTGCCGTCCCGCGTCGAACTGCTCGACCAGCTCGATCTCCTGGCCCCAGCTGGTCGCCAGCAGCCCGAGCAGGCATAGCAGAGGCACGCGCATCGTCAGACGTCCAGCTGCGAACGTTCGCGACGGCGGCGCTCATACAGTCCCAGTGCCCAGACAGGAAAGACGGTCTTGTAGAGCGTGTAGTCGAGCACAGCCGTGTTGAAGAACATGCCCCCTCCGTCTTGACGGGGCCAATCTCCGTCTTCAAGTTGCGCGTCGACGAGGAACTGGGCCGCGCGTTTGATCGGATCCCACTCGGGCGAGCGCGCTTCGAGGAGCGCGATCAGAGCCCAAGCGGTCTGCACGACCTGACTCTTGGTGTGTTCGAGGTAGTCTCCGCGCAAACTGCCCTTCCAGTGCTCACCCCAGCCACCATCGGAGCGTTGCCGCTCGATCAGCCAGGTGCAAGCCTTGCGGATGGCCGGTTCTGTCGGCGCATGCCCGCCCGCTAGCAACCCGCGGATGCCGAACAGCGTGCCGTAGATCGTGCCGATGCCCCAGGCGGCCGGCCAGTCTCCCTCAGGGCGCTGCAGGTTGCGCAGAAACAGCGTCGCGCGCTCGACCGCCGGGTTCAGGCTGCCGTCGAGCAGGCCCGGATGGCGCGCGCGGAAGGCGGCCAGCGCGGACAAGGAGGAGGCCGTGCATTCGGTGTAGGACTTCTCGGTCATCGAGTTGCCGAACATCTCGGCGGGATTGATCCACTCGAGTCCCCAACGGCTCTTGCGCCGCTCGTAGCTGCCGAAACCGCCATCGGAGTTCTGGCAACTCAAGATGAAGCGGGCCGCATCGAGCAGCGCCGCGCGCGGCGTCTGCACGTCGTGCAGCAGCGCGTGGATCGCCTCGGCCGTGCAGTCACTGACCGGCCACCCGTGCCAGGCCGGACTGAAGCCGAAACCGCCGCGGGGATCCTGGCGGTGGTAGCGTTCGATGCCCGGCACCGAGCGCGCCACCTGCTGTTGCAGGAGCCAGGCACGTCCGCGCACCAGCGCCTCAGACTCCGCCTCCGGCAGGGCCTGCAGGGCCTGCAGGGCGAAGGATGTGTCCCAGACGTCCGAGCGGGCCCCGGCCACCCGCAGACCCTCGGCATCCTGCCACACCCAGCTGTCCAGGCCCGCGAAGCATTTCTCCAGCTCGGCGTCCATCGGGTTGTCCAGAGCCAGACAGATGATGTTCAGCAGGCCATTGACGGGCGACAGGCTGCGGTAATGCGTCGAACGCACATCAAACCGCACCTGTTCGAGCAAGCCGGTCAGCAGCCGGGTCCGTGCGCCGGGCAGGTGCAGCTTGTCGAGCACCCGGCAGGCGAAGTAGCCCGCCTTCAACAACGGAGACGGAGGCGCATACACCTCTTCGCTCCGCAAGCTGCCGGCCGCGCGCCCGAAGTTGACGTTCTCGTACCCTTGCGGGAAGAGCTCGCGGCGCAGCGCTTCGCTGGTGCCATCGAGCGGACGCTGGAACTTCTGGCCGTAGATGTAGGCCATCGCCGTGTAGATCAGGCGTGTGTGGCAGTAGAAGTTCGAAGGATGCAGGGGGAACCATTTGGGGAGCGCCCAGACCTCGGGCAGCAGCGGGTTGACGCCTTTCCAACTGTAGAGCCCGAGCATCGCCAGCCAGAACTTGCCCCAGGTGGGAATGCGCACAGCCCCGCCCTGAGATGCGATGAAGTCACCGGCTCTGCGGAGCAGCTCGTCGTCCGCGTCCACTCCCAGGTGCCGTGCCGCCACGTAGACCAGCACACTCGTGAACAGGTAGGGCTCGGAGTGTGCATGCAGACCCCAGCAGCCCGATTCCAACTGGCTGCTGGCGAAGCCGCGCAACAGGGCTTCGCGGTGTCCCTCGGGCAGTGGCCGCCCCAGCAGCTCATGCGTCAGAGCGTACTGGGCCGCCAGCATCGGGCACCAGACCACCTCACCGTTCCAGGCTCCCTCGTCACTCTGCAGCGCGACCAGCCGCGTCGCGCCTCGTTGCGTGGCAACACTCGCGTCGGGACCGGGCGCCTTCGAGGGCTTGCGATCGCGCAGACTGCGCGGAGAGCTGGGCCGCCGCCGGCGATGGAACTGGAAGCTCTGCCAGAGCTCGCCGAACCGGCTCGGGCCGCGCGGCCAGGGCACGGTCTCGGGCAGCGCCTGGGCGGCCAGCCAACCGAGCCGCTGTCCCAGGTGCCCGAGCACATCCAGTTGATGACGCAGCTGACGGCCCTGGCTGCCGCGCGCCATGATCTCGCCGGTCGCGCGCAGCAGCACCTTGCCGAAGGCCATACTGAAGCTGCCCAGCTCGGTGTCACCGCTCGAAAGCAGCCGCATCGTGCGCTTGCGCTCGGGAGCCGAGTCGCGCCACAGCTGGTAGACGGCCTGCCGGACAGCCACCGTTTCGTCGTCGTAGAAGCTCAGCACCTCGTAGAGCGCGTTGGCCAGCAACTCGGGAACACGCCCCTGGCGCAGCCGTGTAGCCGAATACTCGGCCACACTGGGCGTACTCGCAAGACATTCGCCGTCGAGGAAGCCCAGGGTCATGCCCACAGCTGTCAGCGGATGGTAATGCCCGACCGCATCGCCCACCAGGGCCGTTGCGTCGCGGCCGAAGTGGCGGCGGGGCTTCATCTGGTTGGCGGCCCAGGCGATGGGACGCTCGCGCAGGGCCTTGTGGAAGGCGGGCCGCAAGGACACGGGCAGCACAGGGCTGTACGCGTCCCACAGGTAGGACGCGCGTTGCCCGACCTTCAAATGGTAGACGGGCACATCGAGGCAGACGCGCGCACGGCGGGCGCCGATGCGGTAGATCAGTGCCGGCCCTGGCCCGCCCAGCAATACGTGGCCGTAGCCTTCGAAGGGCAGCTCGACGTCTTCGAGCAGCAACCCCGCCATGTAGCTGAGCAGCTGGCGGTCCTGCGGATAACCCAGGGTCTTGCGGGTGACCGAGGAGCGGCCATCGGCGCCGACGATGCGGTCACTGAGCAGACGCTGCGTGCCCGGGTGCCCGGGCCGCTCGACGCACAGGGCTTTGTCTTCGAGAAAGGTCACCCGCGCCGAGGGCACGAACTCGATCAGCTTGCGGGCGCGGGCCGAGTCCCACAGCGCGGTGACGATGTCGCCATGCTCCGCCGACAGGCCGCGGGCGGCGTTGGGATAGTCGAGCACGATCGGGAAGCTGCCGTCGTCGGGGAAGACTACAAAGCCCTTTCCCGAAGGGATGTGTTGGGTCGAGGCGGGCGCTTCGATGCCCAGGCGGCTCAACACCTCTGCCCCTGGCGGGTGCAGCCACTCGCCAGCGAAGCGGGTCGGAGCCGCGCTGCGTGCCTCGAGCAACAGAACTTTCGCGCCCTGCTCGGCATGCGCGATCGCGGTCACACAGCCGACGGGACCGCCTCCGATCACCGTGACATCGTGGCATCGGGAAAGCGTCGAGGTGGAACCGCGCATGCGAAGACTCCTGCACGAAGAGACCGTCCTACCCTACCATCGAGGCCCGACAGGTTGACGAAAAAAGCCGCGGAGGGGACGCTCAGTCGCTGCACAGGCGGGCGTGCTCGACCTGCAGGCACAAGTCCTGAACCACCGGAATTTCCCGCGCCTGCAATGCTCCGGCGACCTGTGTTGAGCGTATGCCCAGCTGCATCCAGACCAGAGCTGGGGGAGGTCGGAGCTGGAGGATGTCGTCGAGATGGTCAGGGACTTTGGCGCTCTGGCGGAAGATCAACACCAGATCGCAGCCGCCGGGCAGCGACGCCAGGTCGGGGAAAGCCTCGCCGGGATGGCTGGCAGCCAGGACCGGGTTGATGGGGAAGATCTCGAAGCCGTGCCGCTTCAGGTAGGCAGGCACGTAGAAGCCTGCTTTGGCCGCTTGGGTGCTGTACCCGATCACAGCGATACGTTGGCAGCTAGCGACGAGCGGGCGCAACACGGAGTCCGATGGGTTGGGCATAGAAAACCAGAGGGTCAGATCACGGCGACGGAACGGCGTGCCAACAGGCTGCGGCGCAGGGCTCCGATGGGGCCCAGAGGATGGCGGTCGAGCTCGTCGTCACCGACTTCTTGCAGAGTCACCTGCACACGTTTGTGGAGAGTGCGGAATCCGTAGCTCAGCAACGCTCGGTTCAATCTGTTGGCCTTGCTTCCCATCGCATCCTCTCCTGTGATTCCTCACAGGAAGTGTGGATGCAATTCTCATACCATCGTTCAGCGGGCAAGCCGCCGCGTCAGAGTTCCGACGAACAGGGCCGCCAGCAACACGCCTGCCAGGCTGAGCACGGGCGGCAGCAGGGCCGGAAGGCTGTCGGGCGCCGGCATGCGCGTAGTCAGAGGTGCCCCGCTGGTCCAGGCAAGGGCGCAGCCTAGAGCTTCCGGGCAACTCAACGGTCCACCGAAGGCCTGCGGCTGCAGCCAGCACAGCAGGCTGGCCAGCAGCACCAACACCAAGCCTGTCGCCAGCACCCGCAGCGGCCGCATTCCGTATCCACAGCTGGCTCCCAAAAGCAGCCCGTCAAGCCCTGCAGCCAGGCTCCCCAGGCCCCCCCAGCGGCGGGCCAGCAGGCGGCGACGGTAGCGGTGCCCGGCCAGGATCGCCCGGTCCATCGCCTCGTATTGGTTGTCGGCCTCCAGCCAGGCCTGTAGCACTTTGCAACAGGCCAGGCCTTCGGCCGGGTCGCGCGGCAAGCTGGCCCGCAACGCCGCGAAGTCAGGCCTTGCGTGGGCGGCCCGCGCCCCTTGAAGCTGGAGAACACCTCGCAAGGGCGAGGGTGTCAAATCGAGACGAGTGTCCCACAGGCTTTGTCCCAGATCGAGATTTCCCTTGATGTCTGCGCTCAGGTCTCCGTCGCCACGCACATGGGCTCCGCGCAGCACGCAATTCTCGGCGACCGAGGCGCCCACCAGCGACAGCCCGGCGAGCTGCGCATGGGGGAGCTCGAGCGCATAGAGCTGTGCGTTCTGGAGGTCGAGTGTGTCGCCGACCCGCAGGCATTCCCCACACAGACGAGCGCAGCGCGCCGCGCGCGCGAACAGTGGCCCGTCGATCCGGGCAGCACCCAGATCGAGATCACGCAGCCGGGCTTCCCCCAGATCGAGAGACTGCAATCGCGCTTCGGCCAGAGAGCTGGCGGCTGCCGCCTGCAGACCTCGGGCGTCGACACGCGCTGCCCGCACGCGCACCAGGTCGAGGCGGTCGTCGCAGCGCAGCCGGCGCAGGCACAGCTCACCCTGCAGCAAGGCATCGCGCAGGAAGAGGGGACCTTCGATGCGGCCGTCGAGCAGGTCGACGCCGCCGGCGATCCGCGCAGAGCGCAGCTCGAGGCCCGACCCGCAGTGCAGCCTCTGCGCCACCAGGCTGGTTGCTTCAAGGCGCGACAGATCGGCCCAGCCGGCAAGCTGTGCGTCGTTCAAACAGAGCGCGCCCGCCAAGCTCAGGCCCGGTATCTCGAGGCCCGCGCCGAGCTGCAGACCGGCCAGATCGAGATGGCCATGCAGACGCCCCTGCAACTGCAACTCGCTGCCCAAGCGGGCCGCAGCCCCGCGCAGTGCTCCCAGCTCGATGCCGCGCAGACGGACCAGTCCTGTGCATTGGGCGGCGTCCAGGCTCAGGCAGCCATGGATCCGCACGTCCCGCGCTTCGATGCAGAGCAGTTGGGCTTCGTCGAGCCGCAAGTCGCCACAGACCTCCAGCTCCGTCAGCTCGAGGGGCCCTGCGAGCTGGAGCCCGCGCAGGTCGAGATCGCCGCGGAAACGGCGCGCCCGCAGCCGCAATTCCTGGCGCCGCTCGCCGGGTCGGGGGAGTCTCATCGCGGGCCCTTCGCCAGCGCCGGGCTGCGGCCCATCCATGCCAGGTAGGGGCCGATCTTGTCGAACACGCGGTAGCCCAGCGAGCGCAACTTGCGCAGCGCGTAGACGTGGTCGTCGCGGCGCGGGCTGGCGCACAAGGGGCCACAGACGGCCACCTGCTGGAAGCGGGGGGCGAGGCTGGTCAGGTTCAGCAGCAGGTATTCGACTTTGAGATGGGTCCAGACGCCGAACACCCCCACGCGCACACGTTCCGGACGGGTAGCGCCGAGGATGTCGGCCAGCACCTGGCCGTAACGTGGTGAAGCGGCGATGTTCAGGGAGTTGGCCCGCAGCACGTGGGTCCTGCGATGCCAACGCAGCTCTTCCAGCCCGCCTACCAGGCGTGCACCGGGGCTGCCCTTGACGCAATGGGGGCCGAAGACCGGGAACTCGTCGCAAGACGCCGGGTGCCAGTCTTCGTCCAGCACGAGGTGGCAGGGCGGCTGCTCTTCCGCCATCAAGCGGGTGACTGTATCGACGTAGGGGTCCGGGCTGCCGGGTAGGCGGTCGCCCCGCAGGCGGTGCAACGCCGAGCTGCCGACGTGCAGCTTGTTCGACGGCAGGGCACCGCTCTGCAGGCGGCCGATGAAGTCTTCTTGCGGGCAGACGAGGAATTGAATGCTGAGATCGAAATCCATCGGGAATCCTCCTGGGCACACCTCCAGAAGGGTCTCGGAGGGCGGATCTTTCATCGTTGTGCTGGATGCGGGCTGCCCTGGGTGCACAATGGACCGTGCGCCACCTTCGGTTCCCCGGGGCCTGAGAGCAGCAGCATGTGGGTGACCTGCTACACCGATGCCTCGTACTCGCCGATGAGCGGCGGAGCGTGGGGAGTCTGGCTGCGCAGCAATCTCGGGCGGCTCAAACGCCACGGCCGCTGCCCCGACTACGTGCGCAATTCGATCCAGGCCGAGCTGGCGGCGATCTTCGCCGGCGTGCATCTCTCCCTGGCCCGTTGGGGTGCGGCCGTCGAGGGAATTCTCATCCGCTCCGACAGCCAGGGGGCGCTCGTCTGGCTCGAGCCCGACAGGCCTCCGGCGCGGGACAAGGCGTTGCGCAAGCTGCAGTCCAAGATCCACGAGGCCGCGGGGACGCATGGGGTGACGCTCTCGGGGCGTTGGGTGAAGGGGCACCAGAAGACGGGCTCACTGGAGGCATTCCTGAACAATCAATGCGACAAGATGGCGCGCAAGCGACGCCGGTCGCCACGCCGCAAGCAGGGTTGACGGGAAGTGTCTGTCCGGGCCAATTCCCCTACACCTGCGCGTCCCACGCGCTAGACTAGCTCCTCTTTCGGCGCTGCAGGAACTCGTGTCGGTCTTCAAACGCCTCTTCAGCCTCGCCCTGCCGGTCATCGGCCTCAACCTGCTGAACGTCCTGGCTCTGGCCGTCGACACGGCCATGTGCGGCCGCCTGCCCGAGCCCGAGGTCGTGCTCACCGGGCTGGGCTACGCTTCGCAGCTGGTCTTCCTGTTGATGGTGGCCCTGATGGGACTGCTCGTCGGCACGGTCTCATTGGTGGCGCGCGCCCATGGGGCTGAGGACCGTCCGCGCGTCGAGCATCTGCTGGCGCAGTCGACGCTGCTGACCGTGGGGGTGGCCATCGGCGTGGCGGCCGTCGGCTGGTTCGGAGCCGAGCCGCTGATGCGGCTGCTGGGCGCGTCGGGCCCCTCGGTCGAGCAGGGGCTGGCCTACTTGCGGCCGATGTTGTTGGGGACCATCTTCTCCTACCTGAACATCCTCTACGCCGGGGTGTTCCGCGGCATCGGCAACACCCGGCTGCCGTTCCTGACGGGCTTGCTGGCCAACGGCCTGAACGTGGTGTTGAACTACGGTCTGATCCTGGGCAATTACGGGCTCCCCGCCCTGGGCGTTCAGGGAGCAGCCATCGGCACGGTCGTTTCCCAGGCCGTCGGCCTCGCGGTCATGCTGGTGTTGCTCATGCGGGGCGATGTTCCCGGGTTGCGGCTGCGGCTGTCGGGCTTCCGCTTCGATGCCGGGCTGGCCCGGCAGCTGTTCAAGGTCGGCGCGCCGGCGGCACTGGACATGCTGATCCTCAATGCCTCTTTTCTGACGGTGGTCGGCATGCTCGGCAGCATCGACGAGCTGGCGGTGGCCGCCCATGGAGTGGGGCTGCGCATCCAGGCATTGGCGTTCATTCCAGGTCTGAGTGTGTCGCAGGCGACCGCTGCCCTGGTGGGCATCGCGCTGGGCCGGGGAAAAGCGGACGAGGCGCGCGCGGTCACGCGTGCTTCGCTGGTGCTGTGTACCGCGATCTTGAGTGTGCTCGCGCTGCTGATTCTGCTCGGAGTGCGCCCCATCGTGGGCCTGTTCGATGTCATACCGCAGAGCGCCTTGTTCGGGCTGAGCCGCACCTGGATCCGGATTCTGGGCCTGGGTATGCCGGCCGTCGGTGTGTACCTTGCGCTGGTAGGCCTGCTGCGTGGGGCGGGGGCGACCAACGCGTCTCTGGGGATCAACGCGCTGACGACTTTTGGGGTGCAGGTTCCGCTGAGCCTGGTGTTGGGGTTTTGGTTGGAGCTGGGAGTGGCGGGGATCTGGGCCAGCCTGCCCTTGTCGTTTGTGTTCAAGGCGCTGCTGGCGGCGTGGGTCTACCGGCGTGGGAAGTGGGCCCATGTGGGCAGGCTGCCGAAGCAGGCGGAGGGGGCGGGAGAGTAGCCCCGCCAGCGGTCACGGTCAAGGTCCCGCAGCGGATGCCCCAGCGCCCAGCGCGCATCTCTGCGTCGGTTCAGGATTACTCAGAGAATGCCTGATCATAGAAGGCGTCGAGCTGGGGACGTTCCTCGTCGCTGAGCTCCCAGGCCGCTCCTCGTTGCTCATAGAGCGCGATCAATCCGAGCAGAGCCAAAGGGTCGGCAGCCGAGAATCGGTTGCTGCCGCGGACGGCGACCCACACCTGGCAGTCGTCGTCACCTTCGACGCAGACCTGGTAGTGCTTGCTGAGGATGGCGAGCAGGCTGGGGTCACGGACATTCCCTGCGTCGGCCAATGAGAAGGACTCAGGTTGGTTTGACAATGTTCCCTGGGATCTGCCCTTCGAGCAGAACCTCCTTGTTCTTGGTCATGTTCAGCTTGACACCACTGTAGCGTTTCTTGATCTTTGCTTTCTGCTTTTTGAGCTCCGCCACAACATCATCGGGCGTCCACACCGCGACGGTGGGGGCCAGCGCCGCGACGTCCGCCCGTTTGGTCTTGTACACCCGCTTCGGGGAGGCCTTGCTGAACTTCGCGGCAGCGGCCCTTTCGGTTGCCCACGAAGTGTACCGTGAGGTGTCGCTGGAGCGCTTGTTCATTACGTGGGTCCAGGGCTTGGTGTGGGTAAGACCCGGTGTCCCGCGCGGGAAGCCGATCGGATCGGGATGCCTGTACGTGTCGTCGCCTCGGAAGTAGTGGCCGCTGAGCACGGCCCCGAGCGCGGTGCCGAGAGCGGCCTTCAGGCCTTCCTGGCCATTGAGCGCCTTGTCGAGCTCGGTCGCCTGGGCGACCATCTGTGCGGCTTCCTTAGCCAGCTGGGCATTCAGGCTCTGCAGCCCGACCAGCAGCCGGTTGTACTCCGCGAGCGCGGCGCTGACGCCGTTAAGAATCGAGCTCGCGAGGCGCCCGAGGTCGTTCAACAGACTCTGGATTCCTGACTGGTCAAGGAGCCACTGGATCCCCTTGCTGAGCCAGGCCATCGCGGTCTGCACGAAGCCGGGCAACATGTCGATCAACTCCTTGATCTTGGATGCCACCCAACGCGCGACTTTTGCGACGTCTTTGACTTGCTCCGCCAGATCCTTGAGGCTCTGCTCGTAGGACTTGAGCGCCGTAAGTTTGCGCTGGATGGCCGCGATCGCGGGCTTGAGCTCGGCGGTCTTGTCTGCCAGTGCCCGGCGCCGCTTATCCAGTTGCTCAGCCAGGCCCGCGACCGCGCCCGTGATCTTGGCGATCTGCAGCTGCTGTGCGCTCGGCAGGGCGTCAAGGGTGCCGGGCTTCTCCGCTGCCAACGTCTGCAGCTGCGCGAGTGTCTCCTTGCTGGATGTCAGCTTGGATTCGACCGTGGTCAGGGCCTTGCCGGCCGTCTCTACCGCGGCCCGGATCCCTGAAGTCGCTTTGTCGGCCGTGGCCAGAGCCGACTCGACGGACTTCAAGCCCATGTCGAGGGCCTTCAACACAGCGGCGGCAGTTTTCTTGAGTACCGTGATGGCCGGCCCTACAGGCCCCGCAGGAATGGGCGGGATCGCCTTGATCGCGGTCCGCAGCGCCTTTCCGGATCTGCGCAACTCGGCGACCTCTCGCTTGAGGTCGCCGCTGAGGCTGACGGCCGATTCGACCGCAGCCAAGGCGGTGGCAGTCTTGACGATCTGACTCTGGGTGTCCGCGACGACCTTCACGGGTTTGGTGAGCTCGCGGCGGATGGTCTGGGAAAGTGCAGGCATCGATCCTCAACCCGGGTTTTCCTGCTGTGTATTGTATTGTCTGACGCTTGGCGGACAAGGGATTGTGGAATTGTCGTTTTTGTGGTCTTGCCGCAGGCGGGCGACGGTCGGCATGCCGATCCTCAGTGTTTCTTTTCTGCCCGTGGCCGGCGTGCTCGGCAGCATCGACGAGCTGGTGGTGGCCGGGTACAGTGCTTTCCGTTCCGCAAAAAACCAGGCTTCCATGCACGCGACCATCAAGTGGCGTTGTTCGTCCGATGCGCCCTTCGGTTTCTCCCAAGCATCTTGCCTGCGGCTCTTGACGTATTCCCAGGGAGGTGTTGTCACCTGGACCGGTCCTTCGGAATCCACAAGCAGCACGGCTCCATCTCCGCTCTGCAGGGTCTCGAGCGCAGAACAGAACTGCTCGAACGCGTTTTGACGAGCGCCGCACGTGATGATTCTCGGCATCCTTACCCGCGAAGCCGGCCGCCGTGAGCAACCTGGCAAAAGCCCGCCGGCATTCCGAGGCCAGCGAGGGGTTGTGCTGTCCCCCGCCCTCGACGAAGAGCTTGCGGGTGGGGCGTCTCACCAGCGCGTCCCCCCGAAGTGCCCTGCCATCCAAAGGCTTCCGAGGCTTCCGTGTTTCCGCCAATGGTCGACTTCCCCCTGCGTCAACCGCGTGATCGTCGAACGACCAGCCTGTTTCTCGCAGATCAACACGGAGCCCGCGCAATCGGTCATCGCATCGACGAGTTGCGTCGAGTGCGTGGTGATGATGAGTTGGCCGCGGGCGCTAGCCTCGACCATCAAGTCCTTCAATAGAGGAAGGATGTCTGGATGCAGACCCAGCTCGGGTTCTTCAATCACCATCAACGGCGGTGGCTCTGGGTCGACCAAGATCGCCAACAGACACAGGTAGTGAAGGGTCCCGTCGGAAAGGCGGTGGGCTGGAAAGGACAGGCCACCCTCCATCAGGTATAGGGTCAAAGCACCGCCTTCGGGGACCACCTCGAAGTCATCGAAGCTCGGAGCGAGCTCACGGACTAACTCCAGAAGGCGATGCTTGACGGCCGGGCTGCGTTTGAGCGACGCAAGTCGGGCGGGAAGGTTGTCGAGGCCCTCCGAAAGGTGGTCGGTGCGGACACCCGAGCCGCATGGCCGTCTCGCCGCAGCGTTGGGACCGAACTGCCAGTCCCGGTAGATTCGGATTCCTTTCAAGGTATCTGCAAGCCGTGTCAGCTCTGGATAGGTGTCAGGGTCTCTGCGTTGCGCGAGAATCGACTGGGTCTTGTCGATGGTTCCCCGTCGGAGCTCGCGGCGCCCCTGATTGCCATGGAGAACCAGACTGTCGGATTCGAAGCCGAAGTAGCAGTATGGTTCTGTCTCGTCCGGTCGGGCTTCAATATTCTCGAGGCGTTCATCAAGGACGATGCACGTGGTGCCCTCGGCAGCGAGAACCAGAGAGTATCGGAGCGGCGTTTCGTCCGCAGCATTGGGAGTGCTGTGGCCTGCGCCAATGACGAGCTCGAAACGTGCCGCCGGAATGCCAGCGCCGGAGCCATCGCTGAAGGAGTTGCCAAAACCTTCGGCACCGAAGCCAGAGTTTGCACCGGAGTCCGAAGGACTGGCCCTCCAAAGCAGCTCCCGGATTCCGCCACTCTGGCGAATAGGACGAAGGAGGTCTCGAGGAAGCGCGCGCAACACGGACAGCGCCTCGACCAGATTCGATTTGCCCGACCCATTCGGGCCGATGATCAGGTTCAACGCTGTCAGAGGAATCGGATCCGCAACCAAGCCGAACGACAGGAAGCCCTCAAGTTGAATGTGTCGAAACAGGGGTGGGCCTGTCATGGCATCCTCCGAGACGCGCTCGCTGCAGCAAAGATATTCGTTTCTGCCACTCGAGAGCAAAGGTGGCAGCCGAGCGCCACGATTTCCGGGCGTGAAGGGAGCTCGAACACCCATCTTCCCCCAGAATCTCATGGCATGCCTCCCACAATCGTAGAAACTCAACACCCATTCCCTCCTGGAGGCCCCACCATGAAACCCCGCCCCCCAAAGTTCTGCCCGCAATGCGCCGTACCGCTGGAAATCGCCGAACGGGCGGGACGCGAGCGCCGGGTCTGCCCCGACGAGGCCTGCGCCTGGGTGCACTGGGACAACCCGCTGCCGGTCGTGGCCGCCCTGGTCGAGCATCCCTCGGGCATCGTGCTGGTACGCAACGTCGGCTGGCCCGAGACCTGGTTCGGCCTGGTCACCGGCTTCCTCGAACGGGACGAGACCCCCGAGCAGGGCATCTTGCGCGAGATCGAGGAAGAGCTGGGGCTGCAGGCCGAGATCGCCTCCTGGATCGGGCTCTACCCGTTCTCGATGATGAACCAGGTCATCATGGTCTGGCATGTGCGCGCGCGGGGTGAGATCGTGATCGGCGAAGAGCTGGCGGCCTACAAGAGCGTCCCGGTCGACAAGCTCAAGCCCTGGCCCTTTGGGACCGGCCAGGCGGTGGCCGATTGGCTGGCGCGCCGGGGCGCGAAGCAGAAATAGGCAAATATTTTGCAGCCGGGGCTCGTCTGCTACCATGCGGCCCGCCAAATCCCCCAAGAGGAGTCCCCGAATGATCCAACGATGCATCACCGTGTCCGTCCTGCTCCTGTGTTGCGCGGCCTTCGCGCAGGACGATGACGGCACGCCCGCCCCGATCACCGATCACCCAAGCTATGCCCTGGGACACAACATCGGCAGCAACATCGAGAATAGCGGCGCCGCGTTCGACGTCGAGCTGATCGTGCAAGGTCTGCGCGACGCCATGGAAGGCACGGCGCAGCTGAGCGAAGAGGAGCTGGCGAGCGCGATGATGGCGCTGCAAGAGCGCCTGATGGAAGGGGAAAAGGCCCGCCGCGCAGAGCAGGCGGCAGAGCAGGCGGCGCAGCTCGAGACCAACCGTGCGGCGGGCGCAGCTTTCCTGGCCGAGAACGCGGCCCGTGAGGGCGTGACCACCACCGAGAGCGGCCTGCAGTACGAGGTCCGCAGGATGGGAGAAGGGCCGATGCCCGAGCCCACCAACAAGGTGAAGGTCCACTACAGGGGCACGCTGATCGACGGCACGGTCTTCGACAGCTCCTACGAGCGGGAAGCGCCGTTCGAATGCGCGGTCACCGGCGTCATTCCTGGCTGGATCGAAGGGTTGCAGCTGATGCCCGTGGGCTCCCACTTCCGGTTTGTGATCCCCAGCGGGCTGGCCTACGGAGACCGGGCGATGGGCAGCGATATCGGACCTGCCTCGGTGCTGATCTTCGAGGTGGAGCTGCTCGAGATCACGCCTTGATCGTCAGGATTCGGCCAGCGCACCGTGGATGACCTCGAGCCGCCCCAGGCGCTTGAGCTGCTCATAACGGAAGGCACCGAGCAGCGCGGCGCCGATGGCTCCGGCCAGAGCGCCCTGCGGATGGGAGCGGAAGTCCAGCGGTTGCAGGGCTTTCTTCGTCTTGGCGCGGATCTGATCTTGACGGTCGCGCAAGGCGCCGAGCAGGCCCGTATCGCGCGACAAGCCCCCGGTCACCAGCACGCAGCCTTCGGAGCCGATCGCCCGCAGCAGGCGGACCAGCCGGCCGCCGATGCTGAGGTGGATGCCGCGCAGGATGTCTTCGGTGGCGATGCCCCGGCTGACCATATTGATCACATCTGTCTCGGCCAGGACCGCACAGATGCTCGAAACACTCTCGGGATCCTTCGCCTGGCGCGAGAGCTCGCCGACCGATTCGAGCGTCACCCCCAGATAGCGGGCGATGTTCTCGAGGAACTGGCCGCTGCCGCTGGCGCACTGGCTGGTCATCTTGTGGCGCAAGACCTTGCCACGGCCATCGATGCGCAGGGCCCTCGCGTGCAGGGCGCCTACGTCGATGACCGCCTGGGCCTCGGGTTCGAGGAACAGAGCGCCCCGGGCATGGGTGGTCATGCTGTAGAAGTGCCCGGTGCGGTGGTGGACGGCCTCGCCATCTCCAGTGCTGGTCACGTAGTGCAGCTGCTCGGCGTCGAGACCGGCTTCCTGCAGCACGGTGTCGAAAGCTTCGCGGGCCACCTTGTGGATGTGGCGTCGGCGGATGCGCAGGCAGGTCGAGGCCAGCAGCGTTCCCTGCTCTCCCGATTGGCTGCGCATCACGGCGGCTTTGACTGCCGATGAGCCGACATCGATGCCTGCGGTCAAGTGGATCATGGGGTCACCTCCAGTCAAAGAGTTGGCGGTCAAGAACCGGCAGCAGCCCTGTAGCGGCGCTCTGTGAGCGCCGGAAGGGCCCTTGCCCAGGGGTTCTTCCAAAGAAAGCAGGCTCTTCCCAGTCGAACGGTCTTCTCGACGGTCACAGACCGCCGCTACAGCAGGGATTGAAGCCCTACGATGCATCCGGGCAGGCCCCCACAGAACAACCGGCGCAGGCGGGCGGCGGGCCCTGCACTTCGTGCTCCGAGGGGACGAAGTCGGGCAGAAGTCCCGGCGTGCCCTTCTTCCAGGCGTCGAGGGCGAACATGGCCCCGCCCAGGGCGCCCATGTAGATCGAGTCCGGGTCGGCGTTCAGGGTGATCTCCGCGCCGTAGTTCTCGTGCAGCAGCTCGCCCAGAATCTGCGTCGCCATCGGATTGTTGCAGACACCTCCGGTGAAGGTGAACTGGTCGCTCACGCCACCTGAGCGGGCCAGCAGCGACATCGCGCGCAGCATGATGGCGCGATGCAGACCTGCCAGGATGTCCTCGCGGGCCTGGCCCAGCGCGAGGCGTTCGCGCAGCTCGGCGCCCGCGAACACCGTGCAGGTCGAGTTGACCCGCACCACCTTCTTGGCCTTCAGCGCCAGGGGTCCCAGCTCGTGCAGGCCGAGATTCAGCTCGTCGGCGATATAGCCGAGGTAGCGCCCACAGCCGGCCGCGCAGCGGTCGTTCATCTGGAAGCTGGTGACCACACCGTGCTCGTCGACCTGGATGGCCTTGGTGTCCTGGCCGCCGATATCGAGCACTGTGCGGGTCTTGGGGAAGACGCGATGCGCGCCGCGGCCGTGGCACAGGATCTCGCTCTTCACGCAGTCTTTGGGGAAGGGCAGGGTCTGGCGGCCGTAGCCGGTGCCGACGAAAGAGACCTCCTCGATGTCTGTGGCCAGGGCCCGTTCCATCGCCTGCTGCAGGCGTTCTGCGTCGGCACTGCCGGTGGCAACACGCTGCAAGGCGCGTCCCAACAGGTCGGCCGAGTCCCGGCTGGAGGGCTGGGTCTCCACATCGAGAATCGAGCGGTCGAACAGGCCGACCAGGCGCTCGAACGAAACCTGCTCTTCTTCGGCGATCCGTTCGGCCGCGGTGATGAAGGCCGAGCCGGCGATGTCGCGGAAGAAGTCACTGCGGCGCCCGGCGTCGCCCCCGAACATACCGGAGGCGCCTTCGAGCATCTCGGCCAGCACCTTGTGGGCGGCGGGTTCGAGGCTGGCACGGAAGGTGGGCATACGCTCGAGGACCAGGTCTACCTGCTTCTGCAGATCGGCCAGCCGGTCGAGGTACAGCTCGAGCCGGAAGCCTTCCCGCAGCTCGTGCACAGAGCTCGCATCGCGGGCCCCTTCGGCCTCCAGAGCGCGCTCGAGCAGTTGGAAGCGGGCTGAGGTCAGTCCCTCTTCCCGAGCGACCGCACAGGCGACGGCGTAGTTGCTCCGGCTGTTGGTGATGCCGCGCCCGACGATGTTTCCTTCGAGGTCGAGGAGCACGGCCTTGGTCGTGGTCGAGCCGAGGTCGATTCCGACAACGCATTTCATGAGCTGGCCCTCGCGGTGCGGGCTTCGAGCATCTGCAGGTAGCTCTGCACCCGGTTTTCGATGTTGGCTTTGCCGAAGTAGCGGGGATCGACCAGGTCGGACTCGATGAACGCCCCGGGCACTCCGGTGCGCTTTTCGAGCTCGCGCAGAATCAGCAGCTGGCCCGCGCTGAAGGAGTTGCACGACTTGACGCTGTTGATCAGGAACCCGTCGGCGTTGTAGCTCTTGATGTAGTGCTCCAACAGGTCGATGCGGCTCGGCAGGTTGAGGTTGGTGTAGCAACCCAGGCAATAGTCCGCGAGCGACTCGAGCGGCTCTTCGGGACGGTGCCGGAACCCCTGGTCGTACAAGCCGCCGACGCGCGTGTAGGTGCTGGCGACGCAGTTGACGCCTTCGCGGCTGAACATGCTCCAGAAGTCACGGAAGTTGGTCCAGTTGGGCGGCCCCTCTACGACCAGCCGGAAGCGCTCTTCGCCCAGAGGGCCATCGGGGGTCATCGGCCCCTCGCCCCGGGAGACGCGGTCTTCCACCTCGCTGCGCAGGGTCTGGTAGTACTCGACGGCCTCTTCGCTGCCGCGGAAGGCCGAGAAGATCGGGCCGATGTAGTAGACGCCTCCGAAGTAGCCGTCGATGGGAGCCGGGCGATGGCGCGCCGATTCCCAGACCGCGACCAGATCATCCTCAGCTTGAGCCGAGAGCGCCATCCTGCGGGCAAGGTCTTCTCTGTCGAGTTTGCGGCCGGCGCAGGTCTCGAGAGCGGGAATGATCACCGCCTCGATCTGATCGACCACGTACTTGCGCATCGCGGGAGTGATGATGCCGTCGGCCTGGTAGGGCACGTGCAGCATCGCCACCGGGCAGTCGTACTCTTCGCGCAAGAGCTCGAACCACTTCATGAACGTGAAGCAGCCGGTGTAGGACAACAGCAACAGATCGGGTTTCGGTATCTTGAGGCCGGTCGGACCTACGTTGCCGTTCTTGAGCATGCCGAGGTCGCATTTGACGTAGGTGCACACATCCTCGGAGTGGCCGGCCTTCTCGGCTTCTGCGATGTAGCCGGCGCTGAGCTTGCGCATGCCTGACTGCAGCGCGTTGATCTCCGGCAGCACCGGGAGCAGACCCAGGCTGGTGATCAGCTCGGTGAGGTTGCCGGGCACAAAAGTGTAGACCACCTTGCGGCCATCTTCCTCAGCCCGGGACAGGCGCTCGTAGTGGTCTGCCAGCATGCGCTTCTGCACCAGCTGGCTCGTGTCTTTGCGGGCGGTCTTGCTCATGGTGCTTGGGCTCCCCAAAGTTTGACGGCGTCTGAGAAGGCTCCGGCCTGTTCGCGGATGACATGGAACTGCCCGGTGTTTTCCGAGAATTTGAAGCTGGTGTACGGGATGCCCGCGCGCTCGAGCGCTTTCTCCTGCATCGGTTGGTCGAGCAGGGCGGGATCGCAGAAAGAGGCGGCGGAGAAGACCACGCCGTCGACCCGGCAGGCCCGGGCCCGCTCGATAAGGCTGCGGCCTTTGGTGTCGTCGGCGATGTAGCGGGAGGCGGTGTCCACCCCCTGCTCGAGGAACGCGCGGGCCAGGGCGTCGATGCCATCTTCGCCGGCGCGTATCTCGACCGGACCCTCGATCATATGCATGCCCAGCTGCAGGTCATCTTCGACGATGTCGCAGCCGGCGATCTCGAGCGAGCGGATCAAGCCCAGCGGGGGCTGCTCGCAGAAGGAGCCCTGCACGAGCACGCGCACGTTGTCGAGTGGCCGCACGGGGCGTTCGTGGGCGGCGTCCAGGAAATCCCGCAGCAGGCGCGTGTGCTCGACGGCGGTCAAGGCGCTGCCCGCGCGGACCAATAGATAGGCCTCAGAGGCCTTCAGCCGCCAGGGCTCGTGGCGACGCAGCTCGGCGAGCTGCTCCAGCACCGCGCGCCGGATGTTCTCTTCATCGATGGCCTGTGCCAGCCGCTCGCTGCTCAGAGGGCGGGCGCCCCGTTCTTCGAGGTCCACGGCGATGCGGCGCAACTCAGAAGCGTAGAAACGCCCTCCCACGGCTGGATCGAAGTTCTGCGGCAGGTCGAGATAGGCCGCATAGCGGTCGGGGAACAGCAGCTTCCACATCCCCCCGAGGTTGCGGATCACGTCGCAGATCGAGGGGAAGATCATGCCGTCAAGAACATCCAACCGGCCGGTCAAGCCGAGCTCGATCACACTCCGGGGGATGTGGCAGATATAGGACTGGAAGTAGGAATCTCCGCGGATGATGTCGAGCTGGTCGCCTCCGCCGAAGACCGCAACGGGCAGGCAGTTCAGTGCCTCGAGCAGCGGGCGCGGCGCGTAGATCGGCAGGTAGCCGATGGCCAGGCCGTCAGGGTTGTGCTCCTTCCAGCGACGCACTGCCTGGAGCTCGAGATCGTTGGCCAGCTCTTCAGCTCTGCGCAGCATCTCCTGCGTGGGGTCGGTGGCGGTGGCGGGCATGGCTCAGTCCTCTGTTTGTAGCAGGTCTGCAGTGTTCAGTTGGGTCAAGCGTGCGCGGAGGGGGGCTGAAGGTTTCCTCAGCGGGCAATGGGCGACCAGGCCGCACAGGGCCAGCCGGTGCACGGTTTCGGTCACATCTTCCGCAGAGCCATGCTGTTCCGGCTCGTACCAGCCGTAGACCCAGTTGAGCATGCCGAAGATCGAATAGGTCGCGCGCTGCAGCTCGGCTTCGTCGCCGGGCCAGGTGCCGCGCGCCTGCTTGTGTCCGCAGCCGCTCAGCACCAGCGCGTGCACGATGCCGCGAGCCACCGCGAAGTAGCTCTCTTTCAGCCGGCGGATGCTGCCTCGTTGCTCCTTGGGCAGCGAGGCTCCCTCCTGGACCAGCACGCGCATCACGTCGGGATGCTCGGCGACATAGCGGATGTGGGTGTAGATCAAGGCATACAGGCGGTCTGCGGGATCGTCGACCCCGGCGATGGCGCTCTGGGCGGTCTCGATCAGCGTGTTGAAGGCGCGTTCTTGCAGCTCGACCAGCAGCTCTTCCTTCGATGAGAAGTAGTTGTAGAACGATGCCAGGCCTCTGCCGGTGGAGCGCGCGAGCTCGCGCATGCTCATGCCATGGAAGCCGCGCCGCGCAATCGCACGCGCGGCAGCCTCGAGGATCTGTTGGCGTACGGCGCCGCTCTTCTCTGCACGCGCGCTCATCGGTCCTGCCAGGAAGGCTTGCGTTTGGCCAGGAAAGCCTCGATGCCTTCATTGCCGTCGTGGCTGGGCAGGATCTGCGCAAGATACTGCTGTTCGTTCGCGTCGAGCAGGGCCAGGTGCGGTTCCATCGGGCGGCGCACCGCCTGCACCGACTGCCGCAGAGCAAAGGCCGACAAGCTCGCGAGGTGCTCGGAATACCAACCGAGCAGCGCCTGCAGAGGCTCGTCCGCCGCCGCGAGGACCGCGGCGCTCAGGCCGCGTTCCAGTGATTCCTGCGCCGTCAGCTCGCAGCCGGTGAGCAGCATGCGTTCGGCGGTCGGGGCGCCCAGGCGGTAGCTTCCCAATGCGGCAAGAACGGGCGGAAAGACGCCGAGCTTGATCTCGGGGCAGCCCATGCGCGCCCCCTGGGCGGCGAACACCAGGTGGCAGGCGAGCACCAGCTCGAAGGCTCCACCGAGGCAGCGTCCCTCGACCAGCGCGGCCACAGGCACCGGGAAGCGGGCGATGCGCCGGACCAGCTCGTGGATGGTCTTGAGCATCGCGGCGGCCTGGTCCTTGCGGTGTTCGGCCACCGAGGCGCCGTAGGAGAAGTTGCCGCCGACCCCGCGCAGCACGACCAGCCGGAGCTTGGGCGGCGCTTGCTCGGGATCGAAGGCCGCGCACAAGGCCTCCATCATCTCGCTGTCGAGGATGTTGCCGCGCGGGCGGTTGAGGCTGAGAACGCGGACGCAGCCCTGTTCGTGGTGGCTGATCTGCAGGCACCCACTCATGCTGGAGCCTCCGCCGCGGAGCCAGCCATGCGCTGCCGTGCGCTTTCGGGCAGCACCTCGAGCAGCAGCTCGCGGTCGACCGTGCGTCCTGCGGCGTAGGCGCGGCGCAGCGCGAGGAAGTCGATCTGGCGTTCTTGCTTGTCGCCGAAGTGGAAGGCCGCAAAGCCCATCTGGGCCTCGGTGTTCATGTTCAGCGACAGCCAGGAGCGGTTCGTTTCGCTGTTGGCGTACCAGTGGCTGAGCTTCTTCTTGCGCAAGCTCTCGAGGGTCTTGCGCGTGCAGTCGGGGAAGGTGTACAGCAGCTGGGTCACGAACTGATCGACGAGCGCATCCAGCCGGGAGAGGTCGATAGTGCAGCACGAGACCAGGTCTTTGGCGGTCTGCCGGTAGGTGCCCTGCTTCCACTCGCCGAGCACGGGGCGGCCAAACTCGTCGATGGCCCGGTCGTTGACGACAAAGGGGTTGGGGATGAACTTCCCCTCGGGCGTGCGGTAGACCGGCGCGATGTCATTGATCAGGCCCAGCCGCAGGGCCTTGTGCGCCGACCAGGGGGTACACAGGGCCAGGGACTCGGCAGCGTTGCCGAAGCCGACGTACAGATCGAGGAAGTCGGTCGAGCCGCCGTCCGGCGCGGAGCCGTGGATCGGGCCGGCCTGGCCGAAGCGGGCATGATCTCCCGAGACGGTGAAGTCGCAGGCCATGCCGATCTCCTGTCCGCCGGCGATGCGCATGCCATTGACGCGGCAGATGGTCGGCTTGTCGCAGGTCAGGATGGCCGTGACCATGTCGTTGAACAGGCGCATGTATTGCAGATACTCCAGCGGACGGCCTGCGTACTCGGTGGCATACTCGGAGGTGTTGCCGCCGGTGCAGAAGGCCCGGTCTCCCTTGCCGGTGAACACCACGGCCACGGCCGCCCGGTCGGCGCTCGCACGGCGGAAAGCGAGGATGACTTCCTTGACCGCCTCGGTCGTGTACGAGTTGAGCTGGCGCTCGTTGTCCAGCTGAATCACGACCTTGTGCAGGTCGGGAACAGCGCTTCCGTCGCGGGCGAGCACGGGGCGCTCTTCGTAGGCGATATGACGGAACTCGTAGCCTGGCACGAGCTCGTGGTTGGCGAGGGTGGACATGGCAACTCCTTTCAGCTTCGAGGGTCAAGCACCATGCGCTGAGGCAGCTCGTGCCGACGCATCGCTTCGAGATACTTGTTGAGGTCTGACATGGGTCCGACTTCGATGAAGGGTGCGAGCGCGATGCGGCCGTCTTTGACCAGCTCGAGCACCGCCGGGTATTCGTCCGGAGGGCAGCCCCAGGTGCCGTGGATGGTGGCATCGAAGGCCATCAAGTTGCTGAGCCGCAGCTCGACGGGGTCACGGGTGTATCCCACCTGGACCAGCGTGGCGCAGCGTTGCAGCAGGCGGAAGGCGAGACTCTGGCCCGGGGCGGTTCCGCTGCATTCGAAGATGCGCATGCGCAGGCTGGGGACGCCGCTTGCGCGGATCAGCTCTTTGAAGGCGGCACGCGCAGCCCGGGGATCGGCGCCGATCGAGACCAGCGACTCGATGCCCTGGGCGCGCAGACCATCGAGCCGGGAAGCATCGACATCCCCGGCGATCACCTGTGCCCCGAGGGCCCGGGCGATCTGGGCGACGAACCCGCCGACGCCGCCGGCTCCCACGATGCAGGCCAGGTCGCCTTCGCCGAGTTGGGCGCGGCGTACCGCCTGCCAGGCCGTGGAGACCGCGTCGGCAACCACGCTGAGCGGGCGCAGCGCGCTGTCATCGGAGAAACCCTCTAGCGGCACCACCGGCGCTGCCGGCACCAGCATGTGGCTGGCGAAGCCGCCATGGATGTCGTTGCCCGGCATTTTCTGCTGAGGGCAGGCGTTCGAGCGCCCGGTCTGGCAGAACACGCAGCCGCCGCATGGCAGAACCGCGGGCACCAGGACTGCCTGGCCGAGCAGGTCTTCGGCCGAGGTTCCCGCAGCGACCACGCGCCCGACGACCTCGTGGCCCAGAACCAACGGCAACGCGTGGTTGGGGCGCACCGCGCCGCTGGCGAAGCCGAGATCGGTGTGGCAGAGACCACAGGCCAGAACCTCGACGGTCACCTCTGCAGGGCCGGGCTCGGGGAGTGCGTGGGAGCGGCGGACAAGGGGCTGCTCCGGGGATTCGAGGAAGTAGGCGAAGGGGGAAAGCGACATACCGGACCATCCTCGCGAAATATTGTTGACTCCAGCATGCGATACGAACGTTCGTTCGTCCAGGGGATTCTAGAAAAGTACACGGAGGGGTTGCCTCCGAGGGCATGGGCCGCCACCTTGGAACTCAAACCTCGCCATTGAGGAAGTCCATGAAGCACGAAAATGGCAGCCGCAACGAGCGGAAGTGTCTGATCGCCCTACGCGGGCTGGTCGGCCGAACACCCATGCTCGCCATCCGCTGCAAGGTCGATGCGCACGAATTGACGGTCTACGTCAAGCACGAGGTGACCAACTTCACCGGTAGCATCAAGGACCGCATGGCGCTGCACATCTTGAGCGACGCCTACACAACCGGAGCCATCCGCCCCGGCCATGTGATCGCGGAGGCCACCAGCGGCAACACGGGCATCTCCTTCGCGGCGATCGGCCGGGCGCTGGGCCATCCTGTTCGCATCTACATGCCCGACTGGATGAGCCGCGAACGTGTGCTGGTGATCCAGAGCCTGGGTGCCCAGGTGATTCCCATCTCGGCCGAGGAGGGAGGATTCCGCGGCAGCATCGCCGCAGCCGACGCCTATGCCGAAAAGCAGGGCAACGTCTTTCTGCCCCACCAGTTCGAGAGCAGCTCCAACGTGCAAGCCCACTACCGCACGACAGGACCGGAGATCCTCGCCCAGATGCGCAGCCTGGGAGTCGAGCCGCGCGCCTTCGTGGCCGGAGTCGGCACAGGCGGGACGGTGATGGGAGTGGGGAGATACCTGCGTGAACAGCTCAGCGAAGTACAGATCCACCCACTGGAGCCTGCGAATTCGCCGACTTTGCGCACCGGCTGCCGCGTGGGCAAGCACCGCATCCAGGGCATCAGCGACGAGTTCATTCCGCCCATCGTCAAGTTGGCTAGCCTCGATGCGATCGTGGACGTCTGGGACGGGGACGCCATCTTGATGGCGCAGAAACTGGCCTCTCAGCTGGGGCTGGGGGTGGGGATCAGCTCTGGAGCCAATTTCATCGGTGCCCTGAAGGTGGCGCAAGAGCTGGGATCCAACGCGCCGGTCGCCACGGTGTTCGCCGACAGCAACAAGAAGTATCTCAGCACCGACCTGGTGAGCGACGAGCCTACAGGACCGGAATTCCTCTCACCGAAAGTCGAGCTGCTCGACTTCCACGTGGTGCCGGGCAGGCTTTGAGCCCAGCGCGTTGGGCGTTGAGCAGGGCCTACCCCAACAGCTCCTCCAAGCGCAACTTCGCGATCGGATGCTCGGGATCGACCTGCAGCACACCCTTGTAGATGCGCCGCGCATCGCTCAGCTCGTCGCTCAGCATGGTGGCATGCATGCACCACTCGCTCAAGGTCCGCCGCCGCAAGACCTGGCTGTAGCCGTTGGGGAAGCGGGTGCGCTCGAGCAGCAGAGCCGCCGAGGGCGCGAGGTTGTCCCAACGCTCCTGAGGCGTCCACATCCATTGCCGCTCGAGGCGTTGGAACTCCTCGCTGGCGCGCTCGGCTCCCGGCAGGCGGCGCCCGATCCAGTCGGCGAAGGCGTGGGAAATCTCGGTCTCTCGTTCACTGGGAGGCAGGTCGATCGGCCGCAGCCAGCCCATGCGTTCGTGGTAGTCCGCTTCGGTGCCTTCCTGGACGGGGCGCGGCTCCCAGCTCTGCACCGAGACGCCGCCGCGCTTCTGGCTGGAAGCGCCCGCTCCGGCCACCGAGACCAGCCGACGCTCGCCCGCCTTGATGGCGGCATGCGCCTGCTCGAGCTCAGACCACCAGCCGTTGTCTGCCCAGGCCTCTTGCAGCGCGGCATGCGCTTCCTTCGGCAGGTCCCCGCGCAACCAGCTCCACAACACCGCGCCCAGGGTTCGGCGGTCGTCGAGCTCGGCCAGCAGCTGGGCGATGGCGAGGAATTCCTCCTGCCCGGCCAGGAACTCCTGCCAAGGACCGTGGCGGGTCAGCTCTTGCAGCAGCGCGCCCAGAATGTCGTAGCGGCGGGCCTCGACCAGGGCCTTGTAGAGCGGGACGCGCTCGTACACTCCGCGCTCGGCATGGCGGACCATGAAATCGAGCGCCGGCCAGGCCAACTCGGACATCCCCGCCAGCGCCGCCCGCAGCGCGGTGGCGGTTTCGTCCTTCTGGCAGTTGCAGAGCAGGTAGCTGAGCACGTTGACCGCCCGCAAGCTGGGCCGGGCAGCCAGCAGTGGGATCAGCCCCTCGACCTCGGGCCCGTAGTCTTCGTCCGTCAGTAGCCGGTCGGCGTAGGGCAGCGGGTCCTCGACGCCCTCGAGCAAACCCGGAGCCTCTTGCAAGGGAGCCGCGCGGAGCTTCTCGAGCAGTGTGGTGTCGAGTTGTTCCTCTTCGATCCGCAGGGCATTGCTGAGATCGAGGCCGCGCGTGCCCAGGTTCTGGCGGAACAAGCGGGTCAGCACGCCGAAGCTGACCGCCGGCAGGTTCAGGTCTTCGAGAGCGCGTGCGGTGAACTGCAGCTTCTGTTCTTGCCGCCTTTCCACGGGTTCGCGGGCGCGCAGCATGGCGGCGAGCCGCAGGCGCAGCTCGGGACTGGCGTGGCGCATCACACCGCGGATCACCAGCACCTCGAAGCTACCGCGGGCGCTGTTCGGGTCGCGACTCAGCATCAGCTCTGTCAGCTCGAGCAGCACCGGGTCGAAGGTGTCGACGGCAAAATCCAGCTCGATGCCCTGTGCCAGGTCCTCGGTGTCGAGCAGCATGTCGAGCAGGCTGGGCTCTTTCTTCTGCTCGGGTTTCGTGCCGCAGCATTTCTTGTACTTGCGTCCGCTGCCGCACGGGCAGGGAGCGTTGCGGGTGGTCGTGCTCATCGCTTCGCCTCACTGTGGATGCCGGCATTCTGCGGCTGATGGCCGGCTTCCACAAGCGAAAAAGCCTGGCCAGGCATTTGCAAGTGGGGGGGGCGACCGGACTTGACCCGAAACCTCGCCACCCGTAGAATCTGGCGCTCTTGGCCGTAGGACAGGAACACTTGCGCAGCACGATGCATGCCTCCACGGTCAACCCACGCCAGCACCCTGACACAACCTTCCGATCCGCATTCCCGCGCGCTGGGCTGGCAGGTCTGTTGCTCGCCATCTTGCTGCAAGCGACCGGTTGCACCTCGCTGCATACCGGGCCGGGAGACTTCCGCGCAGACTTCCTGCCCTTCTACGGCTCGGAGTCGGACACGACCGGCTTCGTCGACGATGTCGCCCCCATCGCGCTGTTCCGCTATACCCGCGACGCCACATCGGGCGAAGAGGTCTACCGCTTCCTGTGGCCGTTCGGGCTCTACCGGACGCTGGAGGAAGAGTCCTTCTTCCAGTTCTTCCCGCTGATCTACCACAAGCGCCAGCTCGACCCCAATGGCCTGCCTGAGACGAACGGCTTCGTCTTCCCGTTGGTCTTCTGGGGCGACTCGGCGGACGAGGGCTTCTATTTCGGCAACTTCTTCTGGGGCGACCTCTACGGCCTGTTTGGCAAGGACGAGCTGCAGTTCCGGGGGGGCACCATCTATATGCACTTCCGGGACGAGGGCTACCACAGCAGCCATGTGCTGTTTCCCATGGTCAACTGGGTGTGGGGGGATGGCCACGACGGCTGGCGGATCTGGCCGTTCTACGGCAACTACAGCAAGCAGGATATCGACGGCAACCCGGTCTATGACCGGACCTTTGCGATGTGGCCGTTCTTCACCCACCAGTGGAACAACCTGAACAATCCGTTTCCGAGCGAGACCCTGTTCTTCTTTCCCTTCTATGGCAGCATCACCAGCGAGCACCACAGCGACCACACCCTGCTGTGGCCGCTGTTCCGCTGGAGCTCGACGCAGTACGAAGACGGCGAGCAGTGGGAGGTGCGGGCGCCCTTCCCTTTCATCCAGATCGGCCGCGGAGTGCGCGAGAGCAAGACCTTCTTGTGGCCGCTGTTCGGACTCAAGACCAGCGCGACCAAGTACCTGCAGTATTGTCTCTGGCCGATCCAGCGTTTCGAGCGGCTCGATCTCGAACATGTGCTCGAAGAGCGGTTCTGGTTCCTGCCGATCTATTGGCAGTACGACTACGCCTACAAAACGGGTCCCGACGCGGGCACAACCCGCAGCGAGATCAAGGTCTGGCCGCTGTTCAAGTACCGCAAGGAAACGGATGGGGGCCAGTCGGTCTCGCTGCTCTCGCCTCTGTGGTTCAAAGACCCCGAGGGCTTCGACGCGATCTGGGATCCGTTGTTCCGGGTCTACCATGAAGATGTTCGAGATGACGGCAGCATCTTGACGCGGGTGCTGTGGGGGTTGTATTCCAGCCTGATCGACGAGCTGGGGTTTTCTGCCAGCATCTGGCCCCTGCTGACCGATTGGGGTGAGGTCGAGGGGCGTGGCTCCTGGCTGACCGTGTTGGGTGGCCTGTGGGAGCATATCAGCCGCGGCGGCTTCGATGCCTACCGGCTATTCTGGTTCCCTTTCGGTGACGAACTGCCCGAGCCGAGTGCACCCGCGTCTGAAGCCGAGCCCTCTGAGGAGATCGAGCCATGATCGAAGCCACCGGACGCGTAGTCGTCAGCGCCGTCAATGGGGCAGGCTTCTCGCTGAATCTCATGCTGGTCAGCCTCGGGCGTATCACGAGCTTCTTCAAGAAGTTCCGCGTGATCTTGCACCAGATGTACCTGTGTGGGGTGGTGACGCTGCCCGTGACCTTGGTGGTTGCGACCTTCTCGGGCTTCATCCTCTCACTGCAGGCCGGCTTGACGCTGCGCGACTTCGGGCAGCAGGACGTGATCGGCGGGCTGGTGTCGGTGGTGATGTTCCGCGAGTTCGGGCCGTTCATGACCGGTACGATTCTGGGCGCGATGGTCGGTTCATCGATGGCCGCTGAAGTCGGCACCATGCAGGTGTCCGAAGAGATCGATGCCCTGCGGGTGATGTCGATCGATGTGCCGCGCTTCATCGTCTTCCCCCGCTTGCTGGCTATGATCATCATCACGCCCGCGCTGACTTCGATTACCAACGTGGTCGGTTCGCTCGGCGGTGCGATCATCGGCTATACGCAGCTGGGGGTCGACTTCAGGGTCTACTACGATGTGGCGGTCGAGACGCTGGTCTTCAAGGACGTCTGGACCGGCATGGTCAAGTCGGTCGTGTTCGGCATGATCATCGCCACTGTCGGTTGCAGCCAAGGGCTGCGTACCACGGGTGGCGCGATGGGAGTCGGGCGTGCGACGCGCTCGGCAGTCGTCATCAGCTACTTGCTGATCATCATCCTCGGCTTCTTTATGACGGCGGTGTTCTACAATTGATCGAAGTTGAGCTCAAAGCAGTCTGGAAGAAACTCGGCGGACGCAATGTCTTGCGTGGCATGAATCTGCGCGTGCCACGCGGACAGACCACCTGCATCATCGGTGGCTCGGGAACCGGCAAGAGCGTCAGCCTCAAGCACATGGTGGGGCTGATGCAGCCCGACCGTGGTGAGGTGCTGATCGACGGCGTCGACATCGGCCGCTTCAGCGAGCGGCAGCTGACGCCTATCCGGCGCAAGCTGGGGGTGTTGTTCCAGTCCGGCGCGCTGATCAACTGGATCAACGTGTTCGACAATGTGGCGCTGCCCCTGGTCGAGCTGAGCAAGATCAAGAAGAAGGACATCGAGCAGCGGGTGATGGACAAGCTCAACATGCTCGGCCTGGGACATGCCTCGCAGTTGATGCCCTCGGAGATCTCGGGCGGGATGAAGAAGCGCGTGGCGCTGGCCCGTGCGATCATCTGGGATCCCGAGCTGATCCTCTACGATGAGCCGACCTCCGGACTCGACCCGGTGATCGCGGCGACCATCAACCGCATGATCGTCGATATGCACGAGAAGCTGGGGGTGACCCAGGTGGTCGTCACCCACGACATGGAGAGCGCCTACACGGTCGGCCACACGATCTGCATGCTGTACCAGGGGCGGGTGCTCCAGGTCGGCACCCCCGACGAGATCCGTGCGACCGAGAATCCCTATGTGCGCCAGTTCATCGAAGGCAACGCCGAGGGGCCGATCACCGGTCAGGGCGGCGGGGACCTGAGCAAGTTCTACTCCGACGAAGGCGATGACAATGGGGTCTAATGCCAAGGACCTGACGGTCTTCCTGCTCCTGCTCGTCGGGGCGGGCTGCCTGTACCTGGCGCTGATGGAGACGCTCGGCTGGACCTCGCTGCGCAAGCGCATCGTGGTGGTCAGTTTCCCTGAAGTCAAAGGCCTCAAGGAGGGCAACAAGGTCACGGTGCTGGGGATGATCGTCGGTGAGGTGCGCTTCATCGAGTTCCCTGAGGGGCGCGCCGAGGCGCAGCAGGTCCGGGTGCACTGTGAGGTGCTGGGCAGCTGGCGTATGCGCGAAGGCTACTCGGCGACGGTCACATCACGCGGCTTGATCGCGATTCCCTATGTGGACCTGAATCCGGGTTACGGCAATCCTCTGACGGCGGAGGAAGAGCAGGATCTCTACGGTGAGCTCAACCCGAACACCGCCAGCAACGTGGCCGAAGGCTTCCACGACATGCGCGGCACGATCCGTGAGGGCGTGGCCGACTTCGAAGAACGCATCACCTTCATCGAGCGCGGCGGTGGCCTCGGTGAGGCGCTGCTGATGCGTGAGGAGCGGGACTACATCGCCAACACCTTGAGCGAGTGGGACGACCGGATTGCCGCGGCTGAGAGCACATTGATCGGGCTGCGCAACGGGGAGGGCTTCCTCGGCGAGGTGTTGACCAGCGATTCGACCTACCTTGCCTGGCGCGATAGCATGAGCTCGGCGGACGAGCGCGTGCAGGACGCGTTCGGCCCCGACAGCTTTACAATGGACGAGGAGCGAGCTGAGTCGCTGGTGGTTGCCTTGCGCAACGCGCGGGATTTCCTGGCGGACAGCCGCGCTGAAGACAGCCAGTTCTACCGCCTGCTGCGTTCGCAGGAGCAAGCAGACTCGTGGCGCGAGAGCCTCGCCGGCGTGCGTGGGGATGTGGACACCATCGTCCAGGGCGGCAACGGCTTCGGTGAGGCGCTGAACGAACCGGGTTTCGCGGGCAGTCTGGGTGAGACCTTACAGGATACGCGTGCCCAGCTGGGCGACCTGCTGGCCGAGATCCGTGCGGCCCGCGCGGGCCAGGCAGACACCACCGACATGAGCTTTGCGCGGCTGGTGGCCGACGTCGAGCTGCGCGGTCGCTTCAAAGAAGGGCTGCGGGAGTTCCGCTCACAGGCGCAAGAGGCGCGCGAGGGGCTCGAGAGGGCCCGCGAAGGCGCGGACATCAATCGATTCGGGACGTCATTGCTCAGCGCATTCTGAGCGCGGGTGAAAAGGAGACTCGGCATGAAACGTGACTTCGTCGTCGGCCTGTTGTTCTTTGTGGCGATGGGCGTACTGCTGACGGTCACCGCCATCACCAGCAATGTCGATTTCGGCCGTGAACGCAAGTACCTCAATGTGCATTTCGATGATGTGCGTGGCCTGCGGACCGGCAACAAAGTGCGCATCGCCGGGCTCGACGTCGGCATCGTGCAGAGCCTCGAGCTCAGTCCGGAAGGTCAGGTCAACGCGGTGCTCAAGGTGGCGCCCGAGGTCACGCTGTTGGCGGGCGAAGATGTCGACGGCGAGCGGGTGGGCGCGTACCAGATCCTGGTGCGTGACCTCAGTCTGCTGGGCGGCAAGTTCGTCGACATCGACCAGGGGGACCGCGGCTCTGAGGTGGTTTCCTACGACGCGCTTCAGGGGTTGCCGGCGCCGGAGTTCTTGAAGGATCTCAGTGAGGTCGTCGATGAGAACCGCGCCAGCTTCCGCAACATCATCGATCGGGTCGAGAAGGTCACAGAGCGCCTCGACGAGGGGGACGGGCTGCTGCCCAGCCTGATCAACGAGCCAGCGTGGACCAGCCAGGTCGGCAACATCCTGGCCAACGTTGAAGATCTGACCGAGATCCTGGCCGGGCTGGCCGCCGATCTCGAGGCGGGCAAGGGCACGCTGGGCAAGATCTTGCGCAGGGATGAGCTGTACAACGACCTGCAGGCGCTGGCTGACAACCTCAACCAGATCTCCGACAAGGTCAACAACGGCAACGGCGTGGTGGCCAAGCTGATCAATGATGAAGAGATGGCCGAAGACTTCGAGGCCGTGGTCGACGACGTCCGGGACATCACGGCCCATGTGTCCGACGGACCGGGCGCGCTGACGATGGTGATCAAGGACGAAGGCTTCCGCGATGATCTGCGGGGCGTTGCCTCGGGTGCCCGTGAGGTCGTTGACAAGGCCAACAACGGCAACGGCGCGATCTCGCTGCTGCTGAACGACGAAGGCTTGGCGACCGATGCCGAAGAGACCTTCGCTGAAGTGCGCCAGCTGGTCGAGGACCTGCGCGGCTCGGAGGGGGTGCTCGGCATGTTGATCAGCGACACCGACGCGCGTGACGAGCTGCGCGACGTGATCTCCGAAGCGCAACGGGCGATCGTCGAGCTGCGCGAGTCGATCGAAGACACGCGCGAGCAAGCCCCGATTTCGCAGTTTACCGGCATCCTGTTCAGCGCGTTTTGATGGCCAGGCTGCTGGTCAGCGGCTTCCTGCTCGCCGCGCTGTGTACTCTGGGCGCGTGCACCAACCCGCACCGGCGGCCCGAGCCGCGGCCTCCCGCGGACACTGCGGGGCCGGACGTGGCTCCGGCCGAGACCGCCCGCGTGGTTCCTCATGCTGGTTCCGTGCAGGCGGGTCCGATCGTGGCCGCGGCCCGGACCTGGCTCTACCGTAGCTATGACCTCAAGCTCGAGCTGGACGCGGCGACAAAGGCCGCGCGCGCCCCTCAGCTCGAGGCACTCCAGCCTGCCCAGGCCGCTGCCCGGGCGGCGCTGGTGACGCGCCTGCGAGCAGCGGGCCTCGATCCCGACCCGGGGCACCTGGCGAACACGCTGCGGGGTCTGCTCCAGGACGATCCAGAGCTGGTATTGCTCGGACCTGGCCCCTTGGCGCGGTATCTCGAAGCGGCTTCCGGTGAAGAGCTGCCCGGCCTGCGGGTGGTGCGTGTGCAGGGCTGGCGGCGCCAGCTGTTGGTGGATACGCCGGTGGGGTCGCAGAGCTATGCGGCGGTGGAGGTCGTCGAGGTCGTGTTGGAGGATGAGCTGGGCTACCGCGTGCGGCGGGGCGTCTGGCGGGGCGGTGTGCCGCTGACCCCGGTGGAGGTGCACGGCAGCACGCTCTTTCTGCGGCGGGATACGGTCGAAGAGCTGGCTGAGCTGCTCTTTTTCGGGCGCATCGCCGAGCTGCAGCAAGGACGCACGCGGCTGCAAGAGCTGCTGGCGGGGGAGGCTGCCGAGGGCATCGATGCGGGCCTGCTGGCGGCGGCCAAAGACGCGCTGCGTTGGCGGCAGTACGCGTCGCTGTACGAGCGCCTCCAAGACCTGCCGGATGCTGAGCGGCGGGCGGGCTTTGCTGATGCCTTCCTCGCTGCCGAAGAACGGCGCGCCGCCATCCGTCTGGCCTTTGTGCGCGACGGCACGGCCGACCTGGTCGCCGCCGAAGCCGTGGCCCTGTTGGCCGCGATGGCTGCCGATCCCCTAGATGCGTTGGCGGTAGCGTGTGGACTGCGGGCGCAGGTGCTGGCCGCGCCTGAGGGCTCGATCTTGCCGCCTGTCGGGGACGGCGCGGCGGCTGCCATCGCGGCGCTGGCCAGCGAGCTGGGCAGCCGGACTCTGCTCGAGCTGGTGGACGCCGAGGTCGAGGCATTGCAGGCGGCTGCGCTGCGCGCTCTGGGGGAGTGAGCGGGCCCCTCAGCGTTCGAAGCACACCAACCCGCTGGCCGCATGCTCCAGCCGCCAGCGTCGTTCGAGCTCGACCCGCACGAAGCCCCAATCTCCGGCCACGTCCTTGTCGAAGGCGCGCACATCGTCGTCGCCTTCGACGCGGTAGCTGTAGATCGGCTCGCTCGAGGTCTCATCGAAGATGTGCGCCTGGAAGCCGCGGGCCCCGCTCAGGTGCACCTGGAAACGTACACTCGCTGCATCCAACTGCAGGCTGTCACCCATCCGCGCAGCCAGCCCGGGTCCGGCGCAGATCGCGACCCCGGGCAGGTCCTCGGGATCGGTCCACGGCCCAAAACGGTACGCGACGATGCGGCCCGCCCGCAGTCCGGCGTGCAGACCCTCGGCTGTGGCCTCTTCGACCCGCACACGGTTGACCAGTCCACGCAGGTGGCCGGGGCGCAGCAGCGGAAGCGGGTGAAAGTCGGAGCCGGCGACCGGGAAGATCGGCCGCTGTTCAGCCAGCAACCGTTCCTGCCACCAGGCCAGGTTCTTCCTCAGCACTCCCGGCAGAGGCCCGAAGACCTCGATGCCCTGCGCCCCGAGGCAGCCCGGGTCTGGCCAGGGAAAGCTGGGGTGGAACGGGTGGTTGACCACCGCGAAGCCCCCGCGTGCTTGGACACGGGCGATGGCCGCAGCGTACTCTTCGACCGGGATCTGGTGCGCGTCCAGCGGCCGCAGGCAGTCGGCCTGAGTGTCCGGCGGCTCGACCAGGTTCATGTGGCCATGGCCCTGGGTGCCGCTGAATTCGACGCCGCATAGCAGCAGGCAGTCTTCGCTGGGCTCTTGCGCCCTGGCGAGGGCGTTGTGCTCGGTGAAGACCAGCGCATCGAGGCCCGCTTCGCCTCCCGCCTGCAGCCAGCGACCGATGTCGCTCTGTTCGAGCAGCGTGCGGTCTGCCTCGTCTTCGCCGCCTGCAGAGTAGCGCCAGGCATTGGCCGCCGAGTGCAGATGGAACATCGTGACCAGCCAAGTGTCCGCGCTGTCCTCCAGGACCGCGCTGTCGACCTCTGCCACGGGGCGGAGGCCGTCGGCAAGGCCGATGCCAGCGCTGAGGATGAGAAACAGAAACCCGCGCACAGGGAGCTACTCTTTGACGCGCGTGTAGATGATCTCGAGCACCTTGTAGTCGTCGCCCGCGTGCAGGTCGAAGATCTCGAAGGTGTGTGTGTCGTTGTCGACAATGGTCAGCCGGTGCTTCACCATGCGTCCGTAGACATTCAGCATCGGCTCGTCCTGCTCACCGTACAGGGTGAGGACCTTGCCGCTGGGATCGCAAGAACCCGAGGTTCTCAGGATGGTGGTGTCCATGTTGTTGGCCCAGGTGTTGACATACATGCTGCGGTTGTTGTCGTAACCCGTCATGCCGATGCCGTTGTACGGCATACCCATGAAGTCGCAGGTGAAGTCGTCCTGAATGAAGCGGCCCCCGAGAACCCAGCGGGTCTCACTGCTGCCTTTGGAGATCTGGGGCTCGCCCGCCGGATCCCACCACATCTTCATGGTCACATCCCACTTGCCGACCAGCGGCTCGAGCCGCTTGTGGTTTTCGTTCGGGGCGACAGAAGCCATCCACTGCTCCATCATCGCCTGCATTTCTTCGGGGCTGGGCTGGTTTTCGCCGCCCTCCTGGGCCTGGACACTAAGGACACAACCCAACATCAGGGCAATCGACACGGCCTGCTTGTACATGGCACTCCTCCTGGGGAACTGGTTGGTAACAATCTGGACCATTCTACATCAGGATCAAAGAAACATCCCAGACGTTTGCCTGGCTCGAGGTGTAGCCGCTCGGCATATAAGCATGAGCTTTGCAGACTGCACGGCGTGTCGGGTACCATGGCACGCGCAAGTGGCCACTGTTTGCCCAAGATAGAGGAGAAAATGATGAAAGCCCTCCGAGCTTTCGCCCTCCTCGGTCTGCTGCTCCCCGTTGGATTGTTCGCTCAGAGCAATGAAGAGAAGAGGGATGCCAAGCTCGCCGAGGATTGGCTGCAAAATGCCGATTGGCTCACCGACTACGACCAGGCACGAGAGGTAAGTGCAGAGACGGGCAAGCCGATCTTCGCGTACTTCACCCGCTCGTATGCCTTCTGACCGCCTTGCGCAAGCCTGGAGAACGGTGCGTTCTCCGAAGAAACGTTCGCGGATTTCGGTCAAGACTATGTTCTGTTCTGCCACGTCACCTCGCGCGTCGAAGGTGATCCGTACCCGTCTCTGTTGAGCGAGAAGGGCGGCCGTGGATTCCCGTATATCATCTTCATGGATGCCGAAGGCAACAAGATCGCGCAGCATCAGGGAGCCCGCAACCTCGAAGGCTTCAAGGCCAGCGGAGAGAAGGCGATAGCGTTCCTCGACCTGATCGCCCGCGCGGCCGAAGATGACAGCGTGGCGGCCGAGCTGCTGCAGGCGCGTATCGACATGGGCGGCATCAACGCTGCCGACGCCCAGGCCGAGTTGGCCAGGCTGGTCGATGCGGGTGTGTTCGCCGACAAGGCCGAGCTGCAGGCAAGCCTCGAAGCGACCATCGCCTCCCAACAGATCGAGCAGACGATCCAGGCCGCGGGGCGGGATGAGGCCAAGCAGATCGCGGCAGGGGCCGAGTTCTGGGAAGCCGTGCAGAGTGGTGGTGTGACGATCTCCGAGGACAGCCGCATGTACTCGGCGTATTGGAGCTTCGTCATGGCCTACGGCGATGCGCAGGAAGACGCGGAGATCTACGGTCATGCGCTGGGTATTCTCGACGCCAAGTATGGGCATATCGAGCGCAACCGCGCCCTGCTCGACAAGAGCAAGGCCCGGCTCGAAGAGCTGAAGAAGATGGCAGAGGAAGACTGAGCACGAGCGTGCCCTTCTTTGCGACGCGGCGGCCTGCTCTGGCCGCCGTCTTCTTTTGGGGGTCAGTTCCGCGCGGGCACCTCGACCCAGAACCAGCCCCGCAGATCACCGTCGGCAAAGCCTACGGCCTGATCCTGGGGATACTTCTCGGCCAGGGCGCTGCGCACTTCCGGCACAATGCCCTCTGCAGGCCCGTGGCATTGCAGGCAGGGCGGTGCGACCCTGATGGGAAGCAGCAGACCCAGGCTCCCCTCGCTGCTGCGGACCGTGAGTTCTTGTTCACTGCGCGCTGCGATGGCAGCCGCGGCCCAGCCCGGTGCGGCGTTCGTGGGGTTGCGCAGCTTGAAAGATGTGCGTCCGATCTCCAGCGCATGGGTCTGTGCGACCTCGGCGGCCAGGGCGGGCGCGGCCTCGGAGCAGACACTGATGGCGCTCGGGGTGCCCTCGTCCTGGATCGCCTTGCTCAGGCGCGCAAACAGGCCGGCCATCAGGTCGTCACGCGCAGCGAGCGCTTGTTGATGTTGGGCCTGGGCATCGGCCTCCAGGGCATCCCCGCTGACCTCTGTCCAGGTGACCGGCGTGGTGGGGGCTGTGTCGCCGCAGCCGAGCAGCAGGCAGAGTGCCCCTGCGAGCGCCCAGCCGAATGACCGCATCATCTTGTTCCTCCTTTGTGGGCATGTTGTGATCGATCTCCGCAGTGGAGTCGGTGCGTGCCAGTGTAGCAGGGCTTTGTCGGAAACTGCCTGGCTGAATGAGAGCGAGCGTGAATCCGAACCCGAATTCGGATCCGAATCCGAACCCGAACCCGAACCCGAATCCGAATCCGAATCCGAACCCGAATCCGAACCCGAATCCGAATCCGAATCCGAATCCGAACCCGAATCCGAACCCGAAACCGAAACCGATCCCTGTACCGATTCCAGAGAACTCCTGACATGGGTCCGAACCGGGCTCACAGGAACCTTCTCTCACGGGGGCTTGCGGCCACTATCCACCTGGATCCAAGAAAACTCAGAGGAAGCCAGGATGGGGTTTTTGGCGCCCGGAGGCGCCTCTGGCATCCCATTCCGCCTGCATCCCTCAGAGGAAAAGGTCCCGTCCTGCCGAAGATGTCTAGCTGAGCAATGTGCGCTTTCCGACGTCTCAAGGAGTGTCGCAATGGATGGATGCCCATGCCAGGAGCTCTGGACTCCGACTCCGTCGGCGCCTCCTGAAGGTTCTCTGCTACATGTTTTGGCACCCATTTATCAGTGGGCAAAGAGACGGTGCCCCTGATCTCGTGTGCAGAGAGCTGTGAGGCCCACAGAGGGAGGGACGGGCTTCTTTCATGCTGCATCAGCCGGAACGCGCGCAGCTTGGCTCCCTAGTGCAAGTTGAGTACCCCTGCAATAGTGCGTTCGGCGGGTGGGTTTCCCAATCCCCGCGGCCCGCCAGTTCGATGACGCTGGGGAGCGTTCGATCGCACCAGGCTGAAGTTCTCCGCCACATCAGTAGACTTCACGATTCGCGTAATGCCACCCCTGGACACGGCCCCGCCCTCGCGGATGATGATGCTGAACCCGAGATGAGGGCAGCAGCGCGGTGAAGGAAGGCCGTAACCCGGAACCAGTCAGCGCGAGTACGTCGCCGACCGACGTGCCCTCTGCGTCTCAGCTCGATCCGCCGACGCTTGGCATCCCCCTGGCCGTCGAGCTCGGACCCCGCGCTGCTAGCGAGGGACCTCTGGCGGGCCGCTACCGGATTCTCGCAGAGCTCGGACGCGGCGGCATGGGGGTTGTCTACCGGGCCTTCGACCGCGACTTGCGGCGCGATGTCGCGATGAAAGTGCTCGACGCCGGCATGGGCAATGCCACGCGCCCGTCGGATCCCGACAGGGCCGACGAGGCCGACTCGCCGCCCGTGCTTCGCTTCATCGCCGAAGCGCAGGCAACTGCCCAATTACAGCATCCCGGCATCGTCCCGGTTTATGAGGTCGGTCGCGACGGCGTCGGGCGCCTGTTCTATACGATGAAGCTGGTCGATGGACAGACCTTGACCCGGCTCTCCAAGGCATCGCAACACGGCGGCGTGCCGACGCGGTTCCGATTGCTGCAGATCTTCGTCGAGGTGTGCAGGACCGTGGCGTACGCGCATGCGCGCGGCATCATCCACCGCGACCTCAAGCCGAGCAACATCATGGTCGGTGCCTTCGACGACGTGCAGGTGCTTGATTGGGGACTGGCGAAGGTGCTGCGCCCCAAGCATAGCGATGCCGGGATCGAGTATGCCCGAGTGCGCCCGACCTCCCCAGCAACGGGGCCCGGGGTAGAAGAGGGACCGCCGACCGGAACCGGCCAGGTCCTCGGGACACCCGGATACATGGCTCCGGAACAGGTGTTGGATCCCGCGCGGGTCGGACCGCATGCGGACATCTATGCCTTGGGCGCGACGCTGTTCGCGACCGTTGTCGGTAAGAGCCCGTTCGGTTCCGGCAGGTTCCACGAGATCCTGGTCCGCCAGACCCAGCAACCGACGCCTCCTCTGAGTCGTGTCGACAAGCGCGTACCCCGCGAGCTGGTTGCGATCTGCGCCCGAGCGATGGCCCGAGAGCCAGGTGAACGCTACCGAGACGCCGACGCGCTGGCAGCTGACGTTCAGGCCTTCCTTGAGGGACGCTCGGTCACGGCGTCTCCCGACGGCAGTTTGCGAAGGCTGCGCAAGGCCGTGCTGCGTCGGCCTGGACTGGCCCTGGCCAGCCTGGTCAGCCTACTGCTCTTGTCGGTTTCGTCGCTCGTCGGGTTGTCGTCGGTCTCCCGCGCCCGTTCGGAGCTGGCGGACACCCTCGCGGTACTGCGCCGTACCACCGCCTCGCTCGATGTCTCCCGACAACAGTCAGAGGTAAACGCGCGCCGTGCGCGCTCACGTGCGCTGGTTCTCGGGAGCCAGTTCAACCTCGACAAAGATCCCATGCTCGCCCTGCTTCTGGCCCGGGAGGCACTCGGCCTGGCAGACGGCCCAGAACCGCGCCGCGCGCTGCGCGCGGCGTTGCGTGTGCCCGAGCGGCTCCGCATCGAGCGCGAAGGGCTGGCTCAAGCCATCTTCAGCCCTGATGGCCAGAAATTCCTGACGCGCGAGGCACGGACGGGCCTGATCGAGGTCTTCGACCTCGCCGGACGGTCGCTAGCCGCCTTTCATGGGCGGGGCCAACCGGTCTCCGCAGATGTGGCTGGCGAGCGCCTCGTGCACGCAGATTTCACAGCCGACAGCCGTGCCATCCTCGGCTGGGCGGCGGGCCGCCGGGTCAGGGCTTGGGACCTGCAGGGCCGTCCCCTCGCGAGCGTGCTCGACGACCAGCTGCCGGGGGCGCCACTGACCTTTCTGGCCGATGGAAGCGTGCTGCTGGTGGGCAGCCTGCACGGCGACTCCTGTGTCGTCCAATCACGCTCCGATGGTGCGCAGCTGCGGCGTTTTCGGCTTCCTGGGGCGGTCCGAGGGCTCGATGCGCAGCCGAACAGCCCTTTGCTCGCTGTCACGCTCGAGGACGGCGCGGTCTGCCTGCTCGACATACAGACGGGAGCGGCACGGCACCTGCCGAGCACGTTGCATGCGAGGGACGCAACGCTGGCTGCGACGGGCGACCGTGTCCTGATCCACGGCACGGCGTCCGATGGGGTGAAACGGAGCGAGCTGTGGGACTCGGCGGGTCTGCTCATCCGCGGCGCGCTCGCCACGCAGCTCGAGTACTCTCCTGGCGGGCGTTTCCTGTTCGAGGTGCGGGGCCAGGAGTTGCGGCTGGTTTCGACGCAGACCGGCTCCAGCAGCGTCATCCGCGCGGCAGGCGAGCTGGAGGGAACCGCGTTCGGTTTCGAAGATGCGTTGGTCTCACTGCGCGTGCGCGATCCGCTCCGTCGCTCACAAGTGACTGCCGAGCTCTGGGCGACGCCCGGAGAGCTCGAGGCGGCGCAACGCCTTACCCAGTTGAGCCCTGCCAGTTCGGTTACCTGCGCGGCCTTCATCGGCAGCCAGGGGATTGCGCTGGGTTGTGAGGATGGCTCGGTCCGCAGCTACGAATTCTCGGGCGAGGCACTCGGAACCTTCTACCACGGGGCGAGAGTGGAGGCCATCGCTTTCGATGCGCTGGCGACGCGCATGCTGACGAGGGGTGGCGGGAGGGCGGTTGTCTTTTTCCTACAACCGTACGACCCGTCCGGACTCGGCATCCCTCCGGGCCTGATCGCCTTGGGTCCGCGGGATGCCGTGCTCGCCATCCCCAACGGCGAGGCCGACTCTGCTCAGCTCTGGATCGAGGGGGCGCCCGGTCCGGCTCTGGCCCATCCGCGGGTGATCAGGGGGGGATTCCTGCTCAACGGCGAGGTCTGGACCGAGTCGCCGCGCGAGGTCCGGCTCTGGGAACGGAACGGCCGGATGATTTCGAGCCGTTCGGACGTGCCTGGCCTGGAACGCACGGCGATCTCAGCCAGCGGGACTGTGGCCTGCCCCACCGAATCGGCAGGCTGGTGCCTGCGCTCGCTCCGCGGCGCGCCGGATGTGCCCATCGATCACCGGGGCGCCGACTGGGTCGGGGCCGTCCCTGATGGCGTGCAGTACCTGAGTCGGAGCCGTGCTGAGCTGCGGCTCTGGTCCACCCGTGGTGAGCTATTGGGCAGCCAGCCGATCGAGGTCCGAGGGATCGACTTCGGCAGGGACATGCGCTGTGTGTTCCTTGGCTCCAGGCGCTCGGGCTGGTTTCGCTGGTCGTTGGAGGACCCCCGTTCGTGCCTTGCGTTGGACACCGATGGGCAGCCCATCGCGTTCTGCGATGACGGTCAACGTGTGTTGGTGCGTCACGAAGGCGGCCGTCTCACGCTGGGGCGCTTCGGCGAGCCCGGCGAGCAGCCACTGGACATCAAGGGCGCACAGCGCGCGCCGATGGGCAAGACCCGGGCGGCGCGGTTTCGGCCGGGCAGCAGGGACGGTGCCGTCCTGACCGAAGATGGCGCGCTATGGACCTTCGACGAATCGGGCGAGGCGGCGGTGCTCGCGTTGCCGGCTGGCGCCAGGCTCTTCGACTACGCCACCGATGGCCGGCTGGTTGTCGCCCTCGAAACCGGCCAACTGAACATCTTCGACCGTGACCTCTCCCTGATCGATGCCATCGACGGCCAGGAGCCGGCCATCGAGCTGACGTTTGCGCCCGGTGGGCTGAGCATCGCGGTGGGGATCGATGGGAAACGGGCCGTTCTGTATCCCGGCTCCCGTGAAGACTTGCTCCGCCTGGCCGAACGCAGGGCGACACGGCAGCTGAGCGCCGAGGAGCGGCAGCTCTATGGGGTCGATTGAGCCGCCCTGCTCGCTTGGCATCAACGAAAAGCTCGCCAGCGGGTGCTTGGGGGAAGCTCAACAGCACAGGCAGGCACGGTTTCAGACCCAGCGTTCGTGTTCTCTCGTTCTGCACCGGCAGCGGGGAATCATGAAGCGCCACGGCATCGATCTCCCGGTTTCGATGCTGTGCGACTCGGTGGCGCAGGGCGCGCCCAGCGCAGCTTCGTCTGGGCCTGCCTTGCTCAAGCAGTATGCCACGCCCAATGGCTCGGCAAGGGCTTCGCTGCCGATCCGATGCACGCTCAACGAGAGCGCTGCGCGCGCAGCGAGTGGATCAAAGAAGCGAAGACGCCAACGTTTGCAGACATGATTGCTGCTCTTCGCCGCCAAATGCTGCAGCCAAGAACACTTGTCCGTGCCACGGGGGCGGCGACGCTGCGTCTTCCCGTCGTTGGCCTCGGTCCACACGGCGGGCCGAAGTAGGACCAGTCACGGAGCCCCGTTTGCGCTGGGGGGGGCGCCCCCTCCCCCGCTGGCGCGGCCGAAACACAGCTCAAACGGTCCAGTCGCTGCTAAAGCGTGCGGCGATCTGCAGCAGGGTCTCTTCATGGGGGCCCATGACCGCATCGAGGTGACCGGTCTGTGGCAAGACCTTGGTGAGGATCTCGGTCTCCGGCGCCGCGGAGCGCTGGGCCGTCACGATCGCGGCGTGGATGTCCGCCACGCTGTTCCCGAGCCCCAGGCCCGGCTCCGCCGTGTCTGCGTCGCCGCCGACGATGCCGAGCTTGCTCACGAAGCTCCGCTTGGCCGGGTCGTTCTCGTAGTCGAGGGAGGACCCCTCGGATGTCTCGGCAGAGCGCCAACCGAGCTTATAGTAGCGTGTAACATCGGCGAAGATGTCGGTGTGTGTCCGCTGGATCGCGTGGCTGCGCAGCATGTCTACGAAGAAGGCAAAGGAGATGTTCTCGCGGCAGAACATCGAGCCTGGGGCGACCTTGTAGAAGGGGTAGAGCTGCACCTTCAGCAGCCTCTCGTATGCCTTGCCCGCCACTCCAAACCGGCGCGTCGAGCCGAAGGGGCCGAAGATCGCGCTCGGGAACAGGTCCATGCCTTCGAGGGAGGCCGGGATCAGGGACAGCAGCTGGCCCAGACGATAGAAGTAGCCGATGGCCAGATTCTGGTAGGCATCCATCTGCGCGGGTCTGCCGACTTCGGTGGCGCTGGCCATGATCGCCGCGCGTTCCTTGGCGAGCTGCACGTCGTGCACCAGAGCGCCGTGCTTGTCGACGCTCAAACCATGGCGGTAGCTGTGCAGGGCCAGGCCGCCCATCGAGAAGCCGATCACGTGCACTTTGCGGCCTGTGACTTGATGGGCGTGGGCGATGATCGCAGGCGTATCCTCCAGCGCGATCTTGTCGAAGCCGTGGGCGCCACGCACCGGATAGCGCGCCAGGGAACGGAAGCCGTCGGGACCCTGGCCACGAAAGTTGATCATGAACACATCGCAGCCACGGGCGTGCAACTTGCGGCCGAGGCCCTCCCAGATGCGGTGAGTACAGTTGAATCCCGGCAGCAAGACAAAGACCGGGCCCTTTTTGGGGCCCGGAAACCGCTCTCCGTACAGCGTGCCTGTCTTCGTGCGCAGCGTGATCTTCTCGCGTGTCGGGCCCTCTTCGTCCATCCAGCTCATGCCGGGCTTGCGGCGCAGGATGATGCGGGCGGGTCGGCCGCCAAGCAGCGAGAAACGACGCAGGCCGTTGACGAAGATCCGGTCGGTTCCACGGGAAGAAGTTGTCGTCGGCATGGCAAACCTCGCAGCAGGGGACTGTTCGTGACGAGGTTCCACTTTGCAAATGCGATGCCATTTTGTGAAATGTGTTTTCTTTTTGGCGGGGGAGCCCGCGGCGGGCGGAGTTTCGAGGATAGATTTGGAGTCGGCATCGGGCCTGAGAGTCGAGATCATACATACACACCGGGTGATGGTATGTACGAGCGCTTGACCGTCTCTCGCGCTTTTCACCGAGTCGGCGGCCGCTCCGAGCGCTTCCGCAGGCAGAGGATGTGCTGGCGCTGTCTGTCGGGAGCTATGACGTGCGCGCGGTCTCGGAGATACGCGCAGGGCCGGCACATCCTTGGACCATCGAGGCCGAGCACGACAAGCTGCGCTCCAAGCGCGCAGGCGAGTGCGGGACTCGCTAGAGACGGAAAGGTCACGAGCGGTGTTGTGGAGGCGTTCCAGATCGGAAACTGGAACAGACTCAGGGTCCCCACGATCATGAACGCAGCCTACGCGCCGGCCAGGCAGAAGACGAAAAAACCCGGCCGCAAGGCGGCGCGCCATGGTGTGCCGTACGACCGGTCTTGTGGATGCCCGGGCCCGGGCCCGGCGCGCGTCAGGCGCCGTCCGCTCCAAAAAAGGGCAGGGCGGCTTCGGTCGAGCTGGCCGAGAGCACCCGCTCGCGCGAGCAGCGCACGAAGCCGCCCGCATAGCGGCCAGCGAGCATGAACGCCCCGAGGTGCAGATAGAGCGGCTCTCTGCGGTAGCCCTCCTCGCAGGGCACGGCGATCTCCCGCAGCGGAGGCTCGACCAGCTCCTGGATGACGAAGTCGCCTCCCAGGCGCTTGTCGACCTCCTCCCTCCACTGCTCCGGCGCCGCCTCGACCCCCAGCAGCACGCCCCGGCCTTCCTGTTTCTCGGCGGGTTTCAAGACAAAGCGCTCCCGCGCAGCGAGCGCGAGCTCGCGCAGGTCGTGCAGCCGGCCCTCATAGATCGTGCGCTGCGGACGGAAGACGCGCGTCCAGGGGATGTGGGCGTCGATCAGGCTGCACTGGGCCGCGCTGAGCTGCCCGCGGCAGCGCTCATGGGACAGCGCCGCGAACAGCCGCTTCGAATGGGCGATGTCGGCGCAGAATCCGCCGACCATCACGACGCTCCCCGCCTTGTAGGCCGCGACCAGCGGGGCCAGCGCCGCGGGCCGTGCCATCACATCGTCGGTGGTGAAGCGGCGGTACACCAGGTCGATGACCTGCTCGGCAGCCGACAGCACGTGGCCGTCGAAGTGGAGCTCGCTGGGATCGACCACTGCGCTCTCCAGACCGTTCTCAGCGAAATAGGCGGCCAGCTGTTGCAGCTCGGAGGCCGTCGACTGCCCGGCGAAGTCGACGATGGCGAGCCTGCGCGGCGTCGTCTGCTCGCCGCGGGCCTCGTGCCAGGCAGCGAGCAGGCTCGCCAGCAGGCGTGCCCGTAGCGGATACGGGCGCAGTCCATAGTCGGCATACCAGGGGTTGAGCTCGGCCGCGTGGGCGGCCAGGCGTTCGTTGAGCACGAAGGCCGCGGTGCCGTTGGTGTTCAGCTCCAGAAACCGCAGCCGGTTTGTGTCCCAGTAACAGTCGAAGCGCCCGATGCCCACATAGGGGCGGTAGCCGGGTTCGAGCAGCGCCCACTCTTCGAGATGCGGAGGCAGCGCGAAGAAGGCACGGATCTCGGGATCTTGACGGTAGCGCTCGACCACCGTCTCAACCACCTCCATGATCCCCTGACAGGCCCACTGCACGGCGGCTTCGCCGGTCGCTCCCAGGGCGATGGGGAAGGTGTACACATCCCAGGGTTCGCCGGCGTACTGCAGCCCCTCCTGCCACAGCCTCTCTTCGAGGCGGGTCTGCTGCTGCTTGTGCTCGGCGGGCTGCTCCTGCAAGCGGCGGCGCAGCTCGGTGTAGAAGGGCCGCACGTCGGCGGGCAGCACCGCGAGGTTGATGGCATCCCCCGGCGCGTGCGCCTCGGGGGAGGGGGGGCGCGCGGCGCAGAACTGCTGGCAGAACGGCTCGAACCAGTCCGCCAGCAGCGGCTTCGCGGGCGTGTACAGCAGCTTCTTCAGGGGCGCCTGCTGCAGCAGGTAGCGGCCGAAGTGCAGACCGAGATAGTAGTCGCAGCACTCGGGGGCTCCGAAGGCGATCGCATCCTTGCTGTAGAAGGTCTGGTAGTGTTCGCCATTCCGCAGGGCACGTTGCAGGCGCTCCACGATCGTGGCGTGGTGCTGCCGGCACCAGGCGAGCTCTTGCTCGGAGTGGTAGCTGTACATGCCGGCAGAGCGTTTGGGGAAGCAGAGCTCGGAGACCGCCCCCGCCAGGGACTCGCTGACCAGATGCTCGCCGAAGCTGTAGCGTGCGACGAAGTCGTCGTGGCTCATGGTCGGGCTGCCGCCGTAGTCGGCCAGCACCCGCGGCGAAGGATCGCGCAGGGCATGGCAGAGCTCGTGGCTGAGCACGATCTCGAAGTGCTCGGCGGTGCCCAGACAGTTGGGGTGGTCGAGGCCGATGAAGATCGTATTGCTGCCCTCGTGGAAGCGGCTGTAGCCCTCCGGCCGGCCCAGACCCGCCAGCAGGATGATGTCCAGCTCTGGACGCTGTCCACTGACCTGCTCGAAACGGTCGAGGACCGCGTGGGCGCGCTCGGCGAAGCGCAGGTCTGCGAGGCGCAGCAAGGTGGCCTGCGCCTCAGCCCGCGAAGGAGCGTGGCCCAGTCGCTTCCAGATCGTGGCCATATCCCCCAGCAACGGCGCCAGCGGCCCGCTCTGTTCCTGTTGGGCAAGCCAGCGCCAGAAATCCCGGCGGAAGGCGAGCTCGCTGGGGGAGTTCTCCAGGACCCGCGCAAACTCCGGAACCAGGTACATGATCGCCATGGTTGCACTCCTTTGTGTGTCCAGGAGTGTACCGCAAGCCGTCGCAGAGGGGGGGCCTCGCAAGGAGGAGGACCGGGGTGGACCCGTTCCTCAATCCACCGTGAAGCTCAGCTCGGTGTCTGTGCGCCCCGTCACGGTGATGGCCATGTGCTTGCTGGTCGCCATGTCCGGGCCCAGATAGATGGTGTACTCGTCGCCGGCCGCGGCGTCCTCGAACGCGACTGGAGAGAAGGCATCGTCGAACAGCTTGAAGATGTCCCGCTTGTGGGCCGTGAACGCGTCCCCACTCTGCAGGTTCTCCCAGGGCTTGACCACGGCTGGGGCGAGGCCCACTTCGCCCAACGCGGACGTGCGTGCCTCGCGGCAACCCTCCCGCAGCAGATCGGAGTTGTTGGCGGCCGCCCACCAGGCCAGGGCCATCGCCGGTCCTGCGCCCACGCGCTCAAACGCGCCTTCGATCAAGAAGAAGTTGCCCGGAGGCACGTGGAGGTCCGCGACGATGCCGCCCTGGATCCAGACGGCGTACTCAAGCAGGCGCTCGACGGCGGTCTTGAGGGCAGTAGGGGCGTTCAGGTCAGCGTGTCCGCCAAGCTCATTGAGAAACCCGGCGAGGGTACCGTAGCCGTAGAGAGCGTCGACCGCGTTCCAGTGGCTACGCTTCATGTTCAGCGCCTTGAGCCGGAAGCTGGGATCTGCGCTGAGCAGGCACTCTTCTTGTTCCGCCGTGGTGATGACGTCGTCCATGCTGCGGATCTCTTCGAGCACCGGCTCGTCGAGTTGCAGGAAGCGGGTCCGAAAGTTGTTGTGCAGGCGGCCGGGGTTGCGTGATGTCGGGATCTGCAGCGTGCCGCTCCGCACCGCCCAGGTGAGCGCCAGCTGCGCCGGACCGGTCATGTGCTGCGCTGCTGCCAAGTCACGCAGACGGCCGTCGTCCAAGACCTTGTAGGGAGCCTCGTCGGAGATGACTGCGCCACACACGCCCATGCTATTGCCCGAACCGAGAATGCTGTAGCCGATGTAGCTGATGTTGTGCGCCGCGCAGTATTCGCGCACCGAGGGATCCTGGCGCTTGGGATGGAGCTTGTTCTCGACAAAGCGCAGGTTGTGCGCCGCACACGCCTCAAGGTGGGCCTGGCCGGCGTTGCTCAAACCGATGTAGCGCACCCGCTCGCCGACCAGCCCAGCCATCTGGGCGGCCAGATCGAGCAGCCCGTCGGCCGGCATGTCGTGCAGCATCAGGCAATCGACCCAGTCACGCTGCAGGGCACCCAGCGCGTGCTCGAGCGCGGCCTCTAAGCTGCCTCCAAAGTCTGCTGCCAGCTCTTCGGGCTTGACTTTGAAGATCACGAACAGGTCTTCCTGGGGAACGGGAGCGGCCGCCAGCGCCCCACCGACGGCGGCCAGGTTCTTCGCCCCCGATCCTGGCCGTTTGTACGCATAGGCCGTATCGATCAGCCGGTACCCCCGCTCCAGGGCGGCCGTGACGTGCGCCCCTTCGACCTCGTTGGTGCCGAAGCCGACGCGCATGATCGGCACTCCGGCCCGTGTCAGCGGGCCGAGGTCGACAGCGCTGTCCTCGCGCGTGGCCTCGGCATCCTCCTGCCAGCGCTCGAACACTGCCTGCTCGCACCACTCCTCGAGGCTGCGTTTGCGGTCACGCCCTTCGAGACCCTCGAGCGCCACGAGTGCCGCGTCAGGCGGCGGGGCCTCGATGAAGAAGAACAGCCCCTGGTCCGCATCCTCCCAGTACCAGCGCAGGCCGTGGATCAGCGCGCCCCAACGCAGGATCTCGGTGCTCGGGTGCTTCTTCCAGCTCGATGCGTCCGGCGCGTCGGCCTGGTCGTGGACACGCGGCGGGCGCGGGTAGCGGATGCCCCGTGCGCGCAGCTCGAGCGGCGGGGCCGGATCTGTGGCCGCGTCGCTGGCCGGTACGAGGGTCTGCGCGGCGGCGCCTTCGGCGACCGGGCGGAAGCTGAAGGCGACGAGCTGGCTGGCACCGACCGCGAGCTCCAGCGCTGCGGGGTCCATCACGAAACCATGCTCGCCGGCAGGACCGATCGAAGTGATCGTGAGCGGTGCGTTGCCCGTGTTTTTGAAGCGCAGCTGTTGGGGAGGGCTGCGCTGGCCCGTCAGCACGTCGCCGAACTCGAGCTGTGCCCGTTCTTCGCCCTCCGGACTGCGGATCTCGAGCCGCGGCCGCTTACGGAAGGTCACGCTGGAGACGTGGCCGGTCGACAGTCCGGTCACACGTCGCGTCGAGCTGGCGTCGACGGCGATGTCTTGATCGTTCATGGGGAAACCTCTGGAGCGGGCGGTGTTCCTCATCGTAACACCCGGCGTCCGTGTGTCTAAGCGCACTCCTGGGAATGCCCGCCCGAGGCAGCCCCAGCTGCTGTGCAGGCATGGAATCAGGCGCCGCAATAGGCGGTTGGTGCCCATTCGAAGGCGTCGCCCAGGCTCGACACCAGAGCTCCTGACATGGGTTCGATGCGAACGGCCTGGAGGGGTTTTGGCGGCTACTATCCGTTGCGATCGTCTCCAACATTGTCAAGCACGCACGAGTCGAATCCGTCTCCTGTAGCGGCGCTCTGCGAGAGACTGTCTCAGGGAACGCGATTTCGCCACACAATCGTTTTGGTTTGTCATGTAGGGGTGGGGTTTACACCTCGAAGACTCGGACGCTTCGCTCCGCCCGAGGGAGGGGGTAAACCCCTCCCCTACATAGAGAAAAGTCGGTTATTCTCCCCGAGTCGCAGGGGCCGGTGGTTGCCATCGGGAATCAATTCGACGCCTCCAGACGTTCCGTGAGACAGCCTCTGCGAGCGCCGGAAACAGCTCTGGCGGAGGTTGAGTCCAGAGGTTCTGGGTGCACCATACGGATCGATCATCTCGTCGCTCATAGCAGACTGCGGCAAAAATCGCTTCGCCAGCCACCACGGCGGCGGCCCGCTGGACCTCGCTCACCTCCTCGTTCCTCGGAGGCAAGCATCGGCCGCTTCGCTGAGTTGTCCTCCTCGCCGGCCATCCGGGCCGGCTGCGTCGTCAGCGAAGCGGCCGAAGACCGTGACCGAGGAACGAGGGAGCGGACTGAGGAGCCATCGAACCACCGGCGCGGCACCTGGCTTCACGATTTCCGCCGCAGGCTGCATAGACCGACGCTAGAGGCGGTTCTCGGCAGATCGAAGCCAGCCATCGAACCTGACCGAAGACCCCGGAGCGAAGTCTCAATGAAGAGGTGCCTATGTCAGGAGCTCTGGACCCAGACTTGACGGTGGTTGGCTTTGCGTTGGGGGCCAGGGCCATGGGACGCCACTCCCTGCCGGTGCAGCGATTGAAGTAGGGAAAAGAACACCAGCAGGCTTTCGAACCGAAGCCTACTCACCTGCTGGCGCTCACTGCTATTCGGCCAGGTCGGCCTGGAGAACGGACGGGTCACCCCCACGGTCGGCACGAGAATCCATGGACGCTCGTGAGCTGCCAGACGAGGATGCGCTCGCGGGGCGGAAGCCCAGGTTGTTGTTGCGGTTGCCCGGCTCGTTCCTGTTGCGTTTCGCCGAGCGGCAGTTCCTGGCGTCGTTGTTCCAGCTACCGCCCCGGTTGACGCGGTGCGACGCGCCGGGTTGGGGCCCGTCCCCCATCTCTACAGAGAGAAGTCGTCGGCGCAGACCGTGGGAGTCGGCGCGCCGCAAGTGTGCAAAAAGGCTGGCCACACGGCTGGCAAACTCGGCCTCGCCGATCCTGCCGCGACGGTGCAACCAGCGCAGCTTGCCGTAGTGCAGGCGAAAGCGTCGCCAGGTGGCACGGCGCACCGCCATGCCGCGCGACGAGACACGGAAGCCGAGGAAGGGCACGCCCGTGCGGGTACTGTGGACCTGGGTTGCGGAAGGCTTCAGGCTAAGGCCCAGGTGGTGTTCGAGGAATCCGCCGATGGCATCGTGCGCAGCACGGAGCACAGCGCGGCTGTTGCCCAGGCAGAGACTGTCGTCCATGTACCTCGTGTAGCCTTTGCACTGCGGCAGGGAGCGGACGAACCGGTCCAGCGGGGTCAGGAAGAGGTTCGCAAACCACTGCGAGGTCAGGTTGCCGATGGGGAGCCCCCGGCCCTTCGAGCCACCATGGCGGATGATGCGCTCCATCAGCGCGAGCAGGCGCCGGTCTTTGAACAGCCGGTGCAGTTGGGTGAGGAGCAGGTCGTGGCGCACGCTGCCGAAGAACTTGCGGACGTCCATCTTGAGACAGAACGGCCGCCGGCGACAGAGTTGCTGCGCCCGGTTCAGGGCGCCATCGGTCCCTTTTCCGACCCTGCAACCATAGGAATCGGGGTCCATGCCGCGCTCAAGCCTGGGCTGGATCACGTTGATCAGTGCATGGTGGACGACACGGTCACGGAAGGGCGCTACGCTGATCAGGCGCTCTTTGGGGTCGTGCACAGTGAACTCCGTGTAGTCGCCAGAACGGTAGGACCCGGAGAGGAGCTCAGCCTCGAGGCGTAGGAGCTCGGGCTCGAGACGGCGCGCGAAACCCTCGATAGCGGGCCGGCCGGACTTGCCACGCCGCGCCTTCGTGAAGGCCAACAGCAGGTTCGGGAAGGTCACGAGCTGCTCGAAGATGTGGCCCGTCCGTTTCATGAGCCGGCCTTCTTGGCGTTGGCCTTCATCCAGCCTCCTAGCTGCCTGCCCACGCCATTGAGCTGGCGGTTGAAGTACTCGTACTGGGTCAGCGACAGCGATCGCCTGTCCTTGAGAGCGCGCGAGATGATACGGAGCTTCTCCAGGCTCAGGTTCAGCGTCCGAAAGATCGGCAGCCTCTGCCGGGTGTAACGTAGCTCGAGCAGGCCCTCCAACACCTCGAGCAAGAGCAGCAGGAAGCGACGGGTCAACGTCGGGCGCAGGATCTTGGGAAAGCCCTCGGCCCGGGCGAAGGCCCACAGAAACAAGTCGTAGTAGGCTGTGAAGACGGGCAGCTCTTTGGGCAGCGTCCGGGTCACGACGTGGCCTCCGCTGCCTTCGCGCTCGCGCTGATCCGTTCGAGAATCTCCAACGCGTAGCGCTCAGCCTTGCGCTTGCCCAGGCCCTCGACCTTGAGGAGGCCGGTCTTTGTGCGCGGCAGCAGCTCACAGATTTCGATGAGCTGCCGATTGGTGAGGATCACGTAGGGCGGAACGGCCTCGTCCTCGGCCCGAGCCTTCCGCCAGGCGCGCAACGCATCGAAGATCGGCTTCTTTGCATCGGCCAGGCCTGCACGAATCTCCTCGCTGGTCGGGTTGCGGGACCGCCTTGTTGGTTGAGCCGGTCCGGACTGTGGCGCTGGCGCCGCGCAGGCGGCCGCTCGCCGGTCACTGCCTGCCGACCGCGGCTCGGCAAGCTCGAGGGCAAAGGCCAAAAAGGGGTGCCCACGATAAGAGAAGAAGTGTTCCCGCAGCGACAGCAGCACCTTGCCGTGCAGTGCCTGCGCAAGAGGAGTCTCGTCAAACGCTGCAAGCTCGGGATCGAAACGCAGCGTGATCAGGCGGACGTGGCTGGCCATGGGGTTGGCCTCCAATTAGCGAGACTTTCACACAATCCACGCCCTCACCCCCACCCCACAAGCGTTTTTCTGAGATATTCTCCGTCAGCCTGCACAGATCAAGCGTTCTCTGCTCGCCAGCCATCCGCATCCACACTCCGCGGCCGGCGTCAGGCCGACAAGAACCCTCTGTAAAAAGGTAATAGAAATCAAGGGCAAGACCTCGCGGGGCGGAAGCCCAGGAGGCTGTAGCGGTAGCCCGGCTCGTACCAGTAGCGATTCGCCGAGCGGCAGTTCCTGGCGCCGCCGTTCCAGCTACCGCCCCGGTAGACGCGGTGCGACGCGCCGGGTCCGGCCCCCAGAGGGTCGACCGCGTCGCCTGCATAGTCCGCGTGGCCATCCCAGCACCACTCCCAGACGTTGCCCAGCATATCGTACAGGCCCCAGGCATTGGCAGCCTTCAGGCCAACCGCGTGCGTGCTGGAGCCGCTGTTGCCAGCATGCCAGGCGACACTATCGAGGTCGCCGTAGCGGGCGGCCGTGGTCCCCGCCCTGCACGCATACTCCCACTCGGCCTCGGTGGGCAATCGATAGCCTTCGCTATCCAAGCCATGGAAGGTCACATCGGCGCTGCTGATCGACTCCCCATTCTTCCGCAGGTTCTGCAAGCTGTAGGCGGGCTCCAGCCCATCCCGTAGCGAAAGCGCATTGCAGAAGGCGATGGCGTCGTACCAGGTCACCGACTCGACCGGCAGCGCCAGATTCTTGTTGCTCGCCGGGTTGAAGCCCATCAGCGCCTCGAAGGCCCCCTGCGTGACCTCGGTCCGGGCCAGGTAGACGCTGCGGCTGAGGCTGACCCGGTGCTGGACTTCAGCGCTGCCCCGGCCCGACTCGTCCGGTGGCGAGCCCATCGTGAAGCTGCCGGCCGGAACCAGCACAAGCTCCAGCCCCGCGCTGGTGCAAGCGAAAGGCACCTCCCGCTCGCGGCTGACAGCCAGCTGGGCTTCTCCGGGCGTCCAGCCAGGCTCTTGGGGAAGCGGCAGCTGTACCTCGTTGCCGCTCGCGTCACGCGCGACGACCGACACCTGCCCACTACCCCGCGTGACACGCACCTGCCACGGCCCACGCGCCGCCTCAGTTAGTACGTCCTGACCTCCCACGTTCAACGCTTCCAGGGGTTCACTCGCGCGCACGGAAACCTCGATATGCTCGGGGAACCAAGCGCATTGCAGCGTGATCTCCGGCGGAGTCGCGTCGGTCTCCAACGTCCCCTCGAACACCTCCCCCGTCTCGACCACCGTCTCGCCACGCACGATCGCCGTCCCCCCGACCACCGCATCACCACGCACCACGGCGTTGCCCGCGATCTTGGCCTTGTCGAGGATCTCGACGTTCCCCGTGACCTCGGCGTCGCCGTAGATCTTCGCCTGGCCGGAGACACTCAACTCGTCGTCCTCGTTGGTGTGCACATAGGCGTTGCCGTAGATCTTGGCCTCACCGCTGACAAACACGTTGCCGATCACCCGTGCATCGCCGTAGACCTTGGCTCTGTCGATGACCTCCGCGTCCTTGACCACGGCGTTCCCGTAGATCCGGGCGCGACCCTGGATGCTCGAGCTGCCAAGAATGACTGCATTGGGCCCGATGAAGACGTCGGTGCCTTCTTGAACATCGGCCTCGTAGGAAACAAAACCGCCTTGGGTGGGGTTTCTGTCCCTGTCGTTGGTGAAGTAGTAGCCGTCCTCGCCTTCGATCGTACCGGTGCGGCTTTGAGCCAGGGCCCATGGGGCCACACAACACAGGAGCACTGCCACGCATAGCCCTCTGCCGGTCTTCTTCATCGTCCTCAACCCCCACTTGTTTGGCCTACCGAAACCGCATGTCAACGCCTCCGCCAGGTGATCCCCCCGCCCGCCAGACCGTCCTCAGACACCGTGAGCGTGGCCTTACCCCACTCCTTGAGCGTCCCCCGCTGTTCCCAACGTGACATGATCTCGCAGCTGTAGCTGTTCGTGTCCGTCTTCACGATGTTCCGGATCGTAACCATGCCTGGCGTGAAACCCCCGTCCAGGAAGCTCTGCGGCAGCCGCGCCAGCATGATGCCCTCGCTCCCCTCGAGCTTGTAGATGATTCCCTCGCCTCTGGCGTCGCTGCGTTCCCACTGGCCTTCGAGGGGGAATTCCGTCACGCCCTCCCGCGCGGCCTGGGCGTGCATCCGACGCAGAAGCGCCAGATTGCCGGCCAGCTTCTCGAGCCTCTTTGTTCGGCGCTCAAGTGCTTTCTCGACGAGCTTGCGGCGTTTCTCCGCCAGCCGTGCGATGGCTCCCATGCGCGGAATCGCCTTCGTCAGGTCAAGCCACGCCTTTTCCAGAGGATGCCTGGCTATGCCGTAGCTCGGACCGTAGGCCTTCTCGACGGCTCGTTTGAGCTCTTGTGCCGCGCGCGAAGTCGCGCGAGCAGTTCGACGCAACTCTTCAAGGGCATCTCGTGTTCTGGTCAGCTCGTCAAGCTGCTGCCTTCCCGCTTGCACCCGATCATCCAGCTGCTCCAGGCCGGCAGCGGTTGCGAGTGCGCCCCACGAACCGGTTCCAACGGGCTCGGGTGGAAGCTCGAAGTTCTTGAGCTCGGACTTGAGCTGGTCTAGCTGGGCCATCGTGCCCTGCTTGAGCTGCCAATCCTTTTCCGGCACTTCGTTCTCTCGGTCGAACGGCCGTGCGGCTTCGCGGGCCATCCCGTCGGCGAAGTGGTAGATACGCTTGAGCCCTTGGACACTGTCGTAGAGTTTGCGCGCGTGCTGGGCCTGGGCAGCAGGCAGGAGCACGGCGAGGAGCGCTATGATCCACGCCGATCGAATAGGGGAAGTTGCGATGCGCCGGGCGACCATGCTGCCTTCACCGTCATTGAGTTGAGATGGATAGGGTACACGCTTGGTAGCGATCGTTGCGAGCTGGATGGGCGATGGTTGCGGGAGCAGCAGGCCACATTCCCAGGCATTGAAGACAAGAAGAGGTTCTGAGGAAGCCAGGAAACCAGGAAAAGCAGAAGAAGAGCCGCAGAGCCTCCCGCGCCGCAGGCGCTTCCTGGGTTCCTGGGTTCC
>JAJDCP010000111.1 GCA_029260765.1 Planctomycetota bacterium
GCGAGACCCGGTCATCCGGGAACGGCCCGGCCTACTCGACACCGCCGGCGAGACGGATCTCCGCGGATGAACCAAGTTTCCCTGAGAGACCCCCGCCAGGGCCCTGCTCATAGACCGACGCTACAGCGGCTGCAAGCCGCGTCCGCAGCGGTTCCTCCCCCTGTAGCGGCGCTCTGTGAGCGCCGGAAGCCGCGTCCGCAGCGGCTGCTCCGAAGATCTGGGGTGACTCTATGCGGGTCGGTGTTCCCGTCGGTCATAGACCGACGCTACAGCCGCTGCAAGCCTCGTCCGCAGCTGCTCCTCCCCCCCTCCAGCGGGACTGCCTTACGGAACTCGGCCAGCGAAATCGCCAAACTCCAGGCTAGCGGACACGGCGCCTCGGTGGCAGACTGGAGCGCCTCTGCGGGCCCCACCGGCGCGCGGGGGCCGCCTGGTCTGCTCGCCGGGAAGTCCAGCCATGGCGAGGCTCAGACCCGTCCCTTTCCCCCGTCGAACTCCAACGGCGCACGGGTCATGAAGCACGACGCGTCCGAGGCCCGCGGATGCCGTCAACCCCGAGTAGACGTTGTCGAGCCGCCCGCCCCACGGATGTCACCCCGGGGTTTACCTGCTGGTGTGGGCCCGCAAGGCCGCATCGTTGCCCGAGGCCCGCCACAGAGCCGCGCCGCGGGTCCGCCATGAAACGCGCCCAGTGCTTGGCCAGAGAATTGCGAAACCTCTGAGGCTACCGCTGCGCGTCTTCGTCGGGAATCTACCGGACCCCAGCTCGGAATGCCTTTCGCAGGGCTCGCAGCACAGCACAAACAGGGGGATCTCATGGCTGACCAGGCAATCAAGCCGACGCTGGACCAGGCCCGCGCGCTGATGAAGGTGCATCAAAAGGGCTTCCGCTCCAAGACGAACGAAGCGCGCAAGCACAAGCGCGGCGTCGCTCTAATCCTGACCGAAGGATCTCATTCCCGGTTCGCGATGGCGATCGGCCTGGCGGCCGGCACCGCGGCTTTGGGGGGCGCCGTCGCCAACGGCATCTCCTCGGCGTTGGTGCAGATGGGCAGGTTCGCCGCGGGGTCGGCCGAAGCTCTGGTGGCGGCCAGAATCGGGCGCTGCATCTCGGCTGTGCTGGTGGGCGGCAGCGCGGCCGCGTCCTCCGGCGACCTGAAGGGTTTCCTGATCGGGCTGGTGGCCGCGCCCAACAAGGCGATCTCGGAGGTCGTCAGCTGCCTGGGGGTCGCTCTGGCAGCCATCGACCAGGGCTTCCGGCTGACCTGCCGCCATTCCAGCGAAGCCCTCAGAGCGGAGCTCGACAAGATCGACTTCGGGCAATACGTCAGCATCACGCAGGGGGGCAGTGCTGCTGCTACTCTGAAGCAGGCTGTCTACTACCAGCAGCTCTATACCAATGAGGCCGACATCCATCTGCGGGCCCGGGACGCCGCAGAAGAGGTTCTCAAGGCCGCACAGAAGGCCCAGAATACACCCGCGCCGACGCGGCCGCAGAGCGAGAGCTTCCGCGCCGGAAGTGGTTTCCTCGTGACCAAGGTTGTGCAGGGAAACCTGATCGTGGAACGCAACAGCGTGCTGATCACCGCGGGCTCGAGCGATAGCAAGAAGGGACGGATCAACATCGGCTACCGGCTGGCGGGTGCGCTACCCCACGGGGGCCATTTCTTCTGGTCAGACCAGCCCGCCACCAACCACAGCCAGGCTCCCCAGCAATTCAAGGCCTGGACTGGTGCGACAACGGCGAATGGCACAGTGGCCTACGACCTGCTCCAGTTGGACACGCCGCGATATGCGAGCGCGTTCAGCCTGACTCTCTCCTGCTACGCCAGGAGCCCCAAGCGTTGGCTGGGCGCGATCCATGTCAGCGTCGAGCGCTCCTGACGGCCTGCACCCATGGCAGCCAGGTTGCGCAGCACGCCCCCATTTAAGGCGCAGAGGGCTCAGAGTACGCCGGCCAGCCCAACCGGAGCGATGCTGTTGCCCAGGTTGGCCCAGCCGTCGAGCGGCGCTCCCATCACGGATGCGGCGACCACCAGGCCTATGGCAAGCAGAACACCGATGCCGGCCATGACGAAGGGTTTGCCCAGATCGCGCGGCTGCGTCGGCTCGCGATCGACGGACAGGTTTACCGGAACATACTGCTTGAGGCTGAAGTAGAGTCCGCGTCTCTCCATAAGATCCTGGCCGAGACCGAGTCCCAGAAGACTGCTGCTCAGAGCCCAGGCCAGGACGCTGACGAAGTAGCCGACCCACCAGCCGAAGAAGACCACGTACAGGATGCGCAGCGGCAGGGAGACCTGCACCGTGCCGGCGCGCCAACGCAACTGCCGCAAGGTCAGCAAGCACGCCGTCCTTTCGAGAACCCACTGTCCGACGGGAAACAGGGCCGCGCTGGCCATCAGCATCAAGCCCACGCCGTCGACCAGGGGCGCCAGCCAGCAACCGACGAACAGATAGTAGACCGCCCTGGCGAAAAACCCCCGGCGGGACGCAGGCAGCGGACGCCCGCTGCTCGAGCTT
>JAJDCP010000112.1 GCA_029260765.1 Planctomycetota bacterium
CCAATGGTAAACCCTAACCCGCCGCACTGACCTGGCCGGCTTTGCCCCCTCCGCCGCTCCCTGCGCGCCGCTACAGCGGTCCAGCCGCGGCCGCCGAAGGACGATTCCCCCCACCCCCGCAGATTTTTCTGCAAAAACATCGAGCCGTCCGCGATCCCCGGCACAGGGAGGGCACATACCACGCAGTGTTCGAGGTAAAAATGTTACGGCATCCCTCTTGGCGGATTCTCATCATCCTGGCACTGAGCAGTCTGCTCAGCCTCTGTGGCTGCAGCGAAAGCTCGGGCTCGAGCAGCGGGGCGAACTCCCCACTCAAAGGTGGCACGGGCGCTACCGCGGGTTCTGGGGCGGGCTCCGGTAGCACAGGCAGCACGCCCGCCACGGGCGGCAGCACCGGCACGGCTGGAAACACAGCCAACGGCGGCGCGGGCGCCTTCGTTCCGGGCACCCCTACGACCGGACAGTTCTCGATGGGCAATGTCACGCCAGCCAGCGCCGCGCGCTGGCAGCTGGCGCGCGATGTCGCCAACCAGGAGCTCGAGGATCTCTGGAACCTGATGCGGCCGGACATCGAAGTGCGTCTGCAGAATGAGGCGGTCGCCTTCGCCGCGGCCGGAACGCTCGCCTACCAGGCGGGTCCGGTCAACATCGGCGTGACCGACATCACCGGCTTGATCCTCGACGCGCAGGAACCTCCCGAGTTCACCAGCCTCAGCAACACGCAGCTCGGCATGCAGCTGCCGCGCAACGGCGTCTGGCGCATCACGCTGAATGCCGAGATCGGCCTGAGCCTCGCGGGCCTGGGCATCAACCTGATCGGCATTCCCGTCTCGATGGAGATCATCCTGTCGGCCACCCTGAATGCCACTCTGAACGATACCGACCCCACCCGCCCGAGGGTGGCCAGCTCGGGCATACCTGTCACGTACATCAACGCAAGTCTCAGCTCGACCAACGCTCTGGTGCAGCCCTACCTGCCCTATCTGAGCACTTCGGCGGCACCCATCGTGCAGCAGCTGCTGCAGTTGGTGCTCGGCACCTATGTTTCGTTCACGCTGCAGAGCTTCCCTGGGGACGTCTGGGCGGACGGCGCACCTCCGCTCACCGACTCGGGCATCGCGACGCCGTTCGAAGAGATCGCCATCAACGTCGACAAGAAGATCCGTGAGGATCATATGCCCCATGGCCTGCTGCACCGTATCGAGATGGATACTCCGGTCGACGACGAACCCTGGGACGTCGCCTACCTCAATGGCGGTCCGCAGAACACGGGCAATGTCACGGGCTACTCGGGCGAGAGCGACTCCGCGATCCACACCGGCTACTACCTGGCATCTCAGGCCTTCCGCTACGCCTCGACCGGCGACCCCGAAGCCCTGGACAATCTGCAGTACACTCTGGACGGCGTCGGCAAGCTGCTCGACATCAACGGCGGCACCGGCCTGCTGGCTCGCAACGCGGCCCCGATGAACAGCCAGATCGGCCAGCACATCATCAGCCGTGGCCACTTCGGCCAGACCCAGCTGAATGGTCAGACCTGGGTGGGCTGGCAGTCAGACAGCGGAGTTTCGCGGGACCAGTACAGCGGCATCGTCTTCGGACTGGGCATCACCCATGAGATCGTCAACGATCCCGCCGTGCAGGCCGAATGCGCCTTGCGGATCCGCCAGATCATGGACTACCTGATCGCCGAGAACTGGATCGTGGTCGACGACCGCCCGAACTGGACGCAGGCCGGCGGCGCCGGCCCGACCGTCTGGACTGTGCAGTCTGCCTACCAGCAGCTCGGTTTCTTGACCATCGGTGAGCGGCTGAATCCGGGCCGCTATGCGGCCGAGATCCAGCGCCTGGACGGCCTGGCTCCGTTCACCTGGCTCGGTGCCTGGATCAGCGTCAACCAGCTGGACGGCTACTACAAGTTCAACCTGCAGATGCTGAACGCGTACAACTACTTCCGGCTGGAGACCGACCAGCAGCGTTGGATGGAGATGGCACGCGGCTATCGTATCGTGCAGCGCTGGGTGGGACACCACCACAACCCGCACTTCGATATGATCCAGTCGGCGATCGACCCTGCGCTGCAGACGAGCCTCTTCCCCAGCGTGCGCGAGAGCCTGCGGCTGTTCCTGACCCGCAACCACCGTGATCGGGTGCCGCCCGGCCTCGACCTCTCGGTGATCCAGTGGGCCGACTTCACCTTCGGTAGCCTGAGCAGCCCGCTCGGCAACACCGAGACCGTGCCGACGGCGCCGATTCCCATTCCTCTGCGCAAGTACACAGGCTACTTCCAGTGGCAGAAGCAGCCCTCGCGGGAAGCTGTGCGTCAGCCGACCAATTTTGGTGCCTTCCTCGAAAAGCCCGGCATCGACGTCGACCTGCCCTACTGGATGGGTCGCTGGCACGGAGCGTTTTGATGGCACCTTCACGACGCACCACGCAGATCCTGATTCTCTGCCTGCCGTTGCTGTTCGGAGGGACAGCGTTCTGGCTGCTCGGCGACCAGGACGTCACCGCCCCGGCGCTGACCGCGCCGCGGGCGGCCGCTGCGGCCCCTGCGTTGGCCGACGCGGCACTGCTGGACGAGCTTCCCCCGCCTCCCCCGGCCACACAGACCGTGGCTCTCGAGTTGGACGAAAGCCTGCTGCAGCTCGGCGATGCGCTCTTCACCCGTTGGGAGCGTGAAGCTGCCCAACGGCGCGCCGCCCAGACGGCACTTCAGCGTGCCGAAGCGCTCGAGATCGATGCCGTCGGCCTGCGCCACGAGCTCGAAGCCCTGGCGCGCCAGGGAGGAGCCGTTGCCGTCGCGGAGCTGTTGCTCGAGGAGATGGCCGATGCTCCCACGGAGCTGGTCTTCCAGACCGCGCTCGGACTGAGCCACTTTCCTGAGGTCGGCGTCTGCGCTCGGCTGCTGCGCGGCCTGGAAGACGCTCCCGAGCATCTGCAGCCGGCGCTGGTCTTCGCTCTGCGAGGATCGACAGCCAGGAGCGTCGACAACGCGTTTGCCGAGCTCTACAGCGATGCGACGAACACCGAACTGCTGCGCAACACCGCGGCGTTCAACCTGGCCAGCCCGGGCAGACTCGAGCGCTTGCCGGCGGACACCCGCGCGCAGCTGGTCGAGGCCGCGCGCACCGATCTGCTCGGTGATCAGCGTGCGTGCTTCACGGCTGCCGCTGATGTGCTGGGCAGCGCAGCATTGGGCCCTTCGGAGCTGAGCTGGCTGCGCCGCCTGGCCAGCGACGACCTGATACCAGAACGCCGACTGGCCGCGATGCGCGTGCTCGCCCGGCAGGGTATGAGCGACAGCAGCTTGCAGGCTGAGCTTCAAGACCTCTTGGCGAACGGGCTGCCAGGGCTGTAGGCCGAGCGGATCCCCCATCACCACAGATAGACAAAGGCCCGCCCCGCGGGCAACCAGGAGAATCCAAGTGCGCAATGCAAGCGTCCTGCTCTGCTGCCTCAGCCTGCTCTTCGGAGCGGGTTGCAAAAAATCCAGCGGCAGCTCTTCGGCAACTTCAACAGGCAATGGGGCGGCTACCAGCAATACGGCAGGCAACGCCGCGACGGGCAGTAGCTCGGGAACAACCTCGCCGACCCCGACAAGCAGCTTCCAACTGATCTCGACCCACCCGCTGAGCAGCGCGACCGGGGTGGCGGCCGACGCCCGCATCCGGCTGCGTTTCAGCGCCAGTCTCGACCCGGCCAGCGTCACTGCGGCCAGCGCTCAGCTGCGCGTGGCAGGCCGCGAAGTCCGCACGATACAGCACGTACAGGGAGACCTGCTCGAGCTCGAGCCGTTTGTCGTGATGGCGGCGGGCGAGCTGTACACCGTTGAGCTCAGCACAGCCCTGCGGTCGGTTGCCGGCGACCCGCTGACAGCCGCCACCGCCTTCAGCTTCGAGACCGACCCCAGCGCCCCGCGGCGCGGATTGGTCTTCCAGGCGGGCGTCGCGGTGGTCGATATCACACCGCCCGTCGGGGTGCCCCTGGGCGGCTTCGGAGAGGGCGCGCGCCGGCTCTTCTTCCCTGATCTGAGCTCGAGCAACTACTACACCTGGTTCGCGCCGTCCCAGGGCGTGCGCGACCCGATCCTCGCGAAAGCGCTCGTGTTGGACGACGGTGTCGACCGGGTGGCCCTGGTCAGCCTCGACATCATCGCGTCGGACAACCGCGCCGCTGAAGCCATCTTCCTCAAGCTGGCGCAGCGCGGGGTGGCGCTCGATCCGCATGCGATCATGACCTGCGCCTCCCACACCCACAGCGGACCCGGCACGATCACCGAGTCGAGGTTCTGGGAGCTGGCGGCCATGGACTACTTCCAGCCGACAGTCTTCGATGCCCTGGTGACCGGTATCGCCGACGCTCTGGAGATGGCGGTGCAGAACCTGCAGCCCGCAGCTCTCGGCCTGGGGCTTGGCCAACTCAGTGGTGTCTCGCTCAATCGGCGGGCGGGGACCTCACCGAACTACCAACCCGACAGCATCGATCCCGACCTGGGCGTGATCCGTATCGACAAGCCTGACGGCACGCCTCTTGCCACGGTTTACAACTACGCCATCCACGGACTCGCCTACTGGTCGGACAACATGGAGTACTCCGCCGACCTGATGGGCGAGGCATCGGCCTGGATCGAGACACAGCTCGGAGGCACGGCCTTATTCGTCAACGGTGCAGAAGGGGATATCAACCCCGACAGGAGCCTGGCGAGCAGCGATCCGGCCATCGCTAGCCTGATCGGCCAGCTGATCGGCGATGCCACGATGCAGATCCACGCCCAGGCGACCCCCGAGCTCGACGTCGACATTGCCGGTGCCTGGGCCGCCGTCGATATGGGCACTCCCTTTATGTGGCTGGGGGCGACGGCGATCAACCCGGTTCCCGCGTTCATTCAGAACTTCCTGGGGAATATCCCCACCAGCTGGGGCATCACGATCACCCTGACGCCGCAGGATATGGACCGCGAGTTCCGCTTCCAGGCAGTGCGTCTGCAGCGTAGCCTGTTGAGCTCGATCCCTGGCGAGGCCATCCACGAGGTCGGCCTTGAGGTCAAGGCAGCCGGCGCTGCCTACGGCTTCGAGCACACTTTCGTCGCCGGCCTGGCGAACGGCCATATGTCCTACATCACTACGCCGCAAGAGTACCAGTTCGGCGGTTACGAGGGCGCCGCCACGCTGTTTGGTTCCGACACCGGGACGAAGGTGGTCGATGCCTGCAAGTCCCTGATGCCTGGAGTGCTGTGGTGAGAAGCCTGCTCGCGCTGTCTCTCGGGCTGGGGCTGCTCGCCCCGCTGCATGCCGACCTCGCCGCGGGCCCCTGGTTGCAGAAACTGGGGCACGAACGCGTCAGCATCTGCTGGCTGATCGACCGCACCGGCGTCGGTGAGGTGCGCTACGGAACGACGCTGGGACAGCTCAATCAGAGCCAGAGCAGTAGCGCGACGGCGGCCTACCACAGCGTCGAGTTGCAGGGGCTGTTGCCCGACACGCGCTACTATTATGCCCTGTTTGAAGGTCCACAGCAGCTGGCCGGCGGCGACTGGGGTACGTGGTTCCGCACGGCTCCAGCGCCTGGAGGACGCGAGCCGGTACGTCTGTGGGCAGCCGGAGACGTCGGCACGGGAACCAGCGAACAGGCAGCGGTACTGACCGGCATGCTCTCGGCCTGCAACGGCCGCTGGCCGGAGCTCTTCCTGGGGCTCGGGGACCTGGCCTACGACTATGGCAATGTCGATGAGTTCGTGGACAACTTCTTCACCCCCTACAAAGCGGTGCTCCCGCGCATGGGCTTGTTTCCCTGTGTGGGCAACCACGAGACCTACGGCATGCAGCGCGACTGGGGGGCGGGCCCGCAGTTCGCCTACTTCAACCTGTTCGACCTGCCGACCCAGAGCTCGGGCAGCGAGAACTACTACAGCTTCGTACGCGCCAACCTGCGGGTGGTGGTGCTCGACTCCCAGATGAGCAATGCCTCGGCGGGCGGGCCCATGGCGACCTGGCTGCAGGCGGTGCTGGCTGCGAGCAGTGCGGAATGGACGATCGCCTGTTTCCACCATGGGCCCTACACCAAGGGCAGCCACGACTCCGACAGCGAGTCCCAACACATCGACATGCGTGAGAACATCCTGCCGATTCTCGAGTCCTACGGCGTCGACCTCGTACTCAGCGGGCACTCCCACGTCTACGAGCGCAGCTATCTGGTCGACGGCGGCTACGACACTCCCACGAGCACCGGCCTGGGGACCGTGATCCTCGATCCTGGCGACGGCAGCTGGTCGGGCCATGGCGTGTACGCCAAGCCCGCCGGCATCGCGCCGCACGCCGGTGCGGTCTATATCACCACCGGCAACGGCGGCCACGTCGGCTCTGTGCAGAGCGACTACCCACATGTGCTCTCGCGCCACTCTGAGCTCGAGTTGGGCTCGTGCATCATCGATGTGGTGGGCTCCCAACTCACAGTACGGCACATTCGTGAGACCGGCCAGGTCAGCGACCTGTTCTCGATCCGCAAAGGACCGGATCTCGAGGCGCCACAACCGGTCGCGGCGCGCCAGCTCAGCAGCGACCAGATCTTGCTGCAACTCAGTGAGCCCGTCGCGGCAGGCATGTTCGATCCGGCGCGGTACAGCAGCAACGGCACGAGCGTTCTCAGTGCGGCTCCCACGGGCGACCCTGTCGAGGTGCTGCTCGGCACCAGCCCACACCTGCTCGGGCCGCTCTACAGCTTGCATATCGTTGACTTGGAAGATATAGCGGGGAACCTCGCGGCGGGGCCCTTCGACATCGAATACCGGGGAGATCCCCCTGCGATGGTGGTGCTCGGAGCCGGGCAGAGCTGGCAGTACTTCGAAGGCAGCAGCGATCCGGGCGCGGGCTGGCAGACACCGGGCTACAACGCCAGCAACTGGCCCCTCGGAGCGAGCGGCTTCGGCTATGGAGACGGAGACGATGCGACCCTGCTCAGCAACATGGAGAACCACTACACCAGCGTGTTTCTGCGCCAGAGCTTCCAGATCCCCGATGTCGGCACGCTGCGCGAGTTGTGGCTGGACCTGGATTATGACGACGGTTTCGTCGCGTATTTGAACGGCGTCGAGGTGGCGCGGGCCAACGCGCCGGACCCTGCGCTCTGGAGCGACACGGCGATCACCAACCACGAGGCGGGCAGCCCCGAGTTCTTCCGCTTGCCGGTCAGCGCTGCGCAGACGGGATCGAACCTGCTCGCCATCCACGGGCTGAACCGTTGGCAGAATAGCAGTGATTTCAGTTTGATTCCGGTGCTGAAGCGCATCGGGGGGAACGTCTATCCGGTCCTGTCCGGACCTGCTCCGAGTCCACCCCTGGTGGTTCTACCGCCAGCAGGAGGGGGAGGAACAGGGGGAAGCGGCAACTCGGGCAACTCCGGCAACTCCGGCAGCCTGGGGAACGCCACAGCAAGCGGCAGCGCCCCCGCGACCCCCGGCACAGCTGGAGCCCCCGCCCCGGGGTCCGGCGGCGGTTCCGGAGGCGGCAGCTGCAGCCTGGACCCGAGCCAGGCGGGCAGCGCGTTGCCCGCTGGGCTGATGCTCGCCGCCGGCGTCTGGGCGCGTAGACGCAAGCGGCGCGCGTCGCCCCGGCGTGTGGCCCGCAAACGGCGCCTGCGCGCTGTTCTGCGGCTGCTATTGTTGGCGGGGGCGCTGGGCTGTTCGAGCGGTGCGGGCGGTTCGGCGGCTCCGACCGCGGGCGCTTCCAGTACACCGGGCGGCGGCTCGGGCAGTAGCACGGCGGCCCCTGTTCCCCGCCTGCGGGTTGGCGCGGCCGCGGTGGAGATCACGCCCGGCTTCGAGCGCTTCGACGACGCCGATGGTGATGGCTTCAAAGGCTCTCAAGAGAGCTTCTTCGATACCGGCCGCGACGGCCTGTACAGCTCCCAGGAGCCCGGCTATCACTACCAGAGCAACCCCGACCCGCATGGCGACGACTACGACCCGGTCGCCAATCCCGATGGGAGCGAAGCCAACAACGAGTGGGACGAGACGGTGCTGGCAGGTTTTGGCGGCTTTGTGACCGGCTCATTCATTACCGGCAACACCCGCTATGCCAACGGAGCGCTCGACCCGCTCTGGGCGCGCAGCCTGGTGCTCGAGAAGGACAGCACTCTGGTCGTGCTGCAGACTCTGGACCTGGTAGGTTTGCTGCATGTCGACACCAACTACGTCAAGCGCAGGATCGAGCAGCGCCTCGGCATCCCTAGCGCAAACATCGTGATCGCCAGCACCCACTGCCACAGTGGACCCGACGTCGTCAGCCTCTGGTCGGGGAAGATCGAGTACGAATACCTGGCCAGACTGCGCGAACGTATGCTCGACTCCATCCAGGCCGCCTATGCCGCGTTGCGCCCCGCCGAGCTGCGCAGCGCCACCAGCGAGCCGCTCAGCGCCTATGACGCCCACAGCCTGTTGTTCAAGACGGGTCCGCAGACGGACTTCGGCTTCGGCCTGCCGAATTTCGCTGCATCGCTCGAGCAGGCAAAACTCGCCGACGACATCTTCACCCTGCAGACAGACCTGCGCGACCCCTTCCTGCGCAACACCGAGATCAGCGCGCTGGGTTTCTACGAGCCGGGCACGCAGCAGGCCATCGCCACACTGATCAACTGGCACAACCACCCGGAGGTCCTGACGGAGTCGAACATCATGGTCTCCAGCGACTTCCCCCACTTCGTGCGTCAACACGCGGAGGCGACGCTGGGGGGAACCTGTCTGTACTTCAGCGGCACCGTGGGTGGGCAGATCGGCGCGCTCGAAGACACGCCCGTCCCCGCCCGGGATGCCCAGGGGCAGCCCATCTACGCGCCAGGTGTGCTCGATGCGCACGGGCAGCCGTTTCCCAGCTTCCACAGCCAGGGCTCGGTCGAGAAGATCCGTTCGTTGGGCAGGTTGATCGCCGAGCAGGCCCTGGCTGCGTTGGCGAGCGCCCCCGTGACGAAAGACCCGCAGCTGCAGATCCGCTCCGAAGAGCTGGAGATCGACTTCGAGTACCCTGCCTTCCAGGTGCTGGCGAGTCTGCTCGATCAGCGCCACGACAAAGATCCCCAGGACCAGCTGTTGCAGCGGCCCTACTTCGTCTCGCTGGTCGGAGGCACCTCGGTTCCCATCTCGCACCTGCGCATCGGCGAAGCCGAGATCATCACCGCGCCCGGAGAGATCTTCCCCGACCACTGGCTGGGTCGGCCGGCGAGCAGTGTGCTGTACAACTATGGCAGCTGGGACTTTCCGGCGATGCCCAGCGTGCGCGCGGCGATGCAGGGTCGCGACCGCTTTGTATTCGGATTGGCACACTCCTATCTGGGCTATATGATCCCAGAGACGGACTACCTGCCCCTGATCTTCGTCGGCCATCCGAACTACTACGAAGAGTTTGTCTCCGCAGGCAGCCACTTTGGCGACAATGTCGGCAACAAGATGCTGCAGATGCTCGGCAGCCCGCTGCGCTTCAGCAGCTATCCGATCCGGCCCTGAGGCTCGATCTCCGCTGCCTGTCCAGCCGACGGGTGAATAGCTCCCGCTGCGCAGTGTCTCAAAGCTGGTGCCCTCGGTTGGAGTTCCCCATGACCAGGTTTGTCGCTAGCCTTCTCTTTCTGTTCTGCAGCGCCTGTTCTCCGCGACCGGCAGACGGGCCGCCGCCCTTCCAGCGGACAGAGCCCAACCCGGACCTCTCCAGCCACGTCCTGCCTGCTGGAGCCCCGGCGCAGCCCGCCTGGCAGCTGTTGCGGCTCGGGCAGCCGCGGGTCGGCCACGCTGCCACGGTTCTGTCCCTCGCCTGGTCGGCCGATGGCCAGCGTTTCTGCAGCAGCTCTGCTGATGCAAGCCTGCGCATCTGGGACGCCAACGACGGCGCGGAGCTGCTGCGTATCCAACTGGCCGAGCGCGTGCTGGGCGCGTGTTTCAGCGCCGATGGCATGCGCCTGCTGGCCGTCTGTGGCCCCCTGGTGCGCGTCTGGGATGCGGTCACGGGAGTCGAACTGCGCAGTTTTTCCTGTCAGGCCCCGATCCTGTCCAGTGCACGGGGCGCGGACGGGCGGCTCGCCCTGGGTTGCGAGGACGGCAGCCTCGAGCTGTGGAGCTGGCGCTCGGGGGAGCGCCTCGCGCACCAGCCAGAGGCCCACGAGGGCGGGGTCTATGCGCTTGCGTGGTCGCCCAGCGGGCAACTGGCCAGCGGGGGAACGGATGGCCAGGTGCAGCTCTGGGATGGCGGCCTGCGCTCTACAGGCAGCCTCGATCTTGACGATGCCCATGTGATGTCGCTGGCCTGGGCGCCCGACGGGCGGCTGGCTGCCGGCTGCGATCAGGACACGGTGCGCATCTTCTCCACCGGACTCGCGCTGCTGCAGACCGATCGCGGAGCAGCGACCTGGTGGGTGCGCAGCCTGTGCTTCAGCCCCGATGGCGAGGGCTTGTGGATCCAGCCGCTCAATGCAGCGGCACGCTTGCTGCGGGGGAGCAAACATACCACCTTCCCGGCCAACGGCGATCCCCTGGCGTTCAGCCCCGATGGGCAGATCCTGTTGATGGGCCAGACCGAAGGGGACATAGAGCGTTGGCAGGTAGACGAGCCCTTGAAGAGACCGTTTGAGGACCACGATCCCATCAATGTGCACGCACTGGCCCTGACCCGCGATGGGTTTCAGCTGGTGACCGCGCAGGATCATGGAGTCCTGCGGGTCTATTCCTGTGAAAATGGCGGTTTGCTGGCCGAACGTCACCACCATGACAACGGCGTCAGGGAGTTCGCCTGGGGCGCGGCCGTCGAACATGAGGCCCGCTGGCAGCCCGTGATGCACAGCTTGTCCGAAGACCTCGAAACGACCTGGCTGGTCGATAGCTGGGAGGCAGTGGAGAGCCACTATAAAGGACTGCCCCGCAATTACGTTCCCGCCCCCGAAGACCGCGACCTGGCGGCGGCCCGTGCGCAACTCGCAGCCGACCACGAGCTGACGGCGGCACGTTATAGTACAGACCGGCGTTTCCTGGCGGCGGGTTACGCCGACGGACGCCTCGAGCTCTGGGATCTGGCCGGGGGAAAGCTGCTCATCGGGCAGCGTGTGCACGCCGAGGCCATCCACCTGCTCGCCTTCGACGGCGAGGCGCGCCGGCTGGCGAGCGCGGGTTTGGAAGGCTGTCTGGGCCTGTATGAGCTCGGAGCCTTTGTTGAGGAACCGCGGAGTCCTTGAGACATACGCATGACATACAGCCTCCAGTCTTCCAAGCAGAGCTGGAGGAATCTGATGCGTCGCCGATGCCTGTGCTTATGCCTGCTACTCGCTCCCCTGTTGGCCGACGAGCAAGCCCTGCTCGCGGTCCTGTACGGCGAGGACGCGACAGACTGCCGTGAGGCGATCCAAGCGCTCACAGAGCAGGGCGGCCCCTTTTCTGCGTCGATCGAGCGTGCGCTGTGGAGCCTGAGCCGTGAGGATGAACGGGGCTTCGGGGTCGGCGGCGCCGCCTGTGCTTTGCTCTCGAGGCGCCCCCAGCGGCAAGTGCCGATTCAAGAGCGGTTGTTGTTCGCGCTCGGCGAAGGCAGCTTGCAGGTCGAACGCCTGGAGGCCCGAGAGGACGGCAGTTGGTGGGGATTGGGCCTGTCCCGCACGCTCCCCGGGGAGACACGACTCCCGCCGCTGCCCGTACAGTTTGTGCTGAAGCCAGGACCCGACCTGAGCTCGGAGCTGGTTGAGTGCTATGACGAGCTCGGCTCATTGCTCGAGGACATCTGCGCCCGTGCTCCCGCGCTTGAGGAATGCCTGCTGGGCTGCCTCGGTGAAGCTCTGGCTCTTCCCCTGGGTGACCTCGAGGAACTGCTGCTGTACACGCTCGAGTCGCTGGGACCTCGGGCGCGACCTGCGTTGCCGGCTCTGATCGACCGGCTGGAAAGCGGCGACCAGTATTTTCCCCTCGAGGCCGCCGTCGATGCCTGGATCGCGATCGGTGTCGATGCCGAGCGCGCCGTTCCGGTCTGCGTCGCCCAACTGGAAAGCGCCTGGGTCGAACCCGAGCCCTTCCTGCGTCTGCTGGCCGCGCTCGGCCCCGCGGGCGCCGCAGCCGCGCCCTCTGTGCTGCGCTGGCTCCCCGAGTTTGGCCTGGCCTGGCAGGCGCTGATCGCTATGGGGCCAGCGGCGGCGCCCAGCGTGGCATCACTCGTACCCGAGGGCGACCAGGTGGCGCCCTACCCTTCTATGCTCGGCGAGCTGATCGCGTCGAGCCGCTGTCCCCAGGGCATCGCCTGGGTGCAGATGGAGGCGGCGGCCGACCCCGACGGCCGGGCCGTGGAAACCCTTGCCTATCTGGGTCCCGGCGCAGGTCTGGCGCCCGAACATTTCGAGCGCTGGCTGCATGACTGCTCTCTGGATGACCTCGAAGAGCTGCTGCCCGGCTTGCTTGAAGCGGGCTGGCCGCGGGCCTGGTTGGTCGACCTGGTGCGGCAGGAGATCGAGGCTGAGCGGGCAACTCCTGAGTTGCTCGAGCTGGCGGCCGGTTTGGGTCCTGAAGCCGGGGTGCTCCTGCCTGTGCTGCTCGCCAACCAGGAGGAGCTGTACCGTGGTGATTTGCTCAGCGGCACACTCGAGCTGGCCGGTGCCCTGGCCGATGCGGGGGAACCGGCCCTCGCTCTGATCGCGGGCCTGTTGGACCTCGATCCGGATCGCTACCTGCAGCTGACCGACTCTCCGAGCGGCGCTGATGCCTGGTGGGAGCTGCAAGAGGAGCGCATCGCCCGCCTGGGCCACCCGCAACCCGAGCTGCGCGACAGAGCTTTCAGCGAGCTGCTCGAGGCAGGACCGCGCGTGCTGGGAAGCGTGCAAAGGGCTCTGGCCGAAGGAAGCGATCCACAGACAATGTTCCTGCTGGAGAAGTTGGCACGCACCCTGCTAGACCGCTTCGACCACCCCGAGATCCGTGCGCGGGCCGTCGAAGCATGGGCGTGCATCCGGGCTGACGACCCCGGGCTGCAGGAAGACCTCTGGGGACTGATCTATGCAGACCCCTCCCCTCAAGTGGTCATCAGTGCCTGCGAATCCCTGCGCGGGCTGGGCGCCCACAGGAACATCGGCGAGCTGCTGGATCGCTTTTCGCACATCCCCCCGGGAGCCTCGACCGCGCTGGGGCGGCTGCTTATCGACCTGGACGGTGAGACTCTTCTTCAGAGCCTGCGTGACGACCCGCGGGGGCACGCCCACTTTCTAGTGGAGCACGGCGAACGCCTCGCCAGCCGCGTCGGCAGGGGGCTCGTGATGCCCCTGCTAGCAGAGTTGCTCGACGAAGCACAGACCTCCCGCCTGGCAGACGAAACCCAGCGCGGCCGCACTGTAGGCCTGGCAGCCGCCCGCCTGCTCGCCATCCTCGGAGGCTTTGACGGGCTTGATCCGGACGCGCCCGACGAAATCGATCTTGAACGTGTGACACGCTGGTGGGAGCGCCAGGGTTCGAATACCCGCTACCTGCCCGCAGCCTGGCTGGAGATCGAACAATCAGGACTCGAGCCAGGCTATCTCTACACGTTCAGCCTCTGGAACGCGCAGGGACGCCTCGAACTACGCCAACGCCCCCTGCCAGGAAGTCGGGTGGTGCTCGGCCCCTATCCTCCGGGTCCGGTGCGCTGTATTGTCAATGGGCAGTGCTTCGACGTCGAGCTCAGTGAGGGCGCTTGCAGGACGCTCACCCTGCCCAACGTTGAAGACATCGACTTCGGGGACTTCTACTTCGACTGAGCGCTCAGCGTTCCCGAATGCTCTCGGCATCCAACTGGTGCCGGGCTGTGAAGCAGCGCCGGAAAGTCAGCATGGCGATGCCCATGCTGCCGAGCGCCGTGGAGGCGCATAGCATGAACATCACCACGATCTGGTAGCGCACCGCCTGGTGCGGGTCGGCCCCGCCCAGAATCTGTCCGGTCATCATGCCGGGCAACGACACCAAGCCCACCACCGTCATCGAGTTGAGGATCGGGATCATTCCCCGTTCGACGGCCGAAGAGACCAGCCCGCGGGCTGCCTCCCAGCGCGTCGCTCCCAGGCTGAGCTCCATCTCAATACGCGCACGTTTCTCGACCAGATCCTGCAGCAGGCTGTCTAGACAGAGCGAGATGCCCGTCAGGCTGTTGCCCAGAATCATACCGAGCAACGGGATGAATGTCTGGGGCAGGTACCAGGGCTGTGGCCGGACGATGGCGGCGGTCACCACCACGCACGTCAACAAGCTGCTCACGCTCAGGCTGAGCAGGCTGCGCCAGCCCGCTCCCTTGTACTCACGCTTGGGCCGACGTATGGCGGCATGGGCAGCGGCGCCGACCATCACCACGATCAGAAGCAACAAACTCGTGATGCGCAGCTCGGCAAAAACCCAACCCAATACGTAGCCGATCACCCCCAACTGCGCGACCGTCCGCAGACTGGCGATCAGCAGGCGTTTCTCCAAGCGCAGCCGCAAGGCGACGCTGCAGACGCCAGCGACCAGCACCAGGCTGGCGGACAAAGCGAGGTCGGAGAGCTCCAAGATCGGGGCCGGAGTTGCCATTTCAGGCCTCCTTCTCAGGCGAGAACCCGCTCAATTCGATCTCACGCTGGCACAAGCGCGCGCGGAAGGTCCCGTCGTGGCTGACCAGCAGCAACGACAAACCACGTTCGACACGCTCTTGATCGATCATCTCCGTCACGGTCTCGGCCGACTCCGGGTCCAGTGCGCTGCTGGGCTCATCGAGTAGCAGCACTGCCGGCTCGACCAATAGCGCGCGCAGCAGACAGAGCCGCTGCTGCTCCCCTACGGACAAGCTCTCTGCGCTCTGTTGCCAACAGTCTTCATTGAGGCCCAGCCGGCGCAGACCTGCGCGGGCCCGCTCCTCAGGGAAGCTGCCGAGACTGCTGGCGTACTCGAAGGGACGCGCCAGGTTGCTCGCCACGTCCCCAGGCAGCAGGCTGGGTTTCTGCGCGAGCAAGACCACCTGGCGGCGGAAGGCAGGCCAACCGCCCGCACCCGCAGGCAACCCACGCAACAAGATCTGCCCAGCCAGAGGATCGGCCAGGCCGGCCACAACGCGTAGCAAAGTGGTCTTCCCGAGTCCCGACGGGCCGATCAGTCCGACACCGACGCCCGGTTCCAGGGAGATGTCGAGCCCGGCCAGCAGCGTTCGGCCGCCAGCACCTACCGACAACCCGGACAGACTGAGAACGCTCATCACGGTCTCCATGGAGTGGCCGCGCCCCCCCCCGACGAGCCCGCAGTGTGGCGTAAGCCGGCAGGGAAGTCCAGGCAGCAGGCCGGCCGCCCTGCGCTTCGTTTGGAACAGCGACGCCGGATCCGGGCGTCGCTGGAATCGCAGACCTGGCCGCTCCTTCACAAGAGCTCCCAGCGTCCTCCTCTTTGCCAAGAGCACCCGGAGCTTATGGTCCATGGCGAGGCTCTCGGCCTCGCACGCTCACGAAGATCGCTGCACCGCGTGTTCGGCCTCTCCCAGGTTCTTGCTTGGATCGTGGCACAGGTTGTTCCAACGGTATACGTTAGCGGATTGCGCCATCGAAGTTTGATACCCGAAAAGGAACCCATGCGAGACACCGACTTCTACCTGGGGCAGATCCGGCTACAAGTGCTCAACCAAGCCCGTCGTGAGCCGATCTCTGGGCTCGGGATCTCCCGCGAGCTTGCCCGGCACGGTTACGAGTTGGGCCCCGGACCGATCTGCCCGCGGCTCCATCGCTTGGAGGAGCACGGCCACCTCAAGTCGCGCAGGGCGCTGGCCGATGGTCGGCATCGCCGGCTGTGCCGGGCGACTCCAGTCGGAAAAGAGCTGCTCGCTGGGGCAAAGACGAAAGTACGCGAGCTCTTCGAGGAGCGCATCGAGGAGGACTACTGATCCATGTCCAACGAACACCCGTCGATACCGCACCCGCAGCTCCGAAGGGAGGTCGGTCTCTGGGGCGCCATCTTGATGGGGCTCGGTTCGATCGTCGGAACCGGAGTTTTCGTTTCCATCGGCATCGCGGCGGAGGTCGCTGGGCCCGCGGTTCTCCTCGCCATCGCTCTGGCTGCAGCAGTCGCAACGGCGAACGGACTCTCCAGCGCGCAACTTGCGGCAAGCCATCCCGTCAGCGGTGGCACCTACGAGTACGGTTACCGCTACCTGTCGCCAACCCTCGGATTCTGCGCCGGCTGGCTGTTCCTCTGCGCGAAGAGCGCATCGGCGGCTACGGCAGCCCTGGGCTTCGCTGGCTATCTGTTGCATGCGATGAGCGCACCCGTCGACACATGGCTGGTCCCGGTGGCAATCGGGACTGTCGTGGTCCTCACGGCCATTGTCCTCACAGGCATCCGCCGGTCCAACCTCACCAATATGGGCATCGTCTCGCTGACGCTGTTCTCCCTGACCTTCTTCGTGCTGGCCGGGATTCCCGTGGTGTTCGCCGCGGGCACCTCGAACTTCGTCCCGTTCTTCGCCCCAGCATCTGGGGACGCGCTCGCCAGCGGGGTGCTTCACGCGACAGCGCTCATGTTTGTCGCCTACACCGGCTACGGTAGGATCGCCACGCTCGGTGAGGAGGTGCGCGAGCCACGCCGCACGATCCCCCGAGCGATCATCGCGACGCTGGTGCTCTCGATGGCGCTCTACGTGGCCGTCGGTTTTGTGGCGATCGGCGCGGTGGGAGCCGGCCCCTTCGCCGCCGCGACCGCCGAAACGGCGGCTCCCCTGGAGGTGGTCGCCCACAGCCTCTCCGTGCCCGGCGCGCGTTGGATCCTGGCCGCTGGGGCGATGACAGCCATGCTCGGCGTGCTCCTCAACCTGATCCTGGGGCTCTCCCGCGTCTTCCTGGCGATGGGACGCCGGGGCGACATGCCCCGCGCGCTGGCCGGTCTCGACGACTCCGGCACCACGCCGCGGCTCGCGGTGCTGCTGACGGGGGCCGTCATCGCCGGCCTCGCGATGATCGGCAGCGTTCGTACGACGTGGTCCTTCAGCGCCTTCACGGTGCTCTTCTACTACGCACTCACCAACCTCGCGGCGCTACGCCTGCCCCCAGAGAGCCGCCGCTATCCGAGCTGGGTCGCCGTAGCCGGGCTTGTGGCCTGCTTGTTCCTGGCCTTCTGGGTCGAGCCCGAGGTGTGGCTTGCGGGGCTGGGGCTGCTCGCGATCGGACTGCTGTGGCATCTCGTCGCCCAACGCTCGCAGCGAAGAGCCCGTGGCTGAAGGTCCAGGGATGCGGCGCGTGACCCGTTTCCCGGATAACGACCGGCCGCCCAGCGCCTCCTTCAAGGACGTCCCCCATCCGAAAGGGCCGCCCTCCCGAAGGAAGACGGCCCATGTTTCTGGAAAACTCTTGTCCGAAAGGCCTCAGGTTGCCCCGAAACCCTGTTTCTCATGGAGGCGGTGGGAGTCGAACCCACGTCCCAAAGTGAGTCCACCCTGGCGTCTACGCGTATAGTCTGCTTCAAGTCTCACCGTCACATCACCAGCAGACAAGTGATTGCAACGGCCAGCCGCCTGTGTTTTCTCGCGATGGACTCCAGTGGCTCAAGTCCAAGGCCATCCCACTAGTGACGCTCATGCAGCCCCGTGGGCATCAACTGCTGAGCGTGCAACCCTTTTTATTCAGGCAGCAAGTGCATAAGCTGTTTTAGTGTTGGCAGTTATGCTTGTTCTCGGGGTTTAACGAGGCCTCCGAGCACCTCGACGCGCAACCAAAATTTTCTGACACCCGGTCGAATCCAGTCGCCCCCTTTGTAAGGAGTCATGAGGACTACGAACCCAGTCGTTGGAAATGGCGGTAACCCTTTCCTCCAACCAACATTATCTTAGCCGCTGCCGCGGGTTTTGTCAAGTGGGGTGACGCGGCGCCGCACGCTGAGGACTGTGCTTTGGAGTACAATCGGGACCAGCAGCCTGGCTGGCAAGCGGGGCGCATTGTGTGCCGTATCTACGTAGAAGAACCGGGAGTTTGCTGCGGATGCAACCATGAGCGAAGCACTCCCTGATCGGACCTTGGAAGTCTGCGTGGTCGGCGCAGGTGCCGCCGGACTCTGGGCGGCTGCCCAGGCAGCGCAGGGCTGCCGCGATGTCTGGCTGCTCGAAAAGACCCTGCGTATCGGCAGCAAGATCCTGGCCAGCGGGGGGACGCGCTGCAACCTGACCACCACCCTTGGCCCGCGGGACGCCGCCGCACTGTTCGGCAAGCAGGCGGCCCGTTTCCTCGCGCCAGCATTCGCCGCCCTGCCCCCGGCGAAGGTCCGCGAACACTTCCACCGGCTCGGGGTGCCCACGATCACGGAGCCAGAGCTGGAGAAGGTGTTTCCGCGCTCCCAACGTGCGCGCGACGTGCGCGACGCTCTGCTCGTCGACGCACGCAACCGGGGCGTGCGGGTCGTCTCCGACTGCCCGGTGCGCGCTGTGCGGCCCGTCTCCGACGGCTTCGAGCTGCAGCTGCCGGGCAGGGCGCTGCGTTGCAGGCGCGTGCTGCTGTGCCCGGGAGGAAAGAGCTATCCCAAGACGGGCACCACCGGCGACGGCTACTCATGGCTGTCGCAGCTGGGTCTCAAGCTGCTCCCCAGAGTTCCCGCGCTGGTGCCGCTGACCAGCGCAGCCGGCTGGGTGCGTGCGCTGAGCGGCATCGCGCTGCAGGCTTGTGAGGCGCGTCTGCTCGACGCTAGCGGGCGGGAACTGGGACGGCGCCGGCGGCCCTTGCTCTTTACCCATCATGGCCTGTCCGGGCCCGCCGCGATGGACCTGTCGGTACACGTGGCGCGCGGAGCCGGGCAACGTTTCGAGTTGGCTGTGGACATGTTTCCAGAGACCACGGCCGAATCCTTGAGCACGGCTCTGATCGGGGCCGCCGGGCGGCGCGGCGGCGGCAAGCTCAGCCAGGTTCTCGAGCTGTTGGCCCCCGAGCCCCTGCCCCGCCGTCTGGTCGCTGCGTTGGCTCAGCAGGCAGGACTGCCAGGGCCCCAGGCCGAGCTCTCGCAGCTGCGCCGCGACACGCGCAAGCGGCTGCTGGGCCAACTCAAGGGACTTCGGGTGCAGGTAGAAGGGACGTTGGGCTTCCGCAAGGCCGAGGTGACGGCGGGTGGCCTGGCACTGCAGGAGGTCGAGCGCAAGACCATGGAGTGCAAGAAGTATCCGGGCTTGTATGTCTTCGGTGAGATCCTCGACCTGGCGGGTCCCATCGGGGGGCTGAACTTCCAGGCAGCGTTTGCCACGGGGCACCTGGCCGGGCTGGCCGCGGGACGCCGCTGAGCTGCCTCAGCGTCGAGAGCGGTAGCCCGAGCGTGGCTCCGGCCCCGCGTCTCCCGCGCGCTCGATCCCCTGACGGATCAGCGCCTTGAGTCGCTCTACCGGAGGTCCAGGGAAATTCAGCTTCTGCCGTCGACCATTGGCCATCGTAAGCATCAATAGACGTACCGTGCGTTCCCCGTGTCGAGTCCGAACATACTCGCGCGTGATCTCCACGTCAGCGATGTCCTCTAGCTTGTAGACCTTTTTTCTGGCCAGGTAGGAGATCGTCACCGCCTGGAAGTCGATATCCAGTTTCGTCGGCAAAACGAGCAACAACAAGAACGGCACCACGGCCAGGAGCAACCCGAGCGCACCGACCTCGGCAAACAGATAGAAAGAACCCCCGATGCAGAGAGCGCTCACCAGGACGAGCGACAGGATCATGGAGATCCCCGGACGAAAACTCTGGGGCAAGCCGTAGCGCGACTGGTACATCGATCATCTCCTTTTCCCCGCCCCTACGCGGGGGCAACCAAAAACCGGATACGCCTTCAGTCCTCTTGACGGGGCAGGCTGCACAGGACCTCGGCCACCGCGCAGGTGAGGCGGGTGGCGTAGGGAACATGTAGGAACTCGTTCGGCCCGTGAGCGTTGGACTCAGGCCCCAGAACCCCCGTGATCAGGAACTGCGCGCGCGGGAACTGCTCCCCCAACATCGCCATGAAGGGGATCGTGCCCCCTTCCCCCATCGCGGCGGCGGGCGCGCCGAACCATTGCCGCGAGGCGGCATCGACCGCGTCCTCCAACCAGGCCTCTCCGGGCGGCGCTTGCCAGCCGTCTGCCGCCTGCTCGGGCTCGAAGCTGACTCGGGCGCCGTAGGGCGGATTCTCGCAGAGCAGGCGGGCGACCTGCGCCGTCGCAGCCTCGGCGTCGACCCCGGGCGGAACACGCAGAGAGAGCTTGACGGCCGTTTGCGGACGCAGCACATTGCCGGCCTGCTCGAGTGCGGGCATGCCTTCGACACCCGTGACCGACAGCGACGGCCGCCAGGTGCGCGCGAGCACCAGCTCTGCCACATCGTCGCTGACAGGCCCCATGCCTTCGTGCCAGGCGTATTTGCTGTACAGTGTTTCACCCAGAATCGCCGCGGCAGCCTTTGCCTGCTCACGCCGCAGCGCGGGAATCTCCACGTGCAGCTGCTCGGGCAGCAGCCTGCCATCGCTCGCGTTCTCAAGCCGATCGAGCAGAATGCGTAGAATACGGAAGCTCGACGCCACAACTCCCCCCGCATCGCCCGAGTGCACGCCTTCACGCAGCACCTGTACCCGCAGGGTGCCCGCCACCAACCCGCGCAGGCTGGTCGTCGCCCACAGGCGCTGATAGTCGCCCGCGCCGCTGTCGAGGCAGATCACCAGGTCCGGTCGGCCGATCCGATCGGCGCAGGCCTGCATGTAGGCCGGTAGATCGGGAGAGCCCGATTCCTCACTGCACTCGATACACACCACGATCCGGGGCAGAGCGACGTTCTGCTCCTGCAGAGCCTTGACCGCCGCCACGCTGGCAAAAACCGCGTACCCATCGTCGGCCCCGCCCCGCCCGTAGAGGCGCCCCTGCTCGGGTCCGGCGGCCTCAACGTAGACGGGCGTCCAGGCGCCCAACCCCTCTCGCCAGCCCTCGAAGGGTGGCTGCTTGTCGAGGTGCCCGTACATCAGCACGTTCCCCGGGGCGCTGCCCTCGATTTCGAGCAGGAGCAACGGCGTACGGCCCGGCAACTGCATGACCTCGAGCCGACTGCCCGCGACTTGCTGGCTCTCTACCCAGGCATGGGCAAGCTCGACAACACGCTGCATGTACCCGTGGGCCTGCCAGTCTGGATCAAAGGCCGGGCTCTGGTTGGGAATGCGGATGTACTCGATCAGGCTGGGGACGATCGAGTCCTTCCAGAGCTGCTCGATGCGTTCTTTGAGGGCGGCTGCTTGCATGAGGGGTCCTCGTAGGGATATTCCCGAATGCTAGCAGATGGAGGCGTAGGTCGCGAGGGCCTGCGCGGCGTGGACAGTGGGCTCTTCCACCGGCGAGCAGGCGCCCCCGTTCATCGCCCTCGAGTTGCTCGGAAGTGGCGCCAGGGATGAGGTCTTGCGGTCGAGCCCGCGGTCATCGAGGCCGAAGGGCAACGTTTTCAGGCAGCCAAACCCGATGGGGAATGAACCCAGGCATTGCAACCGGACCAGCAAGATGGCAGACAAGGGGGACCGTGTATCCCAAGGAGCCAACGATGTCCCCCCGATTCATCCTCCTCGCCGTGCTAGCATGCTCTGCCGGCCTGCTCGCAGACGAGAAGCCTTCCAAAGTCGTCAAGTCGGTCATCAAGGCCACGGTCCGCGCCGAGAGCTATGCTCTGGAGGTCCACAACGAGGGAGGTTTCGCCCGCGGCGCCGACCATGACGTGCGCAAGAACGAGATCTCTGGCGACTACAGCCTGACGACCGTCGGCAAGCTCACCCAGTTTCATGCGCCCGTGTCCGCATTCCGCCAACTCGGCCGCGACGGAGGCGCCTTGGAACAGGCCGGCGCATGGATCAGCCTGGCACGGGAACGCGAGGGGCGCCTGCTCGACGGTCTGGTGACTCCCCTGGTCGAAGTGCTGGCCGAGGTCCTGAAGCTGAGCAGAAGCGCGAGCTGGGACGGCGAGGGCCGGTTGCGCCTGGACGGCTCGGCCAAGCTCGCCGCCGCCCATTTCATGCGGCTGCAGCGCAGTGGATACTTCGAAGATGAAGACCAGCTCGCCAACGCTCCGGCCGCGGGCTCCGACGAAGACTTCAACTGGGAAGTGCACGAGATCGTCGAGCGGGTCGACAAGAGCCGCGCTCAGGTCATCTATTGGCTGCAGCTCGATGCAACGGGCAGCACTCTTGTCAGCGTCGAACGCTGCGTGGTGCTTGCGGTGCGTGAATCGTCTGGTGAGTCTCTCGAGCGCGCGCTCGGCGGTGCGGAGCATATCGCCTGGCGCACCAGCTATCAGCTGAGCCAGCTCGGCGAAGTCGAGCCCCCTGAGGTGCCCCAAGAGGCGCTGCGCTGGCTCCGCTAACGAAGCCGGCGTGCTCAGTTGATGCCGAGCAGCTCCACCTCGAAAACCAGCGTGGCATTGGCGGGAATCACCCCACCGGCACCGCGCGAACCGTAGCCCAGCTCCGGCGGAATGGTCAGGCGGACCTTCTGTCCAACCTTCATCGTCGCCACGCCCTGGTCCCAGCCCTTGATCACCTGGCCCATCCCCAGGCGGAACTGGAACGGGCTGCCGCGGTCGACCGAGCTATCGAACTTCGAGCCGTCGGTCAACCAACCCGTGTAGTGGACCGACACGGTGTCGCCCCGTTTCGGCTGGGAACCCTCGGCTGCGGTGAGCTCTTCGATCTGCAGATCTGCCATCGGTGAATCCTCTTGTGTGTTTATGTGGGCCCGCGGAACGTCCTGCCGCTGGGTGGAATGCGGGCGCAGCCTACCACAACCGGTTGCGCGGGGCAACCGCCGCCGGCGAGCGACTGCGCTCTGCAGGGCTACATTTCTCTACCGCCCACCGGTTGCCCTTGCTAGGATCCGCGCACATACCGTGCGTTGTCGTGTCAGGAGGGGATGTGCCCCATCGTATCTGTTGGATGTGGATGCTTTTGCTTCTGGTCTCGCCGCTGTGGGCTCAAGACCCCGAGCCCGAGCAAGTTCCCGAGGCGCCCCCGGTCAGCTTGCGGGTCGCCGATGTCGATGCGGACAGTGTGCGTTTGGAGAGCGTGCTGTCTGAGAACGCGCCTGTAGATCTTCCCAAGTCGCTGAGCCTTCCGCGCGACGGCACCTCTGTCGAGCTGACAGTGCTGCTGCGTCCAACCCCGGTCAAGAAGAAACCCTTCGACTGGTTCACCTCGCTCTACACCTTCCTCGGCGGGTTGGGGATCTTCTTCTTCGGTATGAAGAACCTCTCCGAGTCCCTGCAGAGCATGGCCGGCAACCTGATCCGCAAGACGATCAAGACGCTGACAGGCAACCGCTTCTCGGCCTTGATTGTCGGCACACTGGTGACCACGCTGGTGCAATCGAGCTCGGTCACTACGGTGATGGTGGTCGGCTTTGTCAACGCGGGTTTGATGACGTTGTCCCAGGCAGTCGGCGTCATCTTCGGGGCCAACATCGGGACCACGATCACCGGCTGGATCATCTCGATCAAGATCGGCAAGTACGGCTTGCTGCTCGTCGGTCTGGGGATCTTCCCGATCCTGTTCTCGAACCGCAGCCACTGGAAGACGCTCGGGCGCCTCTTGCTGGCGCTCGGCTTCGTGTTCATGGGCCTGGAGTTCATGAGCGCTGCGTTCAAGCCGCTCAAGGACACCGTGACCTTCCAGGAGATGATGGTCTACTTCACGGCGGAGAACTACCTGAGTCTGCTGGCGTGTGTGGGCATTGGCGCCGGCCTGACTTTTATCGTGCAATCGAGCTCGGCCATGCTCGGTGTGACCATCGCCCTGGCCACCACCGGTGCGATCGGCTACCAGACGGCCGTGGCCCTGGTGCTCGGCGAGAACATCGGCACGACCATCACCGCGCTGCTCGCGGCCGTAGGGGCGAACACCGACGCCAAACGCGCGGCCCGGGCCCATGCCACCTTCAACGTGATCGGTGTCTGTCTGATACTGCCGGTCTTCTGGTGGTTCCTCGATCTGGTGGCGACAGTTGTGGGAGGCGATCCCAATGCCAATGTGGCGGTCACCATCGCGACCGCGCACAGTCTGTTCAATGTCACCATGAGCATTGCGTTCCTCCCCTTCTTGCCGCAGCTCGCACGCTTCGTCAGCTGGATCACGCCGCAGACACGTGCGAAGGAGGTTCCGCACCTCAAATACCTGGGCAGCGCGGACATCAGATCTCCAGCTCTCGCTCTGTCGGGGGCAGAGAGCGAGTTGGGCAACATGGCCGCGATCGTGCGCGACCAGTTCGCGCTCGCGGGAGAGTACATACTGGCCCCGGAGCCAGACGTGGAGAAACGCGAACGCGTCCGCAAGAAGGAGGAGGTCACCGACCACATCCAGACCGAGATCACCCAGTTCCTTTGCCGAACCGCTGAGGCACAATTGTCCTTCGAGGAGTCGACGCTGGCCTACGGCATGATCCGTGCTGCCGATGAGCTTGAGAGCGTCGGCGACTACTGCAACTCCCTGGCCCGCTATCGAGACCGCCTCGAGAGCTCGGGCGAAAAACTCCCAAAGGCTGCCCTGGAAGACCTGCAAGGATTGCTGACGCGAGCACAGGAATTCTACGCGCTGGCCACCGCTCCTGTGGCAAGTGAAGAGATCTGGAACGTCGCACAGATCCGTGCCGAGCGCGAGTCTTTCAAGAAACGCACCAAAGAGGTCTTCGCGGCCCACCGTGAGCGCACCGAGAGCGGAGAATGCCCGCCGATCGCTGGTATGCTGTTCCGAGACCTGGTCAACGGCCTGCGCAAGATCATCAGCCACACCCTCAATCTCGTCGAAGCATTGAGCGGCGCGAACTCGGAGTGAAACGAAAGATACCGCCTGCTCTCATTCTATGCCACCGATGCGTGGCCCCGCCATGGTGATTGGCCCCGTTTTTGCGGCTTCCCGGGAAAAGCCAGATAGGGACCCTTAGGTTGGCACTTTGCAACCAAAGCGGCACGAAAACCACCATGCGTTCCACAATACTGAACCAGAACAGTTTCCGTTGCGGCAGCGCGACGCGCGGGCGGCCCCCGATGGGCCGCGCGCAAGCTCCGGGCCTTTCACGGTCCGGACAGCGAATGGGGAAGGAGGACTAGTGGTGTTTTGTAGCGACTGCGGTCAGGACAATCCGAAGTCTCAGGAGACCTGTGCCAGTTGTGGTGCCACTTTGATGGCCAGCTTCTCGTCGAGCACCTACCAGGTCAACGCCTCAGAGATCGTCGCCTACCTCGAAGCCTACCGGCACCGAGGCGGTCAACCCACAGGAGGGGACTCGGAGGACGGCACACAGAGCGGCTACGGCACCGAGACCACCGAGATCGATGTGCTCGCCGAGGTATTCCTCAGCCCCTTCCGCGATATCCTCAAAGGTTTCCGCATCGAGGGCAAGCTGGGCAAGGGTGGCATGGGCGTCGTGATGGCTGCCACTCAACTGAACCTGAACCGCAAAGTGGCGATGAAGTTCCTGCCCCGGCTACGTTTTCGGGTCACAGAGGTCTTCGATCGCTTCAAACGCGAGGCCAAGACCCTGGCCCGACTCGACAACCCGTACGTCGTGCCGATCTATGAGCTGTTCGAGTCCAAGGGCCATCTATGTATCGTGATGGGATACGCAGAAGGCGGCTCGGTGCGCCAGCTGTTGAAGCGCGAGGGGCGGCTCAACGAAGAGCATGCAGCGGCTCTGGCCCAACAAACGGCTCTCGGGTTGTGGTCGGCGTCGCGAGAAGGCATCGTGCATCGCGACATCAAGCCCGGCAACCTGCTGCTGGACAAGAACGGCCGCATTCGCATCGCCGACTTCGGGCTGGCCAAACAGCTTGACGAATCGCAGCGCTTGACCCACGACGGTTCGATCCTGGGAACACCGGCATACATCTCCCCTGAACAGTGGAATGGCACGACGACGCCGGACCATCGTTCGGACCTTTATTCGTTGGGCTGCACGCTGTTTGAAATGCTGACCGGGCGACCTCCCTTCGAGACTCGGGCCCGGCACCAGGTGATCAAGCAGCACATCCTCGACACACCTCCTGACGTGCGCGAAAGCCGGCCGGAGATCTCTGACGGCCTGGCCGCGATCGTCGCCCGCCTGCTCGAGAAGGACCCGGACAAGCGTTTTCAGACAGGTGTTGAGCTGGCCGAAGCACTTGAGAGCTTCGCGATGCCGTGGAAACGGCGGCAGCTCAGCTCCGACGAGCTACCCCTGCCTGTACCCCTCACCGAGACCCCCTCAGGAACCCTGGCGGTGGCCGCCGCCCCACAAAGTTCATTTCTGGCCGGCACGCGCAACGCCTGGTTGCCCGTCCTGCTGCTGATCGCTTTCCTGGCAGCTGACCGCATGTTCGGACGCGTGGAGCGCGCCGAGACACGGCAGGACAACGGCTCGTTGGCCATTGCTTTCGACATGAAGACCTCTGCCGAGCGTGCGGCTGAGCGCTGGCAGCGGCTTCAACAAAACACCCACCCCGACGAAACCAGCGATAGCCTTGCGGCCCACAGCCTGCTCGAAGAGGGGTTCTCGTTGATGAAGTCGGGCGAGTTCGCGCAGGCCATCAGCACATACATCGAAGCAGAGCAGCTGTTTGGCGATGCGATCGAACAGCTCTGGGAGCAACGGTTCGCGACTCTGGAGGACACGCTCCAGACGACAACGCAGACGGCTCCGATTTTGGAGCTCGAAGCATCCGCCGACTGAACGGCGGGAGGGATGACAGACTCTCGCATGCCTTCCAATTTTGTCGATCTCGACCTATAATCGGAGCGCCCCAATCGTTCAGGTGGACGGATGTCCGGGCCCGAGCCCGCAGATAGCACTCTGCTCGCCAACCTCAGCGAGTTCAACGCCATGTTCGGCGCAGAAGTGACCGCGGCCATCGTGGCAAAATACCTAGATTCCTCCGCACAACTGATTGCCCAGATCCAAAACTGCTTGCCAGACCGGGCACAGCTTCGCGCCAAAGCACACAACCTCAAAGGTGCCTCGCTGAACATGGGTGCCGAGCAAGTCGCCCATGCCTGCGCAACCGTTGAGAGTCAGTGCGACGCAGCTGTCAACGACGCCGTGCTGGCGGGTCTGATCGACCACCTGGTGACCTGTTTCGACCGCGTGCGCTCGCTGCTCAAGGCCTCGTCAGCTCCCCAACCGCAGCCGCCTGCACAGGAAGGCTGAGGCGTGCGGAATGCAGCTTGTGGACACCCCAACCCGCTGCACGCCGTACGTTGTAGCACTTGTGGCACCGTATTGGACGAGCTCGTCACGGGTATGGCGCTCAGTGCTGGGGATACCTTTCTCGACGAGCCCCAGATACAGATTGTGGCAGACCCCAAGGGCCTGCTCGAACGCGAGATCAAGGGCTACAAGCTGCTCCGCCTGCTCGGCAGCGGAGGTATGGGGAGCGTATTCCTGGCCAGCCAGACGGGGTTGAAGCGCAAGGTTGCCGTCAAGCTGCTGTCTCCCGGGCTGTCACAGAATGCCGAATTCATCGAGCGTTTCCGGCTCGAAGCCCAGATCCTGGCCCGGGTTGACAGTCCCTACATCGTCGCGATCCACGACCTGTTCGAGTTCGAAGGCAACTTCTGCATCGTGATGGGCTATGCGGCAGGCGGTTCGGTCGCCAGGCTGACCAGTCCGAAGCTGCCCGAGGCGCAGGCCGCGGCGGTCATCCAGCAGGCGGCGTTGGGACTCTGGGCGGCGGCCGACAAGGGCGTCGTCCATCGCGATATCAAGCCGGACAATCTACTACTGACTGCCAACGAACGTGTTGTGGTCGGCGACTTCGGGCTGGCCCGATTGATTCTCTGCAGCGACCCCAAAGCGCTGACGCAGGCGGGCTCGATCATGGGGACGCCCGCGTTCATGCCGCCCGAGCAATGGGCAGACGCACGCAGCGCCGACCACCGGGCGGACCTGTACTCTCTCGGTTGTACCTTGTTCAACCTGGTGACCGCCTGCCCCCCTTTCCGAGGGCCAAGCGCGGCAAACTTCATGCGTCAGCACTCGCTCGACCCCGTCCCCGACCCCCGCGACAAGCGACCTGACCTGAGCGAAGAGCTCGCGCAGATCATCATGAGGCTGCTCGCCAAGCAGCCTGAAGCGCGCTACCAGACCGGGCGCGAGCTAGCCCAGGCGCTCGCGCCGTTGGCGCAGAACGCTTGGGTGGAATCTCCGCCCCCCCTTGCGCCTCGACCTTCCGAAACGCGCACCGCCAGCTCTCCGGGCAGCCAGGAAGGGACCGGGCGCCGGGTCCTGGTCGTCGACGACAACGTCTTCAATCGCCAGCTGTTGTGCGCGCATTTGAAGTCGTTGGGGTACGAGAGCCGTGAGGCCAGCGATGGACAGGAAGCGCTCGATAGCCTTGAACACACCCCTGTCGACGTTGTCTTGCTCGACATCAAGATGCCTCGTCTCGATGGCTACACCGTCCTCGAGCGGCTGAAGACCCATCCCAGGCTCGCGGTTTTGCCCGTGATCATGATCAGCGCGGTCGACCAGTTGGAGAGTGTAGTGCGCTGCATTCGTCTGGGAGCCGAGGATTATCTGGTCAAACCATTCAACCGCGCGCTGCTTCGTTCGCGTTTGCGGTTGGCCCTGTCAAGGTCTGCGAGCCCCGGCGTCAGCGCAGCCTCAGGAAGCAGCACCTCACCCCATGTGCTCGTGCTCGACGACGACGAGTTCTTCCTCGAGTTGACCGCGACGCTGCTCAAAGCCGAAGGGTACGCGGTGTCTCAGGCTCGGGATGCCTTTGACGCACTGCTCTGCATCGGCAATGAACGGTTCGACCTGATCATCAGCGATCTGAGCATGCCTGACGTCGATGGCTTCGAGTTCCTGCGCATCCTGAAGAAGAAAGGGATCCGCGTGCCCGTGCTCTTCACCAGCGGCAGCTCGCACAATCAGGCCGAAGTCGAGGCTCTCAAGCTGGGGGCCGTAGATTTCGTCTACAAACCGATCGACAGCGAGATCTTCTTGCTGCGCGTCAAGAAGGCCCTCGCCATGCTCTCGCTGCTGCGCTAGCAGTCTTCAGGGTTGCAGCTCGAGCGACAGTTCATCGGCATAGCCATCATTACTGGTCCCGTCAGCCCGGCGGAACTGCAATTCCAGCTCGAGCATCCGCGTCCCACTGGGCAGGCTCCCCGCCACCGTGCGAAAAAACAAGCCCGTCTGGTTGCCACGATCGGCGGCGCTGGGACCCTCGAGGCTGATCAACTCAGCCGAGCTCTGGTACCAGCTGTTCAGGCCGTTCCAGCTCGTGGCGTCGACGGATCGCGGGTAGCTGCCGTCGTACACACGGTCAGCCCCGATGGCATAACGGATGTAGGCGCCTGGCTTGAACAGGTACGCGCGGTCCGAATCGGTCGGCCAACGCAGAGCTGCATCAAAGCCGCTGGGCCAGACAGCCAGTCCATCCCAGGTCGAGTGGGAAATGCTACGCGGATAGCCCGCATCGGCGGAGTCGGCGGCCTTGTCATAGCGGATGTACTCGGCGCCCTTGAAGAAGTACAGCTTGCCGTTGCCCCAGTCGACCGCCGCATCAAGATCGCGGGCGCCGCCCGCAAAGCGGTCCAGCCCCGGCCAGTAGCTGGCGATGGATCTCGGGTAGCCCGGGTCTGCCTGGCCCAGTCCCGTATCGAAGCGGATGTACGCATCCGCCTTGAAGAAGTAGAGCTTGGCTGAGCTGCCTGCCATGGCGGCGTCGATGTCCTGCGCTCCCCCAGCGAAGCTGCCGAGGCCCGGCCAATCCGTGGCGATGCTGCGCGGGTAGCCCGGGTCCGCCGCATCGCTGACGGCGTCGTACTGCGTCCAGGTGGCTGCTTCGAAGAAGCCGAGCTTGTCTCCGGGCAGTCTCAGCGCTGCACGCTCGGGCGTCGCACCATAGAAACGCAGGTTGAGGCGGGCGCGGTCGTCCTGGTCGGCATAGCCGCCGAGCCAGCCAGTCAGGCTGAAATCCACTCCAGAAGGGGCGTCGATGGCGGCCGCCAGCGTGCTGACATCGACCCTCTGCACCAGACTGGACACCCCCTCCGCGCCGCCCGCGAAGAAGCTCGCGCCCCGCGACGCCGGGCCCGGGTCCGCCGCGTCGGGAAAACCCGCAGAACCGTACATGATCGCCGTCGCTGCCCCCACGTCCTGCCATTGTCGCGGCCAGAGGTCGTTCGCGACATCCGCGAATCCGCGCTCAAGCTCCGCCCCGCCGTTCGCGAGCAGGTTGCTGTTGTATCCCACCGGCACCGCGGGAGCCGTCGCCGCCAGGCCGACGACCATACCGTCGAGCTGCCAGCTGGGAGCAGCCGGGATCCCGAGGTGGGCGAGCAGCGTCGGCACCAGGTCGACCTGGGCCGGATCGGGCAGGATGCGCGATCCCGGCTGCAGCACAGCAGGACCGCTGGCGAGCAAGAAGACCGTGCGGTCTTCGGGCCGGTCCACCCCGTGCCCCGAGATGGTGCCGCCATGGTCGGTCGATGCGAGGACCAACCAGTCTTCGTTCGCATAACTGCTGCGCGCTTGCAACGTCTGCAGCAACGCACCCACCTGGCTGTCGACCTGCTCGATGGCCTGGATGTACTGCGGCACCGATGGATGAAAACCATGGGCGTGGCCGCTGAGATCGGGCTCTCCGAAATAGACGAAGAGCACGTCAGCGTCCCCCGCGCTGCCGTCGAGCCAGCTTGTCGCCAGAGCCAGCGTCTGGATATCGTCGCCGGTCTGCAGGACCTGGTCGGCTCCGGACACCATATGAGTCTGCATGCCGCCCCAGCTGGTGATACGAACGGTATTCAGGGCAGGCGTGACCCCCTCGATGCGGGTGAATACGTCGGGCCAGACTGCGTAGCTGGAACCCGAGAAGCTGTTGTCGCGTACGCCGTGCTTGTCTCGCCAGACGCCGTGCAAGAGCGTCGACCAGCCCGAACCGCTCCAGGTGGTGTCGGTCGCGCGCGCCTGGTCGCTGTAGACCCCCGACGCGATGAGTTGATCGAACACCGGCGTGGCCGCTACCGCCAACGCATCGGGCCGGCAGCCATCCAGGCCGAGGATGAGCACCTTCTTGACGGCGGGCGTGTTCCCCGTATTCCCCGTATTCCCGCTGTTGCCGAGATTGCCCGCGTTCCCAACTCCCCCGGGGCTTCCCGGGTTGCCCGTCGAAGAGCTCGCCCCCGAGCCGCTTCCCCCACATCCGATCAGCAGGGACAGGAGGAGTAGTTGCCCCCAGGTGAAAATGCGCATCGACGGGTCTCCAGTGGACTTTGTCCAACCACATGCAAACCACGCGCCGAACCCCATGAAACTCCTGGACCCTTTCGGTAAGCCGACGCCGAGGATTTCTCCGGGTCACCCGTTCGGTTCGTTAGCGGCGCATCGAACGGAAATCGGGCAGAGAGGGCCGCAGCCGGTCGGAGGTCAAGCCGACAAGCGGCGACCCGAATTGATCCGAGATGGAGTCGCGGGTCGCAGCCAGTTTGGGGTTCCGCCAGATATTCTTGGTCGGGCCGTACTCGACCAGGCGCCCGAGCACCATGAACGCGCAGGTGTCACTGATGCGTGTTGTCTGCTCTGGGCGCGCAAACTGCTAGACACTTCCTCGCTCACGAACCCGACATAGATGCCGCGCCCACGCGCTGGAACCGGCGCACACGGACGCCGTGCGCCTCGCTGGCGAGAAAGCCGTAGAAGTCTCGCAGACGCCGGAAATGGCCGCGCAGCCAGCGTACGAAGGAGACCTCGCAGGGCAGGCCAGGCAGGAAGGTGGCCAGGTAGTGGCGGGCGAGCACCATACCCAGGCCGCGGGGTTGCCCGTCGATGGGAAACGCCGCCAAAGCCCCGCTCAGCTCTGCGACACGCGCAGGCCGTAAAAAGAGCACCTCGGCTGCCTCGGCATCGGGAGCACCCAACGCCGCACGTAGACTGTCTTCGCCGTCGTAGCACGGGTTGGGAGCGTCCCCGAGCCAGCCCTGTGCATAGCTTGGCGAAGCCGCCGCCAGTAGAAGACGGGCATGGGACATCCATTCCTCGTCAGACAATTCACAGAGCTCGAGCAGGAAGTCTTCCCGATCATGGCTTCCCAGGCCAGATAACCAGTCGGCCACCTCTGGAGCCGCGTCCTTCGGCTCGCAGCGGATGCGCATCCGTAGCCAGCTAGACTCATCGACCAGAGCCGCGTCTCTGCGTTCGCGCAATGTGGCGAGCAACACACGGTCCTGGTCGCTCACTTCATAACGATACCCGCTCAGACTTCGTGCAAGTGGGCCGACACCGCGTGCGTGGGCCAGGCGCAGGGCGCGGTAGCGGTCATAATCTACACCGGTCAGGGTGACCCAGGTGACGAGCTGTGGCATGGCATTACCTCTACATTTCCTATACACAACATAGACATCTTTGCCGCGAGTGCAAGCAGGAAATTGCAAAGAAGCCGCCGACCCGCGGAAACGAACGGCCCCGAGCCCCCTGCGCTCCGTCGCTGGCTTCGCTCAACACCAAGCTTGCTCGCGCCCACCCATCCGGCCCGTCACCCGTCTGCCAAGAAACACGCGGGCCTCAAGAAGCCTGCCTCGCCTGCCAGTCTGGACGCGTGATCGCAAACAACCAAGCATCGAGCCACGCGCCGCGTTTGCACACGGCCCGGCGCAAGGTCGCCTCACAGCGGAAACCCAGCCTCTCGGCCAGCCGGCGCGAGGCGTGATTTCCCTTGAAGATCACAGCGATGATGCGCTCAGCCTCACGGACTGCGAAGGCCTCGTCGACGAGCCTCCCGACTGCTTCGGTCGCCAGGCCACGGCCCCGGGCATGAGGGGCCAGCGCATAGCCGAGATCGAGCTGGGCCGGGTCCCCCGCCAGAGGGCTCAGAGTCATGCCGCCCACGTAACGTAGGGAGTCGCGCTCAAGCAATGCCAGGCTCAGCGGGCGCGTGATCCCCTCGGCGGCCTGCTGTGCGCTCAGCAGCCACCAATCGTACAGCTCGCGAGGGGCGCGGGGACCGTCCCACTGCAGCGTGTCGAACATGTCGCTGCCGATGATCGCCGCATAGAAGTCGTCGATCTGCGCGACGCTGGGGTGGCTGAGGATCACCCGTGAGGTCTCCAACCGCGGCGGCGGCGGGCGCACTTCCTCGAGCTCGGTCGCGTGCTCGAGAGCCGCCTGCAGCTCGTGTGCGCCGGCGAGATCTTCGGCCGCCAGCAAGAATACCCGCTCGGCGGCGCGCCTCTTGAGGCGGAAGGCGAGCTGCCCAGGCGGGAGCTGCGGGTCTACTGCGAGCAGACATGTGTGCAGCCCACTGCCGGCCTGCAGCATCGCCCGCATCGCGCGCAGATCCTGCCCGAGCGGCCGCACATCCAGGAAGCCTACGCCGAAGCGCCGGGCACTGCCCGATGGTGCGCCCGTGGTTGTCAATAGCAGCATGTCCGTCAACGACTCCTCTGCAAGCGCACGATGGAACTGGCAGCGGCTTCCACGATCTGCAACAATGGCAGCGGGTTCTCCGGAATGGATCAGATTGCAGCGTAGCCGAGCCCCTCCTGTGGGTGCAACGGCACAGAGCGCTTGCGGAACAGCGTGCAGACGCGTGCTTCCGCGTCGTTGCAGCCGGGGCGCGGTCAGGGAAGAGCCTGCTGGCGGGCAGTACGTCGCCAGCCAGGTCAGTTTTGTGTAGATGCGGAGGTCGAGAGATGCGCTTGTTGGTCGTGGTTCATGGAACCGCCGATCCTGTGCTCGAAGCCACGTCGAGCGCTCTCATTCAGTCTGCCTGCGAGCGTGATCACGATGTGCGGGTGGTCGAGGCCCAGAGCCTCACCCTCGAACAGGACAACCGGGTCGCCTGCCTGGGACGGGCCGCAGCCGCGGGTCGAGCACTGGCGGCAGCACAGAAGATCTGGCTGGAACCCGGCGATGTGGTGCTGCTGAGGCTCGAACCGGGAGGAGCCGCTGGCGTTCCCGATTGTCTCGAACCTGCCGTCGAGCTGCTCGCCGTCGCGGCCGATCTGGGGGTGCAGGTCTTCAACCGGCCGCAGGGTCTGCTGCAGGCTGCCAACCGGCTGTTGTTCACGGCCATTCCCAGCAATCTGCGGCCCCGAGCCACGATCACACGCAACCCTGCGGAGATCCGGGCCTTTCTGGCACAGCATGGCAGCCTGGTGCTGCGCTCTTTTGAAGGGCGGAAGGGCACACCGCCCGAGTTGTGCCACAACGCCGAAGAGCTCGAGCGCGCCCTGTCCGAGTCGGGGGAGCGCTTCTTCTGGGTGCAGGAGTTCCTCGATGGCGGCACGGAGGGCAGCCTGCGGGTGGTCATGCTGGAAGGCAAGCTGCTCGAGACTGATGGCAAGGTCGCGGTCTACCGCCGGCGCGTCGCACGCTCCAACCGCTATCTCGAGGTGCAATCGGACGTACCCCACGAAGCGGCCGAGTTGGACAAGAGCCTGCGCTCCTTGGCATTGTCGCTGGGCCACCGCTTGCTGCAGCATGGCATCTTCCTGGCCAATGTCGACTTCGTCGCGGGCAAGGTCGTCAAGCTCAAGGTGTTCAATCCGACCGGCCTGCAGGCCGCCCGCGACGCCTTCGGTACCGACTTTGCACGTTCGGTGATCATCGGGCTCGAGGCCCGCTGGCGTGCCAAACAGACCTCGCAGATGTGAGACTCCGGGCTCGCCGCGGCGGTCCTCTGTCAACAGCTCGAAGGTATATGAGCTCCAAGGTTGCATTCCCGTTCAGATCCCAGAGACTGGAGGGCCGTTCGGATCATTACGGTCCGAGCGCTTCAGCTCAGGGAGCTCGCGATGTCCCGATGCCGTTGGGCCTTCATGTTTCTGGTTTGGCCCCTTTGGGCGGTTCACGGGCAAGAAGCCCTGGGGATCGGCAACCTGTCAAGCCAGGGCCTCCTGGAGCAGGTCCGCATTCTCAAGCAGAGCGCGGACGAACAGCGCTCGGCGTATGACCTGTTGGTCCTCGAAGACCTGCAGCTGCAGCGCGACGTCGAGGCGCGCACGGCAGAGTTGGGAAGCCTGGCGTCCGCTCCCGCGCCCGTCGCGGACACCAGCTTGGCGGTCTGGGAGAACACCGAGATCGCTCTGCGTTGGGCCGAGCGCGAGGTCGAGCTCGAACGCAGCCGGGTCGTCAGCATCGAGGCTTCTGTGCCGCTAGTGCGTCGGCGCGTTGTGCTGGTGGACGAAAAACTGCGGCGGGCACGTGCGCTCGCCAGCGCCCTGGAGGCGCTGCAGCCGTTCCGCAGCGAGCTGGAGCGCAGGCTCGCTGCCGGACAGCTCACCAGCGAGACCATGCCGCCAGAGCTGCACCCCTCCGCGCTGCAGGTGCTGCTTCCCGATACAACAGCGCTGACGAGTCTGCGACCCGCCCTCGCCAGCCAGCTTGCCCAACAGCAGAGCAGCATCGATGCGGGGGCCGCACGAGCGCAGAAACAGCAGGAGCAACGCGCCCAGTTCGAGGCTGCTCATCGGGAGGCCATGCTGCGCAAAGACCTGACCGCCAGCATCGCCAGCCGGGACGTCTCGGAGTTGCACAACCAGCTGTTGAAAAGGCTCGAGGAGTGGACCCGCCAGGATGCCCGGGTCCCGCGCCCGCCACGGCTGCTGGACGAATCGGCCGCCATGTTGGACCGCCAGCTCGCGACGCTGGCCAGCCTGCCGCCTCCCAACCCCGACTCGATCGCGATACCCGCTGGCGGTCCCCCCGACCTGCAGCTCGCGCAGAAGCAGGTCTTGCTGAGCGAGAAGCGCCAGGCTTATTATTCCGAGCGGGCAGCACAGCTGAACCAGCTGGAGGCCGCGCTGTCGCCCCATGTCGATGCGATCCGAAGCTACCAGCAGGACCTGGAGACGTTGTATAGCCTCACTCTGGGGCTCGATGTGCTGCGTAGCGTGCTCGAAGTGGCGCTGCGCACGGCCCCGGCCAACTTGACGGTTCCCAGCGGAGCCCAAGCGGGGGTCCTGGCGGAGGTCCTCAGCAGCGTGCGGCAACAGCGCGAAGCCAGCGCCAGCCGCCTCGAGACGAGGCGGCTGCAGCTGGAGCAGATGCGCAGCCAACTGGCGGCCAACAACACTGCCTTGCAGGGAGTCGAGCGGGAGCTGCCCCAGGCGCGCGAGAAACTCGAGCGAGAAAAGTCCTGGGCTTCATGGTCGCAAGAGCTGGGCCAGCTCGACAACGCGTCGCTGTTGCAGGCCTTCGGCGCGGCGCAGCGGCAGCAGACCGAGGCCCGCCAGGCTCTGGAGCTGGCCCGACGGGCCGTGCAGGAGGCGCGCGATCAAGGCCGCACGGCCCGCACACAAGCTCGAGAGTTCGTCGATCCATTGGTCCGGCAAGTACGTCTGGCGCTGTCCGGCCACCGCGACGCGATCCTCGATGCGCTCGAGTCGTTGGAGTCCGAGGCCCAGGAGCTGCCCGGCTTGCCCGAGTGGCCCCCGCTCGCAAACGGTGCGGCCGACAACGAGTTCGATTTCGACGTCTGGGTGGGAACCATGGAACAGTCGCGCAACGCGTATCTCGCGCGGCTGCGCGTGTACGCTGACAGCCGCGAGGCGGTCGCCAAAGAGCTCGCAGCCCGACGCCTGGAGCAGGACCGGCTGCGTGCGCTCGCCGAGAAGTTGTCGACGGTGCTCGACCGGGCGCAGCGCGTGTACGGCGCGGCCTGGGCCCTTGAGTTGCGTGCCATGCTCAACAAGATCGAGCGCGCCGCGCTTCCCCCTGAGCACCCTGCAGCCCTCGCCCGCGAGAGCATCCTCGAGCTGCAGCTCGAGATCGAGCGGGTGCGCTCTGAGCTACGACGCAGCGAGGCCTTCCTGGCCTACCGCGAGGAGAACGAAGCCAAGGAGGCGCAGCTGTTTGGGGCCATTCAGGCCCGGTTGGACCAGACGGTCAAGCGGATCGATCTGTTGCGCAGCATCCAGGAGCTGCAGGCGGCGCAACGCGCCTGGGAGCAATCGGCCGAGCTGAACGAGACTGAGCAGCGCCTGGCTCGTCAGGAAGTGCTCGTGCGGATGCGGGCGGACGACCCCTGGTACGCACCGCTCCTGTCGCTGGCGGAATCTGAGCAGAGCAGCGAGCTGAGCAGTGTGATCGAAGAGTACACCCGCCAGTTGCTCGAGTTGCAGGCGCGCCAGGACAACTACCTGCAACAGACGAGCAAGATCGAGCGCTTGCTGGGGTCGGTCCGGGCCGAGCAGTCCATCCTTGCCCAGCTCGAGCCACAACTGATCGACCGCCAGGCCCGCAATCGCCTGGAGATGAACGTGCAACAGCTGCGGGTGCGCGCCCAGTTGGTCACCCAACCCCAAGAGCGCGAAGCGTTGCTGCTGCGCTTGCAGAACGAGCTCAAAGAAACGCCCGATGCACAAGGCCTGGCCGCCAGCCTGGCCCCTGCCATGCCCATGGACCCAGCCACCCGGGCAGAGCAGCTGCCGGGATTGGCCGACGGGATCTTCTTCACCCGCATCAACTTCCTCGCCTACAACGACTGGTTGGAGCAGGTGCGCAGGGCCCGTGGCAGGCAGGGCCGGCTGGGCCGCCTCGAGCGAGCGGTCGCGGCCTTGGAGGATCAACGGGCCGCCATCGAGGCCGAACAGAGCGAGCTGCAAGCCGCGCTGAACCTGTTGCAGGGTCACAGCCAGGAAGACTTCGAACGGCTGGAACCCGAAGATCAGCCCACCAAAGAACCCGAGATTTCGCAGTACTTCCTCGGACGGCTTGGCTGGACAAGGCAGGAGCGCACCTACCAACGTATGAAGGATGGCCTGCAGACAGTCATCCTGCTGGCCTTCATCCCCCTCTTCTCATGGTTGCTGGTCAGGGGGACCAACCGGTTGGGGGCCAAGGTGCTGGAGCGCGTTCAGCGTTCGCTGGATGACATCGACGGTCCCACCCGGGAGGCGACCCGTAAGGAACGCCAAGACCGCGCCCGCACGCTGTTGCACGTGTTCCGGGCAGCTTTCACGATGTTGGTGGTGGTGCTCGCCAGCATCTACTTCCTCAAGGCTCTGCGCATCGACGTGACACCGCTGATCGCCAGCGCGGGTATCCTCGGCCTGGCAGTAGCCTTCGGGGCGCAGCCGCTGATGCGGGACTTCTTCGCCGGATTCTTCATCCTGCTCGAGAACCAATACAAGCTGGGAGATGTCGTCAAGGTCAACGACACTACCGGCACTGTGGAGAAGGTCAGCCTGCGCCTGACCATGGTGCGTGACCGCGAGGGGACCCTGCACTTCATCCCCAACGGGACCGTCAACATGGTCAGCAACATGACCAAAGAGTGGGCCCAGGCGGTGCTGCTGATCGGCGCCGCCTATCACGACTCCCCCGATACGGTGATCCAGTGCCTGCGCGAGGTCGGCGACAATCTGCGCAGCGATCCGGTTTTCGGGCCCAAGATTCTGGACTATGTGGTTCCGGGGCTCGAGAGCTTCGGCGACAGCTCGGTGGTCTACCGGGTCAACATCAAAGTCGTCAGCGGTGAGCAGTGGGCTATGCCCCGCGAAGCGCGGCGCCGCATCATGCTCGCCTTCGGCCAGCAGGGCATCACGATCCCGTTTCCCCAGAGGGTGGTGCACTACGAGGGCCCCGACAGCGGCAAGCCCAAAGGCGCTTGACCTGCATGTGCGCCGCAGCCCGGGGCGCTCGCTGTCTGGCGCGCATCACGGACTCAGCTGGAAGTAGTCGCGGATCCCTGACAGCACGCTGTCGGCCGCAACCGCACCGAGCATGAGCCCCATGATCCGGCTGATCATGCTGGCCCCCGATTCCCCGATCAGACGCTGGATACGGCTGGCGGCGAGCAGCAACAGCAACGTGACCAGCACGACCAGCAGCATCAGCCCGGTCGTGACCAGCTGATGCTCGAGCGAGAAGCGGTGCCGATCGGTCAGCAAGACCACCGCCATGATGGCACCGGGCCCCGCGATACTCGGGATGGCCAGTGGAAAGACCGCCTTCTCCATACCGACCTTGGCCACCAGCCTCAGCTCCTCCTCAGGCTTGCTCTCGCCAAAGATCATCGACAGGGCGAACAGGAACAGCACGATCCCGCCCGAGATCTGGAAAGCCTGCAGAGGGACATCCATCGCATCGAGCCAAGCCTGGCCGACGAGGATGAAGAACAACAGCACCAGCGCCGCGAAGCCGCTTGCCTGCAGCGCAATCCTCCGGCTGGTCGAGGGTTCGCAGGAGCGCGTAACCGCCAGGAAGACGGGTATGGTCCCGACCGGATCGATCACTGCCCACAACAACGTGAACGTCTTGACCCACTCATCCATGGTGACTCCTTGCCGAGGCGATTCCCGCACCAGCTCATGCCGAGCGCACAGCAGAGCCCATGAGACGTCGGCTGTCCAGCCTTTCTGCCGACCAGCTGCAGAGACTTGACTTCCCGGCAGGATGGCATTCCCATCACGGGTCTCACCAGCCAAGGAGAAACCGATGGAAGAGCGCATCACCCTGGAAGTCGACAAGGGCGTCGCCCACGTGCAGCTCGCGCGTCCGAGCAAACGCAATGGACTCGATGCCGCGATGTTCGAAGCCCTGATCCGGGTCACCGACGAGCTGCGCGCGCGTAAGGACGTGCGGGCGGTGGTGCTGTCCGGCGCCGGGTCGGTGTTCTGCGCAGGGCTCGACTTCCAGAGCTTCATGGGATCAGGTATGGAGGCCATCGAGGCCCTGCTCGAACGCGGCGACCGGCCCGCCAACCGCGCGCAACAGGTGGTGTTGGGCTGGCGTGAGGTGCCCGTGCCCGTGATCGCTGCTATCCATGGGGCCGCTCTCGGCGGTGGGCTGGAGATTGCACTGGGGGCGGACCTGCGCTACGTCACCGCCGACACGCGCCTCTCGGTCATGGAGCTCAAGTACGGCTTGATCCCCGACATGGGCCTCACCCAGACCCTGTTGCGCCTGGTGCGCGATGATGTGGCTCGCGAGCTGGTGTTCAGCGCGCGCACCGTCAATGGTACCGAGGCCGTTCAGCTCGGTCTGGCCACGCGCGTGGTCGAGGATCCGCTCGCCAGCGCCTTCGAGACGGCACGCCAGATCGCCGGCCAGTCCCCCCACGCCATCCGGGCTGCCAAGCGGCTGCTCAACGAGGCGCCAGACTTGAGCTCAGCGGCGGCCTTGAAGCTCGAGACCGAGCTCCAGCGACCGTTGCTCGGTAGCCCCAACCAGCTCGAGGCCGTGTCCGCTGCCTTCACCCGCCGCCCCGCCGAGTTCCAGGATCCGGACTGAGACGCACGGGCAGGCAGCTCTGTATTTGGAATCCACCGTTTTGGTGATCAAGACGGCCGACTGGGTTGTGGATCTTGGACCCGAGGGGGGCCACAAAGGCGGTCAGCTGATCGCCAGTGGCACACCGGAGCAGGTGGCGGCGGTGGACGCGTCGCACACAGGCCGCTATCTACGCCCGTACCTCGAGTAGCCACCCGCGTGGAGCTGGGTTGGGGCTCAGCCCTGGGTGCGCGAGCCCGCGTGGCGATCAAGGCAGCGGGCTCAAGCTCGAAGCCTCGACGCGGCACTTTGGTTGCGATGGGGCGGCCCGGCAGGAGGCGGGACTGATCGGGTCCGTGGCGGAAGCCCGTAGGCGCACTGCCGGCGTCCCAGCTGAGGACGGATCAGCTTTCGATTCCCGGGTAGCTCGTAACCGGAAACTGGGCATCCTGGGTAGATGTCGTGGAGAGCAAGACATGAAAGTCAAGACCAAAGTCAAGACTGGCTGGGGTGGCCAGGGTGGATCTGGGATATAGAATCGCCAAGAGGCCCCGTCTTTGACGGGGCTTTTCCTTACACCCCCGAGCCCAGGGAAATCTGCGGCACCTCAGCCCGGGAACCGGCCAGCATGGGGGTCCGACCCTTGCCCCGAAGGCCCGGGCGGCGCCGCGGGCAGCAGCGCCTCAAAACACGCCGAAGTCGAACAGGTCGTCGGACAGGAAGTCCTCCTGGTCGTGGTCGAGGGCTGCCTGGTTGGCCTCCCTTTGGTTGCGGTAGCCCAGTTCGAGGTTGTGAGCGATGCGCTCGAGCGACTCGGCGGCGAGCGCACGCACGTACGGAACCTCATCGAAAGGCACCAGCCGCTCGTGCATGGCGAGCCAGGTGCGCGCCGCGAGCCGGTTGATCGCGCGCTGGGCGCGCCCGGCGCGTGCTTCGATCTCGAGGTTGGTCGCCAGCCGGCGCAACAGACGATCGCGTTCGTGCGGCTCGACAACGGTGATGAAGGCGGTCAACCGCTGTTCCTGCGACACTCGCTTGCGTTTGCGGCGCCGGCCTTTCTGGTCCTTCTCGGCGGCGACGAACGCGTAGCCGGCGTCCGCATCGAAGCCCAGCATGTCGTAGGCGCTCGCTTCGAGCAGCTTCTCGGAGCGATCTGCCTGGCGCGGCCCGCGGACGACCGTCTCCAGCAGGTACGCGCCGAGATCCGGCGTACGTACAGCTGGCAGGATCGGCTCTGGTCCCAGGAAGGACGCGCACAACAGCCACAGACCCGGCAACTGCTTGCCGAGGGCAGCGTTGGTGGCCAGCGCATCGGCGACGAGCGAGCGGGTGAAGGCCTGGTCGCACGGCGCGAGGACGATCCCGGTCGCGCGAAGCTGCTCCTCGAGTTGCGCTCCCACGCCGAAGCTGACCCATAGATCCTTGAGCCCGCAGTCATCGCTCAACAGCAAAGCGATCGTGTCCCAGCTCCCTTCATCCCCAGCGAAGTGCAGCTGCAAAGACTGCGCCCCGGCGCCATCGACGGAGCTGACCAGGCCGTGGGAGAACCGGGGCACCGGCAGCGGCCGGGGCTTCACCCCCGAGGCCAGCAGCTGGTCGCACAGCGCGCGGGCGGTGTCCCCAAAGGCGCCGGTGTGGGGCCAGCGGCCGAGCTGCGTCAGCAGCGCCAGGGCGCGCTCGGAATCGAGCTCGGCGGCCCAACCCAGCGCGTTGCACAGCTCCTCCTGCTTCCGGTAGCCGAGCTGGACGCCCAGGACCGCTGATATGGCAATCAGCGTGCTCGCGACCCTGCCGTTGGCCTGCGCCGTCATCGCTCCCATCGACAGCGCGGCTTCTACCCGCGTATCGAGATCGTCACCCGGGCGCAGCCGTTCATCGAGCAGCCCCGCCGAGCGGAGCAGCCCCTCGAGCTGCTCGGGGGTGTCCAGCAGTGTCGCGGACGCGCTGTGGGCCATGCCCTCGACCGCCCCCAAGTAGTCGTCGAACCAACGGGCGAGCGTCTCGGGGGCGGGAGGTTGGCCCGCGAGCGTCAGCAGAGCGGCCAGGTTCAGCTTGCGCTGGTCGGAAAGCCCCGCGTCGTCCATGGCCTTCTCGACCATGGGCGGAACCTGCCGCGCGACCTTCTCGCGCACGGCCCGGTCGACGCCCGGCTCCTCGAAAGCGGAATGCAGGAGCGAGAAGGCGCGGTCATGAAGGCTGGTCTGGTCGTAGGCCACCAGCCATACCAGTGAGCGCCCGAGGGTACGGAAGCGCGGAGAGAGTAGATTCAGAACATCCCCGCAGCTCAGCTCGCGATCGTCCTGCTCCGCCAGCTCGAGGACAGCCTGGCGGAGGGCTCGGATCGCGGGTGTGGCGCGAGGTCGCTTGGTTTTGGGTGGCATCGTTTTCCAGTGTGCCAAGAGTCGGATGGTGACTGTACAAAAGAGCGCTGGGTCTGGGCAAGCTGGAAGGCACCGCTTCGTCGAGGACTCGGCTCGCGAAGCAACCGCCGGGCCAAGGCTCCGGGTCGACCCCTTGGGCCGCTTCGCTGCGCGGCGACGGCCAGACAGGGACATTGCAGGCTCGATCGGGATGATGAAGAAAGTCGCTGAGATTCGGGGCGGAGGACGTCGACGGGGGTTGCAGGTTGGTCGGGACCAAGCGCCCGACGGCGGTGGCGAAGACGAAGACGGACCCGATCCCGACAGTGGTCCCGAACCCGCACCCGTGGCCGAGCCCGTGGCCGAGCCCGTTCCCGACAGCGGATCTCTGAGCTCCACCGTGAGGACCGAAGACCGTGGGGACGAGGGCCGAGGACGGCTGACGGTCGCAGTGAGGCAGTGAACTTCGGCGGTTGACTCATGTTCGCTGTCTGGCCGGGTTGGGCTTCTCGAACGCTGTCCCGGGCGGAGTAGGCCGGGTTGGGTCTGAGCCAGGCTTCTCTGCGAATGCTACTTGAGGCCTATTTTCGGTTTCTTCCTCCGATCGGCCTCGGGGCATTTGGGCACAATAGAGACATCGTGCAGTCGCCGCTCAGCGAAGCGGCCGAAGGTCGACCCGGAGGCCTGGCGCGTCGCTTGCCCAACGATCATGGCCGTGCACAGCGCACTGCCAAGAGGTGGCTCGGTGGGCGGCGCAAGCGACGTGCCAGGCCGGATGGCTTAGCCGCAAGACGGCGTTGCCAAGCTGAGCGTTCGGATCCTGGTCTTTGACGGACGTTCGTCGACCGAAATCGACGTGTGCGCGGGAGGGCAACCGCGGGGTTCGGAAGGCGGTCATTGAAAGGCGAGCGCTTCGGGGTCGTCGCCGACGCCAGCGCGTGCCAGATTGCGAGACGAGGCCAAACACAACCACGAGCCATGTCAGGGCCGTCGTCAGGGACCGCGCCGTGGCCCTGTGGTTGCGCGAACCAGATCAGCGGCAGCCGAGGTCACTAGAGCCGAACGCAAGTCGCGCCCGCGGCGACAGAGCGGTGTGAACTATGCGGCACCGCGCCCAGGCTGGCTGGGGGGACCCGTGCGGCACCGTGCCTCGGCTGGGGGGCTCCAGCGCGAAGACTGTCGAAGAACCCCGGGGCTGACTCGCGGTCGAGCTGTATGAATCTGCCCAAGTTCTTGCCCGAGCTGAGGCGGTATGCCAGGTGACCGCAACCTGAACAGGGACCTTGTAGTAGGATCGTGACGGCGTGGTGACCTCAACTCCCCAACATGCGGTCGGACGACCGTTGCGAGTCCTGCGTCCGTGAGAAGCTCACTCGGTGGTGGCAAACTCTTGCGCTACATGCCCAGTGCCGTACGGTTTGTTTCGGCTTTCTCCTTATTGACGAGCATTCTTGGTTGCTCGACCTTGCCGACCAATGTTGTGGCGTGGTCGATGAGCGACGTTGATGCTGCTGAGATTGTAGGAGAGGAAGTGAGAGGGGATTTTGGCAGGCGCCTGGTCGAGTTGAAGATTGGGGAGATCGCAAGAAGAGAGTTCGATCCGAGTGATATGCGCTATCAGGGCAAAGAAGTCGTCCCTCGATCGAAGGCTAGACCCTTCCCCGTCAGGGCTGACAACGAATTTCGGAGTCGCAACGATCTGGCTCGAGGCGAGTCAAAGTTCTCGCGACGAGAGAGTGCCGGACACCGAGTGATCGGGTCCTGCTGCCCGAAGGCAGCGCCGCGCCCCCCCTCGTCGGACTCCTCGCCCGCCTGCTCCGCCGCAGGAGAGTCCTCCCCGACGTGGCCTACCGGCTGTGGGTGCTGACGATTCCCAAGCGGCTCCGCGTGTTCTTCCGGCATCACGGGGGCCTGTTCAAGGAACTCAGCCGGATCTTCAGCAACCCCCTCTGCGACTGGATGCAGGCGATCCTCGGCCGGGACGACATCCGTCCGGCCGAGCCCGCGGCGATCGCGGTGCTCGCTGGAGCCCTGGCCCGCGACCCCGGCATGCTCCAGCCCGGAGCGTGGGCGGTGATCGCGAGCATCCCGCTCGGGGTGTTCACCGCCGGGCGCCTGCAGCGAACGCTGTGGGCCGCCGTCACGCGTCTGGCGTAGCTGCGCCCCCACGCCAACACCCTGCGCCTGCCGCGGCCGCGGGACGTCCCGGACCACTGGCTGCCCGCGGACCTCGACGGGCCGGCTCCGCGCGCGCGGCGCTCCGCCCTGCTCTGGGCGTTGCCCTGCCTGACGGCGGCCGCCGGCTTCGGTCTGGCCGGCGCGGGGCTCCTGTTTTCGACCGGGCCGCGCATCCTCATCGGCTGCCTGCTGGCCCCGAGCGCCGCCTTCAGCGTCCTCGCGCTGGTCGCCGCGGGGCATCCGCGGGGGCTCGACGCCGTCCTGGAGGGGCTGCAGCGGCGGGAGCGGACCCTGTGCGACGCCTGCGCCGTCGCCTGCGCGGCCGCCGTCGTCCCCCTCGGCGCGCTCTGGTTCCCCGCCCCCCTCGCTGCGTGGGTGCTCGTCGGCTTCTCGTGGCGCGCGCTGCGCCCGCGGGCGGGCTTCGCCCTGCAGCTCTGCCCCCTGCTCGCCGACATCGGCGAGGCCCAGGATCGGCTGCTCGCGGCGCTGGAGGGGCGGGAATCGGAGAAGATTGGTCAGTCCCGCTGATAGGACTCTGCATGCCATCACGTCCTGCTGGCGCGCGGAAGGACGGTAACGAGCGTATCCTGGCTATAATTGCCAGAGGACTCCGAAGACCTGGTGCGCAACGTGTCCGACGAAAAACTCATCCGCGGTGACTACCAGAAGATCGGTACCTACAAGGCCGACATGTCGGGCTTCGTCAATCCCGAGCTGCAACAGCTGCTGGAGAAGTACTGCCAGGAGACCGGCTGCGACCCCAAGACCCTGTCGCAGCGTGGCTCACCCGGCAGCGGCAGCAAGGCGGGCGTCGGGGACGCGGAGCACAAGGTCAAACCGGGACTGCCGGTGTGGCTCGGCGTCTTCCAGTCGAAGGCCGAGAAGTCGGCAGAATGGGGCCCGAAACAGAAGGCCTGGTCCCGCTTGATGGGCTCCTTCTTCTATGCCTACTTCACCGACAAGTACTACGCTCCCAACAACATGGCCATCCCGGCGAATGTCGAGTATTTCCTGCATCATCTGGGCAAGAGCAATCCGAAGGGCGCCGATTGGAAGCCCAAGCCGCGGCCAGGCTACGTCGGCAATGGGGCCGCGACCTTCAGCGAGATCGGCGGCGGCGGCGCCAACTATTGTGCCGCGGCCTCGTCCAAGGCCTTGCTCAACGGCCTGACGGTCTTCGGCTACAAATGCAACTTCATCGGCTACGCACCCGGGGGCAAGGGGGTGGGCCACGGCTGTCCAGCCAAGGCACAGATGGGGCGAAGGGCCGGCGAAGCCAATAGGCCCCTGCCCGGAGATGTCCTGTCGATCCGTACCGCCATTGGCCCGATGTCCGGCCACGTCATCACCATCTGCTGGGCGATCAGCGACGGCACGAAGAGCGGGGAGATGTACTATGTCTCCGGCAACTCCGCCCACGCCTCGGTGAGCTGCGACTGGGCCCAGATCGCCGATGCGGCGGGCCGTCCACCGCGGGGCTCCGTGGCGGTGATCAACCGGGTCATCACCAGCTGTTTCGCCACAGACAAACTGGCCGCCATGGACGCCTCGGGTCTCAGCCGGCTGAAGCTCAGCAAGAAGCAGGGAGATTTTCCTCAGCCCCCGAAGGCCGGTCAGAAGACGGGGGATGCCGGCTCCGCGAGCTCCCCGGCAGGGAACAGTGGAGCGACGGGCCCGGATTCCCAGGTGCTCCCGGACGCCCCGAAGGTCGAGAGCACGAAGGGCTCCGGCGACGTGCAGACGGTGGCCACGAGCGGATCGACCGGTGCGACGATCATCCGGTTGGGCAAGCACCAATCGGAGCCGCCGAAAGCGCCGGCAGCAACTGCCTCAGGGCCCGGAAAGACGCAATCCACTCCGGGCGCCAACGCTCCGGGTGCAACGGCCCCAGCAGCCAACGCCTCCGGGGCAACGGCTCCGGCAGCGCCAGCGGGAGCGCCGCCGAGTCCAGATCTCTCGAAGTATCCCCTGGTCGAGGACTACACGGCGAATGCGGCGGCGAAGGGCAGAAAGAGGAAGAACCCGCTTGCACGCATAGACACCATTTGCCTCCACCAGATGGCGTGCGCTTCGGTGGGCGGTACGGCGGAGGGGAACGTGACCAAACAGACCAAGACCGGTCGTGTCGAACGCTGGAAGTCGCTCAATGCCCATATCGCGGTGACTGTGGGACCCGAATCCAAAGCCTGGATCTTGAATGATGTGGAGTGGCGCATTCCGCATGGACACGGTTGGAACTCACGATCGGTGGGGATTGAGGTAGAGGGACATTTTGCCGGGATCCACGACCTGCAGACGGGGAAGTGGTCCAAGTACTGGAAACCGAAGAGCAAGCCCAACCGCAAGCCGATGGTTCCAACGTCGCAGCAGATCGAGGCCCTGAAGCAGGTGATGCGCTGGATCGTAGCGGAGATTGCGAAGAGGGGCGGGAAGATCAAGTACGTTTCGGCGCACAGGCAGAGCTATGGAACAAAAGCGAGCGATCCCGGACAGTTGATCTGGCGGCAGGCCGCGCTCCCAATCATGAAAGAGCTGGGACTGGCAACGGCTCCCACTCTCAAGCGTGGAAAGGGGATCCCCAAGCAATGGGATCCATCCTCTACCGTCGAATATTGAGCCTCTGCAACCGGGGGCTACAGTGGTTCATCGGACAGAGCAGCCGCCCGCATAGAACCCATACTTCTTACCCTATCTACGATCTACACATCAGCGGACAAGGGGCCGGTAGATGGCCCAAAACGCTCCTGATGCTCAGCGAGGCATTCTTCTACAAAATCGCACGCGCTGCAGTGTTTCCGGGCGATGCTCGCATCCGGCTGTTCCGGTCCTAGGAGACCGCTTCCCATATAGAATCCGAAACAACGTGGGTGATGCTCGTTGACTTCGTGGACCCATATGCAGTTTGGAGGGCAGAAATCGCCCTTTTTCTTTCGGCAATCCTCGCCCCAAACACACGATTCCTCATAAGCCTCAGGGTTGAATCCCCTCTCACTGAAGTCGTCCGGTTCCGTTTCGCCCACGTACCGTTCACCATCATATTCTCGAGAAGACGCTTCTTCCGTGGGCATCCTAGTTCCCCTTGCAAGACCGTTCAAGACCGACTTCAAGCCAGCGGTTTCTCCGCGTTGGTACATCGCCGGACGCCAGGTTCCTGCCATCGCGGCGCAGCACGACCCTTCCCAACCCAGACCGTCCCGCTGCATCGACGACGGTGCCCGTCCACACGGCCCCGCGCTCGAGGCCGATCGCCAGCGGCGCGTCCTCGCCCGTCACGATGACGTCGAGCTGACGGGGGAGAAACGCGTCCCGCTTCCGCACCTCGAGCTCCCAGATACCGGGCATCAGCGCGGGCAGGATGAACGGCCCCGCGGCATCGGTCTTCGTCCTGGTCCGCGGAAACACGACGGGGATCACGGGCTCGCCGAGCAACGTCGCGTCGATGTGCGCGCCCTCGACCGGATCCCAGCCCGGGCCGTGCTCGCCATCGCCCCGGACGACCGCGAGGGCCGGGAGGCGGCTCTGGCCCAGCTCGGCGCCCGGGTTCCGGATGAGCGGCTCGCGGCGTGCCGGCTGCTCGGGCTGGTGCAGACGCCCGACGCGGCCCTCGAGGCGGCCCTGCACGAGGCCCGAGTCCGCCGGCGACCGCGAAGACCGGGGCAGACGGCCGATCGGGATCGCGAGCGCCGGACTCCGAGCCGGATCCTGGCGCCGCCCCGGGTGGGCCGTCGCTGAGACCGGCATGCCCTGGCCCGAAGGCTCCTCGGCTGCCGCCGGAGGCGCTGCTCAGGGAAAGACCAGCTGGAGCGACCGCGTGCCCGCGCCGTCGACCAGCACCCTCTGTGCGGTCCCTGTGTGCTCTGCATCCGCTGCCACCACCTCATAGGTACCGAGGAAGAGACCCGTGAGGCGGAAGGTTCCGTCCGCAGCGATCGCGGCGCGCTGCGCCTCGCCCGACGGCAGCAATCGGGCGATCACCTCGGAAGGCAAGCCGTCCTGCCAGCGCACGCTGCCCTCGAGCGTTCCCGGGGCTCGCATGGCGAGGTCGACGGGCAGCGACTCCCCAGGGGCTACGTGCAGCACCTGATGGATCAGACCGAGGCCCAAACCGATCAACGTGCCACGATGCATACTAGACTCTCCAGATGGGGCTCCCCTTGGATTGTAGGAGATGTGGCCACTCTCGCAGCGTCCGTTTGCGGTCGACGCCGCCCCGGCCCTCGTCCCTGGCCGTCCCAGCTCACCTCAATGAACTTCCCTACCGAAGGCTTCTTCCCTACCGAAGGCTTCGCGAGGTATCGACGCTCGCTGGGAGGGATCACAGATGCACGGGTTGCGACGCGAGGAGTGGTCCACGCCAAGATAGCCTGCGGCGCACAGGGCGTGGTTCATTGACCCCAAAGCGGCTCCCACCTCAATGCCTCGGTTCGGGTTCCGCATGGCCGGCGGGGGCCGCCGGCCGCTTCGCTGTGTGCCTCGGAGGGCGGACTCTCGCCCGCTTCGCTGTGTTCCTCGGGAGCTGGCGCTCGGCCGCTTCGCCGAGCAGCCTGACCTATGGGTTCTCCCCTCCAGGCCGGGCCCTTCGAGGTCGAGGTCGCGCGCGGCGTCACGACGGGCCTGCCCGACGAGATCGTGTATCGGCGGCCCACGACGACGGCCGACGACGTCCCCTACCGCTGTGGCGCACCCAGCACAACCGCCGCGAGGCAACGGAGAACACGGGCCGCACGACGATTGGTCTCCCTCCAGCCCAGCCGCTATACTATTTAAATGCTGTGACAAACGTTAGATCGCCAACAGGTGCCGGACCTGAGGCGCAACTGGGGCTGCCCATGGGACGATGGCTACAGGCAGGCAACGAATTGCTCGGCATCGTCGTGCTGCGTTTCCGCTTCCCGGTCAATGTCTGGGCCGGATTGCTGATGTTGTGGAACCTGGGCGCGGTGCTCTTCCTCGACACCACGTACGGCGTGGTCGCACTGCTCGCCATGCTCGTCGCGGTCCAGGTCATGACCGCCATCTACGTGAAGTTGGGCTTCGTGCGGCTGCTCGGCGCAGGACACGTGGTGTGGATCCCCATGCTGCCCTGGTTCGCCCTGAACCTCCCCGACAGGGGGCCCCTCTACTGGTGGATGGTGGGCCTCATCGCCATCAACAGCCTCTCCCTGGTCATCGACACCGTAGATGTCATCCGCTACCTGAGGGGTGAGCGCGCACCGCACTATCGCTGGCGCCTCGAACAGACCAGCCCTGAGTCCTGAAGACGGGCGCTGGTGCGCTGACGGTACTTCTCGCCCGGACCCGGAGCGAAGGCGGAGGCTGTGGCCAGGGCTTCGCCTACGGGGCCCGGCTGAAATCCCAGCCCACAGACGACGTAGCGGAGCAACCTCAGCGCTGCCGGCCATCGACCCTCAGCTGCACCTCGACGACATCCCGGCGGTGGTGCTCGGCCAGCCCCTGCAGCCGCGCCGCCTCTTCGGGGTCACCCAGCCGCAAGGCCCGCTCCGCGGAGCCGCGCAACACCTGAACCCGCAAGGCCGCCTGGCTGAGCCGAGGAACCTCCGGGGGCGCGAGGGCCCACGGCAACAGACTGTCGTACAGCTCTGCCAGAGGCTCGATGCTGCCTTGCAACCTGAACTCCTGGTCGAGAGCGAACAGGGCGGCCGCTGCAGGCATCCAGGGCAGCTCGTCAAGCTCCCGCCACACAGGGCGGCGCGTCACGCACTCCGCCAGACGCACACAGGCATGCCGGACAGCATCTTGGGCGAGGCGTAGCGCCATGGTGTCTTCCGGGCTGCGAAGCAACGCACGCGCATTGTTGACCAAGTCGAGGTTGCTGCTGATGTCCGCCAGGTCCCGCTCGAGGCGGCCGACGTGCCGCGCCCGTGCCTCAAACCTGTGCAACTCCGGCTCGAACGCGGCAAGCTCTGCCTGCAGAGACCGGATCCTGCCGCGGGACCTGACTGCCACGAAAGCCAACACGGCAATACAGATCAGGCACAGTGCGCCCCAGACGAGGTGCACGGCAACGGTGGGCTTGACGAGGCGAGCCATAGGGCCTCCTGGCGATGAGGATCAGGATTCTGCGGTCGTACCCTGTCTCTGCTGGAACCTTGGCGGGGTTTCTTTGCTGGTCGCCCGCCGCCTCAGCATGACAGTTGCACAGCCGTCCTGCTTTGCTCGAACGAAACCCCTGAGACGGGCCGCTTGGGCCGGCACAGGCTCGTCAGCGCTTTCCGAGCTGCTGTTGCCGTGAAGATCCACATCCTCAGCAACCTGCACCAACCGTTTGCACCTCCGGCAACGGAGGCAGACGTAGGCGTCCTTGCTGGGAATATCGGCACCTCCCAGGCCTGCGGATGGCTGGGAGCAATTCGCAAAACCCGTGGTCTATGTTGCTGGGAATCACGAGTACTACGGCGGTGCCATCCCCCACCTGACTCGCTGTCCGACAGCTTCAAAGATCGTCCGCTGGCGTGCCTCCGTGCCAGATGTACAGCCCTCCCATCACGCCCAGCACGGCGAAGATTGTGTGGACCGGATCGTACAGCGCGTAGGTGCTCGCGAGTCGCCAGAACCCCGGACGGGGCGTGCCGTGATAGAGATCCTCCCACAGCACGAACATCACGAGTGACTGCGACAGCAAGATGCCAGCTACCGTGAAGCTGCTGGCCACCGCCTGGTAGAAGATGCCACGGCCGCCGGATCGGCTGGTGACGACTCCACTGACCACTCCTCCGAACAGAACCGCCCCCCAACTGAGCTGAAAACGCAGGAGCCAAGCGGCGCCAACCCACAGCGCTCCGAGTGCAAGCGTACAGATCAGCCCCGCGATCAGCGCGCGCTTTGGATCGCCGAGGGCGCGAAGACAGGCCACACACCGGCCCGGGCTGTCGTTGTGGGCGTTACAGTGGCGACAGGTCCAGATCCCCATCGTCAAGTCTCCCTCGAGCGCGCTTGTTTGAGGCCGTGCAACGGTGTTCCCCAGTATCGTGGCGCGAGACGCCGCGCGCAAGCGTCTCGCCGCGTTTGCGGGCCGTTGCCGGTTCCGAATCGGGCCTGTCAGGGCGAGGCCCAAGCAGCGCTACCGGAGAGCCGGAGAGGCTGCGCGGGAGAAAGCCGCAGCCCTGAAGCTGCGGCGCGCCCGGGTCGACGTCCACCTGACCCGAGTGGGGCCGCTCCCTGTGACCCCCACCGGGGCAAGGCCGGCGTGATGCCCGTTCGAGTCCCGGGTCTGGGCTGGCGCACTTGAGAACGCCGGGCGATCGTGGATGGCATGGCTACCCCCACCGATCCGCGTATCCAGTGCTTCCTCGCCAACCACTCGACCTCCGCGTCGGGTCCAGCTCACGGACGCTGGGATCAACTCCTTCCTGAGAAAACGCCTTCCTTCGGCTCTGCGCCGTCTTGCTGCTCGCGACTGCCGCCTCGGGCCAGAGAGTCGACGGACGGATCGCGCGCCTGCTGGTGTGCGGGTTGGAGCAGATCTGCCGGACCTCGGCCCGCAGACCTGGGTGACCGTGCCCAACCTGGACGCTGCGCTTCCGCGGTCTCGAATCCCCGAATGCAGGTCAGTAGCCGCAGGTCCAAGACGGTCGCCGAGTCCGCACCGGAAACGGTCCCCACCTGTAAAGCTGCCACAACAGTTTGACAGTCTTGGGGCTGCCCATCGCTTCGCCGCGCGCCCTCAAGGTCGGCACGTCCCTTGCTCAGACCCCTGGTGTCAGGAGCAAGGAGAGAATGATGGACCAGGGGGTACAGAGCGCTGGCGAAACCTGCCCGACCGTGGCCGGACCGACAAGGGACGCGGCCACAGTCCGGCCACCCTCGACCCGCTATCGGATCCTCGCCGAGCTGGGTCGGGGTGGTATGGGCGTCGTCTACCGCGCTCTTGATCGCAACCTCGGGCGGGAGGTGGCCCTTAAGGTTGTGTCACCGAACGCACGAAACAAAGCCGCGCTGCTCGCGCGGTTCGAGAGAGAAGCCCGTGCTACGGGACAGCTCCAGCATCCCGGCATCGTTCCCCTCTACGACTTCGGCACTGACGCGGCGGGTCAGGTCTTCTTCACCATGCGCCTCATCGAGGGGCGCACCCTCCAGGAGCTCACACAAGACAAGTCCCAGAAGCTGAGCCTCTTCCGGCGCCTGCAGATCTTCATCGAGGTCTGCCGCACGGTCCAATACGCCCACCAACGTGGGGTGGTGCACCGTGATCTCAAACCACAGAACGTTATGGTCGGTAGTCACGGAGAGGTTCAGGTGCTCGATTGGGGGCTGGCCAAGCTCCGGGGGCAGTCAGAAGCTGAGGCCTCGCTCGCCAGGTATTCCGTCCCCGGCCTGGGGGACTTGACCGAGGTCGGCTCCCTCCTTGGCACCCCAGAATACATGGCTCCCGAGCAGATGGACAGCGCAGGCGAGGTCGGCCCCGTCGCGGACATCTACTCTCTGGGAGCGATGCTGTACAGCTTGCTCGCGGGCCGCCCGCCGTTCCGCTCGTTCAACCGCGCGGTCTTGTTGCACCAGGTTCGCGAAATGCTGCCGAAGCCACCGCAGAACCGCCATTTCCCCGTGCCCCCGGAACTGCAGGCGATCTGCCTGCGTGCGCTCGCCAAACACCCCGATGGCCGCTACGAGTCTGCGTATGCCCTGGCCGACGAGGTCCAGGGCTTCCTCGAGAACACACCTGTGCGCGCGATGCGCGGCGGCTGGCGCTACAGCCTGCGGCTGTTCTACCGCCGCCAGCGGCGCCTGGTGCACGCCGCCCTGCTCGGCTGTGCTCTGCTCGCCCTGGTCTGCGGCGCGTTCTTCCACGCAGCATCCGCACAACGTGCAGCTCGCAGAGAACGCCACGCGACAGAAGTTGCGCAGCTTCGCGCACGCTGCCCCGAAGCCGACCCTGCGTTGCTGCTGGCCGAGATGCGGGCCCGCCTGCTGCAAGCTGAGGCCCTGGGAGACCCTGCCATGAGCGAGCACGAGCGGCGCACGAACGGCTCCGAGGTCTCCCGCCTGGTGCGGTACCTGGCTTGGCGTGAGGAGCTTCTCCGCCGCCGGCTCGAAGCACCCATGGGAGCAGAACTGCCAGAGCAACAGATCGAAGCAGAGTATCTAGACATCGCCGAGCAACGTGAGCTGGCCGCCGCATTGGCGACCGCCAACCGCGATTTTGCCCAGGCGCTGCTGATCGTGGACCAGACCCACGCATCCATCGGCTGGCGGAGAGAGCACAGGGCCCGCGTGGTCGCCGCCCGCGAGCGCCTGATCACATCGACCCTGGAGGCGACCGCCGCAGCGCTCGCAGACGTCCGGCAGGGGCTGGAGCGCCCCGGCCGCCCTTCGTGGGGGCCCACACGCCAGGAGCTGTTGATCGAGCTCAGCGGCTTCGACCACCCACGGGTCGCTTCCTACCTGAGCGAGCGCCTCGCTGCGCTTGCAGGACAAGCCCACTGGCCGGCAGGAGAGCGGGCGGAACTGGCTCTGATCGTCGATGTGCTCGGGTATCTGGATCTTCCCCAGTTGACGATTCCTGCGCTGAGCCTCGGCTTGCGTTTGATCGAGGACGAAGACCTCGTGATCCGGCTGGGACTTGCCCTGTGCAATACCCGCCAGCCGGAAGCGGAGGCGCTCGTGCTCGCCCAGATCCGCGACCGATTCGGACGCAAAAGCGAGATCTGGCGCCAGGTCAAGCGCCACTTCGGAAGGTTGCCGCAAGCAGGCAGTGCGTGGGTGTCCGCCGATGAACACCGCGAACGCGGAATGATCGCCTTCGATCGAAGCGCGTTCGAGCTTGTCTGGCAGAGTTTCGACCGCGCCATCGCTCTGGATCCCGGTCATGCGAGCGACTTGATCAATCGGGCTCTGGCCGCGAACGCTCTCGGTCGTCCAGACGACGCCCTACGAGACATGGACAATGCCGTTGCGCTGGCGCCCGACGCAGCCACAGTCTACGTCAGCCGCGGAAACCTGCTGCTGTCTCTCGGGCGACTGGACGAGGCCCTGACAGACTTCGATCGCGCGCTCGAGCACGCTCCGGAGGTCGGCGCTCAGGTCGGCAAAGGTATCGCTCTGATCGGCAGCGACCGGGCTGCCGAGGCAGAAGCGATCCTGAGCGCTGCTCTGGAATTGCATGCCGGACATGCGCTGGTCTACCACAATCGGGGTGTCGCGCGCCACGAGCAGGGCTTGTTCGAAGCGGCCATCGGCGATTACGAGCAGGCACTGGCGCTGGACCCTCAGCTGAGCAGCGCTCTGGCCATGCGGGCTGAGGCCTGTCTCCGGCTTGGAAGGCTGCAGCAGGCCCAGCAGAGCGCGGCACGCGCTGTAGAGCTGGAACCCCAGTCGGCGATCGCGCACCACCGCCTCGGGCTGGTTCTGCGGGCGCTCGGCGATTCCGAGGCAGCTCTTCGGGCCTGGGCCTCGGCACTCCGGTGTCCCGACGCCGAACAGGTCCACGTTCTGGCGGACCGCGGCCGATTGCTCCTCGAGCTGGGCAGGTACGAGGAGGCACGCATCGACCTGGATCGCCAGCTGGAGCGAGATCCCAACCCTGAGATCTACGCGCTGCGAGCTTTTGTCTGGTCTGAGCTCGGCGAGCCTCAGAAGTGTATCGACGACTGTACAACGGCCCTGACTTTGGAACCGTCGGCAATCGAAGCGCTCTTGATCAGCGGCCTTGCCCACACGGCGCGGGGTGCGACCGAAGAGGCTCTCGAGGCTTATGACGCTGTTCTGGCACGGGCAGCAGACTCCCCCGAATATCGTTCGCTGGCCGGGATCCAACGAGGCTACGTTCTGCTCGAACGTGGAGCGCTCGAAGATGCCATCGTCGGCTTCAGCGAAGCTCTGCGGTACGGGGCAGTCGATCGCGGCTACATAGGACGCGGACTGGCGTTCTATTGCACGGGCCAACTCGAGCGTGCGGCCGATGACTTCCTCTCCGCTCTTCGCTGCCACCCTGACAACTTCGAGGTCCGCTATCTGAGGGGGATCGTCTTGCGGGAGCAGGGGCTGTGGGAAGGTGCGGAGGCGGACTTTGCGCTCGCCTGCAAGCTCGATCCCGAGCACGCGGGTTTGCGCAACGATCGCGGACAGGCTCTGCTCGAGTTGGGCAGGTGGGAGGCAGCGGCGAGGGAGCTCGACAGCGCAGTCGAGCTCGAGCCCACGCTGATCCCTGCCTACAACAACAAAGCACTGGTCCTTGAGCACCAGGGGCGCCTCGCGGACGCGCTCGCAACCCTCGATTGCGCGCTGCTGTATGCTCCCGAGCATGCCCAGATCCTCGAGTACCGCGAGCGTCTGCACGCCAAGCTGCAGGCGGGGCAAGCCGGATCGGTCCCAGTGGTCCGTGAAAACTGACGGACCTCCCCGCCTTCCGCGCTCTGGTCAAGATCCAGATCCACCTCGAAGCTCGGATTCGGCCCAAGACTCTGGGTGCAAACGCCAAGCCAGCGCGTGCCAGCCAGGTTCAAGGCGCCCCGGCCCCACGCCGCGTTCCCGACGCGATCCAAGCTTGCTCAGCTTCGCCTCGGTGGGTCCGCGCAGATCGTCGCCACGATGCCATGCGCCGGGCAGACCAACTCCCCGATCAGGTGACTGATGGCAACCCTGACCGGAGCATCGCAGCGTGGGCAGCAAGCCACCTGGACGAACGAACCACAGGGCCGAACTCCCCCTCAGCGACGCGGGGTGATGAACTGGCCCTGCAGGTCCTCACGGGCGCTACCAACATCGACAGCCATCGACTGACAGCGAGAACATCTGAGCAGCGCGCGACTTGGGTAGGACGTGGCGAGCCGGCCGCAATCGGAGCAGTCGAGGGCTTCAAGCGCCCCCAGCTGAGACACCTGAGCGCAACGCTCGCAAAACGGGCAGAACGGCTCCCAGCTGGTCAACTGGCAGGTCTTGCAGCGCAGTTTTCGCTCGAGCACAGTCTTGGGACCATCAGGGGAATGTTGCAACGCGCGGGGCCAGATGCGGGACAGGTCTCCCAGGAAACGCGGCTGGTGGCAGAGCCGGCACTCCGGACCTGCACCCGCTGCGGCCTGGACTCCGGATGCGGGCGGGGCCTGCCGAGGAATGCGGGACCAAGGAGGCTTTCGAGCGAGATCCCCAGCGATTCTGGCATCACTATCTGCAGCTCGTAAGGGCGACCGCTGAAGTGCAGCCGTGCGGCGCACACGATGCCCTCGAAGCGCTGGGAAAGCTCCGCGTTCTGATCACGCAGAACGTCGATGGCTTGCACCGCACAGCGGGAAGCCACGACGTCATCGAGCACCATGGGCGCCCAGACATCTTGGCCTGTCTGGCATGCGGCAGCGAACGGGAACAGAAGATCTCTGAGCTCTCGAGCGCTCCCATGTGGCGATGCGGAGAGATCATGAAACCCAGCCTTGTGCGGTTCGGCGACGCATTGCCAAGAGCGCCATGGGCACGGGCCGAAGAGTTGGCCCGCGCCTGTGCCGTCTGCCTGATTGTGGGGACCTCCGGCGTGGTCTATCCCGCTGCCCGCATGCCCGTGTTGGCATTCGAGGCGGGCGCGCCCCTGTGTCAGGTAGATCTCGAGGCGACCGGTCTGACGCACACAGGTTGCGTGCGCTGGTACGTTCAGGGCCCGGCGAGTCCGAGTCCGAGTTCGGGTCCAGAGCTCCTGACATGGGCAACTCTTGATTGAGACTTTCGATCCGTATGGTGAACCCAGAGCCTCTGGATACAACCTCCGCCAGAGCTCCTTCCGGCGCTCACAGAGCGCCGCTACAGAAGACGGCTTCGATTCGGTACAGCCAGCGGTCGCAACGGACAGTTGCCGCCAAAACCCCTCCAGCCCCTTTGCATCGAACCCGTGTCAGGAGCTCTGGAGTCCGACTGCGACGACCGAAGTCCGTATCCCGAGGCTCCGACGTCCGGGGATCCGCGGTCCGTGGGCCGTGGGCCGTGGGCCGTGGGCCTACGCGGAAGTCCTGGGAAGCCGGAGCCAGGAGGGCACCCCCGATTAGGAAACCGCGCCCGCCAGCGGCGCGACCTCCTGCATCCGCACCGCTACAGGACGGGAGATGCCTGACTGCTCCATCGTCACCCCGAACAGCGCGTCCGCAGCGCTCATCGTGCGCTTGTTGTGCGTGACGACCAGGAACTGCGTGCGGTCGAGGTAGTGGCGCAACAAGCCCACCAGGCGGTCGACGTTGGCCTCGTCCAGGGCCGCATCCACCTCATCGAGCACACAGAAAGGACTGGGACGGATCTCAAACAGCGCGAACAACAGCGCCATCGCTGTCAACACCCGCTCTCCGCCTGAAAGCAGCGAGAGCGTGCGGTTCTCTTTGCCGGGCGGCTTGGCGAAGATCTCGATGCCCGCGGTCAACAGGTCTCCGTCCTCGAGCACCAGGTCGGCGCGGCCGCCTCCGAACAGACGCCGGAAGATGTCTTTGAAGTTGCTGCGCACCTGGTGGAAGGTGTCTTCGAAGCGCGCCCGCGCCTCGCCGTCGATCTGGCTGATCAGGCTGGTCAGATCGCGCACCGAACGGTCGAGGTCTTTCAGCTCTTGTTGCAGCGCCTCCAAGCGCTGCTCGCACTGGCGGGCCTCGTCGATGGTGCCCGGATCGGTCGGACCCAGCGCTGCGAGGGAGTTCTTGACCGATTTCAGCCGGGCCTGGCAGTCGCGCAACACCGGCTCGCGGTTGGCAAGCCGCGCGAGCAGCTGCCGCTCTTCGTCACGCTCGGGCGACTGCAGGTCGGGGTCGTCGCACTCAGCGGGCAGCGGCTGGAGCTCGTCCCAGCGACGCTGCAGACCCGCCATACGCACTTCTTTTTCCCGCATCATGACCTTGGCGCCTGCTCCCTCGGCGCCCAGCGCTTCGAGCTGCTTGCGCAGCTCTTCGACCTGGGCGTCGGCCACCACCCGAGCTTTCTCGGCGGCGCTCAGTTGGCCTTCGGCCCCTTCTTCGGCTCCGTCCAGCGCCCCCAACGATGTCTTGAGCCTGGACAGGCGCTGCTGCTTCTCGTTCAGCGAGGCCTGTGCCTCACTGGCACGGTTCTCGGTCTCGGCGATCCGGTCTTGCAGCCGCGCAGCGTTGGCGATGCGCTCGTTGAGGTCCGAAACCGTGCGCTCCAGGCTCTCGGCCAGGTGGTCTTTCTCCTTGCGTTGCTCGAGCGCCTGGAAAGCCAGCCGCTGTTGCTCGATGCGCGCCTTCTCGAGCTCGCGCTCGAGCGCCTCGTTGGCGTGTTTGCTGGATGTGACCGTCTGCCTGCGCTCCTCGGCCAGCGCCTCGAGGCGCGCAGCTTCCACCCGGCGTTCGGCGGCCAGCTCGCTGGCCTCGTCGAGCTCGCAACAGACGTCGTCCAGCTCGGCGCTGACATTGGCGAGCTCTTCGGCGATACGTGACAGCTCCGATTCGGCTCTGCCCAGCTCACCGCGGCTCTGCACTACGCTGAGTTTTTTCTGCCCCAGCTCGCTGCGGCACAGATCGACTTCGGCCTGCAGGGCCGACAACTCACCGCTGGCGATACGCTTCTCTTCCTCAAGCTGCTTCTTCTCGAGGGCCAGGCGCTCAGCCTCGACCTTCAGCTCAGCCTTCTCCACCGTGCGGGAGATGATGCCACCGGTCGCATCTCCCGCCAGCATCAGGCAGCCGTCGCGCTGCAGCACCTCACCCGCAAGCGTCGCAAAACGCCGGAAGGGGAGCTTGCGGTCGAGCAGCAGGCGTTGGGCCGTCTCGAGGTCTTCGACCACCAGGGCATCGGCGAGCAGGCGCGCCACCAACCGCTGCTCCGGACCGGCAGGTTGGGCCAGCTCCGTGGCCGTGCCCAGCACGCCGGGCAGCTGTGGAGCAGGCTCGAGGCGCTTGCCTGGCAGGCCGCTACGGGGCAACACCCGCACAGCGCCCAGGCCCTCGTCCTTCACCCAGGCCAACGCGGTCAGCGCGTCCTCGAGCCGTCCGCACACCACCGCTTCGGCCATCGGCCCCAGCAGACCAGCGATCGCCTGCAGGTGGCGCGGCTCCGGATGCAGGCGTTGGCCCAACAGATGCAGTCCATGCCCGCGGTCAAGCAGCGCCGCACTCGCCCTGCCCACACCGTCGCCTTTGCGCTCGAGATCCTGCAACACACGCAGGCGGGACACCACCTCGCGCTCGGACAAGGCCGCCGCGTGCAGCTGCTCGCCGAGCTCTTCGCGGCGCTGCCGCGCCTCCTGCGCTTCCCCTTCGAGCTCTTGCAGGCGGCCCATCACCCGACCCAGCTCGACCTGGGCGGCCTCCGCCTCCCGGCTGCTGCGGTTGGCCGCGTCCTGCGCCGCCGCCTGGTTCGATGCCAACCCCTCGGTCTTGGCCATCAGACGCCCGCGACGCGCATCGAGCACCTTCTGGCGCGCGGCAGCCGCGGCCATCTCGTTCTTGACCCGCGAGGTCTTGCGGAAACTCTCGAGGGTCTCTTCCTCAAGAGCACGAACGGCAAGTTGTGCCTGGCGCAGGCGGGCCTCGTGCTTCTGCACTTCGGCACGCGCGGCCGTGCACTCCTCATTGGAGGTCTCTGCCTGGCTGGAGACCCGTGCCAGGGCAGCTTGCAGCCGCTCCTGCTCCGCCTCGAGGTTCTCTTTGCGCTGCGACTCTTTGCCCCGGCTGGCGCGGCGCCGCTCGAGGTCCCTTTTCAGCTCCTCCTGGCGTTTGTTCAGGAAGCGCAGCTCCCGCTCCAAGCCCTCAAGCTCTTCCTGACGCACAGCCCGGTCACGGCTGGCGGCAGCGCGGGCGCGTTCGGCCAGACGCCGGGCGGCTTGCGCGCTGTGCACCTCTTCGCGCGCCTTGGTCAGGCTGTCTTCCAGCTGGTTGGCCGTGCGGCTGCGCTCGACCGCCGCCACATCCATACTCTCGAGCTCGCGCTTCAAGGTGTCGAGCTGGGCGTGCAACACGCCCCGGCTCAGGTACAGGCGCCGCCTCCCCAGGATCAATCCCTTGCGCGCTTTGGCGGCCTTGCCGCGCACGCCGTCGTACTGGCGTTGCACCTCGCGCACGATATCGCCGAGTCGGGTGCGGTTCTCATCGATGCGCCCGAGCCGATTCTCGCTCTCACGTTTCTTCTGCAAGGCCCGCCGGATGCCCGCCGCCTCTTCAAACAAGCGCCGCCGCTCGCGCGGATTGGCTTTGAGGATGGCGTCGATGTTGCCCTGTTCGATCACCGAGTAGGTGTCCATGCCCACGCCGGTGTCGAAGAACAGCTCGCGCACATCCTTGAGGCGGCAGTTCTTCTTGTTGATCGAATACTCACTCTCACCGCTGCGGAACAGCCGCCGCCCCACTCCGATCTCGGCTGTGCCCCCGAGGGCGCCTTCGGTATTCTCAAAGGTGACGATGGTCTCGCAGAAACCCGTGGGTTTGCGCCCCCCGCTGCCGTTGAAGAGCACATCGGACATGCTCTTGGCGCGCAGGTTGCGGGCGCTCTGTTCGCCGAGCACCCAGCGCAGCGCATCCACGACATTGCTCTTGCCGCAGCCATTGGGGCCGACGATGGCTGTCATCCCCGGCTCGAAATGCAGCACGGTCTTGTCGACGAACGATTTGAAACCACATAGCTCCAGGCGTTTCAGGCGCACGTCCGTTCCTCCGAATTCCCGATCTGCGCAGTCTGGGCAGGATGGGCTCATCTGCAAGAAATATCGTCCAAAAAGCCGCGCGACTTTCGTCCGTCCTTCAACAACTTCATTTTCCGCGCTATCCTTCTTGCGAGCCAGCCCTGAGGAAACAGTCTATGGACGACGAGCTGCCCTTCGATCTGAGCGCCGAAAACCTCGAGATCGGGGGCCATACGATCCAGCTCGTGCGGCCCGCCGATCCCTACTGCGCGATCGAGTGTTACCTCGAGGAGGAAGACCGCGGACCGGACGGCTTCAGCTGCGAGCTGTGGCCCAGCGCGCACGCCCTGGCCTTGATGCTGTTGCAGGCGGAGCCGGCTCCCGACGGTCCCCTGCTGGAGTTGGGTTGTGGCCTGGGACTCGCTTCGCTCGCAGCGGCCCAGCGCGGTTTGCAGGCCCTGGCGAGCGACGCCGCAGGGCTGTGCCTGGAGATGGTCGCCGAGAGCGCGCGCCGCAACGGACTCGACACCAAAGTACAGACGCTGCGCTACGCATGGGGCGAGGCCCTGCCGCGGCGCTTTCCTTTGGTGGTCGGCGCGGACCTGCTGTACGAGGAGCAGAGCCACCAGGCTCTCTGGAACAGCCTGGAGCAAGCGCTCGCACATGGAGGGCAGGTCTGGCTGACCGACCCCGAGCGCCCCGCCACCGCCGCTTTCTTCGCCGACACGCCCGCCGGTTGGCAGGTCGAGCGCTCTGTCCTGGCTGAGGGGCTGGCACTCTACCGACTCTGTCGTCGCTCGCCCGAAGATACCTCGCCCTGAAAAGACTGTAGCTTGGGTTCAGGTGGGCCCGCCGGTATTCTGGACTGTACTGGTAGCCATTGTTGCGGGAGACGCCTGGACATGCTGTTTCTGACTTTCGACACGCACATCCACACACACTCGATCTACTTCGGCATGGCGACTCTCTCGTCATTTCTGAAGAAGTGCGGCTTCCCCGTGGACTGGCTGCACATCCCGCGCGACTGGCCTGCCGACAAGGCCGCCGCCGAGGTCAAAGCTCGTGAGCCCGAGCTGGTCGGCGCCTCGATGATGACCTCCGACTGGCTGCGGGCTCGCGAGTTGCTGCCCGCGATCCGGGTGGCGGTGCCGGACGCGATGATCGTCGCAGGCGGCATCCACCCGACCTTCCGGCCCGACGATGTGATCTCGCATACAGCCATCGACGCAGTCTGCGTGGGTGAGGGCGAATACCCGCTGCTCGAGCTGCTCCAGCGGCTGCAGGCAGGCGAGCCCTACCTCGACATCGAGAACTTCTGGTTCAAGTCTGAAGGCCGGCTGATCAAGAACAAGATACGGCCGGCCATCGAAGACCTCGACACGCTGCCATGGCCGGACCACGAGATGTTCCGCGAGTGGCAGTCGGGCATCGTGCAGGTGCTGACCGGGCGTGGTTGCCCGTTCAAGTGCACCTTCTGCGCCGTGCCGGCCTTCCACCAGATGTACAAGAACAACGGCAATTTCCTGCGCCGCCGCTCGGTGCGCAATGTGATCGACGAAGTCAAGCACATCATGTCCATCATGCCGGTGCACCACTTCCAGTTCATCGACGATGTCTTCACCATCCCGCGCAAGTGGGCCCTGGAGTTCGCCGAGGTCTACGGGCGCGAGGTGCGTGTCCCGTTCACGATCATCACCCGGGTCGACACGGTCGATGCGGAAGTGCTCGACGCCTTGCGGGCGGCCAACCTCGAGGTGGTCAGTTTCGGCGTCGAGAGCGGCAGCGCCCGGCTGCGCAAGATCGTGCTGCGCCGCAAGATGACCAACGAGACCATCATCAAGGCCTTCCAGTTGTGCCATGAACGGGGCATCCAGACCAACGCCAACTACATCGTCGGGTTCCCGGGCGAGACCCGCGAAGACATCCTGGCGACCATGCAGCTGCACCGGCAGCTGAAACCGGGCAACATCACGGTCTGGTACTTCTACCCCTACCCAGCGACCCCACTGGAGAAGACCTGCCGCGAGGAAAACCTGCTGCCCGAGAACTTCGACTCCGAGCCGGTGTCCCACTTCAAGCCGATGCTGCGCCTGCCCGACCTGCCCGGCGACGAGCTGCTGCAGCTCCACGACGAGTTCGTGTACGGCTGGACCGACGAAGTGCTCGAGCGCGTACGCAGCATGCGGGAGATGGTGGGGATCAAGGCGCCCGAAGAGGACCTCGCGCGCATCCGCTCCTCGGTACTGGAGTTCTACCGGCTCGACGCAGACGAGCTGCAGCAACGCCCGCGGCCGCGTTGGGCGGCGATGCCTGAGATGTAGGCCCCCTGGCCCAGCGATTCGGTCCCCGGGCTCCCGGACCCATCCTCCATTATTGGAGTTCCCTCATGCGCAAGATCCTGGTCAGCCTTCTCGCCCTGCTGTGCCACGCCAGCGCCCAGGAGGCAGCTCTGGCCGGCCTGGCAGAGATGCTCGGCAGCGACGCGGACAGTCTCGTGCTCTACCGCTTCCGCGACGCAACCTGGGACGGCGTCTACTGGACCAGCGATAACGCTCGCGAACGCCCCAACCCAGAGCTGCCGCACAAAGGACTGTCGGTGGAAGCGCTCCAGCCTCTGCGGCTGGCCGCCGACGATAGCCTGTACCTCGCCGACGGCGAGACCCTCTCGCACTCCTATGTGTTGGAGATCATCAAAGCAGGACGCCCCGAGTACCGCATCGACGTCCACACCGACGGCGAGGGCGTGGCGTGCCTGTTCTTGATCGACCACACGGACAGCGTGTTCGCCGAGGGGTATGCCGTCATCGGGCTCAATCGGCACGGCGCTGCGACCTGGCTGGCGGTGCTGGACGCCTTGTGGGAGAACCGTAATCTGCGCGTGGAAGGGGAACCGGAAGAGGGCTCGCTCGCCTTCCTCAGCCTGCCCGACCCCTTTCATGAAGCGGTTCTCGCGCACTGCGCGGCGAATGACGACGAGCAGTACCAGCTGATTCCCAGCCTGGTCGGACCCTGGGGTATGGCGAGCCTGTTTCGTGCGCCGGGCAGCCCGGCGCCGACCATCGACGCTGTCCTGGCTTGTGGTTTCGACCGCGGCGCGGGCGACGCGCGTGCCGTAGGCCGCGTGCGCGAGTTGCACAGGGTGTCCGCAGCGGGTAGCTTGGAATTGCGCCTGCGGGTGGACTTGATCTGGCACGGCCACACCACGCGGCGTGCGCTCTTCTACCTCGAGTGGATCCTGACCCAGGACGAGCTCGAGCCCGCGCAATGGCGCACTCGCTGGCATGGGCCGTACTTTCCAGAGGAATGACGGGCGCACTTGATGGTGCAGATCCTGACGCGTAGAGAAGCAGCAGCACGGCCGTGGCTCTTCCATGCCTGCCTGCTCGTCCTGTGCCTCGGCATGCCGGGCTGTGTGAGCAGCGCCGTCTGGGCCGGCTACAGCGCGCTCGAAAAGCCGCTGGAGAGTGGGCAGATCCGCCAACTCGGCGTGGGCTCCAACGGCGAGCTGGTCTTGTCTGTAGATTTCCCCACGCGAGGGACACGCTTCTTCAGCCTGCGGCCGCCCCTGCTGCCTCAACCCCGCGCTCGGGCCGCCCGCCAGGCCCTGCAGCCGATCGCTTCGACCTGGCAAGGGGCTGGCGGCGCGCAGGTTCGGTTGGTCGACGAGGGACGCCAACTCGAGTGCATGCTTGCAGCCTTCGAGCTACACCTGCCTGGACCCACAGCCAGCAGAGTGCTGGGGACGCGTGCGCTGAGCGGCCCCGTCACGCGCATCCAGGTGCTGTTCGAGACGCTCGCTGGCGAGCGGGGCGCCGCCGAGATCGAGGTTGGAATCGGGGCCGGGGGCCGCAAGCTCAGGCTGCTTCCCCTGGAAGAAGTCGAACCCTTCGGGGAGGCTGCCGGCGGCCCCCCTGGTGACCAGGATCTCGAGCAGACAGACGGCGCCCGCGTCACGCTGCTGCCTTCAGGTGCGCTGTCTATCGACGGCGCCACGATCCGCTATCCAGCCTTCACCGACCAGCCCGTCGAGGCCGACGTGGCCGGCGCCAGCTGGCGTGTGCTGCTGATGCCACTGACCGTGCCGCTCGATGCGGCGCTGCTTCCTTTCGAGCTGATCTATTTCGCCAGCGTAGGTCCGATCCACTGAGCGTGGCAGGGGCTGCAGCGGTCTTAGACCGCCGAGAGCGCCCTCCCCTGAGACCCACTACGAGCCCCTGTCCGGAGCTCTGGGCTCAGGATCCGCCGGGCCAGGCCAAGGTCGGCCGTGCGTCATCTCCGCAGGCGCTCAGCTCCAAGCTGAAATCTGGAGTCTCGAGCTTCAGCACCGAACGACCGAACCAGGCTGGCTCAGCGCTGCGCCACAGGGTCTCGCCGTTGTCGTAACGGGCCACGCGGCAAGTGAAGCTCTGGGATCCGACCCGCAGAGTCCTGGTCTCCAGCGACGCCAGCTCGTAGCGGACCCCGGGCGCCTCGACCTTGAGCAGCAGCCCAGCGGCGTCCTCGGTTCCGGACCAGGTCTGGGCCGGACCGTCCGGCGTCTCGCTGTCCACGCGTCGGCACGCAAAGCTGCCAGCCTTGACGCGCACCGTATCGGCCTGGCCTGGCTGCGTCTCGACGGCGCTCGGCGGCTCGACCTGTTGCAGATGCAACGCCAGCCGCTCGGAGGAGTCGGGCTTGCCGGCCCAGGCCGCCGCCACCTTGCCCTGCTCGTCAACCTCAAGCGCAAGAATCCAGCCATTGTTGGCGCTGGCATCGACCTCCACCTGCCAAGTGCCCGCCTGCTTGCCGACGAGCGCCACCCGACGCTGGGTGCGGTGCCAGCTGCCGTCTTCGAGCTTGGACGCGCTGGTGACTTCCACCCATTGGCCCGCTGCGGCGTTCGCGTGCAGGCCGAAGTAATCGGGAATGACCAGATCTTCGGGCTGCATCGGTGTCGGTCCGCTGGCACAACCGGCCAGGTTGGCAAGTGCCCCCAGGCAGATCCACAAGAAAAGGTTCTTCATGACAGCTCCCGTACTTTCAGTGCGTGTATGCTATACCTGATGGGGCTGCAAAGCATCTTCCCAATTGAGGGTGACTCGATGAAAACGACACTCTTCCGTGGACTGCTCCTGGGGCTGGCGATGATGAGCCTGGGTGCCTGCCGCCTCCGGGGCGGCCACTATCACGATGCGTACTGCGGCCACTACTACGGCGGGAGCAGCTGGTCGTATGTCAGCAGCCATCGGCACGACTATGGCTGTGGACACTACTACTATGACGGCCGCTGGTGGCAGAATCCTCCCCGCGCCTCGGTGGTGATCAGCAGCTATCACGTCTGCGACTACCACTGCGGGCACTACTACTACCGTGGGCGCCGCTACTACCACACCGGCCATGTCCATGGCATGGGTTGCGGTCATCGCTACTCCGGCGGCCTGTGGATCTCCTTCTGAGCAGGGCACCGCGCCTGTGCCGCCACGGACCGTGCCCCCTCAAGGCGGCGCTGCTTCTTTGCAAGCTGATCTACTTCGCGAGCGCGCAGCTCCGATCCACGGAGCGTGGCAGGGGCTGCGGCCGGCGCCTGCCCGTGCCTACTTCCACGGCTGCATGAAGTTGTAGGCCCGCTCGAGGATGATGGTCTCCCCCGCCATGAACTCCAGCCGCGACTGACGCTGGCGCGCCCCGAGCCACCAGTCGCCCCACAGGATCTTGGCCGACAGCAGCCGCGCCTGGGCGGTGAAGCCCAGGCAGTGGAAGGCGACCGAGGCGTCGGCACCGAGCGTGATCTGCAGGTAGAGCTTCTTGTCGACACTGAGCGTCAAGGGGAAGCTGAGATTGCCGGTGATCTTGACCTCGCACCACTCCATCGCCTTGCTCACAGCCTTCAAGAAGGGGTTGTCTTTGACCTGGTCCAAGATGATGTCCCAGATCGGCGCGACCTCGATGTCGAGCCCCGGGATCACCTGGATCTCGCCGCCGATAAACCACATGCTCAGCGGCAGGGTCGCCGGCCACATGTCGTTGAGCAGGTCGTAGCCGTCCTCCTTCTTGTACTTGGTGGTATACATCTGCACTTGCGAGACGCCCGGGGCGGTCTGGCAGGCGTTGTTCCACAGGGCCTGCACGAAGTAGCCGTACTTCAATCGGCCGCCGCCCCCAGCCTTGCTCTCATTGGTCTGGAAGTGCGCCCGATGTTTCGCCCAGAACTTACTGGGCACGACCAGATAGCGCAGCGGATGGGCGGGTTGGCAGAAGTTGTACAGGTCCAGGTCGTGCTCGTTCACGCTGCCGACTTTCTCGCACAGACGGCAGTCGACACGCCGCGGCTGCGGACTCTCCGGGTCCTGCATCTTCTTTGTCCCCTGGCACGCCGGGCAAGGAACCTTGTTGGTCTTGTCCACATCGAGCGTCGCCACCAGACTCGGCTGCTGGAGGAAGAAGGTGCGCTGTAGCTCCTGCTCCTGCTCCGCCAGCTGCGCTGCGGGAGTGCCCGCCTCCTGCGCGCTGGCGCGCAGCTCCTCGAGCGCCTTGTTCATCTCGAGAGCGCGCGTGCGCTTCTGCGCATTCGTCTCTTTGACCGGGAACTGTGGGTAGGCGTCTTCGAGCGCATGGCTGATCCAGCGATCCAGCCGGTCGTCCCAATTGCCGGCCTCGTCGCCTTCGGCGTTGTTGATGAAGATCGTCTTGCGCCCGAACTTGCGCGTGGTCGTGTCGGTCTGGCCGTGTTTCCACCACGAGGCGACATCGGTCAGCAGATCGGTCCGGTCCTGCGCGCCGCTGTCCTGCTTGTGCAGGTCGATGATGACCGCTGCCAGGTCGGCCTCGCTCGCATAGATGCTGCGATGCAGGTGCCGCCGTACGTCCGACCAGGTTCCTTTGTCGTCCTTCTTCTCCTGCTTGTCATCATCGGGGGTGTGGCTGCGCCATTGCCAGCCAAAGGTGATGCTGCCGACCACCCGTATATAGACCGTAAAGGTCAGCTTGAGCAGCCACCAGATGAACGTCATGCTCCAGCCGATCTTTGCCTCGTAACCGACCACGGCAAAGACCTTGTGCAGGCAGGCCATCGGGTCGTAGTCGTAGCCTCCCGAAGCGAAGGGCGTGCGTTCGCCGAAGCGCTTGGTCTTGGTCGTCTTGCCGTCCTTGCCCTCTTCGGTCACTTCCTGTCTGATGGCGCCCTTGTCGAGCACCTTGGTCTTGCGGACCTTCTTCTTGACCTCCTCGGCCTTGCGGAAACTCTCTGCCTTCTTTTTGACGCTCCCGATCTTCTCGCTGCGGCGCTGCACGGACTCGGCATGCGCAGTCGCGTGGGCCTGCTGCTTGCTCTGGAGCGCGGCGAGTTTTTCGCCCCCCTCTCCGCGCGCCTTCATACCATCGATCTGTGCCTGCACCAGCCCCGCCTGCACCCGTGCGCGCTGGCCGGCCTGACGCTCGGCCCGTAGATCCTTCAGGCTGTTCTGGTATTCCGCCTGTTTTTTGCCGGACGTCTCGGTGGCGCGCTTGTTCTCCTCGCGCCAGGATTCATAGGCCTTGTCCGCCGCTGACTTCTCGTCGGCCTCGTTGTCCATGCCGAATTGCGGGCTGAACAGCGAATAGCCGACCTGTTTGATATTCGAGTAGCCGCGGGCGCTGGCGCGCTTCTTGGCTTCCCACACGTCGTGGGCCTTCCAGTTGGCGCTGGCAGCCCCCAATCCGACGTCTTTCCACTCGGTCCAGGCCTCGATCACGTTGAACAGGCTCATGAAGAAGGCGTTGTTGGGATCGAAGAACTTGTCCGACATCTTGCCCATCACCTTCGCCCTGCGCAGGACGAAGAGCCCGAGCTTGATCAGGTGGAAGAAAAACGCCGCGCCGAGCTCCCGCTTGATCCGCGACCAGAACAGGTCGATCTCGGCCTGGATCTTCTGCGCTTCGGTCGCGCCCTTGCGTTTCTTGAGATCTTCGAGATAGACCTCGTACGCCTTGACGAGCTTGCCGTGCTCTTTGTAGGAGTCGATGTTGTTGACGAACAGCCCCTGCCCGGCTTCCTGCATCTCTTCGCTGCGCTCGAAGGCGCCCATCGCCTCGGCGACTTCCGCGGGCAGCATGCGCAGACCGAGGGAATCGGGACCCGCGATCCGCTGGCGCAGGGTGGCGTGGATCGGGCTCGACTGCAGGCGTCCTGGCAGGCGCTCCATCGGGATGGTCTGCAGACGGTCGCCCTGGCCCGCACCCGGCGCGCTCCGGTCGCTGGTGGTGGGTTGCTCTTGCTCGACGCGGTCCTCGATGATCACCCGCTGCAGCATCGAGCCGAAGTAGTCGCCGAAGGACTTGTCCCAGAAGTCCCGCAGCTTGTCCGGGTCGCTGGTGTCGTAGCCGTAGAAGAAGTTGTACTGCTTGCGTTTCTCGTTGCGCTCCTGCTCTTCGGTGATGCTCGAGTCGGTGATCCAGGTGTGCGACCAGTACAGGTTCTGTTCTTCGATGCGCCAGCGCAGGTAGAGGATGTTCCACATGAACAGCTTGTACTTGTCGATCAGGGCCTTGTATTTGCGCAGATCGGTGTTGCCCTCGACCGTGACCTCGTTGCCGTTGGCCAGGGAGATGATGCTCGGCCGCGCCACATAGCTGTGCTCGTCCCGGTCTTGCGGTCCGCGCGGACGGACGCTGAGAAAGCGTCGGTCGTAGACGTTGACCATCGTCTCGAGGAAGTGCGCGCGGTAGGGTGAGCAGGGAATACCCGAGGCCACGAAGTCCTCGACCACCTCCTCGTCTCCCTCCTTCTTCTTGACGCTGACCTGCTTGTCCGCCGAGGGATCCGGCGGCTCCAGAGTCGCGACCATGGTCTCGATAAGCTTGTCCAGCCCCTCGGGAGCTTCCTTCGAGTCTTTTTCGCCTGCGCCTTCTTTGGTTCCATACAGCTTCAGACGGCGCAGAAACTTCTCGGCATCATCGGGATGCCGGTTGTTGTCGCAGACGACCAACGAGCCGCGCCAGATCGCGCAGCCGCGCAACTTCTCGTTCGACGAGTCTTCCGGGATGAACTGGATGCTGCTGTCTTCTTGCGGCCAGATGAAGCGCATGCCCCAACCGATGCGCGTCTTCGGGTCCTCGCCGATGGTGGCGGGCTGGACCTGGGCGAGCTTGTTCCGTGCTTCGTCGCCGTCGGGCACTCCCCGCAGAAAGCCGGTCAGCACCAGCGAGTGCGGCAGGTCCCCGGCCTTGAGGGCCTCGAGGCGCCTGTCGGCCTTGGCCGGGAAGGGATACATCACCAACCACAGGCTCGAGCGCAAGGCATAGGGAATCCCGCGCTGGGCGAAGACCTTGGGGATGCGCAGCTCCTTTCCGGACTCGAGCAGGTCCGTCAGGCAGGCCAGAGGGTCGGTCAGGCGGTTCTGGATGTTCTGACGAGCCTTGCGCTCGGCCTCGAGTTGGTCGTCGAGGCTCGCCATCTCCTTGAGGTGGCCCGCGACTTCCTTCTCGAGCTCTTCGTTGGCCTGCTGCATCGCCTTGAGGTCCGGGAAGGCATCGGCCAATGTACCGGTCGGCTTGGTTCCTTCGACCTCCCAGGTGTGCTGTGGCTCGATGCGGTTCTGCCAGACCTTCTGTTTGGTGTCCCAGGCGTCGACGGCTTCGGCCAGCTTCTTTTCCAAGCCGCTGATGGCATCTTTCTTGGCCTGGAACTCCACCGCGGCCTTCTGCAACTCAGTCCGCAAGCGGTCGCGCAGCAGGTCGGCGTTGGCCCGGTACAGCTCGATGGGCAGCAGCGGCTGCTCGACCAGATGCTTGAGCGCGGCGAGCCGCTTGGACTCTTCGTCGGTCAGGCCGTCTTTGGCCAGTTCCGCCCGCCAGTCCGCCTCTCCTTGGCTGATGGCCTTTGTGATCTCGCCGCGCAAGCGGGCTTCCTCGGCGAACCACTCGGCGCGCATCGCCTCCCAGGGCGTCGCGTCGGTGGCCTTGAGGCGGCGCACCACGGGGCGGAAGCGGTAGGCGTCCTGCTGCACTGAGACACGCAGCGAGAACGGCTGCATGGTCGGGCCCTTCTTGACCAGAATCTGCTCGGCCAGCTTCTCGCCCGGCAGCACGACGCGGGTGTGGCCCTCCAACCCTGGGTCGCCCAGGTTCTCGTGCACCAGGTACAGGGCCCCGTCGTGGTCGTCCCCGACCACCAGCACACCGTGGCCGATGCTCTCTGCCCCGGCGGTCAGCTCGTACTGGACCCGCGCCGGGTTCCAGAACTGCAGCGTGCGCTGGCTGCCATCGGCCAGCGAGAAGCTGCTGGTCTCGCGCAGGCCGCGGACATCGACACAGCAGAAGCCCCGGTCGACATCCGCCGATTGAAACACCGAGAGCCCAAAGACGCCGTAGTCTTTGTACGGGTTGTGCGCGGCCTCAAAGCGGTAGTCGGCCGGATCGGCCCCCGCTTCGATCGGGTGCTTGAGCGTGACGGTGCCGAGCACCTCTCCGCGGTAGTTCAGCAGCTTCATCGAGGAGGTGAGCGATTTGAGCTGGAACGTCGGGCGCGGCCGGTCGAGGTTGCCGTTGTAGTAGATGTCCCAACGCTCTCGTTGCTCACGGATGACCGCATCGCCCCCCAGCGAACCGAGGATCTCCCGGAAGGGGTCGATGGCCGCCTTCGTACCGGTGACCTTGCCCTGTGCGTCGTGGAGCTCGAAGACGTCCTCGAGCATGTCTCCCAAGCGGATCGACCGGCTGACGACGTACGGGAAGGTGTACTTCTGGGCGCCGTTCTCCCAGCCGGTCTCCACGCCCTTGTAGCTGGCATGGCTGGGGATGAAGTCGTCCTGCGTGCCCTCGGGCCGCGGAAGGCGTTCGCCGGTGGTAGGGTCATGCAAGAAGCCGCGCCGTTGCCCGGGCACGACATAGACGTTGCCCCCGCCCCCCAGAATGCAGAACTCGGTGATGTAGCGGTCGAACTCCTCGCTGGCGTGGAACTTCGTGGTCTTCTTCTCGGCGCCGAACTGGTGGCTCACGGTTACAGCCCGCACCTGCTTGTGCAGGCGGTTGTTGACCAGCTGATTGCGGCCTTCGGGCACTTTGTGACGCCAGGTCTCGAGGCGCTCTTCGCGCTGGATCTTCGGACGCGTCGGCGTGCCATCAGCGGTCTTCTCGCTGAATTCGTAGATGTACTTGCGCACCCTGTGGCGGACGACGCCCGTCCCGTCCGTCTTGCGTTCCTCCGCGGAGATCAGCTCATAGGCTTCTTCTTTGTCCGAACCCAGCTCGATGGCCCGCAGCTCCTGGATCTTGACCACTGCACCCTTGTCAAAGATCTTGGTGGTCAGCAGCCGCTCGTCGCCGGGCAGCTTCATGCCCCTGTGCTCGGTCAGGAAGATCTCGGTCTCGGCCTCGAGCACCTTCTGGTCGTCACCGGCCCCGACAGGGCGCGTGTAGCGTCGGTTTACGGCTTTCTTGCCGACCTGGGACAAGGTCCGGTAGTCCTTGGAATCCTCGCTCAGCTCGGACTCGTTGAAGGGCAGACTGCCATCGGTCCTGGTCGCCTCATCGACCTCGTGGATGAGCCCGGCGAAGCACTTCTCGAACGCGTCATGCAGACAAGCCGGGACGTCCACCCAGCTGTAGATCGAGCGCTCCTCTTCTTTGCCCGCGATGTTGACCTTGACCTGGCGGTCTTCCGCGCCTTCCACGGTTGTGGGCGCGGCGTTGCCCACGGTAGTGATCAGCCGGTATAGATTCTCGCGCTTCAGGTTGTCGAAACGGATGAAGCCTTGCAGCGAGAGCACGTTCGCGCCCGCAGCGTCCTTCTGTTCAAAGCTCATGCTGTGCGTCGAGACGCGGGTCTGGTCATCCCAGGTTTCAGAGCTGCTCAGGTACATGCGTCGTGTCTGCCCGACCGTGATCTCCTCGGTCTCGGTGCGATCGCGGTGACTGCGGACGTAGACAGCGGTCTCGCCCGTCTTCTCGTTCTTCTTCTGCCAGCGTTTGTCGTTCCAGTCCGGCTCGCTGCGTTGCTCGCGGATGACCGTGCCGTCCGGCAGCGTTGAGGTCCATTCACGCTCTTTGTGGCTGGCCCGCACGCAAGTCGCGACGACGGTTCCCTGGGCGTTGGTCTTGGCGTAGCGGCAGTCCGCGTCGGTCTTCGTCCACTGTTCCTTCGACCCATCCGGATGCGCAATCGAACAGACCTCAGACCAGCCATCCCCGACCGCGACCCGCTTGCAGGTCTTGACCCTGCCATCCGGCAGCGTGACCACGGTCTCGTAGTCCCCCGCGTCGCTCCAGCTGCGCGTTCCTGTGCCGCCCTCCTGAGGTGTGAACGTCGCGGAGCCCTTGCCCCCGGTCTCTTCGAATTTGCCGAGCTCGGTCACGATCTCGACCGCACCCCCGCCTTGATCGACGGTGCGGATGTAGCGCGTCTTCTCGCCGTCGGTCTCGCGCCGCACCTTCGACCAGCTGACGTCGAACTCGGCCTTGGTGTCGACCTCGACATCCCAGGCGGCGCGGAACCAGGCCCCCGCGCCATCGTTGAACTTGATCGGCCGTTCGGCGTTGGTCGTGTCCTCGCCTATGTAGGAACACTGCACCTGTTCGTCGTGGAACTTTCGGGCCCGGCCCAGGTAGGTCTCCGAGGGAGTGAGGCGCCAGCCGGTGTCCGTTTTCGTCTCCTCACCGATCGAGATCTCGGTCCAGGGCTTGCTGAAAAGCGCCGTCAGGTCCATGTCGCCCTTGAGGTCGGTGCCGGCGATGTAGCAGACGTCGCTCTTCTTCAGCTGCTCTTCGGGCAGCGCCTTGAGCCACGGCACGATGCAGCGGTTTTCGTCGGTCTGCTTGCCAGGCCAGGGCTCGCAGCTCACCCCCAGCTCGAGCTGGTCGAGCACGTCCCAGAGGCAGGGCATGGTCTGAGGGATGCGCAGACCGTCTGTGCGTGCGAGCTTCTCGACGGTCATCGCGCGCTGTTCGCGAGGCAGCGCGGCGAGTTTCTGCTCGAACTCTTCGCGCTTCTTTTTCAAGTCGTCGTAGAGTTTGTGGATCGAGGCGCGCTGGGCGCCAGAGACCGGGTCGGCCAGCGCTTGCAGGGTATCGCCGGCCTGCACTGTGTAGCGGGTGAAGTATTTCTCGCTCTTCTGCTCGTCGAGGTGTTTGAGCTCTTCGGCGCTGGGAGTGATCCGGACCTGGCTCGCCTTGACCATGCCGGGCAGGTCTTTGTCGGGTTGGAGGATGTAGGCCTCTTCCGGGCGGATGGGCGAGAAGTCGCCGTGCTCCTGGTATTTTCCGGAGGGATCCATCTTCCAGATCTCGATCTTGCTCAGCTTCCAGCTGACAGGCACCTTGACTCTACGACTGCCGTAACTGGTCCGGATGGTGTGCTCGCTGGTGTTTTCCGGCATGCTGTGTCACTCTTCGCTGGGAGGCCCCATAGTGGCTAGGATCACCGGGGCTCTTTTGGAAACTGTCTCAACTCTTCTTATACTTACAACTATAACGAGCGTTTCTCCCTACTCCGGAGTAGCAGATGGCAGATTCCCCTGCACCCCCACAACCAACGGGTGTCCCCACTGTCGACTACCCCGTCAAGGAAGGCGATACCTTCGAGAAGGTCGCCGAGAGCTTCCAGATCGACAACTGGGAAGACCTCTGGCGCTTCAACCAGGCGCTGGTACCGAATCCCGACATGCTGACTGCCAGGGACAAAGACGGCAAGCCGGTGGTGATCAAGGTTCCCGACCATCGGAACCACGAGCTCGGACGCAAGCTGTTGAAGGACAAAGCGGGCTCGGCGAGCCGTGCCGACGGCGTGCTCGGCGGTGCCAGCTGGCTCGACCCGCGCGCGCTTTTTTCGCAGACCTACACCGACGACGCCGACCAGCCGCTGCCGGACGGCACCAAGATCCGAGTGACCGACCCGGCGACCGGGCGCGAGCGGACCCTCGAGACCCAAGGCGGGCGCATCGAGGCCCGTCTGCCACGCAAAGAGTTCGATTTCAGACTCGAGCTCTTTCCCGGCTTCCACGACGAGCTGGGGTTCTTCAAGCAAGAAGCGGGCAAGGGGGACATCGTCGAAGAGGCGCTCGAGAAGGGACGCAGTCCCGAAGATCGCTGGAAGGCGGGGTTGGGCGAAGCACCCAAGGACGGGCGCCTGATGACGGGCTTCGCGGCCGGCGGCGAGGATGGCGGGCCCGCCGCTGCCGCCCCGCCAGAGTTGGACACCCCCCAGGGCATCGAGCCCGAGGACGTGCACGACGGGCGCGATACACCCGAAACGGTCCAGACACCGAAGCGCGGCTGAAGACCCTGACGGGCGGCGCTGAACAGAGCTCGAACAGAGAGAGAAACAGATGCTGCGCGACACATCCTCATCGTTGACTGCACGTGAATCACGGGTCTTGGCCAGCGGGATCAGCCTGCGGGATCTGCAGGAGATCCTGGCCGAGCTCGAGCGGCTTGAGGGCTTGATCGTGGCACGGCAATTTGCGGCCCTGCTCGACTACGACCAGCTGATCCGCAGGGCGCGCAGGGGACTTGCCGGAGATCCGGACAACGCCGCGTCGCTGGTCGACCAACGCTACCTGTTGCTGCTCGGTATGGAGGGTCCAGAGATCGCTGACTTCCAAGAAGCCTTGTGCTCATTGGGTTTCGAGCTACCCACACACGGTGTCTACGACGAGCAGACATTTCGGATGTACTGGGCGTGGCTCGCCTCGGTCGGTCGCCTCGGGTCCCGGCAGGAGGCATGGCGTTGAGCGATCCCGCGGCCGACACTTCCAAGGATACGCCTCTGAGCGACCAGGGTTCGCATCGCTTCGAGAACGGCGAGCTCCACAAGGGTGTCACGCTGCGTACGGGCAAGAAATACCAGTTCGTGCTGGCCAACCCTGACCTGACGCTCAAGAAGGTGGGCGAGGTCTTGCGCGAGATCGAGAAGAACGAAGGCGCGCTCGCCGTGCAGTGCTTTGTCGCGGAGCTCGACTATGACCGCATGTCCGGGCTGGCGCAGAAGTGGAAGGACGACCCGGCAAAGCAGGAGCCGAACAACCCGAACGCACACATCCCGCCACGCTTCATGCTGTTGCCCTGGATGGACGACGAACAGCTACCCGAGGAAGCTCGGGAGGGATTGTTCAAGGGCGACGGGGCGGGCCCGGTGATGGAGATGACGCAGGCCCTCGCCGACCTGGGCATCAGCTGCACGCCGTCGAAGCTGTTCGACGAGCAGGTCCTCAAGGCGTGGAAGGCCTGGCGGGCGCAGGCCAAACCCGCGTCCTGACCGGGTCTGCATGCCGCGAAAGGCCCGCCCGTCGCCCACTTGGACGGTCCCACACCACAGGCGCCAATTCGGGAGTAACTGCCACCATGTTGGTCTGTCCATCGCTGGCCCGTCGAGCGCAAGTGTCTGTGTCTTTGCTTGCGCTGACGTTGTTTCTGCTGCTGGGTTGCGGTGATGCGGCTCCGGCCGTGCAGGGAACGCAGCCAGATTCTGGCGCAGCCAGCCCGCAAGGCCAGACCAGGGTCGATTCACTGGCGCTGGTACTCGCCTCGCACGATCCCGAAGTCCGTCTGCAGGCGGTCGCCGCGCTCGCCGCCTGCGGGCAGGAGGCCGTACCGAGCCTGATCGAGGCGCTCGATGACGTCGACCTGTTCGTGCGCCTGGAGGTCGCCGAGGCCCTCGCAGAGCTGGGCTGTGCTCCGGACGGCGCGTTCTTGGACGCTCTGCAGGACACGCGCGACCGCGACCTGTTCCCCGACGAAGTCGAACGCTTCCATCGGACGCTCGTGCGCATCCTTGCCGGAGGAGGAGAGGCGAGCGCTTCTGTACTGGCGACGGCGCTGCGCAACCGTTCGGCGGCTGTGCGCCGGGAAGCTGCTGAGGCATTGGCAGGTTTGGGGGAGGTCGGCCTGGCGAGGCTGCTCGCGAGCCTGCGGACGGAACAGCAAGCAGACGCCCGCATCGCCGCGCTCCATGGCCTGGGGGAGGTCGGGGGAGCCGCGACCGCCGGACTCCGCGAAGCCCTGAGCGACGGCTCGCCGTTTGTGCGGCTCGCGGCTGTCGAGGTGCTCACGGGCCTGGGAAGTCCGGGACGCCCGGCTCTGCTGCTGGCGCTGGGCGACGAGCACGCGCCGGTGCGACGGGCCGCCCTGCTCGCGCTCGCCGCCAGCGCTCCGCCGACCGATGCTGAGGTGGCGAGGGCTGCGGTGCTTCTGCTGCAGGACGAGGACAGCCTGGTGCGCCAGGCGGCCGCGACGCTGCTGGCCACAGCGGGCGGGTTGAAGGAGCCGGCCGTGGCGGCCCTGTGCCAAGCACTCGCGGCGGACGCCGATGCGAACGTACGCGCCGCAGCAGCCAGGGCTCTGGTTGCGGCGGCACCCGCTGCCAGGACCGGCCTGGAGGCATTGTGCGAGGCTCTCAACGACCCGGCGGTGCTCGTCAGGGACGCGGCGACCGAGGGACTGCAGAGCCTCGGAGAGCGGGGGGCTCCCGCGGTCGCTGGGCTGGTCGCGAGGCTCTCCTCGCAGGATCCCGACGTGCGGGCCCGGGCCGCCGACGTACTCGGCGAGATCGGACCGCTGGCCCGCCCTGCGCTGCCCGCCTTGCAGCGGCTGCTCAACGACGAAGACTTCACTGTCCGCACGATCGCAGCCTCTGCGATCCACCGCATCGGCGACTGACGGCCGCGCTTGCCTCGGGCTGTTTTTGTCCGACGAAGGCACCGACTCGTACGGGCGAACCCGCAACCCTTGGATGCTACCTTTTCCAAGGCTCCTTCCGGCGCTCACAGAGCGCCGCTACAGAAGACGGCTTCGATTCGGGCGGGCCCGGGCCGCCGCCGTGGTGGCTGGCGAAGCGATTTTTGCCGCAGTCTGCACAGAGCGCCGCTACAGAAGAAGGCTTCCATTCGTGCGGGCCCGGGCCGCCGATGTGCTTGGCGAGATCGGCCCGCAGGCCCGCCCTGCTCTGCCCGCCTTGCAGCAGCTGCTCGAAGACGAAGACTTCACTGTCCGCACGATCGCAGCCTCTGCGATCCACCGCATCGGCGACTGACGGCCGCGCTTGCCTGCGGCTGTTTCCGTCCACGCGTTCTCCGCGCCGGGGGTTTTTGCAGTTTCCCAAGAGAACGCGCGGCCTGTGCGGCCAGGTGCGGGCGGCTGCCATCTGCGGCCGCCTTGCCCAGCGGTTGGCAGGCTGCGCTGAGGCCGGATTCCCCCAGCGCCCGGGCTGCGTTGACGGCATCATCGATGTCGTCTGCAGACAGCAGCCGGGCCAGGATGGCGTTGGAGGCCTCGCAGCGGACCTGACCCAGCCCCTCGATGGCGCGGGCCCGGACGCGTCCGTCACCATCCCGGAGCAGCGCCTCCAACAGAGGCACCACCTCCGACTGGGGATCTTCGGCCAGCACGACCGCCGAGGCCAGCCGCACCGCAGAGGCGGCGTCTGGCTTGCGCGCCGCGATCTCGGCCCGGGCACGGGCCGGATGCAGAGCGGCCAGCACCCGCAGGGCGCGGGCGCGGACGAGCACCGCCGCATCGTCCAGGCAAGCAGCCAGGGCATCCCCGGCATCAGTCGGCCGCAACCGGCCGATCGAATCGAGCGCCCTCAGACGGGTCTTGGCGTCGGCGGCCTGCAGCAACCTGCACAGCGCCGGGCCCACGCGCGGGTCCCGCAGATGGGCGAGTGATACCAGCGCCTCGCGGTGCACCTCTGGAGCCGGATCCGCCAGCGCCTGGCGCAAGCTGTGCAGACTGTGGGCGTCGCCGATGCGGCCCAGGGCGCGGATGACGGCGACCCGCACGCTGCTCTCGGGATCGTCGAGGCAACCGGCCAGCGCCGTCACCGCCCCACGGTCGGCTTGATGCCCGAGGACCCGCGCGGTTTCGCAGCGGACTGCCGGATCTTGATCGTCGAGCTGCTCGCGCAGCGCCATCCGCAAGCGTGGATCGTGCAGCTGCCCGAGAGCACGCACGATCTGTGTCCGCACCTCGGCGACAGGCTCGGCCTGCAGCGCCTCGAGCATGGTCCAGAACCAGGGGCGGCTGCCGGGATCCTTCAAGCACAACCTGCCCAGGAAGACAGCCGCGTTCTGACGCTCGGCGCGGGCGCCCAGGGTGAGATTGCGCAACGCGACCTGCAGCAGCGCCTCCGAATGCCCGTCGCGGACCAGGTGGTCGCTCTCAGAGCTCGCGGTGGTCAACAAACCGGGCACCGCCAAGGCGGCGTCGAGCGGCGCCAGCGCGGCTTCTCCCATGCGCACCAGGCGCCGGCCTGCCAGCCTGGGGGCGGTGTTCATCGCCAGCACGGTCTCGCGCAGCAGCAGCCAACGGTTCCAGCGGCGTACGACAGCGGTCACCAGCAAGCTGTAGATCATCAAGCGCACCGAGGCCACGATCGCACCGCCGGCCAGACCGTGATGGCGGATGTTGCGCAGATGCAGCCCGAAGATCTCGGGCAGGTCGAGGATGCTCTTGAAGGTGCAGTCGACTGTGTATAGCAGCCAATCGACGTAGCCCAGGGGGCGGTCGTAGCTGAAGACCTCTTGCCCCTCCCACTGGTGGAAGGTCTGGAAGAGGAAGGCAAACACAAACAGCTGGCTGAGGTTGGCGAGCACCACCCAATACCAGCGCAGGGAGCGCCGGCGGGTCTGGATGCGGGCGGCCACGGCCATCGATGCCCGGCCGCGGATCAAGCGATCGAAGCGGAACTCATTGACGAAGTAACGCAGACTGTAGCTGAGGTTGGCGCAGAGCACGCCGAGCATCAGCACCAGGCCGTACACGGGCTCCAGCGACCGAAGCTGCCAGGCGGCCAGGAAAAGCAACAGGTAGATCGCGACGCGCAACAGCGCTTCGAGAACCAGGCGCCCTCGCATCATGCACCTCGTGGGTAGCCGGAGCAGCCCCCGCAGGTGCTGCCCCGTCAGGTTTCGGGGAGAATTTCGACCGCTGCAGTCATCGGGATCTCCAAAGCTGCCACTCGGCAGGCATGGTGGCAAAATCCGTACCGGCCCCCTGCAATCTGACGCCAAGCAAGCAGACATGCGCCTGCACGCTGGGCAGGGCGACGTCTTGGCCGGCAGGCACTTGGTGTGGGGGACCTGTGGCGCGGAACGGGACACCTGCGCGCTCTACTTGTGGGTCGGTCAGCTCAACGCGGCGGCTGCACGCCGAAACAGCGCGCACGCTCGGCACTCCATAGCACGACCGGAGGCCGCCGATCTGCGAAGCAGGCCACGCCGAAGTTGTCCGCCAACACCACAGCTCCGCGCTGTCCCGGCCGTGCAGGCAAGGCCGCCACTGCCCAGACCCCCTGGCTCCGCGTGCTTGACGCCCAACGAACGGTGCCGTCATGGTTCAGGCACACCAGACGTGACCTGTCTGCGCTCAACTCCGTGGCCAACACGAGCAGCTCTGCTTCGTGGCCCTCGTCCAGGTTGACCAACAGCGGAGCCCTGCGGATTCCGACCACAGGGCCGAGACGACGCGACCAGCGCACGCTGCCGTCCAGCGCGAGGACGTCGATGTTGAGGCGATCGACCACCACAAGCTCGCTGCTGCCGTCACCGTCGAGGTCGCCGAACTGCGGTGGAAGCTCGCAATGCGCCATCGGGCGGTGCCAGAGCAGCGCACCGGAGCCGTCGAAGCAATACAGACCGGAGCGTTGCGAGCCGAGCACGGCATACACGGTTCCGTGCACGAGGGCGCTGACGCAGAAGAGCTCTCCGTCCATGGCAAGACCGACAGGCCGTCGCCAGGCCACGGTTCCGTCCACTGTCAGACCCACCAGATCCCCGGACTCGGAGACTGCCAGAAACGCCGCTGCCTCCCCGGCAGAGGTTTGCAGGGCAAAGACCCGGGCCAGATCCCCGGGCAGCTCCCAGCGGTCGACTCCGTCGAAGCCGGTCCGACGCACCCTGCCTTCCGGATCCACGGCGAAGAACCCTGTGGAGTCCACGTCCGCGCCCGACACGTAGCGCAGGTTCCGCGTCCAGAGCAGCCCCCCATCGGCCACCAGGCAATGGAGCGAGTCCTTGTCTTGAAGCAGAATACGGGACTCCAGCGCAGACCGGGCCACGAGCGAGCCACCCACCTCTGCGCGCCAGAGCAAGTCGCCACCATGCCCCAGGGCCACGGCCATGGCGCCTTCGAACGCATACACCCAATGGGGTAGCTCAGCGGGAAAACGGGTCGCGCGCATGCTGGCCTCGATGGCCGGATGCCCGGGCCAGCGGCTCAACACACCTCCGTCTTCGTCGAAGCGTATGCCCGCGCCTCTCTCGGTCACCACCTCGATCACGTTTCCTTGTTCGACACGCAGGCCCCGAGGTTCGGAGATGCAAGCCTCCCAGCGACGACCTGCAGGCAAAGGCAGACAATGCAGGATCCCCGCGTGGTCGGCGACGATGACCTCAAACTTACCGTCCCCTTCGAGATCGACAACCTGAGGCTCCCGGTCCACCCAGGCTTCCAGCCGGCAGCGCAGCAGCGGCTCACCTCGATCCGCTGCCAACAGCAACAGCTCTCCCGCCTCGGAAACGGCCAGCAGCTCACAAGCCTCGCCATCATCGCTGTCAAGCAATACCGGGGCCGCGCCGAAACCAGCCGCGTCCGGAAAGTCCCAGAGCCGCTTCCCCCGAGCATCCAGGGCGACGATGCCTGCGTCGGTCGCGACGAAGACATCGCTGCCCGCCAACGCAGGCGAGCTCAAGACTTCGCCGCCCAATGGGGTCCGCCAGAGCTCTTTCCCCAGGCTGTCCCAACAGAGCAACGTGCCATCGTCGCAACCAAGCAGGATCTCCAGTGCGCCGTCTCCGTCCAGGTCTCCGACCGCAGGCGCGGCGAAGGCCTCCCCTGGCAACTCCGCGCTCCATAGCGGCACGCCCCCGCCATCGAGGCATACCAGCCGGTCGCCACAGGCCTGCAGGACGGCCGGAAGGCCCTGCACAAGGCTCACGACTCCCAGCGGCGGCGCGCTGGCAGGGCTGGGCAAGCTGTGCCACCAGAGCAACGCACCCCAGGCATCCAAGCAGGCCAGCTCGCTGCGCCCCCCGGCCAACACCTCCAGCCGTCCGTCCCCGTCGAGATCGACTCCAGCCAAGCCCGACATCCCGGCCATCGCCAGCTCATACTCCCAGACCCGGCGGCCCTCCGCGTCGAGGCATACCAGCCCCGCCTCGCGGTCAAAGACCACTTCGAGCTGACCGTCCCCGTCGATATCCAACGGCAAAGGGTGCGAGCGGGTGACCGCGCCGAGGGGCACCTGCCAAAGCAGGCTCCCTTGCGCGTCGAAGCAGCAGGCCCCCTCGCTGGTGGCCAGCAGAACCTCGAGCAGCCCGTCGCCGTCGAGGTCGACACACAGCGGGCTGGAGTGGTGGTCCCGTGGGATCCTGCTGATCCAACGTGCGGGCTCGGCATGCGGAACGAGCCATGCGGTCTCGAGCCTCTCGAGCTCGAGCGGCAGTCCACGCACCATCTCTCCGTGGCGGCCCACGAACACCCGCCAGGATCCAGGCGCCAGCCGCAGCGCCTCGTCAGCCAGCTGACGCCGCACAAGTGGCCAGGCTGCCGCAGATGGGCGGGCATAGACCTCTGCCGTCGCGAAAGCCTCGGCGCCATCGAACTGCACCCTGCCCATCATGTCCTCGAGGCGCCGCCGCAAGCTGCCGGGCTGCACGCTTCCCTGCACGACGATCAGCGTCTCACCGGCCGGATCGCTGAAGCCGTCCAGCTCGAACTGCACCCGGTAGCTGCCTTGCGAGAGCGTGTCGGAAGCGGGCGCGACCAGGCGCCGCACGGGTGTGCCGTCGAGCCCTGTGATCGCGACTGTTGCGCCTTCGGGCTGGGAATGGAAGAACCAGGTCTCAAAGCGCGGCACGTGGACCAGTTTGCCGCCCACATGGCCTCGGGCCTCTCCCCAGGCCACGGTCAGCTCCTGCGCGATCGGCTGAAATGGGGGCCGCAACAGGCGCAGCTCGTAGTCGCCCGGCTCCAAAGTGAGCGTATGGGGCGTCCGTTCCGGCTGCAGAACCCCGTTCAGCCAGATCTCCGAGCCCGCAGGCTCGGTGTCGAGGGGCAGCAACACGGGCTTGGTGTACAGCCAGAGCAAGCCGCCGGCGATGCCCGCGAGCAGAACCAGCACCACGCCACGCAACAGCCCCTGGCGCAGACGCCGGCTGCGGCGCTCCTGCCGCAAGCGGCGCCGGGCGGCTTCCACCAACCCCCGCAGCTCGCGGGCCGCAGGGGAAGCCTGGGGCAGGGCTGCCGCCTGGGCCTCTGCGAGTCCCAGGTCTCCATACCCCATCGCGCTGCGGGCAAAACTGAGCCGTGCGTCGATGACTGCTTGCTGCGCTTGCGGATTGTCCGGCCACAGCTTCAACGCTTGTTGCAGCTCGGCCACCACCAGCGCAAAATCACGGTACAGGCGGTTGCGCTCCGGACCCCGCAGCGGCCCGGCTGCTTGTTTCTGGCACTCCAACAGGCCCACCGTCGCATCAGCGCTCAGGGCCAGGCTCTGCTTGTGCCGCAGGAAGTCCCGCAGCGCGCTCTGTAATTCTGAGACCCCCGCGATACGATCCTCCGGCTCGCGCGCCAGCGCCCGCGCGACCAGGGCTCGCAGCTCAGCGGGCACGTGCTCAGGCAGGGGTTTGTAGCGGGCGAGACTGGCAGCGAGCAGGGTCTCGATCAGGCTGGGCTGTTGGTGCGGAGAGTGGCCGGCCAATATCCGGTAGAGGAGCCCGCCCAACAGGTAGATGTCGGAGGCAGGACCGACCTTCTCGCCGCTGCCGTTGGCCAGCTCAGGCGGCATGTAGTGCGGCGTGCCACAGGGTTCGCTGATGTCGCGCACGTGGCGCAGCTTGCTGCCCGCCGGCTGCGCGCCGAAGGCCGCGGCCAGGCCCCAGTCCATCACCAGCACCTCGCCAAAGCTGCCGAGCATCACATTGGCGGGCTTGAGGTCGTTGTGGACGATGCCTCGGCTGTGGGCAAAAGCGATGGCGTTGCAGACCTGCAGCAGGACGTCGAGGTGCTCGTCGACCGCCTCGGGATGCTCGCGCAGAGACCGCTGCCAGCTGTTCCCCTCGACCAGCTTCATCACCAACGCCGGCTGCCCGTCGGCGCACTGACGCAGATCGTGCACCGGCACGATGTTGGGATGCTCGAGTCGCCCACTGACCAGGGCCTCGGAGAGGAAATCGCGCCGCACCTCGGGGCGTTGGCCCGCGTCGGGGTGCACGATCTTGACCGCTACCTTGCGGTCGAGGCTGGCCTGGCGGGCCGCGAAGATGACACCCATGCCCCCCTGACCGACAGGATCTGCCAGGGTCAGACCTTCGATGTGCGGCCCGCCAGCCCCTCCCTGCGGTGGAGAGTGGCGACCGGGCCGAAAGCTGGCATCCGGCGCGAGCTGGCTCAGATCGGCGCGCGGCCCCAGGCTGCGCCGCCAAAGCGCAGCCAGACTGGCCCGCAGGGTCTCCTCCTCCGAGTCCGGCTGCATGGCGCTCCCATTGAGGTTCAGGCTCAGGGCCCGGTGCCCGTGACCCTCGGCATGGCGGGTGGACTCTGGCTCTGCTCGTCAGTCGCTGGGCGTGCGCCGCAGGCCCGCCGGGATGGAACGCAGCAATCCCCACAGGCTCGGGATCAGGAACCCGGTGCGCTGCTTCCAGGCCGCGTGTTCGGGGTAGCGCGCCATCGACGCTTCTTTATGCAACATATTGACCAGGAAGACCTGCGTCCACACCAGCGCGCACGCTGCCCACGGCAGCCAATGCTGAGCCAGCAGGTTGAAGGCCGAGTACATCAGCACTTCGCCGAAATAGTTCGGGTTGCGGCTCAGCGCGAACATGCCGTCGGTGATCAGCTGCCGGGGGCGTTGATGTTTGAGCACATAGTACTTCTGCGCATCCGCCACGAAGTGGAAGAAGGCGCCGATCAAGAAGCACACCACCGCTGCGAAGGCGACCGGCAAGGGGAGCGTCTCGGCGCTGCCCCAGCCGCCTGGCACCATCGTGCCCAACGGCGTCAAGATGATCAGGGGCGCCAGAAAGTAGAGCCCCAACGGAAAGACGAACACCGCAATCGTGGAGGAAACGCTGGCCTTGCCCGTCCAGCTGGGATCGCCGAAGGCGACATCTTTGGCGACCCACATGATCCCGTAGATGCCGTGCAGCGCCAGGTAGAGCCAGGCCGCCAGCGTGAAGTTGGCGGTGTACAGCATCAGGGCCAGAACCACCGGTCCCACCATAAACTTGTGCAGGTTGATGACCTGCCGAGGTTGGAACAGGCCTGCGCCCCCGGGGATGCGGTGCATGTACCAGTCATTGAAGCGGCGCACCGCGCCCGCTGCACGCATCACCGGCCCAACCCGGGTCGCCTGGCCTGCTTGGGCAGTCGTGGTTTCCATGGGTGCCTCTCGCTGGAATGTCCGGAGCCTCGAGCCTGTCCGTCAAGGTTACAGCGCGCGGATGGGGAATTCCAGCCCCGGACCTCCCGTCAAGGGGCCTCGACGGGTACGAGCGTCAACCGGGTCGCCACCACCTGGCGGGGAATCGTCAGACACGGGCCGGCATCGTCATGCCACAGGGAGACCTTCCGCAGCACGTCGAGGCTGCAGGTCTGACCGATCTGGTCTTCAGTCAGCAACCTGCGCAACGCATCGACACCCTCGACGGGACGTCCGGCCAGGGCGACGATGATGTCCCCTGTGCGGAGGCCGCCCCGCCGGGCGGGGCCTTTCTTCTCGATCGACACCACGCGGATGCCTTGCGCGCTGGCCAGTTTGCGCAGCCGCACGACCCGCCTGGGGATGCGCGTGGTCTGGCCGGCGAAGCCGAGCCATCCGCGGCGGACGCGGCCGTCGCGCTCCGCGATCCGCCATCGGCCTCGCGGTCGGCCTTCGCGATCCCGGTCGGCCTCGGAAACGACCCTAGACAATCGTGGGGCTGTGCAAACTTCCCGACCCCGAGTCGCCCAATCGGTACCCGGGTCTCGGATCTCGGACGTCGCACAACAGGGTCGAAGCTGTTCACCGAGTCGGGTCCGGCCAAGACATGCTCCGGGCGAGTCGATCCGACTTCGTTTTGACCGCCCAGGCAATGGTGTGGCCAAACCCGAGGTGCAAAATCGCCGAACTCCAGGCTAGGGGGCGCTGTGCGTATCGGCCCTGCAAGAGAATCGAGGCAGCCTAGCCACTACACGCGAGCTCTACAGCGATGCACCGCTCTGAGCTCGAGGCGGACTGTGACATGGTCTGGCGAATCCAGCCACTGGCGCAGCGACCTCGCCTGCGTAGCCGCCTTCAACCGATGGACAGCTTGCCACGGCCCGTCCGTCGCGCCTGCGCGAGCGCCTCCCCGGCTCGTACCAGCAGTGCGCTGAGCTCCTTGTCGTCTGGAGCCATGCCCGTGATCCCGAAACTGGCTGTCATGCGGGACCGGCGCTTGCCGAAGCGGAATTGCGTGCCGCGGATCTCTGTTTGCAGGCGCCGCGCCACGACTTGCGCACCGCCGAGGTCGGTCTCAGGCATCAGGATCGCAATACGGCCGGCGGCCACACGCGCACTGAGATCTGCCGAGCGCACGAAGTGCTGGATCCGGCTGCAGGTCTGTTGCAGCAGCTCAGCCCCGGCGACCCTGCCGTGTTCGTCCTGGAAGGCCTTGAATCCGTCGAGCTCGAGCAAACACAAGCTCAGATCCCGGTCGTGGCGTTGGCTCAGGTCCAGGCTCTTCTGACCGAGCTCGAACAGCAGCGCGCGGCTGTACAGACCGGTCAGCGGATCGCGCGTCGCAGGACCCGTCCCCTCCGGCTCTGCCGGCTCGCGGGGGGCCTTGCGGGGCCATCGGGAATAGCACACCCACGCGGCCACCAAAGTGCCGGCCAGCACACTTGCAGTCCAGAGAATCTGGGAAGCCACCGCGGTCAAGGGCATATCCAAAACTCGGGAAGGGGTCGACAATCTTTGAAGTTTCGGCGTTTTCTTCTCAGTTTGCAACTGTGCTACAAGTCGTTGCGCGAGAAGACGTCTGTGGCGCGCTGGTGAACAGCCGACCTTCGGCGATGGGCGCCCGTGGGTTCGGGAACGATGCCGGGGGTTCGGGCGCGTAGCAGCCGACGGTCCGGATCCAGTGCTCCGGACACGCCCTCAGAGCCCACAGTGCTCGCTTTGATGGACGGCCTTTGTCGGCTGCGACGGCCACAGAGACCTGGGGATGTTCCGCTCGAGCTAGCCAGCCCCTGTAGCGGCGCGCTGTGAGAGGCTGTCTCAGGGAACACGATTTCGCCATACAATCGCTTTGGGTTGTCATGTAGGGGCGGGGTTTACCCCCGCCCGCTGGAGAGCGAAGCGTCCGAGTCCTCGAGGTGTAAACCCCTCCCCTACAAAGAGCAAAGTCTGTTTTTTTCCCTGAGTCGCAGGAAGCGGAGGTTGCCCTCAGACATCAATCCCACGCCTCCAGACGTTCCCTGAGACAGCCTCCGTGAGCGCCGGAAGGAGCTTTGGCAGAGGTTGCATCCAGGGGTTCTGAGTGCACCCATACGGATCGGTCCTCTCTGGCGCTCGCAGAGCGCCCTGGTCATAGACCGACGCTACAGGCGGTTCTCAGCAGATCGAAGGCAGGGACCAGCCCTGACCGAAGTCTCCTGTCCAGGTCAGGAGCTCTGGAGTCTGTCTCTACCTGACGCCAGCTTTCAGCCTGAGGCCGCACATGCTGCTGCTGTTGTTGTTCTGACTGGCCCAGTTCTGCTGCTTGGCCGGCTCGCCTCCCGAGCCGCCCCCATTCGGGGTAGCAGGTCCGCATGCGGGCCCATGCATTTTCGGGCGTGAGTGTCCGGTTTCTTGCCCGGGTTGGGGCATCAAGTACTATGGCAGAGGGAGGCTCGACATGGCCGCGACGAAAACCGCCAGCCAGCGCCAGAAAACCATCTGGGTCTGGCTGAGGACCCTCGTCCTGGTAGTGGCCGTGGTATTCGCCCTGCGCACCTTCGTCGCCGAGGCTTTTGTGGTCGAGGGCGCATCGATGCTCCCCACGTTCCATGAATCGGACCGGGTGTTGATCTCGAAGCTCGTCTCCGTCGAGAGTCTCGAGCGTCGCGACATCATCGCTTTCAAAAGGGACGGCAAGCAGCTGATCAAGAGGGTGATCGCCGTCGGTGGCGACTACGTGGAGATCAAGGCAGGCCTGGTGTTCGTCAACGACATCCCCCAGCAAGAAAGCTATGCGCTGCTGGACAGCTTCACCGGACACCGCATGCGCGTGCCCCTGGGGCAGTTGTTCGTGCTCGGAGATCACCGCAAGTCCTCGAAAGACTCCCGCAGTTGGGGTTGCGTACGGGGGGAGGCGCTGCTCGGCGAGGCGATTCTGCGCTTCTATCCGATCAGCTCGTGGACTGTTTACTGAGAGCGCGGTCGGCTGCGGAAATCCGATCGCTCCCACTACCGCGCTCTAGAAGCTGAGAGTCCGGACCAGAACCAGCCCCATGACGCGCAGCGGTCAGCGCCAGCTCCCCAGCGTGAGTTGGACAGCGTTTGATCTGAGACTCACTATTGCGAAGTTGCTGTTCATTCGCACTGTCCCGTAGGGGCGGGGTTTACCCCCGCCCGAAAGCGCG
>JAJDCP010000113.1 GCA_029260765.1 Planctomycetota bacterium
TCGGCTCCCGTCGATCGCGGAAATCTGGATCGCCAGGAGCTCGCTAACCCGAACGCCAGTACCGTAGGCGGTCATAAACAACGTCCGAAACAGCGGATTGTGCTCCGCCCTGAAAAGAGCGCCAACCTCGTCGCGGGACAGGACCACGGGCAGCTTCTTGGCGCGACGACCACACTTGATGCGTTCTGCCACGTCGGGGCGATGGAGAACATTGGTGTACAGGTACCTGAGGGCACTGACGGCCACGTTGAAGCTGCTCCAAGACAACTTCAGCTCCTCGACGATGTGCACCTGAAAGCGCAGCACATGGTGTTGGTCGAGCTTGCTCGGGCAGGCCCCGAAGAAACGGGCGAAGCGCGCAACCCACCCAACATACTCGTGAATCGTGTCGTCCGAGTAGGGCCGGACTTTCATCAGCGCGATCATCTGACGTCGGAGCGCAGTAGTAGCCATAGCAATCTCCTTTCAGCGCTTGCTACCAACTGCAGGATCGGAGAAATACGACTTTCCTGGGCCTCCCTCAGGTCTCCACCGCGATGGCTCGAAAAGAGCTGCAAGCCATTACTGCGAAGCGGTTTAGTGCAACGAAATTCTCGGCGAACAGGGCCTCGGCAACATCGGGGAGACGCTTGGTAACACACTCGATGGTGCCGGCGACACCTTTGGTGATACGTTGGGCGACACACTCGAAGGCGCGGGCGAAGGCCTGGGAGGCTTTCTCGGTGGCAGCGATGAGGATTGAAGGTGAATTTTCCAGGAGGCTCCCATGGCCGGGATCCCCGCGCACCTGCCGTGCCCCGGCTGCAAGGTCGGCCTGAGGGGTCGATTCCGACCCGGGATGACCGTCAAGTGTCCGCGTTGCTGCGGGAACGCCAACGGTACGCTTGTCACAATGCAGATGGTCGGACGCCTACGATCATCCATCGCGGTCACTCGGTCATTTTTTCGTAGGTATAGGAAGCCCCATCACGATCGACGAGAATCAGCTGTTCGCTGGAGAGGCTGAATGTGTTGTTCCTCGTACCCTCGGGATGCTCCAGGATAAGCTGGGAGCCGTCCTTGACCCGCCATGTCCCTTCATTCGTCCCGTAGTCCGCATCGAAGCGGTAGGACCCATCAGCTGAGAGGTTGAACGTCTCTTTCCATAGATCCCCCTGGTCGTACGCAACCAGCTTCCATGATCCCAAGAGACGACCGCGATCGAAGGTGTCTTCGGTGTCGGAACAGCCCGCAAGTCCCACCAGAGCAAGCACGATGAGTCGGTTCATAGCCACGAGTGTGTCACTCCGCTTGCATGCACAACCGGCCGAAGGCCGGCTCGTAATGGTTGCCGCTGTCACTGCGGCGGCCAAGCGTCGTTGCCGGATCCAGTTGCGGGCCCGGATCCGACTGCGACTGCGACCCCGACCGCGACCCCGGCTCGCGATGCCCGATGGTCGACTGCGTGTGCCGAACAAGGAAGTCCGAGGACCGAAAACCGAGGCCCGAGGGGACCAGGGACCGAGGGGACCAGGGACCGAGGGGACCGGGTCTTCGGCTAGGGTGACCCAGCCCAGCGGGCTCTGCCAGGAGTCCTCTCAGCCTTCCTGATTGCCCGCGCACTCGGGGTTGCCCGCGGCCATCTCCGCTGCCCAGGCTTCCCGGCGCTCGCCGATTTCTTCGGGGCTGAGGTCTTCTTTGTGGGTGGCCAGGCCCCATTCGTGCCCGAAGGGGTCACGGACCTTGCCGTAGCGATCGCCCCAGAACATGTCCGCTACGGGGAAGACCGCAGTGCAGCCGGCGTCGATGGCCTGCTTGAAGGCAGCATCCACATCCTCGGTGTAGACGTGCAAAGATGAGCCATTGCCTCCCAACGTCAGCGGGGACTTGCTTCCCCACTCAGGGTTCTCGTCACTCATCATCACCATCGAGTTGCCGATCTTGACCTCAGCGTGCATGGTGCTTCCGCCGGGGCCTGGCATGCACATGCCGGGTTCTGCTCCAAACGCCTTGGCATAGAATTCCAGGGCTTCCTTGGAGTTGCTGACGATCAAGTATCCGCTGACTGTGTTGAAACCTTCGGGAATGGGCTGGACGGACATGGTAAAACCTCCAAAACAGATGATTCGTGAGGTTAAACGGACCAGGGGCACGTTTCCATACAAATGTATGAAAAAATTGCTTCTACCGCTCAGTAGGGCGGCAGAAGCAGATGCAGCCCCGTGCGGGGGCACGACCAGCAAAGAGAACAGCGCACGCACCAGCCTGGAGTTGGGCGTTTTCCCCGCTCATCCAATGTCGGACCTGCAAGGCGCGCCGACAGGCCCTCGCGCGGCAATCCCCGCGCGTCCCCCAGCGCCACGCCCAACAGGCAGCCGGTGATCTGCTCGTAGCGCGGTGACGTGGAGGTCACCCGGCGCGTCCTTGCCGCGTCTCGTGCACTCCATGGCGGACCCAGTGGACGACCGCCTCGGCATAGCCTTCCTTGCCGAACGCGGCCTCGAGATCGCTGTGCAGGTTGATGTACTCGGGCGCACTGAAGCCCGCACAGCCCTGACGCCCCTCGCGCATGCCCGTCTGCAACCAATGTTCCGCCGCCTTTCGCCAGCCATCGTCGCCAAAGGTCTCGCGTAGATCGGGATTCTCTGACAGATACCAGCGGGCGCTGAAGGCCGGGCAGGCCTGGCGGCCCTCGTCCAGGCCCTCTTGCAGCCAATGCTCGAGCGCTGCTGCGTAGTTGTGGGAGCCGAGGCTCTCGCGCAGATCACGGTGCCGGCCCAGATAGTCTGCGGCACTGAACACCCCCGCCCCGCACAGTCCCGCGTCAACACCGAAGATGGGAAGCGGCGGGTGTGCAGCCTGCAGCTTGAGCTTGAGCCGCACGATCTTGTCCAACAACTCGACGTCCTGTGGGCGTGGCGTGCCGGACTTTTTAAGCATGTGCCCGAGCCAATCGTTCAACAGCTCTTGCGTCTTGTCGATCTGCCAGCCTTCCATACCAGTCTCCTGCTACGCACCTGCATGCACTGTAGCGGGACCGCGCTCCCCACTCCAGGCGCGCACGACCCCATCAAAACATCATGCCGCCTGTGACTGCGCAAGGGGGAATCAAGCCACGCCTTGCAGCCAGACGGCCCGCGCAGGCACAATCAGCCAGGGAAATATGGTGAGCTGCGATGGAATCGATCTGGCAGTCGACCTGCACTGCTCTGCGTCAGGGCACCGAGCCGGGTTGGGAGGATGTCTGGGACTACCGGACGCCTCTACAGCTGCTGCTGGCGTCGCGCTATCCCGGAGTCGCGCCGGCGGAGCGGGAAGACCTGGTGGCCGAGATCCTCCTGGACCTCAAACAACGTCTGTTCCATCGCTACCTGCCCGACCGCGGTCCGTTCCGCGCCTTCCTTTGTGGCGTGGTCAGACATCGCGTGCTGTCGAGTTGGAAACGACGCCGCAAGCAGCTTCCCCTTGAACGCGCTCCTGAACCGAGCTTTGAGCCCGAGGAAGAGGGGCTGGCCATCGATCTGGTGGCCGAGGTGCTCGGCGCGACACGACGCTGGGCGGGCCGCCAGGACCCGAGCGGCCACGCCCGACAGGTTTTCGCAGAGCGGCTGCTCGGACGCCACAGCTATCCCGCCATCGCCAAGCGCTTGGGGGTGGCCGAGATCTCGGCCAAGCGTTGGGTGCGTGGCGCGCGGCTCGAGATCGTGGCGGATGTGCTCGAGCGCACTTTTCCTCAGACAGTCGCTGGCGTCGACTGGCAACGCCTGAGCGCCCGAGTGTTCGAGGCCTGCTCCCGCCCCAGGGCTCGAGCGGCTAGCCTGGCGTCCATCGCCGACCCTTCCCTGCGGCAGGCGCTCGAGGTCTGGCTCGACGGGCTACAGCTCATGCTCGAGCGGCTTCCCGGGCGCGAGACGGCCCAAGGTCTGGACCTCTTCCAGGGGCTGACCTGCATCTTTGCCGGCGGCAGCCCGGGTCCCGAGGAACCACTTGCGGCCGCGTCTGCTTCCCCCGAGCATTGAGCCATGGCTCAGCCTTCGACCTCGGGTTGCGGCGGCTGGTCTGCCTCAATGGTTGGAGGCTCGTCGTTCGTTTCAACGGGGGCCGGCGCGACCATCTCTTCGATGGGGACACTCGGTTGTGGGCCGCGGCGGAAGATCCCGAGCAACAGCGGAAGTGCCAGATGCCCGGCCATCACGAGCAGCACGACATTCAGAGAGGTGTCGACCAATTGCTCGGGACTGCCCCGGGCGATACGTAGACTGCCGATGGCCACCGTGTCATGGGGCTGCAGATAGAGCCACAGCCAGAAGGCCACGAAGGCGACGATCAGCAACGCCAACCCCCACAAGATCTTCTTGAGCAGCTGTGCGAAATCGGAAGGACGGCGTCTACGGCGCTTTTTCTTGCGGAACAGGCGTCGGATCAGCAGGCCGAGGCCGAGGAACAGCAGAATACCACCCACATCCCCTGCCAACAGCAGCTGCAACGGCACCTCCTGTTCCCCGAGCCAGGTCCGCAGCGCGAGGATCGGCTGATCGAGCTCGGGCACCTCGGCTGTGGCGTCGGAGACCGCATCATAGCGTTCGTGTAGATAGAGGAAGGTCGCAGTCAGGTTGAAGAGAAACAGCAAGAGGAAGAATAGACGCCGCATAGCGAGCTCCGAGACCGGGGATACGCCGCATTCTCCCGGATGGTCCCGCCCGTTGCCAGCCATGTCTGCGTCCCCTAGCCTGCTTTCTGGGCCTGCGCAGCTCCAGAGCGGGCCTGCCCGTAGTGTTCGCAGTGCAACCGTCGGCTTGCTACAATCGCCGCGTAGTGCGGCCCGGATCAGGGGTGGTCTTCGCGCGCATCGCCCCTGTCGGGGTGGATGCGGGGCCGCACAATTCCAGGAGAGACACCATGATTGCTCGTCCGCGACCAGTTGTACTGGTCCTGCTGTGTGGAATGCTCGGCGCCGCCCTGGCGCAAGACGTGCGTTTCGAAGACGTCGTCGGCGACGCGCTGGCCTATCTGGTCGTGCCCGATTGGCAGGCAGCCAACGAGGCCTTCACAAGCTCGGATCTCGGGTCGATGGTCGAGGACGAGGAGGTCAAAGCCTTCCTCGAGAGCCTGCAGCAAGGCAGTGAGGGCATGTTTGAAGAGCTGGGCGCACGTTTCGAAGAAGAGATGGGCCTGCCCCTCGAAGATGCGATGAACCTGGTCGTTGAAGAGGCCGGCATCGCCCTGCTTGAGATCGACCGTGAAGCGCTGCAGCTGGAGTCGCAGCAGATGCAGGCGCTGTCGATGGTCCACCAGCTCGAGAACGCCGCCTACTACTTCAGCGTGGATCTCGAACGTCAACCCACGTCCATCGACGAGCTGGTCGAGAATCCGGGCGACGACCGCTGGTACGGGCCGTACATGTGGACCGAGTCGCCCGAAGATCTGATCGACCCCTGGGGCCGCAAGTACGTGATGACCGTCGCCGAAGACGGCGTGGCCAGCTTCCGCACGCGTGGCTCGGATGGCGAGCCCGGCGGCGAAGGGGCCGCAGCCGACATCACCACCAATTGGGAACGCGCAGCGTCGTCGGCGTCTCCGGTGCGCTTCCTCGCCTCGCTGCGTTTCCACGAAGGCAGCGGGCCGGTCGTCGAGAAGATGCTCGCCAAGTTTCTCGAGAGCCTGCCCGAAGAGCGGCGCTCCACCTTCGGAGAAGACTCCGAGCGCCCCTTCAAGGGCTGGAAGATCGAGGGCACGCCCGCGTTGATGCTCGGCCTGCGCGGTGCACACTGCGTGCTGGCCAGCGATGAGCAGAGCTTCGAGCGGGCCCTGTCCCTGCTCGACGGAATGCCTACACCGGTCCCCGATCCCGCGCGTGCTGCGTTGATGGGAAAATGCCAGATCGAAGCCCCTGTTGTCCGGGGTTTCGCCCATATCTCCAGCCTGCTCGCGAGCATTCCCGAGCTGCCTGGCGAAGTCGATGCCGCCTTGGAGAGCTCAGGCCTGCGTGGCTTGCGCGGGGCCGCCTTCCAGTTCGGAGCCGTCGATGGCCAGGCTACCGGCCGCTTTGTGATGGATGCCGACGAACAGCTGAGCGGCCTGTTCTCGCTGTTTGCGGGCACGCCTGCCCAGACTCCAGCTGCTTTCGCCACGCATATTCCCAGCGACGCCAACGGCTACGGCGCGGCCCAATTCGACCTGGGCAGCCTCTGGCAGAAGATCTTCGACATCGTCCGTGCCAGCCTGAACGAAGAGCAGTATGCCGAAGTGGAAAAGATGATCACCGAAGCCGAGAGCTTTCTCGGCTTTGATCTCGAGGCGGACCTGTTCGGCGCACTCGGTGGCTCTAGCTACGGCTACTCGCGCATGCCCCAGGGAGGCAGCCTGCTGCCGTCGAGCGTGATGGCGCTGCAGCTCAAGGACGCAGAAGCTCTCGAACGGGTCTTGAGCGGACTCGCCAACGCGAAGCTGCTCGAGGTTTCCGAGCGCAGCTACCGGGGCCAACGTCTGCGGGTGGTGGCGGCCAGTGTCGGAACCATCGGCGAGAATCCCTTCGAGCGCGGCCCGCGCGAGATCGGGGAGGCATTGATGATGGCGACGACCATGCTCTCGGGCTTCGCTTTCACGGTCGATGACGCGGGTTGGATGTGGTGCTCAGCGAGGGCACAAGACCTGAAAGATCACCTCGATTGGCAGCTCGACGGCGGCAGCCGGCTCGCGGACAACCCGCAGTTCCAGGCAGTGGCGGCAGCTCCCTCCACCGACGCAGGCTTCTTCTCGTACAGCGATGGGCGCCCCGGATTTTTGATCTGGTACAACAGCTTCATGCCGATGCTGCAGTTCGCCGAGGGCTTTGCCCGCCGGTTCGGGATGCCTATGGACATGTCCCTGGCGCCCCGCGGGCACATCCTCGCCAAGTACATGCAGCCCGCCGTCAGCACGCTGCATTGCGATGGCAAGAGCATGGTCGTCGAGATGCGCATGAGCAGCGCCGGCGTCGGCATCATGCCTGCCGCGGCAGCGATCGGGGTGGTCGCGGCCATCGCGATCCCCAACCTGTTGTCGGCCCGCGGCGGAGCCGAAGAGGCCAGCGCGATCTCTTCGTTGCGCACGCTCGTTACGGCCAACGCGATGTTCTTTGAGGGCGACCACGACGGAGACGGCGCGTACGACTACGCGCAGAGCCTTTTCGAGCTGGCGGAAGTCGAGCTGATCGACGAAGGCCTCGGCAGCGGTATGCGCGCCGGCTACTACTTCGAGTATGGGATCTCCGAGGACGGCATGAGCTGGTGGTGCTCTGCCTGGCCTGACAATGGCGAGCGCTTCCTTTACGTCGATCAGACCGGCGTCATCCGGGAAGAATTCGGCCAGCCCGCGGACGAGAACAGTCCGCCCATCGAGTGATGGACGGACCTGTAGCGCTGGCGCTGACCCCCTGGCTCGTCGGTTGCTCGTCGATCCTCGACCGGCCCGGCGAGGATTCCCTCATCGAAGCGGTCAAGGCCGCAGTCTGCTGAGGCTCACTCCACCACTTCGTAGAAGCTGCCCGCATGCTCGAACAGCACGCGGTCCATGGCCAGATAGGGCACAGCGGCCTGGTTTTCCGCCAGGAACACAAAGTAGGCCTCGCTACCTTTCTTGAGCTGCACCACCGACTCTTCGTCTTCGCCTTCGAAACGGCTGTCCACCCAGCGGCCCGCTTGCTGATAGAAGGTGCGGCTGCCGACCAGACGCAGGCGATCGAGCACCGAGCCGGTGTACCCCAACGCCTCGAGCTCGGCCTGCGCACGTGAGTAGAATGCGCCGCCGTCCTCACGATCGTGTGCTTCGGCCAGGCGCCTTGATTGCCCAAAGGCCTTGCCGAGGGCCTGCGGATCAGGACTCGCCGCGCCCAGTGCGTCACGTTCCCTGAGCAGATTCAAGCTCAGCCCGGCCGTGAGCCTGGCGACGGTGCCATCGCCGAACAGCATCGTGTCGGGATTCGCCAGAAAGGCAGTGTAGGGCGTGACGATGCCGTGCAGTTTGGCCAGCCGCACGATCTCATTGACCAGCTCGCTGTCCTCGCCGTTCTGGCGCACCTGCCCGAGCAGGAACTCGACCTTGCGGCCGGCCCACAGCCGGGGCACGAAGTCATGCTTGCCCGGGGTGTCGGGGAAGACCGCCGTGTACTCGAAGCGACGCTCCTGGCCATTGACCTGGCCCTTGAGGGTGATCGTCGCCTCGCCACTGCCCGCATAGCGCCCGAAGATCATGATCTGCTCACCCTTGAACAGGTCGCGCAATACGCGCGGATAGACCTCGGACACCTCGACGCCATCGACCTCGACCTCGAGGTCTGTCAGCAAGGGAGAGCCGACCTTGTCGAAGTAGCGGGCGATCTTGGTGGCGATATCTTCGCTCGGCAGGATGTAGTCGACATCGCCCTGATTCTCATAGGCGAGCAGGTCGAGCATGCGGGCGTTGACCTGCAGGCCCTCACCGAAAGTGAAGATGCGCGCTTCGCTGCGGTTGGCTTTGCGGACGGCGGCCAGAATCGCGTCTCCCTGCTGTTCACCGATGGTTGGCAGGCCGTCGGTGGCGAAGAAGACCATCTTCAGCCGCTCATCGTCTTCGAACTGTCCGAGCGACAGCTGCAACGACTCGAGGATGGCCGTGCCACCCCGGGCACGGAGCTTGTCGATGTAGCGCAGGGCCCGTTCACGGCTCTCGTCGTCGACCTCGAGCAGCCCCTCACGAGCCAGAATGCGTGCCTCGGTGGAGAAGCTGACGATGTTGAAGCGGTCGCCTGGACGCAGCGCGCGGACACAGTGGCGCAACGCCGCCTGTGCTTGTTCCATCTTGCCGTCTTTGAGCATCGAGCCCGAGGTGTCGACGCAGAACACGATGTCCTTGGCAGCCACCTCGCTCTCGTCCCCGAGCCGCGGTGCCAGCATCATCATGAAGTGGCCGTCTTCGCCGGGTTCGTTGTGGGTCAGCACGTTCAGGCCGACCGGATTCGGATCGGTCGCATAGTAGAACACGAACGCGTTCTCGGGCATGTAGTTGTCCTGCGACCAGGTCACATGGATGCCATCGGCTTCGCTCAGCTCTTCCACCTCTATGTTGTGGGTGGGCGAATAGACATTGGTGACCGCGTCGCTGGAGCGGATGGTGATGTCGATGCTGGCGTGCTCGAGCATCTGCATCGCCATCTTCGGGTTGGTGTTCAGCATCCGCAGTCGGTAGACCCCGTCGTTGCCGCGCAAGGGTTGCGTGTACTGCAGGCGGACGATCACCGTGCCCCCGGCGGGCACATTCGGCACGTTGGTGCGGATCAGCTGGTTGCCGTAGTACTCCAGCAGCGCTGGAGAGCCACCATTCTTGATGATCTCCTGGAAGACCTGATTGGCCTTTTCGACATCGAGCAGCTCGGCCTCGACGACCTCGCCGTTGACGACCATTGCCATGTTGTCGATCTGGGCGCCCGGCTCGACCTCCATGTAACAGACCCCGCCGACGATGGCCCCGCCGTTGGGGTTGCGGAAGTGGCATTCGTAGTTCTTGATCGCGATCCCGTCGACGATCTCGACCTCGATGCGGTCCAGGGTGACCTGGACGGGCAGGGGGGCCTGCATGAAACAAGCCCAGAGGGGCTGGGGGAGCAGCAGACAGATCAGGCCTGCCAGCGTAGACAATCGCACCATGGTGTTCTCCTGTTTGCAGGGGTCTTGGGGGCCTGCATACCCTTGAGACTCCCTGAGGGTGCTGAGTGTTTCGTGCGATCCAAAAAGACCACTCTTGAGGGCTGTTTCCGGGTGGGCTCCGCCCAATCCTACCTGTTTGCGAGCCTTGACTTTCCGTCGGGAATCTGGCTGCATCAGGGAGTTCCCGGCCACCACCCTGCGAGGAATACATGACCCGCACCCTGCTCGTCCTCTCCCCCGAATCCAATTCCCTGACATTGCTGTGTCTGGGCCTGTTGCAGGCGCTCGACCAGCGGGGCATCCGGGTGGGCTTCTTCAAGCCCATCGCCCAGCGAGAGCCCGAGTTCGACGGCAGCCGCGACCGCACCCTGGCCCTGGTCTCCGCGTTGTTCCAAGAGGCGTCGCCGGCCACCTGCTGCCTGGATTTCGAGCAGGCCGAAGACCTGGCATCCAGTGGCCAGCAAGAACGCCTCGAGAGCATGGTGCTGGCCGGCTTCGAGATGGCTGCACAAGGAGCCGACCTGCTGATCGTCGAGGGTGTGCAGTACCATGAGGCCTGTGACAGCTCGGTGGCCGCCGAGCTCAACCTCACCCTCGCGCGCTGTCTCGATCCCCTGCTCGCTGTGCTTGTCAACGCCCACGACCGGCCGGACGAAGACGTCCTCGAGATGGTCGACGCCTACTGCAAGCCCTATGAACGTTCTGGTCTGGAGATCTTTGGCGCCTTCTTGAACTGCGTGCCTGCCGCGCGCAAGTTCGGTGAGAAGTTGGGAAGGTTCTTGCTGCTCGGCTGCTTTCCCTTCGAAACCCGGCTGACGGAGGCGCGCGTGCTCGATGTGGTGCGGCACCTCGATGCAAAGGTGCTGCACGGAGAGGCGGGCCTGCGGCGACGCCTGGCGAACGTGCAGGTGGCCGCGATGACCGTCGGCAACGCACTGCCCAGGCTGCGCGACCGCGCGCTGGTGGTGACCGCGGGCGATCGTGATGATATTGTGCTGGGCGCCTGTTGCCGGAACCTTGCCCGGGACACCGGACCGCTGGCAGGTGTGGCCCTGACCGGGGGCCTGCTGCCCAGTGAAGGCACGCTCGCGCTGGTGAAAAACCTGGGCGTGGCTGATTTCCCCATCTTCAGCATTGCCCAGGACACCTTCGAGACCGTCGAGCTGTTGCGGAATTTCCGGCCCCGCATCGAGGTCGATGACCTGGAGATGGCGACGCTGGCGATGGAGGTGGTGGGACGTGGCCTGCGGCTCGATCGCTTGATCGAGGCGATGAACGCTCCGGTGGAAGCGCGGGTCTCGCCGGCGGCCTTCCGCTATCGGCTGGTGTCGACCGCGCGGCAGGTGCGGCGTACCATCGTCTTGCCCGAGGGGGACGAGCCGCGCACCTTGCAGGCCGCCCACCGGATTCTGGCTCAGGGGATGGCGGGCTTGATCCTGCTGGGCGATCCCGAGGCCATCCGCGCCGAAGCCGCCAGGGTGATGGCGGACATCTCCCAGGCCGAGATCATCGACCCCGAGACCACCCCGCTGCGGGAAACCCTGGCCGAAGAGCTCGCGCGGATCCGGGCACACAAAGGTCTGACCGTGGAACATGCCCGCGACATGCTGCTCGACCCGATCTATCTCGGCACGATGATGGTGCAGTGTGGGCAGGCCGATGGGCTGGTATCGGGGGCCATCCACACAACGGCCCACACGATCCGGCCGGCGTTCCAGATCATCCGCAGCAAGGCGGAGTTCTCGATTGTCTCGAGCGTGTTTTTCATGTGCCTGGACGACCGCGTTCTGGTCTATGGAGACTGCGCGGTCAATCCCGACCCGAGCGCCGAGCAGCTGGCCGAGATCGCCGTGCAGAGCGCCCAGACCGCACGGGCCTTCGGCATCGAGCCCGTGGTCGCGATGCTCTCCTACTCGACGGGCAGCTCGGGGCATGGTGCAGAGGTAGAAAAGGTGAGGAAGGCGACAGCTCTGGCGCGCGCGCGGGCTCCCGACATCCCCATCGACGGGCCGCTGCAGTACGACGCTGCCGCTGTCACCGAAGTGGCGGCCCAGAAGGCACCGGACAGCAAAGTGGCGGGCAAGGCGAACGTGCTGATCTTCCCGGACCTGAACACGGGCAACACGACCTACAAGGCCGTCCAGCGAAGCGCTTCGGCTGTGGCGATCGGACCGGTCTTGCAGGGCTTGAACAAGCCGGTCAATGACTTGAGCCGGGGCGCCCTGGTCGATGATATCGTCTACACCATCGTGATCACCGCCATCCAGGCCGCCGCCGAGCAGGCAGCACGGGGCCGGGCATGAGCCACCAAGGGGTCTTGGTGCTCAACGCGGGCAGCTCGTCGCTCAAACTGCAGCTGTTTGCGATGCCGGCTGAGCAGCGCCTGGCGAAGGGTCTGTTCGAGCGGCTGGGAGAAGAGGGGGCGCGTTTTGAGCTCAGCGCTGGTCAACAGAAGTGGGGGGACACGAGGCCTCTGCCTGATGTGGCTGCGGCGCTGAGTCTGGCGCTCGCAGAGCTGCGCGGCAGAGGGCTGCTCGAAGGATGGACACTCAGCACGGTCGGGCATCGGGTCGTGCACGGCGGAGAGCGCTTCACCGCGCCTGCCGCGGTGGACGAAGAGGTGCGGGCAGCCATCGCTGAGCATGCCCGTCTGGCCCCCCTGCACAATCCGGCCAACCTCGAGGGCATCGAGCAGGCTCAGCGCGTCTTTCCCGACGCGTTGCACGTGGCGGTCTTTGACACAGCCTTCCATCAGACCATGCCGGAGCGGGCCTACCTGTACGGGCTGCCCTGGCGGGCGTACGCCAAGCACGGGATCCGGCGCTACGGCTTCCACGGGACCAGCCACGCCTACGTCAGCGCTCGGGCTGCGGTCCTGCTCGGCAGGCCGCTGGCTGCCTTGAAGTTGGTCAGCTTGCACCTGGGCAATGGCTGCTCGGCCGCCGCCATCGACGGGGGACGCTCGGTCGACACCAGTCTGGGCCTGACACCGCTGGAAGGCCTGGTGATGGGGACCCGGGTCGGTGATGTCGACCCGGGAGCGTTGTGTTCGCTGGCGCGGGCCGAGGGCCTGGGGCTGGACGCCCTGGAGCAGCTGCTCAACCGCGAGAGTGGGCTCTTGGGGCTGTCGGGAATCAGCAAGGATGTGCGCGATCTCGAGGCCCGCGCACAAGCCGGAGATGCGGCAGCCACGCGGGCATTGGTGGTCTTCGCCCATCGCGCGCGCCGCTATGTGGGTGCGTTCATAGCCGTTCTGGGCGGTGTGGATGCCATCGTGTTGACCGGCGGCATCGGGGAGCACGCCTCGCGTATGCGTGAGAGGATCCTGGCGGGGCTCGAGCGTCTGGGAATCGTGCTCGATCGAGACCGGAACGCGCTGCTGGGCTCGGAGCTCGACGAGGGAGACATCGCGGCCCCGGGGTCGGCGGTGCGGCTGCTGGTGATCCCCACAGACGAAGAGCGGCGCATCGCTCAGGAATCCTGGCGGCTGCGCACAGAGCTCGGCAGCTCTGCGTAGCGTTGAATGAAGCGCCGATCGATCCAAGCTTTCAAGCGCGCCAACCCACGGCTGCGGTAGGACCACCCGCCCCAGCTGGCCAGGGCCTGTCCGTCTGCGGTGCCCAGCAGGCTGAGGAAGCGGCGTTGCTGCCGGTAGGGCCGCAGCGCCGTGCCCGCGATGACCGCGCGCAGGTTCTCTGCCAGGGGCCCACCCATACGGACGGCGAACACGCCCGCACGCGGACGGGGCGCTCCGCGGAGCGTGGCGACATCGCCGGCGGCGAACACCGCTGGATGTGAGGTTGAACGCAGCTCTGTATCCACCTCGATGAAGCCCTTGGGGTCCAGCGCCAGGCCCGTGCGCCGCAGCCAGCCTGCCGGCACCGCCCCGGTCACCCAGAGCAGGGCATCGAAAGCGTGCCAGCAACCTGTCTGGTCGAGCAAGCGCCCTGCCTCCACGCTGTGCACAGCGCAGCCCAGACGCAGCCGTACGCCACGCTTGCGCAGAATCCCTGCCAGGATCGAGCCCGCCCGGCGGCCGTGTCCCGGCAGCAGCCGGCGGGCGCGGCTGAACAGCGTCCAAGCTACCCGTCGGCCCGGCAGCTCGCGGCGCAGGCGCTGGCGGGCTGCCAGCAGGAGCTCGACGCCTGCTGCGCCGCCCCCGACCACAGCCAGGCGCAACCCTGCAGGGGCGCCTTGAAGGCGCTGCAGTAAGCTCTGCCAGTGCGCGAAGAAACGGTCGATGGGTTTGACGGGGAGGGCGTGGGCGGCCGCCCCCGGAGTGCTCAGATCGGGAGTCGCCCCCAGGTTCAGCGACAGCAGGTCGTAGCGCAGTTGGCGACCATCCCGCAACCGCACGCGTCCGGCGTGGGGGTCCAGCCCGGTGACTTCTGCGTGCACCAGCCGCGCCCCGGCGAAACGCGCCAGCGCTGGCAGCTCGATATGGGCCTGCGCAAAACGGTGCGTCCCTGCAATCAACCCGGGGAGCATGCCCGAGTAGGGCGCCCAGAGCTCGCGGCTCACCACCGTCACGCGTGCGGCCGGAGGCTGCAGCCCGAAGCGCCGCAGCACCTCGACGTGGCTGTGTCCGCCGCCGAGCAGCAGCAGCTGGGGGAGCTTCTCTTTGTCAGCGTTTGGGGACAACCAGCTCTCTCTCGAGCATCGAAGCTACTGTGTCGTGCACCGTCTCTGCCACGGGGCGGTAGCTCAGCTTCAGGGAGGTCTTGGAGCGGCTGTTGTCGACCCGCGTCTGATTGCCCAGCCAAGCCCGCAACATCGGCCAGGAGAGGCGCTTGTCGAACAGCGCGACCGCATACATGACGAAGTTCGGCAGCCGCCCGGTGGGGACCTTGATGTCCGGGAAGTCCGTCTTGATCATCTTCGCCAGTTCCTGCATGCTGCGGCCTTCGTTGTAGAGCAGGTGGCGCCCGGTCACCTCGGGGTCTTCGAGCGCATTGGCCTGCGCGATCGCGACATCGCGCACGTCGACGAGGCCGAAATGGAAGTTGGGGCAGGCGGGAAAGTTGCGCTTGAGCAGGTCGACCAGCACCGTCGGGCTGGCCTTGCAGTGGGCTTTGGTGTACACCGGGCCGAGCACCAGGGCGGGGTTGACGGCCACCACGCGCGGCTTGCTCTCGCTGGGTTGTGCCTCAGCCCAATCCCAGACAGCTTGTTCGGCCTGCGCTTTGGCAAGGCCGTAGGGATCGCTTTTCAGTGTGGCCGTGGAATTCCAATCCTTCTCGCTGTAGACGTGCTCGGCCTTTTCATCACGCCGGTAGATGGCAGCGACCGAAGAGGTCTGGATGACTGTGCGGACCGTGCCGGCCTGGGCGATCGAGGCGAGCACATTGCGGGTGCCCTCGAGCGAGGGGTCGACGATATCGGTCTGGGGGTTCTTTGCCGTCAACCGTACGACGGCGGCCACATGGCAGACCGCATCGCAGCCGGCGATGGCCTCATCAAAGCTGCCCGGCTTCATCAGATCCGCACTGAACAGCTCGAGAGGATGCGCGGGCTCGGCGACCAGTTGCTGCAGATGCGCCGTCTTGACGGGGTTCTGGGCATCCCGCACGGTCGCACGCACGTGATGGCCGCGTTCGAGCAACTCACGCACGACGTGGCTGCCGACAAAGCCGGATGCTCCGGTCACACAAACAGTGGCCATTGTTTCTCCTTGGCAAGCCTGATGGACAAACCGGGCGGGGAGACCGCCCGGCACACTCCCAGGATCGAACTGTGTCTGTTCAGTCCGACGCTTCGGGCTGGTCTTCCCACCAGTTGTTCCAGGCAGCGACATCGTTGCCGAAGCTCTGTCCACTGATGCTCGAGAGCGCGCCCACCGCGCTGGACTTCAACTGCTCCAGCACGGTCACCGGCACGTTCACGTTGGTGCTGACGCCGGTGTAGGAGATGGTGGGCAGCTGCACGATGGCGTTGCTCGCGGCGTTGCCGATGGTGCCGAGCTGGGTCGGCGAGCTGTTCTGCATGCTGCCGCGGGCGAGCTGGGCGCGGATCTCGAGCCCGGCCGTCTCGACGACTTGCATCAATGCGGGCACCGAGCGGCGTGAACCTATGTCTTGCAAGAAGTGCATCGCTTTCAGCCGGCGGGCTGCCTTGACGTCGTTGACTGCCACCGCCTCGTAGTACTTGCGCGTCATCTCGGCGTCTGACGCCAGCGCGGTCTGGTGTGAGGCCATGACCGCAGCTTCGCGTTGCGAGGTCAGCGAGCAGGCAACCAGTCCCCAGATCGCCAGCTGGCTGTCGATGCTGGCGAGCTGCTCCCGGGCGAAAGCGCGCGTGTCGGCGTCGCGTTCGTCCAGCGCCTCGGACAGCGGGTCGATCCGGCTGGCCTCGTCGAAGCCTGTCAGGGCGGCGGCGATCTGCTGGCGTTCATCGACGTCGGCGCGCGCGTAGTCGCCGAGCAGTCTGTCCAGCTTGCGATGCGCGCTCTTGAGGAAGCTCTGGCGCGCCCGCGCCAGCTTCTTGAGCTGCTTGGCATCTGCTTGTGCGCCCGGTTGCACCGCGCGCAACTCGCTGCGGGCAAAGCTGTGTTTCTTGCCTTTGAGGTCGAGGATGGTCAGAGTGCCCGCGGCCTCTCCGACGAACCAACCTTCGAGATGCTTGCCATCGGCCAGCTGGTAGGTGTCGGCACAGAGGCCGCCTGCCAATAAGAGACAAAAACCGAGAGCCAGGGCGGGAGACCGCATAGAGCATCCTCCGAGATATTTGCAACCTCAGTTATAACGGATGCGCGCTCGCAGATGTTCCTGAAGTTCCTATCGAGGCTATTGAGCCCGCGCCAGAGCGCCCTCGAGCCTGCCCAGACCGCGCTCGAGCACATCCATGGGCGGTCCGAAAGAGAAGCGCACGTAGCGGGCAAAGCGGGACTCTCTGTGGATGCGCCGTTTGCCCGGATTGACGTCGAAGAAGACCCCCGGCACGCTGATGACCTTCTGCTCGAGCCCGCGCCGGAAGAAGCTCATGCCATCGTTCCAACCCGCGGGCAGGTCCGCGACCGAGCCCCAGATGTAGAAGGCTCCGGCGGGGGCCGCGTCGAGGCGCACTCCCATACCGAGCAGTCGTTTGAGCATCAGCTGGCGCTTGGCCTTGAAGGTCTGGCGGATCGCCCGCGCCTCCGCATCCGCGTTTTCGGGTTCCAACAGGGGCAGCGCCGCCCATTGCAAAGGGTGGGGCGCACCGCCGTCGAGGAAGGAGCCGACGCTGGAGATCGCGTCGATGACTTCCCGTGGCCCGAGTGTCCAGCCGATGCGCCAACCGGGATAGCGCCAGTTCTTGGTCAGACCGTCGAACACGACCACGGGATCGCTGTCGACGTCCTCGACATAGGCTGCTGCGCTGACCGAGCCGAAGGGGGCGGCCGCGTCATCCCAGATGTAGTTCGAGTAGAACTCGTCGAACAACAGCACCGACCCCAGGCTGCGTCCGACCCGCACCCAGTCTTCCAACTGCCTGCCAGCCACCAGCTTGCCGGTTGGATTGGAGGGATTGCTGAGCAGCACCGCGCCCAGGCCCCGGCTGACGATCTCGCGCTCGAGCTCGAGCGCAGAGAACGCGTATCCCCGATCGGGCTCGAGTGGAATGGGAATCGGGTTGAACAGCTCGAACAGCTCGAGCAGCTCTTCGTAGGCGGTGTAGTCGGGCAGGAAATGGCCGACATGGGTACGCCCCAGTGCCGCAGCCAGGCGTGACAGGCTCAGACGTCCGCCGCTGGCGATCGCGACGTTCTCCACCCCATACTGGCTCGCCTTTCCCACCCGGTAACGGGCGTTGTAGAGCCGCGCCACCGCAGCGCGTAGCTCGGTCAAGCCCACCACCGGAGAGTACTCGCGGCTGTTGTCCCGCAGCGTGACCTCGTTCAAGCGCGGCGGTGCACCGGGCAGGTCGCCGGTCTCGGGTGCTCCCTGGCCGAGATTCACCCAGCTGGGATCGCCGTAGCGGAAGCCCTGCTTCTGGGCTTCAGTCATCACGTAGATCACGCCCGTGCGGGGTACGCGGCGGAAGGTGTTGCTCAGGTGGTCGGCCATGGGTCCTCGCGCGGCGGCAGTTGCCGGTCCATTGTGCGGGCAGGCCGCGGCATTGCAAGCGGGCAGCGTCGATCGCCGGTGGCTGTGAGCTCGGGGCTGGTTGTGAAGTGCCGATGGCCTGATTTTCTGGATCTGCTTGCTGCGTTTGATTCCTGGAATGTGTAGACTCCTATTTGAAGTCTCAAGCTTGTTGTCAGCTAGCCATTTGGCTTACTGGAGCGCTCCGAACCGGTGCGTGAAACCTCAGCGGAGAATCTCGATGCCCGTCACCGACCGCGCACGCCGTTCCTCTCTCGGACAAAGAGCCCTCGTTACCGCCACGCTGGCCTGTTGGGCTCTGCTGGCGGCGGTGCCCCCAGCTGTGTGGGCCGACGAAACCCGGCCGCAGTCCGCAGGAGACGCAGCCCCGCCGGCTGCCGAGGTGATCCTCAGCGGTCCCGACCTGTTGATCACTGCGGGCCTCGATGGCGGAGATGTGCAGCTGTGCCTGCGTACAGACGGGAAAATGCTGTACCTCAACGATGAGGCTGGCCAGGCGCTGTCTTCCAGGGTTCCTGGCACGCTCGGCGCGGGCAGCCCGTTCCTGGCGATTCCGCTGACGAGCTTTGAAGGGGCGGTCATCGTCTCGACCCAGGCGGGCGACGACTTGCTGACCGTCGACTTGAGCTGGGGCGATTTCACGCGTCCGATCCACTACCACGGCGGTGGGCAGCGCAGCGACCCGACAGGCGTGGGAGACGCGCTGGCTTTCGTCTCGCAGCTACCGAAACAGAGCGCATCGTTGGAGTTCTTCAACGCACACGACGGTACGGTCGCTTTCGATGGCAACGCCCAGGTCTGGTACACCGGGCTCGAGCCGATCACCAGCACGATCACAGTCGCGGACGTAACCCTGAACTACGCCGTGGCCTCCGAGACCATCACGGTCGCCAACGCAACCACGGCGGGGCAGACCATGGTCGATTCGACCAATGGCGAGATCTTTACCTTCAACAACCCGACCAACTCGCTGACCATCAACGCGGGCGATACCGGCGACGACCGCATCGAGGTGATGGGGGTCGACAGTGCGTGGGTAGCCGCCATCAACCTGTTTGGCCAAGGCGGGACAGACACGGTCGCGTTCCTGGGAGCCCTGGATACAGGCGGCGGCGACCTGACGGTGCTGAGCGAGAGCCTGGAGCTTTCGGCCACGATCACGGCCAGCGGGGCGACCGTCGACCTTCAGCAGGAGTCCGGAGATCTGAGCTTGGGAAGCTCGATCAGCGCGGGAACCGCGTTGCTGACCGCCGACGCCGGCAGCATCCTCGACGGCACGGGTGCGGAAGCGACCCTGATCACGGCGGATTCCACCGCGCTGCGGGCGACCACGGGTATTGGAGACGCGTCGGTGGATGCGAGCGACATCGACATCGATGCTGTGCATCTGGCGGCGACAACATCCACAGGCGACATCAGCATCTCTGACGCGGCTGCGCTGACCATCAATACCGTGGATGGTCTGGTCGGTGTGGCGATCACCACGGGAGGGGCCGGTGACGACATCTTGATCCGCGAAGGCGCGACCAGCGGCACCGATGACATCGATGTCGATCAGGTCGTCAGCAACGCGGGCGACGGAAACATCACGCTGGCCGCCGACGGCAACACGACCTCCGACGACATCGAGATCCGGGCGGCGATCACGGCTACGGGCGGCAGTATCTATCTATACAGCTACGACGATGTCGACGGTGTAGGGACAGTGACGGTCAGCGCCGACGATGTCATCGAGGTGTATTGCGGCGAGGTCTTTGTCTTTGGGGGAACGCCGACTGCGGGAAATGCCGGCGGCAGCTTCGAGGACGCCACACTGTTCCAGCTCGTCACCAGCAACGACAGCATCAAGGTGTCTGCAGCTGACAACATCACGTTGGATGCCGTCAACGCGGCGAGCGGCGGCGCTGAAGTGATCCTGACGGCCGACAGTGATGGCAACGGCAGCGGCGCGATCGTCGATGGCCTGGCCAGTGAGGATGCCAACATCACCGCCTCGAACGTCGCCCTGCGCGCCGCCGAGGGCATCGGCGCCACCCCTGACCTCGACCTCGACGTCAGCGGCAGCGTCGCGGCATCCAACTCCACGTCGGGCGACATCATCCTGGACAACGCCAGCGGCTCGAACCTCGACATCGGCAGCGTCGCGGGCCTGGTGGGCGTGACCAACCCGGGCGGTGGCGTCACGATCAGAAACGCCAGCCCGCTGACCGTGACCGAGAACGTGTCTGCATTGGGGTTGGTCATCCTGATCGCCACCGACTCGGCGTCGAGCGGGGACGACCTGACGGTCGAGACCGGTGTCACGGTCGAGTCGACCGGGGACGACGTCGATCTTCGGGCGGGCGACGACTTGCTGCTGGTAGCCGGCTCCACTGTGGCCGGCCAAGATCTGCTGGTGGCCGTAGACTTCGGTGATGCCGACTCGGGCACTGGTGCCAGCGCACAGTTCCTCGGCACACTGACGTTCACAGGCAGCGGCACCATCGACGGCGAAGCCGATGCCGACGTGTTCAGCTTCGATCCTGTGGCGAGCAGCGGGACGGGCTACAGCTTTGATGGGGCGGGCGGCGACGACGTGTACACCGTGCAGCTCGGTGCGCTGGGCGCACCCCTGAGCATGGACGACCAGAGCAGCGAAGGCAGTGACACGCTGTACGTGCAGGGCACAAGCAGCGCCGATGATCTGACAATCACCGACACGGGCGTCTCGGGGGGCGGCGAGTCGATCGGCTACGGTGCCAACCTCGAACATCTAGACATCGACAGCCTGGCCGGCGATGACGACTTCGATGTCAGCCCGTCGACCACCGCGAGCTATGCACTGTTCGGCGGAGACCCGACCACGCCACCGGGCGATCAGCTGGTTTTCCAGGTTCCCGGTGGACAGACCAGCACTTTCACGCCCAGCGGCACCGACGGGGGCACCATCGCGACCACCGGAGGCTATCAAGACGTCGTCATCGACGAGTTCGAGAGCATCCTCGATTTCGGGGATGCACCGAGCCCGTATCCGGTCACGCTCTCCGAAAACGGTGCGCGGCATTTTGGCGATGGAACCATCCGCCTGGGCAGCAACTTCGACATCGAGTTGTTCGCCGGACATTCGGACAGCGCGAATTTCGACGACCTCGACAATGTCGACGACGAGGACGGCTTGGTGTTCAACGTGCCGACGCTGATCGCTGGGGCCGGCGGGGTGGTTGTGGTCGAGGCATCGACGGCCTGCCTGCTCGATGCATGGATCGACTTCAACGGGGACGGAAGTTGGGGAGGAGCGGGCGAGCAGATCTTCACCAGCCAATCTTTGAGCGCCGGCTCGGACAGCCTGATCTTTGCGATTCCCGTCGGTCTGACGCCAGGTTTGAGCTTCGCCCGTTTCCGCGTCAGCAGTGCCGGGGGCTTGAGCCCGCTCGGCCTGGCGGCCGACGGTGAGGTGGAAGACTTCCCGACCCAGTTGGACGTCGATACCGACCGCGACGGGCTCGGTGACGCGTTGGAAGCGATCCTTCTGACGGACCCCAACAAGCAGGACAGCGATGGTGACGGCATCGACGACGGCGTTGAGGTCGTGATCGGCACGGATCCTTTGAGCTCTGGCGACCCCGCCGATCGGACGGACAGCGATTCGGACGGCATCCCCGATGCTTTCGACAGCGCTCCCAACAACCCGGACGCCAACGGTGACGGCATCTACGACGGCTTTGCCCTGGCTCTGAATCAGGACGGCAGCATCGACGGCCCGTTCACCTACGCCGACCCCAACCTGGATGGTGTGCTCGATTTCGAGGATGTGCAGCTGATCTACATGATCGCCCGGACGGGCATGTTGGGTGGCGTGTTTCCCTACGATATCGACCTGGACCGTGATGGGATGATCACTCCGGCCGATGCGATGGTGCTGCTGTACTACCTGCGCGGGCAGGCTGGAGGCGTACCCCTGAGTCCCTGAGCTGGAGCCTGTGCACCCCCGTCTCAGCCATCCTCCAGCGCCCGCAGGCGCAGCTCGAGGTCAGCGCGGAAATCGAGCAGCCGCGCCCGCAGACCTGCGACCTCGCTGCTTTCCTGCGCTGCCAGCCACTCATCCATGTTGCGCTCGGCCCGCCGCAGGGCGTCGAACAGCTCTTCGGAGGCGGCGCCCCGCACATCCCCGCCGCGCCAATGCAGCGAGTCCGGCCAGGCGCGCAGGAAGTCGGCGCAGGCCTGCAATGCCCAGCGCAGGATGCGGTCGTGGTAGTCGCCGTCGTCTGGCGGCAGCTCGGCTTCCCAACCACGCACCTCCGAGAGCAGACCCGGGCGCAGGGCATGCAGCAAGGCCGTCTGGGGGCCTGCTGTGCTGAATCCCATGCGGGCCGCCCACTGTGAAGGGGTCTCGCTGGTGGTCGTCGTCGAGTCATCCTCAGGAGGTTCTGGGGGAATCGGCGCGGGAAACAAACCCAGAGCCCAGGCAGCCAAGACGCCTGCAGCGATGAAGACCAACAGGCCGACAGGCCAGAGCCAGCGAGGGAGTCGTGGAGAGGCTGCTGGTGGGGCCGGGGAGCCCGCTGGCTCCTGCGGCGCGGGCTCTACGGCGGCGATGGCCTCAGGCAAGGGCGGCGGCCCGGAGAGCTCGACCGCATTGTCCACCGAGCTCTGGCCATGGGGCGCTTCGCCCGCCAGGGGCTCGAGGGCGCGGGCCAGCTCAGCGCCGGTCTGGAATCGTGCGTCGGGATCTTTGGCCAGCAGCTTCTCGACGATGGCAGCCATCGCCGGCGAGACTTTTCCGCCCAGGCTGGGTGGCGGATCGGCTACGTGCTGCTTGAGGAAGTTGACCAGCGCCGGACCTTTGAAGGGAGGCGCTCCGGTCAGCATCGCGAACAGTGTACAGCCCAGCGAGTAGAGATCTGAGCGATGGTCTGTGGCGTGGCTGTCTTCGCATTGCTCCGGAGACATGAAGGCCGGCGTACCCATCAGCATGCCACGCACCGTCAGCTGCGCGCTGTCAGAGGCGTCGGCTTTGACCAGCCCGAAGTCCGCGATCTTCACCCGGCCGCTGGCCGACAGCAGCAGGTTGTCGGGCTTGATGTCCCGGTGGGTGATGCCCTGCTGCGCGGCAGCCCACAGGCCAAGAGCTGTCTGGCAAGCGATGGCGGCCGCCCGCTGCTCGCTGATGCCTGGGCCGCGGATCAGATCTTTGACCGAGCCTCCGGCGCAGTAGCCGAGCACGATGCAGAAGATCTCATCGCTGACGAACATGTCATGGATCGGCACGATATACGGGCTGTCCAGCTGCGCCAGCGCGCGCGCCTCGCGCTGGAAGCGGCGCAGCAGCCCGGCATCGCTGGAGTGCTGGTGCGAGAGGATCTTGATCGCAACCTGCCGGGAGAGCTCGGTCTGGGTGGCCAGGAAGACCGCGCCCATCCCGCCCTCGCCGAGCTTGCGCTCGATCTTGAAGCCCCGCAGCTCTCGGCCTTCCCAGCCGGCGGAAGTTGCAGGTTGTGCCAGCATGGCCCCGCAGGCAGCGCAAAACTGTGCACGTTCGGGAGACTCAGCCGAGCAACGGGGACAATTCACGATGACCTCCTGCACACCGAATGTAGCACATCGCTGACGGGATCCCGACAGAACGCGGGTCGTGCCCGCGGACGCGGCCTGTCTCGGCCGCCGAGAATGGGCAAAGCGGTATCAGCGCACAGCCCGCAGCTTGAGTTGCACGGCGGGCAGCTCTACCCTGTAACGCACAACCACGCAATCGAACGGGGGATCTATGCCGCGCCGTCTGTGTCTGGTGTTCTTGGGTCTGTTTGTTGGCTGCGCGGCGCCGAGTCATGACACGCTGTACCGGGCGGCTCTGGCAGATGCCTTCTTCGCGGAACCGCACGAGCTGGCCACGGACCTGTGGGCGATCCGCCCCGACAATCCGGCCTTGCGCTGGGACAACGGCAAGGTCCTGGTGGCGACCTGGACGCAGTTCGGCGACAGCTACACCCAGGGTGCCTTGCTCGAGACCAGCTGGGGAGACACCTGGGTCACCGCGGTGCCCGAGTTGAAGCAGGAGATGGCGCGCCGCTGGGATGGCGAGGAGCCGCTGAGCTTGCGCCTCGAGCAACTGTTGGGGCTGCCGGAGAACAGCGGCAAGAGCTGGATCATCGAGGCCTGGGTCGACCCGGCGGATCTGTTCCGCCCCAGCCCGGATCCGGAAATCGATGACAGCCAGACCCTACTCGCGTTCCGCGCTGACGTGGCGGCCGCGCACCGTTCGTGGTTCGAGGCGACCGTGATGGCGAACTACTTCCAGCCCCGCAAGTTTCCCTGGACGCGCATGGGCTACAGCTACGACTGGCATCCTCTCGCCCAGGGAGAGCCGGTGCCGGCCCGGGGACTCAGCGAGTTCGTCCTGCGCAAGGGGGCGAAGGTCAAGGTCGCTTCGAAAACGGACACAGAGAGTTATCTGGCGCGCTGACTACCACCAGCGTGCGGCCATCCGTCCGTCTCGACGCAGGCCGCCGCGGAACGTGGTCCAATCGGGTCCCAGCCCTTTGCCCAGACGTAGCAGAAACGCACGCCCGTAGTTCTCTGGCTGGGTTTCCCCCGAATGACCCCGGCCCGTCACGGCAAACAACTCGAGCTGTCCGTCGCCATCGAAGTCCGCGATCAAGGGCGCGCTATCGATGCTCTCATAGGGATCAGCCGCGGCGCGCCCCTCGTAGCTCCACAATTGCTGGCCCGTGGCGTCGAGGGCCAGCACCTGTGTGCCGGCGGCGAGCAGAACTTCCGGCAGCCCGTCGCCGCTGATATCCGCCAACACCGCCCCGCGGGTGCAGGTGCCGCCCAAAGGGCTGCGCCAGAGCTCGCGGCCGTCAGCGACGGCCAGCGCCACCATCTCCTGGGCGGCCACCAGCACCTCGTCGCGGCCGTCGCCGTCGAGGTCTCCTACGGTAGGGGGGGCGAACAGGTAGGCGTCGAGTTGCTGGCTCCATTGCACCGCGCCCTGCCGGTCCAGGCAGAGCACCTGGCCGGCGCAGGTCGCCACCAGCAGGCGGGTCGCGGCACCTCGTCCGGCCAGGGCGACCCCGTGGTACATGCCGACTTGATGCGAGCCGGGCTCGGTGGCCAGGCTCCAGAGCGTCGCCCCGGTTGCGCCGTCGAGAGCGTGCACCGCATGGTCACCGCGCCAGGAAGTCACCACCACGTCGAGCACTCCGTCGTCGTTCAGCTCGACCAGGCAGGGCTCAGACTGCACACAGCCCGGAATACTGCGGCTCCAGAGCAGCTCCTGGCTCGCGCTGTTCAGCACGCAGACCCGGCCTTCCCCGTCGCGGGTCCACATCGTGCCGATCACGATCTCGAGCACTCCGTCAGCGTCCAGGTCTGCGATGGCCGGAGGCGAGTCGGTGCCGCTCGGGAGTTGGAACGACCACAGCTGCTGGCCGGCTCCATCGAGGCAGAAGAGCTTGCCGGTCGCGGAGTCGGCGGCGAGGATCTCGGGCCGGGCGTCACCCTGCAGATCGCAGAGAGCCAGCGAAGCGTCAAAGGGCCCGCCATCGGAGGGGAATGTCCAGGCCAGGCTGCCATCTTCGGCGTTGAGGGCGTAGAGCTGCTCGTCGTTGAAATAGGTGCCGAAGACGATCTCCAGCTTTCCGTCCCCGTCGATGTCCGCGCAGCTGCCTGAGCCGTAGCAGGGGCTCTGCAGCTCGTGGATCCAGACCAGGCGCTCGGGTTCCTGTGCCGCCACCAAAGCGCTGAGCAGAAGTCCGGCGACGATCTTGGGGAAGTGCATCGTGTGTCCTCGAAACCAGGCGACTCTTTCTACTGTATCGATCCCTGGGCAGTCTTGGCCATTGTAGATCCGACGTGCACGCACTAGGCTTGGGCCTCATTGTCGTACAACCGGGTTTGGGAGAGACCGCTTTGGCCAAGAAACGCCCCTATTCCGCGTGGAAGAGGCCATGGGTCGCCGTTTTATCGGCGCTCTTCGCGCTGCTTATCAAGATCCTGTGTCTGAGCTGCCGCGTCGTCCATGTCGAGGACCGCAATCGAGGGGTCGCCGCCAAACATGGGGGGCGAGCCGTCTACTGCACCTGGCACCAGCGCATGTTCTACCACTTCCATTGCTTTGGCCGTTTGCATGTGACGATGATGATCTCCCGCAGCCACGACGGGGACTGGGCGGCCTCGATCGCCCATTGGCTCGGCTTCAAGAGCGTGCGCGGCTCGTCGAGGCGGAAAGGGAAGAGCAAGGGCGGCTCCGCCGCGATGCACCAACTGATAAAGGTGATCAAGGAACGGGCCGATTCCGCGGGAATCATGGCGGATGGGCCGTTGGGTCCGCTGCGCAGCTTGAAGATGGGTGCGATCAAGATCGCTCGGGAGACGGGTGCGCCGTTGTTGCCCGAGATGTGGGGCTGCAACCGAGCCTGGGTGTTGCCCACCTGGGACGGGTACATGATTCCGAAGCCCTTCGCGCGCATCTGCCTGATCCATGGCGAGCCCATGTACGTGCCAAGCGACGCGTCGCCCGAGGAGATGGAGCGCATCCGAAAACGCATGGAAGCGCGCATGAACGAGGCTGCCGAGCGCTGTGACGCGTACTTCAAGCGACCCCGGTGCTGAAGACAGCTGATCTTTCATCGATAAAGCTGTTGAAATAAAATAAAGCAGATGTATTGTCGTGGTATGAGTAAACCACGCAAGTCCGACACCATCGCTAGTACACTGCTCGCCCGCATCGTCCGCGGCGAGCACGCTGTGGGCAGCGTGTTGCCCAACGAAGCCGAGCTGGGCGAAGAATTCGGTGCCAACCGCAGCGCGGTGCGCGAGGCGATCAAGCGTCTCGAGGTGCACGGGCTGGTCCAACCCATCCGTAAGAAGGGCACGCTGGTCTGCGATCCCGTCAACTCCCTCAGCGCTGAGGTGTTGCGGGCGATGGTCTGTCCCTCGCCCGGCGCCCTCGACAAGCAGATGCTGGCCAATTTGCTCGAGATTCGAGCCCTGATTGACATCGCGATGTGTGGTTTTGCGGCCGAGCGGCGCACGGACGCGCAGGCTGCTGAGCTCGAGAGACTGCTCTCGCAGGTCGAGGAAGCCGGCTACTCGCCTCGCGATTTCTCTGACACTATCGAGGCTATGGGGAGTGTGGTCGCCCGAGCCAGCCAGAACCGCGTCTTTGAGATGCTGCTGAGCTGGCACCGCTATATCTGCCGAGACTTCGAGGATCTGTTGATGTTGGCGCGCGTGCCCACTCCGGCCCGGCGGATGGGGGCGCGCATGTTGGTCGAGGCCATCCGCGAGCGCAATCCAGAGACGGCACGGCGCCTGATGTCCGAGCACCACAGGCTCGCCAACGCGGCGATCCTGGAGGCAGTCCGCAGCATGACAGGAGAGGAAAAACCGTGATCTTGAAGAAACCCCTCCCGCGCGTCGAGTTGGGCCCAGCATGGTACCAGCAGCATGCAGGGCTGCATGTGCTCAAGCTGCAGGGTAGCGCCTACCAGATGGGCTGGCAGCATGGCAGGTTGCTCCGCGAAGCCATCCCGAGCGGGCCTCTGCACAACTTCCGCACCTACGTGCGTCGGCTGCTGCGTCGGCAAGGACTGGGCTGGTTGACGCCTCTGGCCTGGCAGGCGTTGCGCCTGCTGGTGGGGCGCCGGGTCCAAAGACGGCTGCCCGCTGAGGTGCGGGAGGCAGCACAGGGCCTGGCCGAGGGTGCTGACGTGCCTCTGATGCAAGTGCTCGACGCTGTCAGCATGCCTGATGTGCTGCTGTGGTTGGCCGCGCGCATGCAACGCAAGCTCGACCGGGCCACGGCGCATCGTCTCGCGCTCTCGCTGGGTTGCTCCAGTGCTCTGGCCTGGGGCTCCGCCACCCACGACGGCCGCCTGCTGCACGCGCGCAACTTCGACTACCACGGCGTCGACTGCTGGGACCGTGAGTCGGCAGTGATCTTCTACGAGCCCGAAGAGGGCCAACGCTATGTGTCCGTCGCCAGCGCCGGAGTGTTTCTCGGTGGGGTCACGGCGATGAACAGCGCGGGCCTGACGCTGACGATGCACCAGCACATGTTCAGCGACGGCACGCGGCTCGGCGGCACGCCTGCAGGGGTCGTCGGCGACCAGGTGATGCGCCACGCGCGCACGCTCGACGAGGCGCAAGAGATCCTCGCGGCCCATCAACCGATCGGCTGCTTCAGCTATGTGATCGGCAGCGGCCACGAGCGTCAGGTGCTGTGCCACGAAGAGAATCCGGCCCGCAACGTCAGCCTGCGCTACGGAGCGGACCGTCCGGCCGAAGACACGGCGCCCGACACCTTCCGCTACACGAATATCTACATCGATGGAGCCCTGGGAGAGAGCGAGAAGGACCTGTATCCCTCGTATTGGCGCCACAACCAGGCCCGCTGGCAGCGGCTCGGCGCGTTGCTCGAAGAGGCGCACGGAGAGTTGGACAGCCTCGGCATGGCCTCCATGCTGGCCGACAACGACGAACAGAGCGGCTGCCGGGTGCGCGGTGCGCTGGCGATGCTGATGACCGTCGGCTCGGTGGTGATGCGCCCTGAAGATGGCGCCTTCTGGGTCGCGACCGGAGCCGCACCCGTGTCGCGCAACCGCTTCGAGCCCTTCTCGCTGCGTGCTGAAGGCGCCGCGCCTGAGCTGGGAGCTTTGGAGCCGGCGCGCGATCCCGCCTCCGACAGCGCTTTCGCGGCCTACAAGCGTGCCTACCTGGCCTGCTTTGAGCGCAACGATCCGCATCAGGCGCGCCAGGAGCTCGCGTCGGCCCTGGAACAGCGCCCCGACGAGCCTTGCTACCAGGGCACGGCGGGGCTGCTCGCGCTGATCTGCGACGACGCGGGCTCGGCCGAGGCGCCCTTGCGCAGGGCCGTCCAGCTGGGCCATCCCGATCTGGCGCGGGTCGCCAGCTTCCAACTCTGGCTGGGCTGGGCTCTGGACCTGCAGGGGCGGCGCGAGCAGGCATTGGAAGCCTACACCCGCGTGCTGGCGGACCCCACGGCCGATGCACGGGTCCACGCGGCGGCGCGGCGTGACAGCCGCCGCCCCTTCAACCGGCGCAGGGCGCGCGCCCTGAACATCGAATTCGCCTACGCCGACATCATCCAACCCTGAGACCCGACGGAGCTCCACCATGCCCACAAGCAGCCCCATCGAAGCGCCCGCGCTGCCCGCACAGGGCCTGCCCGCGGCCGAGATTCTGGAGCGACTTGCCTCCTACCGTAGCCACGACCTCGCCTGTGACGAGCGCACCTGGGCCTATGTCTACGATGCCGGTCAGGAAGTGCGCGAGCTGGCCCGGCAGGCGAGCGCGATGTTCCTGTCCGAGAACGGGCTCGACCCCACTGCTTTTCCCAGCCTGCTGCGCTTCGAGAACGAGCTGGTGGCGTTGGGGGCCGCCCACCTCGGCGGCGATGCCGAGGTCGTGGGCAACTTCACCAGCGGGGGCACCGAGAGCATTCTGCTGGCGGTCAAAGCGGCCCGCGACAGGGCGCGCTCTGAAATTACACAGCCGGAGATGGTGCTGCCGACGACGGCCCACGCCGCGTTCCACAAAGCGGCGCACTACTTCGGGCTCAAGACGGTCTCTGTCGACGTCGACGCATCCTTCCGGGCGGATCCCCCGGCCATGCGCGCAGCGATCAACGAGCGCACGGTGTTGCTGGTCGGCTCGGCGGCTTCCTATGCCCACGGTGTGGTCGATCCCATCGAGGAGTTGGCCGCCATCGCCGTCGAGCACGACCTCTGGCTGCACGTCGACGCCTGCATCGGGGGCTTTCTGCTGCCCTACCTGGCTCGCCTGGGGCAGGAGGTTCCGGCGTTCGACTTCCGTCTGCCCGGAGTCTGTTCGATCTCGATGGATCTGCACAAGTATGCCTACACGCCCAAGGGCGCGTCGCTGATTCTGTACCGGAACAAAGAGCTGCGCCGGCACCAGTTCTTTGCCTGCGCGGACTGGACCGGCTATGCCCTCGTCAACGCAACGGTCCAGAGCACCAAGTCCGCAGCCCCGCTCGCGGCTGCCTGGGCGGTCGTGCATCATCTCGGCGATGCGGGCTATCTGCGCCTCGCGCGCAGCGTGCGCGACACCACCCGACAGATCCTCGCCGGTCTGGAGGAGCTCCCCGATCTGCGCGTGCTCGGCGCACCCGACATGAGCCTGATCGCCTTCGGCAGCGACAGCATCAACCTGTTCGCGCTCGTCGACGCCATGAAAGCGCGTGGCTGGCACCTGCAACCCCAGCTCGCCTTCCGCAACGCGCCCAGCAGCGTGCATCTGACCGTGACTGCCGCGCATGAGCGCTGCGTCCCCGCGCTCATCGCGGATCTGCGCGCCTCTGTGGAAGAAGCCAGAGAGCAGGTCGACAACCCCATGCTGGCGGGTCTCGCCGCAGCCGTGGCCGGCATCGATCCGGAGGGTCTGGAGCCGGAGGCTTTCTTGGAGTTGCTTGCGGCGGCGGGTCTGCAGGGAACCGCGCTTCCCGAACGGATGGCAGACGTCCACAGCATCCTCAATGCGCTGCCGAAACCGCTGGTCGAAGCCTTGCTGGTGGCGTACTTCAACGAGCTGTATGCCGGGGGGAATTGACCCCTGCTCAGAAGAGCTGCACCTCGTCGTCGGCCGGCCCTGGCGTGTCTTGCGGCAGGCTGGTGTCTTCGGACACCCGGATCAGCAGCTTGCCGAAGTTCTTGCCCGCCAGCTGCCCACGCAAAGCCTCGGGGGCGTTCTTCAGGCCCTCGATGATGTGCTCGCGGGTCTTGAGATGACCGGCTTCGTACCAGGACTGCATGTCCTCGGCGAAGTCCGGGCTGCGGTCGAGATGATCGCTGACGATGAAGCCTCGCAGGCGGACCCGCTTCGTCAAGAGCGCAGCCATCAGCTTGGGGCTGAAATCGGGTCCCTCGGGCAGAGAGCGGGCGTTGTACCAGGCGATCAGACCACACAAGGGGATGCGTGCGAAGGGATTCAGCAGCCCGAGCACGGTGTACAAGATCTTGCCACCGACGTTCTCGAAGTAGATATCGACGCCATCGGGACAGGCGGATTGCAGGGCTTCGCGGAAGCCCCGCTGTTTGTAGCTCACACAGGCATCGAAACCCAGCTCCCGCACGGTGTAGTCGCACTTCTCCTGCGCTCCGGCGATGCCGACGACGCGGCAGCCTTTGAGGCGCGCGATCTGTCCGACCACCGAGCCGACCGCGCCCGAGGCTGCCGACACCACCACAGTCTCGCCCGGCTGTGGCTGGCCGAAGTCCAGAAGGCCCACGTAGGCCGTCAGGCCGGGCATTCCGAGCAGGCCCAGGGCGGTGCTGATCGGGGCGCGTTCGGGGTCGAGCTTGCGCAGGGTGCGGGGATCGCAGGCCTCATACTCCTGCCAGCCGTGCATGCCGAGCACATAATCACCCGCTTCAAACCCTTCAGCGCGTGCGGCGACGACCTGCGAAACCGTGCCCCCGACCATCACCTCGCCGAGCGCGACCGCTGGCGCATACGAGGTGCCTTCGTTCATGCGCCCCCGCATGTACGGGTCGATGGAGAGATAGATGGTGCGGCACAGAACCTGGCCACCCGCAAGCTCGGGAACGCGGGCGGTCTTGAACTCGAAATCACTCGTGCGCGGCTCGCCCCGTGGCCGAGCGGCGAGGACGATACGGGTGTTCCACGTGTCAGCCATGATGCACACTCCTCACTGGGTGGGGTCGGTCTTGCCATTCATCGCGCAACAAGGCGTACAGCGCCTCGTCGACCCACTTCTCACCGATCCGGTAGTGTTGGCGCAGGCGCCCTTCCTGGCGGAAACCCAGGCGCTCTACCAGTCGGCGGGAGGCCACGTTTTCGACGTGGATCATAGCCTGCAGACGCCGGAAGGGACCCTCGCGGAATCCTCTCTCGAGCAACTGCGCTACTGCCTGCGTACCCAGGCCCTGACCCGCAAACCGCTGCCCGATCTGGTAGCCGATTTCGGCGTGCTCCATGCGGTAGTTGCAGCTGTTGATCGAGACGGTGCCCACGATCTGAGCGGCGTGCTGAACGAACCAGCGGTACTCCGAAGCAGGGGTGGAGCCGAATTCGCTGACACACGCCGCCAGGCGGATGGCCAGCCCAGGCGTGTCGACCTGGCTGAGAGGGTTGTGGCGCAAGGACGAAGGCTCATGCCGCCAGGTCTGCCAAAGAGCTGCGTATTTCGGGTCGCACGCCACGAGCTGAACGTCAGGAGTCACGGTGTCTTCCCTTGTTTGCAGAAACGGCTATCCCAGTGCCGCTGGGCCGCTCAGCCGCGTTCGCCGGGTGCCGCCTCCAAACGCAGCCGGTTCCGGCCGGCGCGCTTGGCTGCCAACAACTGGTCGCTGCAGCGGTCGAGCAACTGCTCGATCGGTTCGCCAGCGCGGCAGCTCACAGCGCCACCGCTGAGGGTCACCTGGACCGCGCTGCCGTCGGTGGCTTCGAAGGGTGCCGAGGCGACGGCCTGACGGATGCGTTCGAGTACCTTGGCTGCCTGTTTGGTCCCGATGCCGAGCATCACGATGCAGATCTCCTCACCGCCGTACCGCGCGACCCAGTCCAAGGTGCGCATATTGTCGCGGATGCGCTCAGCGACATCGGCCAATACACGGTCGCCGGTGGGCCATCCGTGCTGCTTGTTGACCTGCCCGAAATGGTCGAGGTCGAGCAGCGCAACCACCAAGGGCCGGTCTTCTTCTTCGGCAAGCTCTATGGCTTGCGGCAGCCGCTGATCGAGGTAGCCACGGCTGTACAGGCCCGTCAATGCATCGCGCTCCGCGCGTTGCTTCAGCTCTTCGAACAGCTTGCGTCCACGGCGGTTGATGACGTCAGCCACGCGCTCGGCCATGACCCGGGTGCGGTTCTCGAATCCCTGCATGTCGACGTCCCGGTCGTGCATACGGGCCTCCTGCTCGAGCTCGCCGTATGAGACCAGCCGGTCGCGTCCGCGTGCCTTGGCGGCGTAGAGTGCCTCATCGGCCTGGCGTAGCAGAATCTCACTTCCCTCCGCACCGCCTTGTGCGAGTCCGGCGCTGAGAGTCAATCGGTAGCCCCCGCATCCGCCCGAGCGGATGGCGGCCAACAAGCCTTCCGCGTCGCGCCGGGCGTCGGCTGGGGGGGCGTCGGTCCAGGCCGCGATCTTCTCGCCCCCCACGCGCCCCAGCTCGAAGCGCCCGGCGAGCAGGCTGGTCGCCCGTTCACCGAGGGCGGCCAACACGCGATCTCCCGCGAGATGGCCGAAGGAATCGTTGACGGCCTTGAAACGGTCGATGTCGAAGACCACCATGCAGAGCGGCACCGCAGGCCGCTGCGTGCCGCGTGCCTCGATACCCGCGTGCCAGGCGCTGCGCGTCAGCAACCCGGTCAACAGGTCTTTGTGCGGGTGGTAGCGCAACAGGCGCTGGATGCGATGGGCCAGCAAAGGCCAGGGCTCAGTGCGGAGTGCGATGGCATCGTGGTCTGGAAGTTGGGGCAGCAACTGTTGCAGCTCGCCCGGGCCACACACGATCAGCGCGGGTCCGGTGAAACTGCTCCGACGCTGCAGCCAGGCGTCTTTGGGTCCGCAGCTCGTATCGATCACGAGCAGATCGGCGGCCTGGGTTTTCCACTGCGGCATCCACAAGAGCTCGAAGCCAGGGTTCTCGCAGGAAGGCTCTTTGGGGGCGTGCCACAGAATCTGGGCTGCCATCTGGCTCCTCCGCGCACGGAAAGGCTTGCCGCGAGCCTACCAGGACCCGAGCGCCGCCCGCTCAAGAATCATCGAGGACCTTGCGCACAAGCGTCAACAGCTCTTCTTTGCTGAAGGGTTTGTACAGGTTCCCGCGAGCGCCCAGCAAAGAGACGATCTCAAAGTACGTCTCACGGCATGCGGCCCCCGACATCGCGATGAAGCGCGTCGAGGGGAACGTTTGTTTGATCTCGCGGAACGTCTCGATGCCTTCTTTCTCCGGCATGACCAGATCGCAAATGACCGCGTCGCAGGCCACGGCACCCAGCATGCGTAGAGCCTCGGTGCCGTCGCCGGCTTCTACGACCAGGTAGCCGGCCTCTTCCAGAAAGCTGCGGGCCAGGGTGCGGACCTGCGCGTCGTCGTCGACTACGAGCAGGGTGACTTCGTCGTTGGGAGGCGCTCCGGCGAGCATCGAGGAGACTTTGTCGAGCAGTGCTTCGGGCAGGAAGGGTTTCTGCAAGAACTCGGGTGCTGCCTCACCAGGGCGAGCCGCCAGCGCCGGCTCGGAGAAGAACCCGCTCAAGAACAGCACCCGCACTCCGGGGCGTTGCTCGCGCAGTTGTTTGGCCAGCCGGAAGCCGTCGTCCCCCGGCATCGAGATGTCCGTGACGAGCATGTCGACCTCGCCGCTGAAGCGGATGGAGAGCTCGATGGCTTCCCGTGCGCTGGAAGCTTCGAGGACGCGGTAGCCTCTTTGGCGCAGGGTCTCGCTCATCAACTCACGGACCAACTCTTCATCATCGACCAGCAACAATGTGCTCGAAGGACTGTCCGCTTCGGTGCCCATCACCTGGCCGGGGCCGACTGTCGTCGTTTGGTTCTCGGGTCCCGGAAGCGTGATCCGCCAAAGGGTCCCCTCACCCGCTGCGCAGCTGACCCAGATTCCTCCTCCGTGCTGGCAGACCACCCCGTAGGCGGCTGCCAGGTCGAGGCCACGGCCGACGCCATTGTCTTTGCCCAGAGCGTACGGTTGGAAAAGGCTCTTCAGCGTTCCGGGAAGCAGCATCGATTTGGGGGCATGCAGACGCAGCTCGACCGTATTGCTCGTCTCGGGCCCCGCTGGCTCGACGGTCAGCAGGAAGCGCGCAGCGCCGCGTAGCAGACCCGTCGCTACGGTAAGCACGTCGGCGAGAGCACGGCAGAGGGTGTCGTGGTCGCCGAAGATCCGGGCACCCTCGGGGCAGTCGAGGTGAATGCGGTGTGCGGCGTGGCTGGGAAGCAACGAAATGCACTCGTCGAGCAGTTCTTCGAGCGCCAGGTTGGCAGGGGATAGGATGAGGTTTTGGCTGAATGCCAACAGTTGCCGGGCGAGATCGACCCCTCTTTCACCCGCCATCCGGATATGGTCGAGCTGACCGCCCAGCGCAGCATGGGGCCCCAGCCCCCGTTCGAGCAGCTCGGCGTAGCCATTGATGACGGTCAGCAGATTGTTGAGGTCGTGGGCAACATGGCGCGCGAGGTGTGCGAGCTCGTCGGAGCCATTGGGGGGAGCGGCGTCGTTGCGGCTGAGCAACGCCAGCGCATGGCCGTCTGTGTGCAGGGGCACCAACTCGTGACGCACGACACCGAGGTCATGCTCGACGTCAACGACCAACCTGCTCTGCTGTTCCAGACAGCGCTTCAGGCCGTCGACGAGCTTCTGGTATGCGCTGTCAGACCAAACACTCTGTAGTGAGCCCTCTTCGAGCTCGGGAAGGAGCTCGAGCGCTTCGGGGCTGGGTCTCAGGTAGTGAACATGACCGTCCAGAAAGGCCAAAGTGCAATGGGGAAGGGCCAAGCCCAATGAGGCTCCTGCACCCTGAGCTGCTTGGGGAGTCTCCGGCACCGTGGTCTCCTGGGATGGCGCGAAGGTGCATGAAATATTCAGGCTAAGGCAGATGTTCCCTACCCGCAAGGACGCCGGCAGACTTGGTACTATTGCTGCTTTAGAGGGGCTGTGGCGGGGTCAAGCCCGCCAGCCACCGACCACGCGGAAGCGCCGAGGGGGCAGCTCAAAGCCCAATTGTTGCAGCACACGTCGGGCGTCGGCGCCCAGGGGGGAGCAGGCAAACAGCTGCCTTTCGGGATCGGCGAGGGCACTGGCACGCAGTCCGTCGAAGTGGCGCTGCAGGCTTTCGAAATCCAGCCGGCTCCGGCACTCCAGGTAGCGTATCACCGACTGGGCCAGCACTGCGACTGCCAACTCCGCACGGCTATCCACTTCCCCGGGAGAGCGGCCCTTCAGATGCTCGAAGACGGTCTCGACCTGGCCAAGATGCTCGAAGATCTCGGAGCTGGCCGGACTGTGCTCGGCGTCGCAGCGGATCACCGACATACCTGCAAACCGGCGCGTAGTTGCCAAGGCCATGCGGTCGAGAATCACCGGACCCGCTGGACGGCCTTCGGAATCCTTCCGACGGGCGTCGCGGCGTAGAAATGGTCGGAGGTGGCGTTGGCGTAGCAGGCGTTCGCCAGCAAGATTGCCCTGGTCGAGGACCTTGCGGATCTCGAGCACACGCGTCTCGAGCAGGCGCAGCATTCCCGCACGAGCATTCTGATCGCGGCGCAGGATGAACAGGCTCTCTGCTTGCCCTGGTGGCGTAGCGCGGACGCACTTGAACGAGAGTTCAGGCCGTTCGGGGTGCTCGCGGTAGCCCCCTGGACGTGCCAGCAAGCCCCGCAATGCCCGTGAGGCGATCTCGCCCTCTCGCAGCGCGAATCTGAAGCGGCTTGCGTCGAGAAGCCCCGTCTCGGGAGCCTGGCGCGCCAGCCAACGGACCTCGCGACCGCCGAAGCGCTGCACGCAGAGCGCCGCAGGGGGTGGGCCCTCGCGACCTGGCTGCAGCTGTAACACTCCATCTGCGAACTGAACTTCGACCTGTTCCTGTCCGGCCGGTCCAGTCACTTCCGAAGGCCGCGCCGTCAGGTTCTGAGGGAATAGCTCCCGCAGCAGCTGGCTGAGCTCCTTGCACAGGCTGTCAAAGCTGGCGGCCAGGAGCTGGCGAAGGCCCGAGATCTGCGGTGCTCCCAGTCCCTCGAGCTCGGGAAAGAAGACCCGGGTTCCTGCCCAGCTGACCGGTCTCTTCGGAATCAACAAGTGCACACAGACCAACGCGAACAGGCAGCGGTCCCAGCCACGCAGCTGCCCGCCCGTCCAGCGGTCGACAAGCGCCGTCAGGCCCATCTCGTTCCATGCTTGCTCGATCAGCCAGCGCATACCGAAGGCACCAGCGGCCGTCCCCGCGCTCTCGTCAGGATGGAGGGGGTGCACCTGGTGTTCGAGGCTGAGACGCAGGGGGCTTTCGGCGGGCAGGCGAGCGTCGAGAAAGCGCTCGAGCTCGCCAGCTGTCGCGTACCGCCAGGCCGAAACCCGCTCGTGGCGCGGCAGAGGGTCACGGAGCACCTCGTAGCGCAGGTATGCGAAGTGCAAGATCTTGTACGCCGCCGGAGGATGCCGTGGCAGCGCCGGGGGGGCCACGATGGCGCTGGGCCGCCTGGGGGCCGGTCCACGCACCTGCGTAACATTCCGAGCGCTTTCCGCAGCGGGCCGCGCTCCACTGCGCGGGCTCTCTTTGGCGGGAACCCAGACCTTGCGCAGAGTGGGGTCTTTCCATGTGTGCGGGTGCGGTAGCTCGTGACGCTCGATGCGGCGGGTGCGTTCGCGTTGCATGCTCGTCCGCACGTGCACCCAATAGTTGCGGTCCCGGCGCGTTTGTTTCGGGGGGATCCAGTGCGCGCTGGGTTGTCGCTGGAGCTCGTCGAGGGTCAGAGTCTCCTCACGCGCGACGGCAGCCTTGAAGGCGTTCATGTCTGCACCGCTGGAAACCGGCGCAGGCTCGGGAGGCTGCTCTTTCTGCCGTCGCTCGGAGTTCGTCGGCCAGAGGGGCGTGACCGTCGACTCGTCGTCCCGGGGGCCGAACCGGAAGCGGTTGCGCTGCAACCGCACGGTCGGACGTGGATCGCTCTTGCGTCCGGTCTCGCGTTCGAGCTTGGGGCGTGCCCAACGGCTGGGCGGGGCACCGCTCGGTGGACCTTCTTGCCCGGAGGCTGGAGACGGCGGCGGACTGTCGAGGTGGACATCACCCGCAGGCTGGGCTTCGGGCGGGAAACGTTCGAGAATGCCAGGAGCTGTCTCGGAAGGTACCGGCCAGTCGTGTGCTCGCGCGGGGCGCCGGAGTGCCCGCACAGTGGGCGTCTCGGGCTCGTCCTCGATGTACCGGCGGCCACGACCAGATCCCAGGTCTTTCACACAACATCCCCCATTGTCTGTAATTCTACCCGTAGCACAGGCCATGCCGAAGCAGGAAGGCGGATCTTGGGAGCTCTGGCAGGCTGGGAGGCGCGCCATTGTGAGACATGTATCGTTATGAGTCACTTCCGTCAAGGCAGTGTTCCGAGTTCCGATGACGGTCCGATGACCGGCAGGCGTCATTCCGAAGCTGGTGGGATGCGTCTGCACTCGTTCCGCTGCGCTGGCGTCGGGTTGAACCTGCCGCCATACTGAATCTGTGTCTCGCTTGCGGTTTCTGGCTCCGGCGCTCACCGCGGGCTTCCTGAGGAGGTTCTCTTGCGACTTCGAACACTGCTGACTTGTGTCCTGGCGGGGCTGCTCTTTGGTTGCAGCGCTCCTTCGGGCAACGCCTATACCGGCGTTCCCCGTCGACATCACTCCGATCAGAGACTGCAACTGGCGATCGACAGGGCCCACGCGCAACCGCGGCGCTGGCGGGTAGGCATCGATCCCGTCGACGCTCCGGGCGATGCCGTCTGGTTGGCCGAGTCCCACGGGGCGACCGCCCGCAGCCTCGGAGGCGAGCTGTCGGCGTTGTTTGATGGTTTCGTGCGTGGAACCGGCGCTTTCGTAGTGCTTCCTGATGACGGCTCTGAGCCGGGTTCCCACAATGCCGCCGGCGGTGCGGAGATGTATCTGAGCCTGCGGGTGCTCGATCTCAAGCTCGGGGGCAGCGACCCCGCCGATCCCAATGCCTACACGCTGACCCTGGGTCTCAAGGTCCGCGATCTACGCACGGGTACTGTGGTGTTCGACAGCGAAAGCAAAGGCTACGTGCGGCGCGGCAATCCGCTACGCTTTGCCGGCACGCTCTCCGACGATCCCGCCCTGCTGGCAGCGTCTCGCGTGCCGATGGAGCACCTGTTCATCGAGCTGATCGACAGGGTGTATTGAGGGCAGCCTCGCCCAGCCCGCCCACTAGCGCCGGGCCCGCCTCGGCGGCACCAGCGTACCCCCGTTGCGTCCCCGCCCACGCCTGGGACGGGTGAGCGACTGACCGGCACGCGGCGGGCATTCAACGGCAGTCCTCCATGATTCTCGACGAAGATGGTATACTTTTCCCGGGTCGCCCAAAGCCAGAACTGTTGCGTGTGTCGGGGAGGAATCCGGTGAGTCTTGCCGTGGAATGCCCTCTGTGCGAGAAGAGCCTGACGCTCAAATCCAAATATGCTGGCAAACGCATCAAATGTCCTGAATGCGGGGGGCCCGTGCAGGTCCCCGACGAGGCCCCAGCGGCGGAGCAACCGCGCCGCTCAAAGAAGCTCAAAGCACCGCGTGCCGCAGGCAAGCTCGCGAGTCGGCGCAGCAAACTGCGTCCCGCATCGAAGCGTGCGCGACCGTCGGAACCCGCCGAAGACGAACAAGCCGACGAGGACGAAGACGCGCCCAGAGCTCGCAAACGTCCTGGCACCCGTCGCCCCGCCCGGCGTCGGGCCGTGCCGCGCGCCGCCAGCGGCGGGTCGTCGTGGTTCAGCACGCGGCTGAAGATCCGGCTGGGGATCGCGGTCGTGGCGGTCATCATCGGCGGCATCGGTGCTGTCATGGAAAGCACGGGTGGTGGTGGTGGCGGCGGAGGAAGCGGCTCGGGGCGGAGCGAGATTCCTGCGTTCGACAAGAAATTCAACCAGATCGACCTTGGCACCCCGCGCGCAGAGGTGCTCAGGATCTTCGCGGTGTCTCCCTTCGGCGATTATCCCGCGGACGAGCAGGGGCCCGCTCAGCTGCAATTCCAGGCGTTCGATGCCAGCGGCGATGAAGAGCGCTCGATCGTCTACGTGATCGAATTCCAGGACGGCGGTGTGAGCGATAGATTCCGCGAGAAATGGCACGACTACGTGCAGATGATCATTCCTGACTAGCCCGAGGGCGGCATGGACCATCGCAACGCCATCCTCATCCTCGGCCTGCCCGCTGATGCCTCCCCTTCGGAAGTCGAGGAAGCCTACGCGCGTCGTGTGCGGGAGGTGCAGCGGGTGGCCGCGCAGGCACCGACGGCCGAGCTGCGCTCGAGCTGCCTGCAGACCCTTGAAGAGCTCGAACGCGCCCGCTTGGTCGCGAGCGACCCTCGCTACCGGCCGACCGGCCGCACCCAACGACCGCAACCGGCCTACTCCCGGGAAGCCCAGCGTGGGCCATCGGCGCGCATGCCTGTGGCATCCGAGAGCGACGACAGCGGCGACACCACGGACACGATGGCCGAATCGGATACCAGCGACCTCGAGGGCGTCGAGTCGTTCCGCCTGGCCGCGGACGTCGGCGGTTTCCGCGAAGATTTCCAACTGACGGTGGGCACGTTCCGCATCGGCCGGGCTCCCGAGAACGACTTGACGGTCGACGACAGTTTTTTCTCTCGCCACCACTGCGAGATTGTCGTCGAAGCCGGCAGGGCCACCCTCTTCGACCTGCAAAGCACCAACGGAACCCTGGTCAACAGCCGTCCGGTCAGCCAACGCCGGTTGCGCCCCGGCGACAGCATCCAGATCGGCACGTTGCAGGCGGTGTTCCGCCCTGGAGAGCGGGCAGGCATCGACCGGTTCGGGCTGTGGATCAGCATCCTCGTGTGCGCGCTGGTCGGCGGTCTGCTGCTCGGTTTTTTCGTGCGCGCGCAGCGCCAGGCTCCCGGCTCGTGGTGGCGCTGGGCGGCCCGCTTGCACGCGGTCCTTGGTGAGAGCCCGCCGAGCGTGGAGCCGCCGCCTGTGCAGCCCACGGTCGAGCCAATCACTACGCCTCCACCTGTGGCTGCCGAACCACGTATCGAGCTGCACTCTCCCGGCCAGGAGGACTGGCTCAATGTGCGCAGCGTCTGGCTACGCGGTCGCGTGCACCCGCGCGCAGGGTTCGAGTTGACGATCGCGGAGCGCTTCATCGCGATGGACGAAGACGGGGTGTTTGCGGCAGAGGTCGATCTGCCCGATGAACACAACCGGCTGCGGCTCGTCGTAGCCACGCTTGACGGAGAGCCCCAGGCAGACCTCGAGCTGCTGCTCCACGTCGACACGACGCCCCCCGAGCTGCGGCTGGTGCAGCCGAGCATCGAGTTGAGCAACCAGACCGAGCACGAAGTGCGCGTCTGGGCGTCTGACGAGACCCGGCGCGTACAGGTACAGGGCGAGGATCTCGCCCATCGCGGTCAGGGCATCTACACGAGCCGCGTGGTGCTCAGCGAAGGCGCGCAGGTGCTGCACATCGAAGCTTGGGATCGGGCAGGGAACCGGGCCCGCATAGACCATCCTCTGCACATCGACACCACAGGTCCCCAGCCGCTGGACGTGCAGATGCATCTGCTGGGCGACTCCGTACGTGCCCAGCTGCAGGCAGACGAAGAAGTGCGCGGATTCCAGAGCCCCGGAGGAAACTGGCGCTCGATGCGCGGAGACCGGCTGGCCTGTCTGGTCAGTTTCGCCCAGAGCGACACGCTCGAGCTGCGCATCCGCGACGCCGCGGGCAACGTGACTGCCGTGGCTCTGCATCACGCATTGCTCGCCGACGCCTACTTGCAGCGGGCTCGGGAAGGAGCAGGAGACGCGGCGATTGCGGATCTCGAGCGTTGTCTCGAGCTCCGTCCGGCGCGCCTGGATGTCGAGCTGGAGCTTGATCGCTTGCTCTTTGAGGTCGGTCGGCCTGAGCAGGCCTTCGCAAGACTCGAGGAAGCGTTACGACGTTGGCCCGACGAGGCCGCTCTGTGGGAACTGAGCGCGCGGCGACGCCGTGCGGCCGGTCTGCTCGAAGAAGCTCTGCAAGACTTCGCGAGGTTGCAGCAGCTCGAGCCTGAACGCGGCGCCCACTGGGCCGTGGCCGGCGCGTTGTTGCTCGAGCTGGGCGAGCCCGAAGCAGGCCGCCAGAAGCTGGAGGAGGCCGTGCGGCGCGGCTTCGGCGAGGCATGGCTGTGGGAGGCGCTCGCTCCGCTGCGTGAGCAGGCTGGCCAGCTCCAAGAGGCGCTTGCAGGTTGGTACGCGCTGCGTGCCCAGCGCCCCGCGGACGCGCCGCTGAGCTTGCATTGTGCCGAGCTCGAGAATCAGCTGGGACGCGAAGTCGATGCCATGACGCTGCTCGACCAGGCGATCGAGCTCGACGCCTCACTGTTGCAGGCCTTTGTCTTGCGTGCCGAGATCCGCATCCGCCACAACCGCCTGCAGGGGGCTCTGGCCGACTGCAATGCGGCGTTGGCGCTCGATCCCGCGTGCGCCGCTGCGTGGGGGCAACGCGCGCAGGTCCACAGCCTGCAGGGTCAGCTCGCCCAAGCGCTGGCCGACGCGGGCCAGGTCATCGAGCTCGCTCCGAGCGCCGACGCCTACAATGCGCGGGCTGCCGTCGCCCTGGCGCTGCGCCAGTATTCGGGAGCCGAGAGCGACTGCCAGCGTGCCCTGCAGCTCGACCCGGAGCATGCCCTGGCCCTGCACAACCTCGAGCGCGCCCGCCGGGGTCTGCGGGGCGAGTAGCGCCTGCGGCACTAGCCTGGAGTTTGGCGATTTCCGGGGATCGGCCGCCAGGCTATCCGGCGGGCAACAACCGGTGTGCGAGCTCGACGCCCAATACTTTTGAGGAATGCCTCTCGGCAAGGGGTGCGGTGGAAGTGGCGAAGCGAAGTAGCGAGACCCGGTCATCCGGGAACGGCCCGGCCTACTCGACACCGCCGGCGAGACGGATCTCCGCGGATGAACCAAGTTTCCCTGAGAGACCCCCGCCAGGGCCCTGCTCATAGACCGACGCTACAGCGGCTGCAAGCCGCTGCCGCAGCGGCTTTTCGCTCCACCGGTAGCGAAGCCCTCCCGGGCCTCCTTGGGAATCCGCGAAACATTCTGCCTGTTTCCATCGTCTTGATGGAAATAGGAGACTGTTATGCGTGTCGCTGTCTGCGTCCTGCTCCTCATCCCCAGCTTGTATGCCGAAGACCCGCTGCCGAGCACCAAGCTCGGCTGGCTGGTGCACTTCACCCCCCAAGAGCAGCTTGCTGACACGCGCCTGCAATTCCGCGCCGGGCGTGCTCTGCAACGACTGGCAGACCCATCGCTCGAGACCCGGGATCAGGCCGAGCAAGACCTGGTCGCGCTCGGCAGCGCGGTGCTTCCACAGCTCGCAGAGATTCTTGAGGCTGAGCCCGCGCCGGAGCTGCGCTTCCGGCTCTTGCGCGTGCTCGACAGCTTCTGGCGGCAGCCACCCGCGGCGGCCTTTCCTGAGCGCTGGGAAGAACACCCCTTGCGAGACAACGGCGCCTACCAGATCGAAGCGACCGGAGAGGTCGGCCCCTTCGAGGGCCGTTACCGGGTGCTCGACGCCGACAGTCAGGAAGTCTATGCCTTCGATGGGCACAGCCAGCAGAGTTGGTGTGTGCGTGCGGAGGTCTTGTATTTGACCGAGTTCCACAGCATGTCCTCAGGCTGCTCGGTGGCGGCGATCGACCTTGCCGACGGGGCCCTGCTGTGGCGGGCGCAGCTCGCAGGCCTGGGCAGGATCGCCCACTCGAAGTACTCGAACAGCGTCAACCTGATCGAGGCTGAAGGAGAGCTGGCGGTCTTCGGCAATGAGGCCGCCGGGCGTTACTACGAGGTGCTTGCCAGCGAAGATGGGCGGCAGCTGTTCCACATGCTGGTGCCGTGAGCTCTGGGTTAGCTTGAGGGAGGGAAACGGCCCGCCCCCTTGTCCTGTAGCACTCCAGGAGCCCCGCGATGAACCTGCTCGAGCTCGACACGGCCAGCGCCTGGCGCGACTGGCTGGCAGCGCATCACTCCGACACGCGTGAAATCTGGCTGGTGTTCTTCAAGAAACACACCGGCCGCAGCACGATTCCGTACGGCGCGGCCGTCGAGGAGGCGCTGTGTTACGGCTGGATCGACAGCATCAAACGCCGCATCGACGAGGACCGCTACGCTTTCAAGTTCACTCCTCGGAAGGCCAGGAGCCACTGGTCAGCCAGCAACAAACAGCGCATCGCCCGCCTTCTAGAACAGGACCGGCTGCAGCCGCCCGGCCTCGCGGTGTTGCAGGCCTCGCAGGCCAATGGTTGGTGGGACAAGCTGCCGGATGCCGAGCGCGATGCAACGATGCCTGCTGAGCTTCAGCAGCAGCTGACGAGCACCCCCAAAGCGCGGCAAGGCTACGAGGCGTTGACGGCTGCGCAACAGCGCCAGTACCGCCTCTGGGTCGGCTCGGCCAAACGGCCGGCAACCCGTGAGAAGCGGGCGCTCGAAGCGCGTGGGAAGCTGGAGCGCGGTGAGCGGCTGGGGATGAAATAGCTCGCTTTCAAGCCGGCCGCAGTTGATCGAGCAACCCCTGCATGGCCGCGCGCACGCGGCGGTCGTGGGCGACCACGGCCTCTTTGGGGATCGGGGCGCCGGGCTCGAATTGCTCGAGCGGCTCGATCGGGTCGCCGACCAGATAGCGGAAACGGGCCGGCAGCGGGAAGTGCGGGAGCGGCCCGATGCCCAGGCCCCAGGGCAGGGACAGGTGGATCGGGAAGATCCGCGCACGGGCCAACTTGTAAAGGCCGAGCTTCTCGGCCAACCAGCGCCCATCGCTGAGCACGATCAGGGTGTCGTGGGCCCCCGCGCAGGCAATCGGCACGGTCGGCACGCCCGCGGCGAGGGCCAGCCGGGCATAGCCCGTGCGGCCCGACCAGCGCAGCTGGTAACGCTGCGACCAGGGCCGCCAGGTCTCGACATCTCCGCCAGGCATCACCACCAGGTCGCGGCGCAGCTCGGCGAGCACGTGACGGGCCAGCTCCGGATCCGCACGCAACGCCCCACAGGCGGCGAACGACCGGCCGACGGACTCGAGCGCGAAGATCATGTCGTGGCCGAGGGCGTGGATCGGCCGTCCCGTACCGAAGGTCTGATACCACAAGTGCAGCAGGCCCCAGGCGTCGGGGATGGTGGTCCCCCCGGAGTGGTTGGCGACGATCAACGCGGGCGCGTTGGGGATCTTCTCCATGCCCTGTGCCTCGACCTCGAAGTAGCGGCCAGGACCAAAGATCCGCCGCACACGCGCCAACACACGCTCGACGACTTCGGGCTGAAAGTCGTCGGGGCAGGTTCCCAGACGCTCGTCATGCAGCCGGTCGAAGATCCGGCTCAGAAAAGAGCGCCGGTCGCCGGCAGTCGTTCGAGGGGGGGCAGCAGATTGCATCGGCCTTCTCCGTTCGCGCGCCGGCTTCAAGTGAAACCGGGGTGGGGCCCACGGTCAAGGTTCGACTGCGACGAACAACTGAAGTCGCACCAATTGCGCTGCACCGTCGACAGATTCCTATCGAGACTTGCATGGTGAAATGGTAGTTTTGGACTGAAGAGTTGAGTTGGCACAAGTGTTCGCTGTGCTCCACCCGGCCCTCTTCGGGGCGGGCCGCTCGCGCACTGGAGAGATCTCAGAGAGGAAGATGGTGGACCCCCATATCGAACAGCTCTGCGCATTGCTGCAGAGCGCACTCGTGGGTGATCCCACGGACGGGGTCACATCGCTGCAAGCGAGCACAGACCCCAGCATGAGGCGCGCGGCTGAGCTGGTCGCAAACCTGTACGCGAGGCTCGAGCGCCTGCGAGCAGAATGCCTGGAGGTGCGGAAAGACCTCAGCGACACCGCGAGTTTTCTCGACTCGATCGTCGAGAACATTCCCGACATGGTCTTCGTCAAGGACGCGCGCGACCTCCGATTCGTCAAGCTGAACCGCGCAGCCGAAGAGCTGATGGGTTTTCGCCGCGAAGACCTGTTGGGGCGCACCGACCTCGACGTGTTCCCTGAAGAGCAGGCCCGCTTCTTCCAGGCCAAAGACCGCGAGGTGTTGGCAGAGCGCAACCTGGTCGATGTTCCTCAAGAGCCGCTCAGCACCCCCCATCACGGCACCCGCATTCTACACACCCGCAAGGTGCCGATCATCGATGCGGATGGGGAACCCCGCTACCTGTTGGGCATCTCCACCGACGTGACTGAGCGCCTGGCGACAGAGAGCGCGCTGCGCACCGCGCAACAGATCGAGACAGAGCTGCGGGCGGAGAAGGAGCTGAACCAGAGGATCCTCGAGTGCCTGCCTGGAGGAGTGGTGCATGTCGGGCCCGATGGCGCCATCCTGACCGCCAACGAGAGCGCCCTCGCCATTCTGGGGATGCGCTTCGACACCCTGACGGGACGCTATGTAGCAGACTTCGACGGCGAGACCGTGTTCGAAGACGGCAGCCCGTGCCGGGTGCCAGACTACCCCGTCAGCGGTGCGCTGGCGACCGGGACGGCGCAGGGGCCGGTCACCCTCGGCGTACGGAACCAGGACGGAACCATCTCGTGGGCCGTCTACGCTGCGGTGCCGACCTTCGACGGCGACCAGGTCTCGGGGGCCGTGGTGACCCTGCTGGACATCACCGACCGCAAGAAGGCTGAAGAAGAACGTCATCGTATCGAGGTCGGGCTGCTGCAAGCGCAGAAACTCGAGAGCCTGGGATTGCTGTCGGGAGGCATCGCCCACGACTTCAACAACCTGCTGGTGGCCATCATCGGCAACGCTGGGCTCGCGCTGCTCGATCTACCCGAGGCATCCCCCGTCCGTGAGACCATCGGGCAGATCGACACAGCCGCGCGCCGGGCCGCCGACCTGACGCGCCAGCTGCTCGCATATTCGGGCAGAGGCCAACTGCAGACGGAAATCGTCGATCTCAACGAGCTGGTCGTCGAGATGGCCGGCCTGCTCGAGTTCTCGATTCCCAAACATGTCGAATTCGTGCGCAGCACCAGCGGCGTGCTGCCACCTGTCGAGGCCGATCCGGCACAGCTGCGGCAGGTCATCATGAACCTGATCACCAACGCCGCCGAGTCTGTCGACGCGCGCGTCGGCGGGCGTGTGCAGGTACGCACGCGGATGCGCAAGCTCGATCACAGCTTCCTCACTGAGGCCCGGGCTGCAACTCAGCTCCAGCCTGGTTCCTTCGTCTGTTGCGAGGTCGTCGACGATGGCGTGGGCATGGCGGTCGAGGTCCGTGCCCGTATGTTCGATCCGTTCTTTACCACCAAGCGCACAGGCCGCGGGCTGGGCCTGGCAGCCGTGCTCGGGATCGTGCGTCGCCACGGCGGGGCGATCCACGTCGAGCCCCTCAACCAGGGCGGCACCTGCATCACCGTCGCGCTCCCGGCGAGTGCAGGCCCCAGGCCCGCGGTCGAGCGCCCGGTCGAGGCTGACAATGAGGGCGCGCGGACCGGTGTGCTGCTGGTGGTCGACGACGACCCGGCTGTGCGCGACATCGCCCGGAAGACCCTGACCCGGCTGGGCTACACGGTGCTCTGCGCGCAGGACGGGCTGGAGGGACTCGAGGTCTTTGATGCTAGCGACCAGCCTGTGGCCGGCGTGCTGCTTGATCTGACCATGCCCCGCCTCGACGGCGCGCGCACCCTGCACGAGCTGCGCAAGCGTGCTCCACTGCTGCCGGTTTTGCTGACCAGCGGCTTCAGTGAGCAGGACGCCGCCCGGAACCTGGGGGCGGACTGCGTCGCGGGCTTTCTGCCCAAGCCCTGGGGACCGCGTGAGCTGGCGGCGGCCATCGAGAACCTGCTTGGCTGAAAGGGGCGTTTGGCACGGTCCGCCGCGTGCAGCTATAGTGTAGAAAGTTGGTCAAAGACAGAGGCGGGCCCATGGCAGAGCGATTGGAAGGCCCCGAGGCCGTGGGCCATCTCTTACGGCGTGCGGGTTTCGGGCAGTCTGCAGAGAGCGCGGAGCGTCTGGCCGGACGCAGCTTTGAAGATGTGCTCGAAGAGCTGCTGGCGGATCTCGAGGGCCAGGCCGTCCCCGATCCTCCGGGCTTCGATGCCTACGAGCCCGGCGCCATCCAGCAGCTTTGGCTCGAGCGCATGCTCGCGGGGCGCGCGCCCCTGGTCGAGAAACTCGCCTTCTTCTGGCATGGCCATTTCGCGACCTCAGACGTCAAGGTGCGTGATCCGCAGTTGATGTGGAACCAGTACCAGCTGTTCCGTCGCTTGGGTGCCGGCAGCTTCCGCGAGCTTCTGCTCGGCGTCAGCCGCGATGTGGCCATGATCCGCTGGCTCGACGGCAACGCCAACCGCGCACGGCATCCCAACGAGAACTATGCCCGCGAGCTGCAAGAGCTGTTCACCTTGGGCCGGGGCGCGTATTCGGAGGCGGACATCCGCGAGGTCGCCCGGGCCTTCAGCGGCTGGGGCAGCAGCTTCCACGAGTTTGTCTTCCAGGCCCAATTCCACGATGACGGGACCAAGACCATCCATGGCCAGACGGGTCCCTTCGATGGCGAGGATGTTGTCGGGTTGCTGGTCGATCTGCCGGCCTGCCATAGCTTTATCGCGGGGAAGCTGCTGCGCTTCTTCTCGCATCCCGAGCCTCTGCCCGAGCAGGTGGAGGCGCTGGCCGAGGTGTTCCGCGCCCGTGACTTCGACATCGCTGCTACGCTGCGGGCCTTGTTTCTGGCGCCGGCTTTCCTGCAACGCAGCAGCTGGCGTAGCCTGGTCAAGACACCTGTCGAGTTTGCGGTCGGCGCGCTACGGGCGGCGGGCTTCAGCACGCTGCCCCGTTGGACGCACGGTTCCATCGACCTGATGGGGCAGATCCTGTTCCGGCCCCCGTCGGTCAAAGGCTGGCCCGAGGGGGCCTCCTGGTTGTCGAGCGCCGGCGTGGTCGAACGGCTGCGCTTCGCCCAACGCCTGGCTGAGCGGGCGCCGCTCGAGGCAGCGGGGCGGCTCGAGCAGGTGGCCCTCGATGGATCGCTGCCGCCTGAGCTGGCCGAGGCTCTGCAGAGCGTCAAGGGCCGGCAGCGTGCGGCGATGATCCTCGGCTCTCCCGAATTCCAGTTGCGTTGAACCCCCAACCCTGCGAGGTGTCTTGTGAGCTTTGATCGACGCGGATTTCTGAAGCGGGCGCTGGCAGGCGGGATGCTCCTGAGCCTGCCCCGCTGGCTGGGGGCCGACGAGCCCGCCGGGACGGCCGGCAAGACCCTGGTGTTGTTGCATCTGGTGGGCGGCAACGATGGACTGAACACGGTGATCCCGTACAAGCAGCCGCGCTACCGCGCGTTGCGCCCGACTCTGGGAGTGGCGGCCAACCAGGTGCTCGAGGTCGACGACGAGCTGGGTCTGCACCCGTCCTTGCGACCGCTGCTGGGGCAGCTCGAAGCGGGCAATCTGGCGATCGTCAACGGCGTCGGCTACGAGCGTCCGGACTTCAGCCACTTCCGCGCCACCGAGATCTGGTACACGGCCGAACCCGAGCAGTCGCCCCGAGAGGGCTGGATCGGCCGGGCTTTGCAGGCCGGCAGCTCGCAAGCGCCGGTGCGGGCCATCGCGCTGGCGAAGGAGCAGCCGCTCAGCTTTGCAGGCGCGGGCAGTGGTGTGCTGACGATGACCGACTTCGGCCGGCTGCAGGTGCCGCGCGCCCAAGCGTCCACTGCCGAGCTCTATGAGCGTTACGCCGGTCTGCAGGGCACGCGCGAGCAGGTGGGTGCGGCGGGCGCCGAGGCCCTGGCAGTTGCGGAACGCATCGCACGGCTGCGGCCGGCCAGCGGGCCGTTCTCGGGCAGGTTGGGAGATGACCTGCGCAAAGTCCTCGCGTTGTTGGACGCCGACCTGCAGCTCGAGGCGATCCATCTCGGCTTGGGCGGTTTCGACACCCATGCGGGCCAGGCGGCTCCGCATGCAGGCCTGCTGGGTGCGGTGGCCAACAACTTGAACGCCTTCCAGAACCGGCTGGCAGAGCTGGGCCTGGCCGACAAAGTCGTCACCATGGTGTACAGCGAGTTCGGCCGACGCCCGGCCCAGAATGCTTCGGGCGGCACCGACCACGGCTCGGCGGGCCCGGTGCTCGTGCTCAGCCCGGCAGTGCGAGCGGGCTTCCACGGAGCGCACCCGGACCTCGAGACGCTGAACAATGGCAACCTCATCTACACAGTCGATTTCCGCAGCGTCTATGCTGCGCTGCTGGAAGGGGCCCTCAAGCTCGACCCGCAGCCGGTGCTGGGTGCTCGCGAACCTTTGGAGCTCTTCGCATGACACGTCTGCGATCCCTGTTGTTGCTGGCCCTGGCCTGCAGCCTGTGCGCCGATGATACGGCCCCCTTGCAGCTCGGGCCGGGGGACTTCGAGCTGCTTCCGCTCGACGAGCTCGAACAGCCCCAGCTGCTGCGCGATCAACGCCCGCTGGCGACACGCATGCAAAGGCTCGGCAGGCAGCGGGAGCGCCTGCGCAAGCAGCTGCAAGAGCTCGACGCGCCGCGCGGCGCTGCTGCAGACCAGCTGCGGGCCCAGCTGGCCGAGCTCGAGCGCGAGCTCGCACCCCTGGTCGCCGAGCTGACAGCGGTGCTGCGTGCAGATTTCGGCATCGACGACAGCGTATTGCGCAGTATCAAGAGCGCACGCCCAGGCGAGAACCGGGTCGCGCGCTACGCTCATGACCTGGTCCTCGAGTTCGGCGCACTGTCCGACGCCCAGCGGGCGCTGCTCGAGCCTCTGGTGGCAGACATCGATGGAGCGCAGCTGGCCTGGCTGGCTTCGCAGCGGCGACTGGAGCGCCAACGGGACGACCGCCAGAGCGACGCCCTCCAACGTCAGCAGATCCAGGCGCTCTCGGCACAGAGCCGTGAGGCCGAACGGCGCTTCTGGATCGTGGTCGACGTGGTCCTGGACACATCGCAGCGGGCGGCGGTGCGGCGCATGCTTCCGAACGCCTTCGACCGGCATGTGGACAACCTCCAGCACCTGTACCGTCTGCCAGGCCTGACGCCTTCGCAGAGCACCCGTTTGGAAGCTCTGGTGGCGCAGGTTGTGTCCGAGGGCGCTGCCGACCAGGTAGAGATCGACCTGCTCAACCAAGAGCTTCGCAACCGCGAGCTGGCGCGCGAGCGCCGTGATGCGTTGACCGAACAACGCCAGGCCGCGCAAGACCGGCAGCTCGATCTGCGTCTGCTCAGCCGCCGCATCTCCAAGCAGATCCTGACACCCGAGCAGCTGGAAGCCTGGGACGCGATCCCTCCCTACGTGACCGTGGGAAACCGCAACATGCGCTCAGAAGAGCGCCTGCGGGGCATCAAGCTCGAACCCGAGCAAAGCCTGGCCCTGGCGGCATTGCGCGAGAACTACGAGGGAGCGCGCGACACCTACAACCAGCGGGCCCGCGAGATCCGTGAAATGGGAGCGGACTTTGGACCGGATTCGCCCCAGATGCAGATGATGGAGACGATGATGATGGGGCTGCAGGGGGACGGCCAACAAACGCAACGTGAGGCAGCCCGCACCCTCTACCTCGAGATTCTGACTCCCGAGCAGCTCAGTGCTTGGATGCTGGGCATCTGACGCACTCCCTCGGTGTATCATTAGGAGAAATCTCGAGGCACAGCCGCATCGGACCTCTCCGGTCCGAGCGGGCTGTGCTGGATCAAGAGGTGAGCATTGGCCTGCCATCAGTGCGGTAAGGGTGCGGGAACGCGGACGGGGGCCTGCTCCTTCTGCTACAAAGACGACGCGAGCTTGTGTAAGAACTGTGCCTGGTGGGAATGGGGTCCGCCTCCCGACCCGGCAGGGCTGCCCGCCGGCCTCGACCCCGAGGCGCAGAAACTGCTGCTGCCCTGTCCGCTCGAGGATGAAGTCGAAGACACCCTGATCGAAGACATCAAGGGCAAGTGCGCGTTGACAAGCAAGCAGCTGAGCGGCAAACGGAAACTGTTCGGCAAGCGCTTCAAGACCCTGGTCGAGGACGCGCGTGGCTTCTACGACCTGCTCTATGCGGGCTACTTCAGCAAGACCTATTGCGACGGCGCCAAGCCCCACGAAGGGGAAGGGCTGAAGTACACCCGCATGATGCACACACTGCTGATCGTCAGCCTCGGCACGCGCCTGCACAGCACCCACTCGTACGACGATGCCAAGGTCAGTCAGAAGACCGATCCGCTGCGGCGCTGGCAGCGTTTCGATGCCCCCAGGTTGATGCCCAAGCATCTCGAGTGCTGCTTCTTCGACGACCTGTTCATCCCCGCGGACAAGCGTGAGCTGGCGCAGAAAGCCATCGGACTCGAGGTCATCGAGCTGGTGCTGAAAGAGAAGATCTCACTGGCCCTCGCGCACCAGCGGCTGCTCGAGGCCGAGCCCGATGCGGAAAAAGCCAAAGAGCTGTTTCTGATGGCGCTGTGCATCTACCACATCACCGCGTTGCTGTGGCAGGCCGACACACGCAACTATGCCAACTTCAGCCCTGTCGCAGCGTACGGCTATATGTCCGCCGAGCATCGCAAGCTGATGTTCGAAGATGCACTGCCCAACCTGTCCCCCAGGGCCATGACCTTGATGGGCACACTGTATGTCGGCCTCGACGAGCCGCTCGACTCGATCCAGGAGCGCTTCGAAGACGACGGCTCGATCGACACCACCCTGACCGAGCTGCAGCAGACCTATCTGCGTTCGCTGCCCAAGATGGACAACACAGGTGTGGCTGCGGCGGGCGCCAGCGAATGCGAAAAGACCGTGCGCGCAACCCTACGCGCCAGCCTGAAGAAGATCCTGGCCGCCTTCGTACCGCTGGGAGCGACAGCGACCCGCGAGGACAACCGCGCTCCTGAAAAAGAGCCGAAGTCGTACTATCCGCACCTGTGGGACAGCCACCTCAGCCAGCATGCGACCCCCGCCAAGCTCGACGAGCTGATCGACAAGCTGGTCGAGCGCATGAACAGCGGCTCGTACTGGCTGGAGACCTCCTGCTCGGAGGGGCTGCTATGGGCCTATGCCGGCGCCCCCAACAAGGGCGCCTTCAAGATGCTCAACGAGACCACGATGAACCTGAAGAAGACCTCCTGGAAGAGGATCTTCAAAGACTGCATGGACGGCGATACCTCGAAGATCGAAGCGGTCCACTTCAAGAGCAGCTACCTCAACGAGGTCACGGACAACCGGGCCAATGCGCGCGAGTGGTATCTCGACTGGCGCCACGACAAAGACCGGGTCCTGTACAACTTCTACGACTTCCCCCCCAAAGACCTGGCCTGCTTTGCCAGCTTCTCGTTGTGGAAGACGCAGCCACAGCCCAAGAAGGGCTACGGCTACAACATGCTGATCTTCGATCCTGCCAAGATACGCAAACGCTCGGTTCTCAGCGTCAACGACTACGGGCGACCGTGCAGAAGCATGCTGTTGGTGCTGCACGATCTGGTCCGGGGCGTCAAGTGCATGGACGGCGATGAACCCTCGCCCTACAAAGAACGCCTGCGTATGCTCGACGAGCTGATCCTGCATCTCGACGCCAACCACGATGCCGAGAATCCCATCACTGATGCCCGCACACGGCTGCAGGCGCAGATGGACGATGGACTCGGCTCCTACAAGACCCTGAACTACTGGAAGGATCCCCAGATCGACCAGATCGGCACCATCCTCGAGCTGCACATGTTCGGGGATGTGAAGATGAACACCGACGTCGCGGGCATCGTTGCCTGCGAGGCGTACTCGAAATACGTGCCGGTCCCAGGCAGCACGAACATGGCGCAGGAGGCGGTAGACAACACAGCGCTGATCACCGATTTGCGCGGTGCGCTGCCCGGAACGGTCAAATTCTTCACCTACAGTGACACGAAGACCGCGAAGCTGTTCGACGCCTTGCCTGTGTTGGCCCTGCAAGGCCAGCTGAATGACACCTATGGCCGGGCCTATGACGTCAGCCGTGACGTGCGGGCGATGATCAAACAGGCGGACGATGACGACTGGTCGAGGAAGGAGAAGGTCGAGAAGCTCGGGGTGCGGGTCAGCCACAAGGCGCTGGAGGCGGCAGAGGTCGGAGCCCAGGGGGTCACCCTGATCCAACAGTGCTCTGATGCCGTAGCCGCCCCCGTCGCGGAGTTCGACGAGATCGACGACCAGAAGCTCGTCGAGCTGCGGGCGTTCGGGCCGCAGCTGACACAGCTGTGCACCGAGGTGAAACAGCTGGTTGCTGATGCTTCGACCAAGGTCGCAACGGCGCTCGCCGCCCCATTCGGCAAACGGGGCTCCAAGCGCAAGGCTGCGATCGCCGCCTATGTCCTGGCCCAGGCCAAAGCCGACGAGATCAAGACCACCCTCTCGGACGCCAAGGACGCCCTGACGCTGATCGTGATGGCCATCCAGACGAAGACAGCCAGCATCGTCGATCCGGGCAAGGATACGTTCCCGAACGGGCCGATCACCGGAGCCTTGAAGGAAGGTGTCAGCGCCTTCGAGACCGATTTCACAACCGAGCCGCAGCCCGGATGAGCTGCTAAAAGGAGGCATGGCAGTGTTGGTGGTGCGTAGCGAACAGATGCAGGCGATCGCGCACGGCATGGCAGCCAGCCCGCTGGCGACCGACGCGCTCGCGGTCAAGATCCTCGAACGCCTGCAGGAGGTGGGCGTGGTGCCGACGAAGCTGCGGGAGACGGGCCCGCGCTCAAGGCAGGGCTTTTTGGACCGCATCACCCCGGACGTCGAGGCGGCGCGCGCGGTCGACGTGATCTCTGAGCGGGGCATCCGTCGTTTCGTCAGCTTTGGCCTGCAGGCAGCGCCGGACTGGCACGCGGCCCCCAGGGTGCAGGCCGGGTTGAACGGCGCGGGCAGTGAGGATGAACGCCTCGAGGAAGCCTTCGCTCTGGTGCGCTGAAGCCCACTGCACTACTCTGCATGGAGGCGGAGGATGGTAGAGAAAGGCGGAGGAAGGCTGCATGCGGTGCCTGCTGATCTTCACCTTGTCGCTGGGCCTGCTCTATGGGCAAGAGCCCCCGGATGCCGCCGCACTGGCGCGTCAGGGCTTCGAGCAGCTGCCCGAATCCACCTCATTGTTGTGGGATGCGCGCACGCTGCAGGCCTGGATCGGTCTCGACGAACCGGTCGTGCTGCCACGTCTACTCGAGCTGTACGTGCGGCGGCTGAAACCCGATCCCCATTTCCGCTACCTGATCGCATCCTGCCTGCGGGGCCGCTACGACCCGAGCGCCGGTTTCCGTCCCGCGGGAGGAACGGGGACGGCCGGTTACGGGCCCATCTATCAGGACGAATGCGTCGAGCTGGAGACTTTCCTGACGGAGGGCACGCCCGATCCACAGGATGCCTGGGCTGTCTACAATACCTGTCTGGTGATGGCCTCACGTGACCTGAGCAGTGAGCTGCTGACGCGCACGGCCTACCGCGACAAGAGCGTCTGGCGGCGTGTCGCGGCGATCGAAGCCTTGGGCCGCAGTGACGATGCGCAGCTGGGTCCGCGTCTGCGAGAGCTGTTGAGCGGCAAACTGCCGCGCAGAAAGGCCGAGCGCGTGTTGTTGGTGGAAGCAGCCGTCTGGGCAGCGAGTGACTGGGCCCGACGGCGGTTGTTGCCCGAGGAGGATGTCGAGGTCTCCGCGCCGGCGCGCGCGCAAGCGCGCGCGCAAGCGGTCGAGCTGCTCGAGGCCGTGATCGCCCTGCTCGACGATGGCAAGCTGCTCGAGCGCAGCGCCCGGCATGTGCGTCTCGCGCTGCAGCAGGCACTGGACAGCGAGCTGCTGTACCAGAACGCGGACAGTTGGCGGCTGGCGCTTGAAGACCTTGCGGCTCCCCCGGCCTCCGATGATGAAGCGACGGTGGTGCGCTTCATGGGCATCGAGTCCCACGGCAAGCGGATTGTCTTCCTGCTCGATGCTTCCGATTCGATGTTGACGCCCCTGACGCCCGACGAGAAGGCGGCGTTGGAGGGACTCTTCGGAGCTACGTCCGCGGACGAGAGCACCCAGTCCCGCGGAGATGTGCTGCGTGTGGACTGGCAGGATGTGCAGACCCGCTTCGATGCAGCCTGCGCCCATCTTCGCTGGACGCTGACGCGCATGCCCGAGGATGTGCACTTCGCGGTGGTGATGTTCGGCGATACTGCCGAGGCGCTTCCCGAGACCCCCTACTTCGTCAAAGCCACGCGCAAACGGAAGCGCCTGGTGGCCGCCGCTCTGCGGGCGGTCGAGCCGGGACCCACGACCTCCGGGCGGCCCCACGGGACCCTGCGTGGGCAGACCAATCTACGGGTCGCCTTCGATGTAGCTTTCCGGCTCGGAAAGGGAGGCATCGTCCCCGAGGGCACCCCGCTGTATGCGGATGAAAACGCCTTGCTCGAGGGACTCGACACGCTCTTCCTGCTCTCGGACGGTAAGCCGACCCGCGACGGTTTCGCCGGCGAGACACCGCTGCTGACGACGGGAGGCTACTGGCGTGAAGCGGGCGAGCACACCTCCACAGACCCGGAGACCGGGGCGACCCGCAAGGTCAAGCATGAGCGGCAATGGATCGAGGAGAAGACCCAGCGCCACAAACATGGCAATGGGCCCTATGTTTCGGCCGCTGCTCTGCTCGAAGAGCTCACCCGGCTGAATCTGTTCCGCAAAGCGATTCTGCACGGCATCGGCATCGGCGAGGTCGATCTCAGCCTGCCCGCAAGCATTGCCCGCCTGGGCCGTGGTCGTTGGGTTGCGCTCGGAGCCGAAGAACCCGAACCCTGAACGGACGCGTGGCCGACTGGATCGAAAGAGCGCGTCTGTTGCTGGGGTCGAACCGCGCGCTCTGGGAACGACGTGGCAGCCTGGATCCGGCACGCTGCAGCCACTTTGCCAGCGATGCGCTGGACTACGTCAGCGGGCGCAAGCCCTGAGCAGGCACTACCAGAGCAGGGACAGGCAGGTCAGCGCGCCATCGAGCTTGGCAAGCTCTGAAGTGTCGACGGTCAGAACCCGCAAGCCGCGCGCCTCCAACTTTTCACGGGTCTGTGGGCAGCGGTCGGGCATCAACAGCGTCCGTCCCAACGCGAGCACGTTTGCGGCCAGGGCCTCACAGCCCGGCACGCTGATGACCTCGAAAGGCGCGAACAGGGCTGGATCGAGGCTGTCCTCCAGCAGCAGCAGGCTGGAGTCCGTCACCGGGGTGGCGAGCGACTTCAGGTGGAGCGCGGCGGGAACCGGCAACGCGTCGACGGTCAGGCCCGCGCGCGCCGCGAAACCGCGCAGGCACGCGATGCCCGCCTCGTTGCTGCGCGCCGACCTGCCCACGAACAGGCGCCGCCCCAGCCGCATCACATCGCCACCATCCAGGCTGGCGGGCGCGGACATCGTCTGGCGCTCGAGAGAATCCGGCAGCGCGGCGGCGATGCTGGCGACCTCACCACGGCGGCTGGGCGCGCCCGGACGGGTCAGCAACACGTGCGGCGCGAGAATCACCGCGCAGTCCTCGACAAAGCACGCATCAGGATGCCCGGGAAGGGCCGCGAGCACCTGAAGCTCGAGCCCCGCCTCCTGCAAGGCTCGACAGTATGCCTCATGCTGGGCACACGCAACGCCTGGGTCCACGTCGGGCTGCGGGGTTCGGCTGAGACCAGCATGGATCTCGGGACCGGGGCGGCGAACCAACGCGCGGAGCATCGTGCCTCCAATACTGACCTCAGCATAAGTAGGGGCGGGGATTACCCCCGCCCGCGGGAGGGGGTGAAACCCTCCGCTACAAAAGGGACAAGACTTATGCTGAGGTCAGTAATTGCTGGCGAGTGAATAAAATTTCTCCCCAGCGGTCGTCTTCATCGTAGAGAAGGATGCAGGATGTCCACGTCGAGCAATTAAAAAAAGCCGCAGAAGATCATGAACCTGAGCAGCACACAAAAGAACCGCCTGCGGCGCCGACTGAAAGCGCCGATCAGCGCGCGTTACCGTGAGATTGAGACCAACCGCTGGGCTTTGAGTGACCTCGGCAATGGCTGGCGGGGCGAATACCTGCCGCGGCGAGACGTAATCTTGTGGGCACGCTTCACCCGCTGAGGCTGCACGAAAGGCGCAGTTGCGAGGCTATGCATCTCCAGCAGCCTGGAGGTGCCGTCTTGAGCAAACCTGCCCGTTACCTGATCGAGACCCGAACAGGGACTCAGGGTCCCGTCAGCAAGGCTCGGCTTCAACGTTGGGTGGAGAGCGGCAAGCTGCCGTTGCGGCTGAAGATCCGGCGCGCAGGGGATGGTCGCGTGTTGCGCGTCGCCGAGGCCCTGGGCATCGAGGCGCACGCACCGAAAAAAACCCGCAAGCGTCCAGACACACGCAGGGCTTCCGGCCGTTTACGGCGCTCCGGCAGGGCAGCCCGGGTGAAACCCGAATCGGCAGAGCTCGAGCCGATCAGCGAGCCGAAATCAGCGACCCAAACGACTTCGAGCAAGAAAACCTCCGCCAGAATCCCCAAGAAAACCTCCGCGAAAGCCCCCAAGACACCCTCCGCCAAGATCTCCAAGAAGGGCTCGGGCAAAGTTCCCAAGAAGGGCTCGGGCAAGATCGCCCAAGCGCCTGCCAAGTCCGGCGGCTCAGGGAAAAAAATCCCAAAATCCTCGAAGCGGTTGCGGGCAAGTGCGCGCAAACGCACGGCCCGGGGCGTTCCCGCATCGGCTCCCAGCATCCGCAGTCCGCTCGTGGCCTCGTTGTGCCTGCCGATCCTGACCTTGGGCGGTGTGCTGCACGGCGTGTTCGGAGCAGCGCCTGCCAGCGGCCGGCATGCGGCCAAAGGCCGAGCTTTAGCCGCCCTGGTTGAGACGCTCGGGCCCGTTGGCTTCGGATTGCTGGGCGGCATCGCCTGCATCGGAGCCTGGCTCTGGCTGGCTGCGCGGCTGCGCCAGAGACGGCTCGCGGCTGAAGCGGAATAGCCGCCGCTGGCCGCCCCGCGGTTTGTGGCTGCACGACTACCAGAAAAGGCCTGCACTCTTCTTCGTGCTAGCTACAATGCTCGCCGAGGAGCTACATGGACCTGGAAGTGCTCGTGCGTCCCAAGCACATCGGCCCCAAGCCGCCGGTTGTTTCGGTCGTCATTCCAACCTATCAGAGACCGCGCGCGCTGGCAGCCTGTCTGGAGGCGTTGGCCGGTCTCGATTGCGCACGCGAGCGCTACGAGGTGATCGTCGTCGATGATGGCGGGCCCACGGGCTTGCAAGCGGTGGTCGCGCCGTTTGTCGACTCGATGGCCTTGACTCTCGCGCGCCAGTCCAACACCGGCCCGGCCCAGGCCCGCAATGCTGGGGCACAGCTCGCCCGCGGGCGCCTGCTCGCCTTCACCGACGACGACTGCCGCCCCACCCCCGACTGGTTGTGTGCGCTCGAGCAGCACTTTCACAAACAACCTCGCCACCTGATCGGCGGCCGCACCCTGAACCTGCTCAGCGAGAACCTGTGCGCGACGACCAGCCAGCTGATCATCGAGGCCGCATACGCGCACTACAACCAGGACCCCGAGCACGCCCGCTTCTTCGCCTCGAACAATCTGGCGGCCCCGGCAGCCTTGTTCCGCAAGCTGGGTGGTTTTGACCGCTGCTTCCGGGTGGCCTCTGAAGATCGCGAGCTCTGCGACCGCTGGCGCTACCGGGGCCTCGAGCTGAGCTATGCGCCCGAGGCGGTGGTCTTTCATGCGCATCCTCTGAGCTTTCGTGATTTCTGCCGGCAGCATTTTCGCTACGGACGCGGTGCGCAACGGTACCACCGCGTGCGAGCCCTGCGCGGTTCGGGCCGGTTGTTCAGAGAGATCCCTGGCCACGCCCGCTTCCTCGGTCGGCTGCGCGACCCGTTGGCGCGTTTGCCCTTGCCCGGCGCGCTGCCCGTAGTCGGCATGCTGGCGGTCTGGCAGCTCGCCAACGCCGCAGGCTTTGTCTACGAGAGCCTGCACGGGCCCCACGGCAACGGCCCGTGGCACTCTCCCGACCTCAGCGATGACGCGGCTACCGTGCCCTCTGCCGGAGGGCAATGATGCCCGAGGCTCCGCCGCCGGGGCACACCCGTCGCCCACGGGATGCGGGCGGGCATCTACTCGATGGCACGATCCACGTGCTGATGGCTCAGGCCCTGCTCCCACTGACCGCCCTGTTCACGGCCGGTTATCTGTCCCGCAAGCTCGAGCCGACTGGCTATGGGCTGCTGACCCTGACGGCGAGCCTTGTGCTGTGGTTCCATTGGGCCGTGGCAGCACTGTTTTCGCGCGCAACGGTCAAGCTCGTCAGTGACTCCGAAGACGTGCAGCCGGCGGCGAGCGCGACGTTGCGGCTGTACCTGATCGCCAGCTGCACGGCGCTCGTTGTGCTGTGGTTGCTGGCGCCTTCTATTGCCGCTTGGCTGGAAGAGCCACGTCTGGCGTGGACGCTGCAGCTGTACGCTTTCGACCTCCCCCTGGTAGGCTTCGCCAGCGCCCATCGCAACATATTGATCGGAACGGGCCGCTACCGAGCGCGCGCGGGCGCGACGGCCGTGCGCTGGTTGGCCCGCCTGGGGCTGGTGGTGCTGCTGGTGGGGTTGGGCCTGTCAGTCGCCGGAGCGATCCTGGCTGGGCTGGGGGCGAGTCTGTGCGAGTGCATCGTGATGCGCCTCTACGTGCAGCCGGGATTGCTGCGAGCCGCGCGCTTTCCGAGGCGCGCCCTGTGGAATCTGGCCGCCCCCCTGTTTGTTTCATCCCTGGGGTTGCGCCTGCTCAAGCTCGACCTGGTCGCCCTCAAGGCGCTGGGAGGCACGACGGCAGAGGTGGGCCTGTACGGGGCAGCGCGCAACCTGGCCGGAATTCCGCTGCTGCTCGGGGTCGCGCTCGCTCCGCATCTGCTGGCGACCATGAGTCGCCTGCGCCAGGACGGCGAGCAGGAAGAAGCCTCCCGCCTGGCAAGGCAGACGCTGCAGGCCCTACTGATGCTGCTGCCGCTGGCGGCGCTCGGATCGGCCTCGGGAGTGGAGGTGGCGTTGCTGATCTACGGGCCAAAGTTCGCTACCGCGGGGCTGTGGCTCTCGTTGCTGCTGTTCGGCTCGCTGGCGCTGGTGTGGGTCCAGATCTGCTGCTCGATGCTGGTCGCGGTCGGCCGGCCAGCCTTGACGCTGGCCGTGACTCTGCCGATGGTCCCGCTGATTCTGGTCGGCTACCGCTGGTTGATTCCGATCCACGGAGGCTGGGGCGCGGCACTTGTGACCAGCGGAGCCGCTGTCTGCAGCGCGCTGTTCGGTAGTCTCGCTGTCGTGCGCATCCTGGGCGTGCTCCCGGGGCTGCGCAGCCTGGCATGCTGTACCTTGTTGACGGCACTGGGTGGGGCACTGGGCCACTACCTGCCTGCCAGCGGCGTGCTGTTGGTGCTCAAGCTGCTCGGAGGCTCAGCGCTGCTGGTGGCCTGCCTGTGGTTGCTGGGCGAGTTGCGGACGGAGACCTGGCGGCGGCTGATGAAACGTGCTTGAGCCGGCGCGCCCCTCTGGGCAGGTGCGCCCGGCTTGCGTATGATGTCCTGCTGCTGGCACTTGGCGGCGTGTGTTGTCCGGATGAGCCACAGAGAGCGCAGAGGACACCGAGCCAGCAGCCTGCGCCGAAAATCGTGAAGCGAGGTGCCGCGCCGGTGGTGTGATGCCAAGGAGGACGACGCAGGTGGCCCGGATGGCCGTCGAGGAGGACGACGCAGGCAGCGCGCCGCCGCCGTGGTGCCTGGCGAAGCGATTTTTGACGCAGTCTGCTAGGACGACGGTGCGTGATGCGTCGGGCGCCTGTTTCCGCTGAATTGCGTGCCGAATCGTTGTGAATCGAACTTACCGCCCGCCTTCGCTGATGCCCTACTTACGGTTTGACGATTTTTCCCGCCGGCCCGTTTTGGACGTTCGGCCTGCCGCGGGATCCGCTTGACGTGTCGGAACCGCTCCCCGCATACGTCCCGGCTTATTGACGTCAGCATAAGTTCTGGCCTGGACGTGTCGGAACCCAACGCGAGCAAGAAGAAGAGTTTCTATGAGGAAGCCAGGAAACCAGGAGAGGCCTCTCCCGCCCCGAAGGCCCTTCCTGGGTTCATGGGTTCCTCATAAATGAAAAATGGCGGATGAGGTGCTGACCTCATGGGGGTTGGCGCGCGCAGCTGCAAGGATGCACTGTGCAGGTCCGTACGACGTGGGACAGAACTTACGCTGAGCCCGGGTTTGGAAACGGCAGACATACGCGAGGGACTACAACCCATTGAATATAGGCGATCTCAGGGCGCAAACCTAGTACACGCGTGTATGTAGGTGCTAGCCTACGCCTTTGAGGCCGTTGCCACGGTGAGGAGCTTCCGAGGCGGCTGGACACCGAGGCTCGCCAGGTGGTCCAGCGCCTCCGAAGAGGGCTTCGTGGTCTTCGTGAAGCTGCCCGTCGGGGTCACGCACTCGACGACGTGGATGCTGGCGAGCGCCTCGCGGATGTTGCGCCAGGTCTCATCGCAGCGCAGCTCGGCCACGCGTTGGAGCAGCAGCGCGATCACGCAGAGCTGCACGTGTGTGACGATGCGCCTGTTCGTCCAGGGGAAGACTGGCCTCAGCTTCAAGCCGGTCGTTTTCATGCGGCGAAAGCACGACTCAATCATCATGGCCGCCTTGTAGCCGAGCGCGCCGTCCTCGGCGGAGAGGCTGTCGTCGTTGGTGGTCACGACCCACTTGCCATCAAGGCGCTCTTCACTCCGAACCTTGGCCTTGTCGATCTCGAGCCGCCCTTTCTTGCTCTGGCGAAGGTACTTCCCATAGCGCCTCGAACTCAATAGCTCACAGGCCCGCTTGGGATGGTCATCCTTCGAGGCAGCAAGCGCTTTCAGCTCCTCCTCCAGGTGCTCGAGGATCTCTTCTCGGTGCAAGCCCTCCCTGAGTGCCTGGGACTCGTTCTTGCATACGAAGTAGCGGCGCCTCGTTTCACCTTCCCCGACGACCACCTCTTTCACCTTCAGCTGGTCGTTGATCTTCTTGAAGCGCCCCGCACGCGGGAGGACGTCGCTGTAGACCTCAATGACCTTTCGAAGCGGTGTTGCCAGCAGGTAGCGCCCGCCGCTGCTCGCCAAGATCTTCTTGTTCGCCTCGGAGTGCATGCCGGCGTCGCCGACGAAGGTGAGGCGCCACTCCTTCAGATCGGCCCGAACGCGGGCGATCGTTGTGGCGTCAACCGTGTTGCCCGGGAAGACCCATGAGCGAACAGGGATTCCGTCTCGCGTCACAGCCAGGGCGATGATGACCTGTGGGTTGTTCGGGCGTTTGTCCTTGCTGTGGCCACGCTTCCGCAGAGCCGACACCTCGGGACGTCCGTCTTCGCCCTTGGGTTGGCGGCGGTAGTCGACCTCGAAGTACGTGGTCGTAGTGTCGAAGAACACCAGGTCGACATCAAACGAGAACAGGTCGGCGGTCCGCCAAAACAGCTTCTTCTCGATCTCGTCGGCGTGTGCACCAAGGAAGTCCATGGCAGAGTAGAGCTGGGAGAGCTTCAGGTGCTTCCCTGCCGGGAAGTGAGCGTGGTTCCTGAGCCAGTGGTAGCACGACAGTTTCGAGGAGGGCGCCAAGAGCCGATTCGCAACCATGGCGAACAGTGCAAGGGCGTGGGGCGAGCGCCGCCCGGGCTTCGAGCCACGCGCTTGATCCAACACCGAGTCGACGCCAAGCTCCCGCCAGAGCGCATCCAGGGCGTAGAGTCCGCCGTAGGCCTTGGGCGGCAGCAGCTCAAGATCCTCGACTGCGATCCCCTTCGCGCCAGCTGAAGATCTGGATCGAGGCGGCTTGACCGTCAGCCCGCCGCCCTCGACGACCTTCCGAATGCTGTCAGCCAGCCTGCGGAGGGCCTCCGGGTCGACGTGTTCGGCCCGGCCGAAATTGTGAACGACCGTCGCCTGTGATCGCCTCTTTTCCGGGTCCCAATGGGACTCGGCAAGCTGATAGTAGACGACAGAAGTCCCGTCTTTGTTGCGGCGCTTTGTGGCTCGTAGGTACATGCCCATATAATATCGCACAAAATGTTGCATAGAAACGAGTATGCTAGCGTGGCGTGTATCTATGTGTTTCTAGGAAATCGGCCACTTTTTCACGCAGCTATGCGCGCTCGCGGGCCATCGTGTGCCGAGTTTTCCCAAACCCGGGCTCCATTCTCTCCAGCATCTACCAGATCGACAACCCCAGGACCCCATGTGCTGGCTCCCCGAGCCCATGTCAGGAGCTCTGGGCCCGGACTCGAAGGCAAACGCACGCTGATCGAACGAAGGCGAGCCGGCGCGCCCCTCTGGGCAGGTGCGCCCGGCTTGCGTATGATGTCCTCATGGTATCTACCTCCAGCGCCTGGCGCGCCCGCGGGGCCGCCCTCCTCGAAGAAGCCCGGACTTGGGCCCGCAAGCGGCTATTCCTGCCTCGCCTGCCGCTGACGCTCTACTTCGTTTGGCTGCTGCCGTGCTATCTGCTGGATCGAAGCTACTGGAGCTGGCTGAGTCCACTGAATTTCGGCATCCACGAGCTCGGACATGTGGTATTCGCCCCACTCGGAAAGTTCGTGGGCATTCTCGGTGGCTCCTTGCTGCAGTGCCTGGTGCCCGTGGTGGGGATGGCGGGGTTCGTGCGCCAGCGCGACTTCTACGCCGTCGGCGTGGCCTTCTGTTGGCTCGCGACCAACCTCTACTACATCTCCTGGTACCTGGCAGACGCACGCTCGATGGCCATTCCTCTACTCTCGATCGGCGGCGGAGACGCCATCCATGATTGGAACTATCTGCTATTCCAGACCGGCCTGCTACGCGCCGATGGCGTGCTGAGCGTGTTGCTGGCCGCCTTTGCGGCGCTTTGGATGTTGGCGGGTCTGGCTGTGCAGGGCTGGCTGCTGTGGCAGATGCACCGCGGGGCGGGACGCGGATGAGTGGAGAACGCCCGACTTTCCAGGAGCTTCCTGAGCATCCTCCCATCGACGAAGACATGCTGCGCACGATCTGGGGCGAGACCGTGGGTCCAGACGTCGATCTGCGCGATGCCGATACCCAGGCGAGCTATGCACCCACGGTGCGCTTCGAGAGCCAGGCGCTGCGGGCGATGCATTTCCGCCCGACGAGCCAGGAGGCCGAGACCTCCCCGGACGATCCCGAGAAACGGGGACAAGAGCTGGTCGACGGAGCTCCCGGGAAGGCCACAGGCCTGTTCGGAGGATTGGTCGAGATCGGCCGCGGCGGGATGGGGGTGGTCTACAAAGCGCACCAGCACAGCCTCGACCGCGACATCGCCCTGAAGCAGCTGCGGACGGAGAGATTTCCCGGCCAAGAGGCGACGATGCGGCTGCATTTCCTCGCCGAAGCTCTGGCAAACGGTCGCCTGGACCATCCCAACATCGTCCCGGTCTACGACCTGTGCGTCTCGCCGCGCGGTGAGCTGAGCCTGGCGATGAAGCTGGTGGGAGGGCGCTCCTGGCGGGCTCTGCTGGCGGATCCTGACTCCGACCTGGAGCGCAACCTCGAGATCCTGTTGCAGGTCTGCAATGCGGTGGCCTTCGCCCACAGCCGCAACATCATCCACAACGACCTGAAGCCGGCCAATGTGTTGGTGGGGGAATACGGCGAGGTGCTCGTCAGCGACTGGGGACTGGCTCTGGATATCAGCGAGCCACGCGTCAGTCTGCGTCTGCGCCACAAGAGCGATATCTGCAGTCCCCTCGGCACGCCAGGATACATCAGCCCCGAGCTGGCGCGCGGCGACGGCGCCTCGATTGGGACCTGGACGGATGTGTACCTGCTCGGCGGCCTGCTCTATCAGCTGCTCGCCGGACGTGTGCCCCACCAGGGCTCCAGCCTGCTCGCCACGGTGCGGATGGCTGCTTTCGGCAATGTACCTCCCATCGATGCCGACTGGCCACCCGAGCTGCGCGCGCTGCTCGAACGGTCGCTGGAGCCGAGGATCAGCAAGCGGCTCGCCGATGTGCGCGCGTTCCAGGCAGGGCTGCGCGCCTACGTGCGCCACAAAGAGAGCCGGCAGCTCTGCTCGGCCGCCGAAGGGCAGCTCGCGGCTGTTCAGGAGCGCGCCGCGAGGCATGAGCAGCTGAGCGCCCAGCAACGCGCCACGTTGTACGAGGACTTCACGGCAGCCGTGGCTGGTTTCCAACAGGCCTACCACCTCTGGCAGGACAACTCCGAGGCGCGCACAGGTGAGCGCGCCGCACGCCGAGCGTTCGCCGGCACGGCGCTAGCCCGCGGAGACCTGGGCCTGGCCGAGGCACAGGCGGCCAAGCTCGGGGACGCGCAGGCGGCGGGGCTGCGTGCCGAGATCAAGGCCGCCCGCGACCGACACCTGCGTGAGCGCAGGGCCCGGCGCCGCTTGCGGCAGGGCCTGGTCGCCGCTGTCACGCTGGTGATCGTGGTCCTGATCGGGGGACTGGTTTTGCGCGAGCTGGCTGCCCGGGAGATTGCGGCCCGCAACAGCGACCTCGAGACCAGCCGTGACCAGATCCGTCTGCAGCTGGACCAACTCGCCCAACAGAAGCGGCTGGTCGAACGCGAGCGGGCGTTTGCCGAACAGCGCGGCGAGATCGCCCTGGGCACGCTCGATCAGCTGGTCGGCGAGGTGCAGGAGACCTTGTCCAACGAGCTGGCCGACCGACGTGCACATCAGGCGGCGGGCAAGATCTTGCGCCTGGCGATGGCGGGCTACCGCGACCTGCGGGACGCCAATCTCGAGTCTCGACGGCGGTCCGATCTGGGCATGGCGTACACGCGCCTTCGGCTCGGGAACCTGCTGCTCGACGTCGAGGGCAACACCCAGGCAGCCGCGGACGAATACCTGGCATCTTCAGAGGCGTTCCAACAGCTGTCCGACGAGGGTTTGCTGGAGGCGGCCTCGGGCTACCGGGTGGCCAGCTCGCAGGTAGCACGGATCGCAGCCCAGACGGGCGACTTCGGCAAAGCCCGGCGGATCTACGAGGTCCTGCTCGGGACCTTTGAGGAAGACATCGCCCGCCGCGGGGACAGCCCCCAGCTGCGCCTGGCCCGCAGCTCGCTTCGGCTCAATCTCGCGGAAGTGCTCGGGCAGCTCGGAGAGCCCGAGAGCGCCTTGCTGCACATCGAGCAGGCACTCAGCTTGCTGCTGGAGCTGGAAACCTCCGCCGAGCTCGACTCCACGGCCGTGTTGCGCGAGCAGTGCGTGGCCCTGCATACCCGTGGCAGTCTGTTGCTGCACATGGGAAGGCTCGCCGAGGCGCGCGCAGACTTCGAAGAAGAGCTGGTACAGAGTTGGAAACTCGTCGATCTGGACCCGGGCAACCCTCACTTCCTACGCATCCTCAGCATCGCTCTGCGCCATCTGGCGGAGGTTGCCGAGTTGCAGGGGAAACCGCTGGAAGCTCTGGGTTTGCGGGAAGAGGCTCTGGCGGTCGATCGGCGCAATGACCGCCTGCAACCTGAAAACGCTGTGTTGCGCCGGCAGCTCTCGCTGACCCTGGGCGAGGTCGCCGACTCTCTGGTCGAGCTGGGCCGGCCCGACGAAGCGCTGGCTCTGTACTCCGAGGCGCTCTCGATCCGGCAGGCGCTGGTGGCCGAAGACCCTGTCAATGCGATCAAGCGCTCCGACCTCTCCGATGTGCTGCGAAGCCTGGGAAATCTGGCGCGGGCGCGTCAGCAGCCGGACTCGGCCCTCACCTACCTGCGACGGAAGCTCGCCATCGATCGGGGCTTGGCGGCGGACACGACCCAGGTAGAGAACGGGCGCGAGCTCTCACAGAGTCTGGTCATCTACGGCGGGCTCTTGCTCGAACGCGGGGAGCTGGTCCTGGCAGAGCAGCACCTCGCTGAGGCGCTCCAGCTCGCGCGCCGCTTGCTGGCGCAGTCTCCCGGCACACCGTCACTGCTGCGCCAGCTGACCGTTGCCATCGAAGGCGTGGGCCAGCTGCATCGGAAGCGGCGGGACTTTGCGGCCTTCCTGGTGCTGCAGAACGAGCGGATCGAGATCTTGCGCCAGCTGCGAGAGCTCGACCCCAGCAACGCTCGGGCGCAAGACGACCTGGCCGTCGCTCTGGACCGCATCGGTGAGGCCCAGTTCGAGCTGGCAGCGGTCGGTCAGGCCCGGCGTGCCTGGGACGAGGCCCTGGAGCTTCGGCGCGGCCTGGTCGCGCTCGATGCCGGGGGCTTCGAGACTCGGCTCGAGCTGGCCGCGTCGCTGTTCCAGTGCTCCGATGCGACGCAGGTCCTGGTAGGGCCCGACAGCGCGCGTCTCCAGGTGGAGGAGGGTCTCGGCCTGCTGGCCGACATCGACGCGGGCTCTTCCACGGATACCGCTCCGCGCGTCATCCTGGCGGGAGGACTCGGTCGGCTCGGGGCGATCCTGCTGGCACAGGGGGACCCTGTCGAGGCGACCCGTCAGCTGAGCGCGAGTCTGGAGCTGATGGCTGCGCTCAGCGCGGCGGATCCTGGCAACCTGGCACTGCAGCGCAGGCTGCTGCAGACGTGGCTCGACTTGAGCCAGGGGCTGTTGTTCCAGCGAGCTCTGGACGATGCCGCGGATTGCTGCCGTCAGGCATTGGAGATCGCGTGCCGGCTGGTCCGCGACGAAGGCCCGCTTCCCCAGAACCTCACCGACCTGGCGACCGCGCTCTTCCGGCTGGCGGACGTGCTGCATCTGGCGGGCGCCTCCGAACAGGCCCAACCGCACGTCGAAGAGAGCCTGGTGATCTGGCGCGAGCTCTTGCAGCAGGATGCACCTGTCGCCCTCGAGCTGGCCCGTGCTGTCGACCTGCTCGGCCTGCTGCATGTCGCCGCAGGCCGCCCCGAGCGCGGTGAGGCCTGCTTCGCCGAGGCGGCGGGAGTCTATCGGGTGCAGGCTGCCACTTCGCTGCGGGCGCGCCGTGGGCTGTCGCAGATGCTGTTCAATCTCGCGTTCATCGCCGAGGCGCGCGGCGACCTCGACGAAGCCATCCGCCTGGTTGAAGAGGTGGTCGCCAACCACACGGTGTTGGTCGAGTGGGCCCCGCAGTATGCCGAGGAGCGGGCCTACTACGAGCAGGTGCTCGGCCAGCTGCGGCAGGCGCGGGACTAGGAGGCCGTGTCGCATAGCCCGAGTCCACGTCCACGCCCACGTCCACGCACACGTCACTTGACGGCGCACACCATGCATGGCGAACCACCGGAATCCCATGAAGAAGCCTGGCGGCCCCCAATCGGTGTTTTGAGCGCGCCCAATGGCTTGGAGGGGCCTGCCAGGGTCCGAAAAAGTGCTTCTACGCCAGCCGGAAGTCTGATCGGAACAGCTTGAGCACGTT
>JAJDCP010000114.1 GCA_029260765.1 Planctomycetota bacterium
GCCGTCTACTGTAGCGGCGCTCTGCGAGCGCCGGCTGGAGCTCTGGCTGGGGTTGAATCCAGAGGTTTTGGGTTCTCCCATCCGAATTGGTCTTCTCGGCGGTCACAGACCGCCGCTACAGGCGGTTCTCAGCAGTTCGAGGGCATTGACCAATGCCTGACCGAAGACGTCGGAGCGAAGTCTCGATGAACAGGCGCCTGTGTCAGGAGCTCCCGTCCCGGAGCTGGAAGACTCCCCGCGCCCAGGGTTGCGCCACGAAGGCAGCGTCCGCGGGCAGCTGCTCCTTGCGTCCGATCACGAGCCATCCGCCGGGCAGCAAGCGCTCCCGCAGGCGCCGCAGCACGTGTTGCTGCAGCGCTGTGTCGAAGTAGGTAAAGGCGAGATTCCGGCACAGGATCAGATCGAAGGGTCCCTCCGGAGTGTCTCGCCGCAAGTCCTGCTGCTCGAAGCGCACGTCTCGCCGAAAGCGGTCGCGCAGACGGTAGCGCTCGCCCTCGCGGGTGAAGCCCCGCTGCCACCAGTCGGGCGGCAGCTCTTTGAGGCTGCCACGGTTGTAGATCCCTGCCCCGGCGCGTTCCAGCTGCGCGGCGTGCGCATCGGTAGCGAGCACACAGAGAGGTCGTGTTCTGGCTTGCAGATGGTGCAGCAGGCTGAGCGTGTAGGGCTCTTCCCCCGAAGCACAGCCTGCGCTCCAGCACCGCAACGGAGCGCCGCCGGGGCGTTGTAGCAAACGTTCGCTCAGGGCATGAAAAACGGGCGCATCGCGCAGAAAGCGGGAGATGTGGATCTGGCACGCCCCATCCAACCAAACGCGCTCGGCGGGGTCCTGGCGCAGCCGGGCTGCGTAGGCGTCCAGATCCCTGAGCTCGAGCTCCGCCAGGCGCCGTCGCAGGCGTTTGCTGACCTGTTTGTAGACGCGCCGGAAGCCGCGCCAGCGAAACCCCAGGCCGGGCAGCTCCGCCTGCAAGAATGCGCGCCATCGCGTCTTGCTGACCTCAAGCGGCGGCACGGTAGACACTTCGTTTGCGCCCGGGGCTCACAGGATCGCGGCCGGATCCGGACAGGTGCGGCGTGCTTCCCCTGCTCCCAGCGCGTCAATGGCCTGCAGCTGCGCTTCGCTGAGCTCGAATCCGAACAGCTCGCGGTTCTGCCGCATGCGCCGGACCTTGGACGTCTTGGGCAGAACCGTGCGGCCCCGCTGCAGGTGCCAGCGCAGCACGACCTGTCCGGGGTTGGCGCCGTGTTGCTCGGCGATGGCGACGAGCACGGGATCCTGGAGCATTCCAAAGGCACCGCTGGCGAAGGGCGCATAGGCCGTCACGACGATGTCCTGCTCTTGACAGAAGCTCTCCAGAGCCGTGTCGCGGCAGTAGGGATGGAATTCAATCTGGTTGACCATCGGCCGCAGCTCGGGCACGTCTTCGATCAGCTGCTGCAGGTGGGCGACGGAGAAATTGGACACGCCGACCGCGCGGGCCGTGCCCTTTTCGTAGAGCCCGACGAAGGTCTGCCAGATGGTCTTGCGCGCCGCGCGCGCGAAGGCCGCGTCTTGGTTTTCGAACGGACCGGGCCAGTGCATCAAGAGCAGATCGACGTATCCCAGGCGCAGATCTTCGAGCGTGCGCATCATGTCGTCGTGCAGGCGCTGCGTGATGTCGGGGACCTTGTCCGCATCCCAGGTGCGCAGGTGCGAGATGTGGATGTGCGGCGGGGCTGCCGGGTGCGCCAGCTTGCTGGTTATGAACAAGTCTTCACGGCTCAGGGCGCCGGTAGCGAAGCGCTGTCCCAGTAGAGTTCCAAGAATGTCCTCGGTGCCGTAGACATGGGCGCCGTCGAAGGCACGGTAGCCGTTATCCAGAGCCAGGCTCAAGGCGCGCCAGGCTTGCTCTGGCAGGAAGCCCTGGAAGCGCTTCGCATCGACCCAATTGCCGAAGGCGCAGCCAAAGGCGATGCTTGGCATGGCTACGCCATTGTGGAGAGTGACACTTCGTGGGTCTTGAGGCATGGTCGTCGATCCTCGCTTTGGGGGGCCGATCCGGTTCGATCGCTGGGGCCGCTACCATACCATTTTCTCATGAGCTTCGGGCTTGCACTTGAAGCGCGCGTCGCCGCACCTTTGTCCGCGCTTGGCCATGGCGGTCGACAACGTTATCCTCGCTAGCGGAGCGGGCCCCCCTGGCCGGCGTCAAGCCAACGCCCGAGAACGGGAGCACATTCCAGAGGACTCGCGATGCCGTGGTTCGTCAAGATCGAGACGGGGATCGTCCCCAAGGAGCGCTTCGACCGCTCGGTTCCCGCCCACCTGGCCTACGTCCGCTCGCTGCCAAAGCGCGCGATCAGTGGCTACTGGGCGGAGCTCGGAGGCGGGATGCTGCTGTTCGAAGCGGCCGATCGGGCCGAGGCGGAGCGTGTTGTGCGAGAGGACCCGCTGATCCGGGACGGGTGCGTCAGCTACGAGCTGCACGAGTGGCGCATCGTCGCGGGGACGCTGGAGCGGGGGGGCGGCACGGCTTGAGAGTGGGGGCTTTCGGGGCGGGGGCGAGAACCGTTGCCTTCTCATGGACAGCTTCTCGCCGACCGCCGCTTCAGGCGGTTCTCAGCAGTTCGAAGGCATGGACCCATGCCTGAGTCAGCGCAGGGGCGAGGTCTCGATGAATGGATGCCCATGTCAGGAGCTCTGGATTCCGACGGTCACGGTCACGGTACACTGCTCTCCCAGATTCCTTTCCCAGGTGGCAACATGCCTCAACCCAGGTACCCCTTCGTCCCGCAATCCAATTCCGAGCTCGCTTGGCGGACCCTAGGGTCTGTTCCATAACCTCAAGACGGTCCGAGATCTAGCCGATTTTTCCTGTAGGGGCGGGGTTTACCCCCGCCCGGTTTCGCACTACGGGAGTAATCGCCTTGGGGCGGCATGAACTGAGCGACGAGGCTTGGGAGCAGATCGTTGACCTTTTGCCGGTAGCTGGAGTTTCCGGTGGTCGGCCTTGGAACGACCACAGGAAAACAATCAACGGGATCTTCTGGACTCTCACAACAGGCGCGCCGTAGCGGGACCTTCCAACTCACTTTGGAACTTGGAATTCGGTCTATGGTCGATTCAATCGGCGGTCGAAGGACGGGACCCTCGACCGAATCGTCGAGGCGCTTCAAGCAAAGCTTGATGCAGCAGGCAAAATCGATCGCGATCTGTGGTGCATGGACGGAAGCTCAGTTCGAGCGACAAGGGTATCGGCCGGAGGCGGAAAGGGGGGGACGCGGATGAACCTGCGGACCATGCCTTGGGCCGTTCGCGCGGCGGCCTGGGAACCAAGTTTCAGCTCGTCTGCGACAGCCGAGGGGTCCCAATCGCAGTGGAGCTGAGCCCTGGTCAGACACACGATTCGCAGCGTTTCGAGGCAGCGATGGAGGCGGTCCAGATTCCTCAGCCTTGGGCCCCTCCGAGACGCCGGCCAAAACGGCTTGTTGCGGACAAAGCTTATGGCTCGCGAAAGATCCGGGAGTGGCGCCGGCGACACCGGATTCGAGCTGTGATCCCGACGAAGTCGAATGAGAAGCGCCGACAACGACAAGACTTTGACCGCGAGGCATATCGTGGCCGGAACTTCGTGGAACGATGCATTTCGTGGCTGAACGCGAGTTAGACGGTACGTGTCGCCAGAGATCACGTGTGCTCGTGTGCGCGCGTCCAACGACCAGGTGCTATCCCTTGTAGGGGAGGGGTTTACCACCTCCCGAGCGAACGGGCGAGCGAGGCGTCCGAGTCTGCGAGGTGGTAAACCCCGCCCCTACTTTTCTACACCAACGAGCCGACCTTTGATGTCGCTGGACCCGCCGTTCTTGCCGACTCTCATGCAATTCTGTCTAACTCGCGCTACGAGAAACTCGCACGGAACTTCCTGTCGATGGTGAAGCTTGCCATGATTGACCGTCTCCTGAGGGCGCTCCTCAAGTAAATCTCAAGCTACCCCAGCTCCGCGAGGTCCCAAGTCAAAGAGCCTCGATGGCGCCAGTCTTTCCAGCAGTCGACAAGGCCAGCGCGGACCGGGTTTCCAAGCACGTATCTTGCGACTTCACGGACAGCTTCATCCGCTCGGAGGACTCTGTCGTGGAAGCTGCGCTGCCACAACTGTCGAATTCCATGCTTTCTTGCTTTTGCTGCTACTGGTCCTTTGAATCGTCGTACCCAGTCGACAACGTTTGCCCTCTCGATTGGGGCAACGAGAGCATGAAGGTGGTCAGGCATGACACACCACACCAGCAGATCCACCGTCACATTGGCTGACGCCGATCGCAGGGTGCTCCCTACGATCCCCGCCATGGGTTCATCAGCCAATACTGCACGTCGATCACGAGTACAAATCGTGACAAGCACCGGCCGGCCAGTCTCTTCATATCGACCGCGGCCAAGTCGGATTCGCTGCCTCTTTGGCAAGCGGGTGGTCCCCCGATCCATGATCCCCTCGCGAAAGGCGGGCGGGGGTGAACCCCGCCCCTACCGGATCACGATTCTACCGACGACCCCTGACAGGTTATGAAACAGACCCTAGTCAGACGCCGGTCTCCGCATCTGCTTCTGCGCCCGCGGCCTCGCGGCCAAACGCCAGCAGCGCGACGAAGGCTTGCCGCACCTCCGCATCCGACCATTCGAGGGACGCATCGCCGAAAGACAGCTCGGCGCGAGCGATGCCAGGGACGCCTGCATCTCGGGCTCCTCCAAACAGAATCAAGCCCTGCTCCTCGACCAGCCGATCGCGTGCGGCGTGGGCGATCGCCGCGGAGAAGGGCAGGAAGATGTGCACCATGTTGACCTGCGGCCTTGCAGGCAGAAAGCGCAGGCCCTCGATGTCCGCGAGCGCGGCCACGATGTCGACCGCCCGCTGGCAATAGCGAGGCATCAGCGCCAGGCGGGACTCCAATTCCTTGGCGGCCGAAGCGATGATGGGACCCATGGTGAAGAGATTCCCCCCCACCCTGCGTTGCCAGACGCGGGACTCGGCGATGAAGTCCTCGGGTCCGAGCAGCATGGCGCCCGCGAAGCCGCCAATGCCCTTGTAGAACGAGACATAGACGGAGTCGAAGCCCCGGGTGATCTCGGCATAGCTCCGGTTGTAATAGGGGGCGGTCTCCCAGATCCGCGCGCCGTCGCAGTGCAGCTTGACGCCCCGCGCGCGGGCAGCGGACTTCAGCTCTTCGAGTTGCTCCCAGGTAGGCAGCTGGCCGCCCGCTTCGCGGATAGGCAGCTCCGTCAGCAAGGCGGAGATCGGCTCAGCGAGCGCCGCGAGATGCTCGGCCAGCAGGGGCCGCTCGAAAGGACCGACGAGCGTGGCCTCAAGATCCCACAGGTGCTGGTAGCCGCGCTCTTCGTGCAGCTCGAGATGCGAGCTGGGGTGCATGCCGAAGTGCCGTCGGCCGACGCGGTCACACCAGACCCTGAGGGCGATCCCCTGGGCCATGGTCCCGCTGGGCATGAAGCGCGCGGCCGGGAACCCCAGCAGCTCTGCGACCCGCTTCTCGAAGTCTTCGGCGAGGGCGCCGCGGCCGTAACACTCGAAGTCGACATCGCGCTCGCGGCACCAACCGGCCAGGGCTTCGAGCGCCGCAGCCGGGCGTACTCGTCGGTGGCCAGGAAGGCACTTGAGGGGCGGTTTCCGATCGCTCATGGGGCGGCTCCGTTGGAGTGGAATCGGTTGGGAGTCTGCGCTGAGGACTTCCAGCGGGCGCAGTGTCGGGCGATGGCGCTCAGCCTTCCTCGCAGGCCTGCGCCTCGAGGGCGCGCAGGCAGGCGAGGCACAGGCAGGCCCTGGGAAGTCCGATGCTGACCGCGGCCCGCCTCCCTCGAGAGAGCTGGGCATCGCATTTCCAGCAGCGGAGAGCGACATTGAGGACCGCCTCCTGCCAGGCAAACGGCTGCGCGCTCGGTTGAGGGGAAGGAGGCAGGTTGCACGCGAGCTCGACGTTTTCGGCGACCAGCCCCTCGATCAGGCCGAAGGTGTCGTCGATGTGGGTGCTGACCACGTTGGGCTCGGCCGGCCCGCCGGATCGTCGCGCAGCGCCTGCTGCCGGGTTCCGAGCAATCCCGTCGGCAGCTGTGTGCGGCAGGGGCGGGGGCTCGGGTGGTTGGACGTCCGGTTCCATGTCATCCCTCCTGGGGTCCGTCCCGAAGCTAGCATTCTGGCCGCAAGGACGCCAGAGGGCCTGGAGATGTGAATCACGGACGGGGACTTCCGCGAGCAGCCGGCCTCGGCTAGCCGGAGCTGTGCGCCGGACAGTTGCGTTTCTTCCCCGGCAAGGGTCCGGCCGCGCCGCGCAACACCTGGACGGAGCGGGCTGTCTTCCTGGTCGCCAGGGCGCACAAGACCTGAAACACCCTGACCGCCCAACAGCGCGCTCAACAAATCGGTATGATTACCTGGCAAAGCCCGTTCGTCATGGGCTGGAAACAGGCAACTTCGAGGAGACGAACATGTCACGCGCGATCACGGCTCTTGCACTGACCTTCGCGTTGGGTTTCGGCCCGGCTCTGGCCCAAGATGAGATTCCGGCTCCCCCTGAAGGCTGGTGGCGAGACCTCGCCGATGCCGAGGGGGGCCTCCCCGTCGCGACCTATGAACTGACCGCCGGACCCACGACCATGCAGTTGACCGTCTCGATCGACAGCATCGAGGGCAACAACCTGACCTACACCGCCGCCACGACGATGGACGGCAACGAGCTGCCCGGACTGACGCGTTCGGTCAACCTCGATGAGAACCCCCGGGGCGTGGACGAGCTGCCCGAAGATGCCAAGGTCACGCGCGGCGAGTCCGAGACCATTGAAGCCCTCGGACGCAGCTTCGAATGCACGATCTTCACTATCGAGATGCAAGGCCAGACCATGACCATGTGGCACAGCGCCGAGCTGCCGCCCTGCTTCAGTGGCGCCGCGGTCAAGATGGAATCGAGTGTCGCTGGCCAGAAGAGCGTGATGATCTTGACAGGCTACAAGGGGAAGATGATCGGCTCCGAGTAGCGCCCGACAACAGAGACGAGGCGTTTCAGGCTCCGCGGCACCCGCGGAGCCTTGCGCATTGGTAGAACGAACTACGCGAGCCACTGTCAGCTGCTGGTTGCCGGCCGCCGGACTCGGACTCGGACTCGGACTCGGACTCGGACTCGGACTCGGACTCGGACTCGGACTCGGACTCGGACTCGGACTCGGACTCGGACTCGGACTCGGACTCGGACTCGGACTC
>JAJDCP010000115.1 GCA_029260765.1 Planctomycetota bacterium
GACGGGGTGGGTCAGCGTACCCGGGAGCGCCGGGTTGATCCCGATCACGCTGAAGACGCCGGCGGTGTCACCGACGATGGTCGCACCGGTGACCACGGCGGTGGTGTCGAAGCTGGTGGAGTCGCGGCGGCGCACACTGACATCGAGCGTCTCGAGGGCCAGGTCGTTGCGCTCGGTGCCGAAGTCGAGGGTATCGGGACCGGTGGTCGCATCGTTGTCGTAGGCTCGGGCGACGAGCACGCCGTGCCCACCATGGCCTTGCAGGTAGATGGTGTCATTCGGCACGTCGGGCTGGCTCGCGGAGACGATCAGCCGGGCGTTGTAGGCGCCTGTGTCCGAAGGCACAAAGTTGAGGCAGACGAAGACGGTGTCGTCGCCGAGAGCATGGGGAAGGGCGGAGCTGATCCGCTCGATGGAGAAGACGCTGGTCGAGTCATCGACGATCGTCAGGCCGGCAACACTGACATTCGTGTCGCCCGTGGCGCGCGTGATGAAGAAACACAGCGAGTCTGCGATGCCCAGACGATGGGGGCGCAGCCCGAAGTCCAGCGAATCACTCAAGGGATCTTCGCCGTCGAGGCTCTGGGCTACGAAACTGCCGCTCGAGCCAACGCCCGTCAAGAAGATGGTGTCCGAGCTGTAGGGCTGTGTACCGCTGAAGACGACGAACGCGTTGTGCGTTCCAGGCACAAGTGGATCGAAAGTCAGCCGGAAGGTCGCGGTGTCGGCAGCCATATGCACGTCATACGGGAGCGCCTGGTCGAGCTCGACGATGCTGAAGGCACCGGACGAATCGAATATCGTGGCTGCGCTGAGCACGGCCGTCGAGTCGCCGTCCTGATCGCGGCGCCCGACCTTGATCTCGAGCGTGTCGAGGGGAAGACCCACACGCGCGCTGCCGAAATCGAGTGTGTCCGCGCTGTTGCCGCCGATGTCGTCGCGGGAGACCGCGGTCAGCACGGCGTGGGCACCGTAGCCGCTCAGCCGGATGGTGTCGGGCACCACGTCGAACTGGCTGGCCGTCGCGACCAGCAGGGCATAGAACTGCCCGGTGTCCGACGGTTGGAAGTTCACACACACGAAGACCGTATCGCTGTCGAAGGGTCCCATCGCATGGGGGAGGGTGGTCGAGATCCGGTCGATCGAGAACACGTTGAAGCTGTCGTTCAGAATGGTCAAGCCGCTCAGCGTGACGTTGGTGTCGGCCAGAGCGCGGGTGACGAAGAAGCACAACGAATCGCCCGAAGCCGCAAGCACCGGAATGGTCTCGAAGGCCAGGCTGTCGCTGAAGTCGTCGACGTTGCGGGCCACCAGCTGACCGCTCTGACCCTCACCAAACAGCGTGATGGTCGCGGTGCTGTATGCCTGCGGTCCGCTCAGCTCGATGGTCGCGCCGAACACGTCGCCGCGCAGGGCGTTGAAGGCCACGGTCACAATGGTCGAGTCGTCGGCCGCGCTTGTCAGCGTATCGGGCAGCTGCGGATCGAAACCGACCAGCGAGAACACGCCTGCGGTGTCGCCGACGATGGTCGCCGCGTTGAAGACTGCCGTGGAGTCGTCGCCGAGATTGCGCCGGTAGACAGCGATATGCAGGGTGTCCTGGAGCCCGCTGGCCAGAGTTCCAAAATTGAGCGAGTCGGTGTTGGGGCCGACGATGCCGTCGCGGCCGAAAGCCAGCAGCACACCCGGCCCACCGCGGGCGCTCAGCTCCACTGTGTCGCCGGTCGCCGAAGAACCCTGGGCCGCGAGCACCAGCCGTGCGTGGTACTGCAGGGTGTCGCTGGGCTGGAAGGTCACGCAGACCTGCACCTGCTCGCCGGCGCCGATGGCGCGCGGCAGACCGACGCTGGCGGTGTCGAGACTGAACACGTTGTGCGTGTCGTCGAGGATGCTCAAGCCGATCAGGGTCACGCTGCGGCTGTTGCCGCGGGCAACATCGAAGCAGAGCGTATCAGCCTGGGCGAAGACGGCGGGTTGCTTGCCCCAGTCGAGGGCATCGCCTGCCACCAGCGCATCGAGGAGGCCGCCCTCGGCCTGGCCCAGCAGGGTGGTGACGACAGTATCGCCGAACTCCGGTGTGGCCACCAGCTTGGCGTGGAAGCTGCCGCTGTCGCCGGGGCTGAAGCGCAGACAGACCGAGAGCGTACTGATGCCGCTGCTGCCGATGGTCGCGGGCAGACCGACGGTTGCGCCGTTATGGACGTTGATGCTCTCGATGGTGAAGGCGTTGCCGGTATCTTCCAGGATCGAGACCGCCTGCAGGTCGATGTCCTGGCTCGTATTGACTTGCACATAGAGCACGCACAGCGAGTCTGCCGAGCTTTCGCCGGCTGTGATGGTGCCGAAGTCGAGAGTGTCGTCGGCGGTGCTGGCATTGTTGTCCTGGGCCAGCGCGTCCAGTAGCGAGCCTTCGAAGATGACTTCCCAGACATCTGCGACATCGATGCTGATCTGGCCGAACTGCAGCCGGGCCGAAATTTCTGCGGTGTCGGGGTTTGCGCTGACCAGATCGAAGAACACCAGCCCGCTGCTGTCGCTGCTCGCCAAGCTTGGATTCAGGGTATCGCTCGAGGAGCCGCGCGAGCTGCTAAGAGTCACAACCACATCGGGCAGAGTCAGAACGGTTCCCTGCACGGTGGCTTGCACGAACAGGGTCTCGGAGATCGTCGCCGAGCCACCACTCAGCATGGCTGTGGTGTCGGCGCCGAACACGCTGGCGAGGGCGACGCTGTTGCGGTCGAAGAAGATGATCTTCACCGTGTCACAGCCGGGAGCACTGAGCGCGCTGTAATCAAAGCCGCTGGCTGCGCTCGGGCACAGGTCAGCGACGAACTCGACCTGCTTCGGATCGACGCGCGTCGCGAAAAAGCTAGCCTCACCGTGGGCATCGGTGGTGACGGTGACCGTGCTATCCGAGAAGGAGGGGGGCAGGTTGGCATGCAGGCTGATGCTGTCGCCGTCGCCAACAGTGCGGATCAGCACCTCAATGCCAGGGATGGGCTGGATGGGGGCGCGGGTATCAAACGCGACAAAGCTCTTGAGAGCGTAGGCCCCCGAGTCGCCTGTCGCGCTGGTCAGAGCTGAGCCATTCGCACTGAATTTCACGATCGGTCCGGTGGGCTCGCTACTGATGAAAGCGCCCATCGAGTCATAGCCAGCTTGGGGGTCGCCGAGCTGGGCAAAGAAAGCCATATGGCCCAGGGGCCCGATGCGAGGCACGCCGAAGATGCCAGACGTTCCGACACCCGTCGTGTCGAACACGCGGCCGTCCGTGGCCCCGATTCCCTGGCTGGCGACCAGTTTCATCTCAGCGGAGTCTGTAAAGACGTGCTGCATGAAAAAGACCCCGACCGAGTCTTCGGAGGTGTTGTTCTGCACGCTGGCGGTGAAGGTGATGGTGGCAGAGTCAGCGACGTCGACGCCCAGGAAGCTCTCAAAGATGCCGTCACCGAATTCGCAGGGTACGCGGAAGCCGATGTTCGCGGCCAGTGCGCTGCTCACAATGGGGCGCGCAGCATCGCCGCTGCCGAGGCGCCAGCGGAACACGCCTGTCCTGCCAGCGGTGTTGGCTCCCACGAAGACGACCGTCGAGTCATCAGCGATGGCGAACTCTCGGTTGTAGAAAGTCGCGAAATTCCCAGTGAGGAAGCTGTTCGGGTCGGTGATGGCCTCAAATTGTTCGGCGACCACATGGATGCCGGAGACCGGGTGGTAGACGCACAGGGCGATGGTGTCGGCATCGGCCAGCACGTGGCCGATGTTGGCGACGAACGCCACCATGCCGGTGTCCGTTGCAGCGCCCGTCAAGCTGTTGGTCATCTGAGGGCTGCTGTGGATGTCCAATACCGTGCGTCCGTCGGTAGTCGCAGACGATTGGTTGACCAGCAGGAAGGAACCCTCGCCCGGACGCGCGGAGTTGAAAACGATCGCGGTGCCTTCAACAGGTGCGAGCTTGAAGGCGTTGTCACTACCGGAGCCCGTCGTGTAGACGTTTCCGAGAGCGTCAACCGCGACTGCTGTGGGCAATGACAACACGTTGCCCGAGCCGTCGCCGCTGGCGTCGATCATCTCGGTGATGACGCTGCCAGTCGTGATCTCGAACACGTTGTCGCTGAACAAGCCACCAACGTAGACGACGCCGGACGCACTCACGCGTACGCTGCCGGCGAAGTCGAGCGGGTTGCCGAGGCCGTCGCCGGTGCTGTCGATGATCTCACTGATGACCAGTGCGCTGGTGATCCTGAAGACGTTGTCGCTGTCGGAGCCCGCGACAAAGACGTTGCCCGAGCTGTCGACGGCGATATTCTGTCCGCCGTCCAAGATGTTTACGCCGTCGCCGGTGGCGTCGATGATCTCGGTGATCGTGCCCCCACTGGTGATGCTGAAGGCGTTGTCGCTGCTCTGGCCCGAGACATAGACGGTGCCCGCACTATCGACAGCAATTCCTGAGGGCCCATCGAGGATATTGCCGCCGCCGTCGCCGGTGGCGTCGATGATCTCGGTGATCGTGCCTCCCGATGTGATGCTGAAAGCGTTATCGCTGACGAGTCCGGTGACATAGACGGTTCCCGCCGCGTCGACCGCGATGGCGCGTGTCTGGTCGAGGATGTTGCCGCCGCCGTCGCCGGTCGCATCGATGATCTCGGTGATAGTGCCACCGGGAGTGATCATGAAGGCGTTGTCGCTGTCCTGCCCGGCGACATAGACGTTGCCGGACGCGTCGACGGCCAGGCCCTGAGGCGTATCAAGCGTGTTGCCGCCGCCGTCACCGGTGGCGTCGATGATCTCCGTGATGACGCCGGCAGGCGTGATCTTGAAGACGTTGTCGCTGGTCTGCCCGGCGACAAAGACATTGCCGGAGCTGTCCACTGCAATCCCTGCGCCTGAGTCGAAGGTGTTTGCGCCCCCATCGCCGGTGGCATCGAGGATCTCTGAGACAGTGACACCCAGGCCTGCCCCGGCCGTGTAACGGACCGTATTGGCCAGATTCCACGGACCATCCGCCTGAACGTCGTTGGTGATCGACGATGCGCTGAGAATCTCGTGTCCGGTTCCCGGTTCAGGATAGCGGACCGCTGTGATCAGGCGGTTCGAGGACGCAGGTTCGATGATGCTCACCCGCTCGACGATCACCGCGGAGGTGTCCTCGCCGGGCTCGACCACCAGCGCCGCGTCGCGCTCGACAGCTCCGGTGATCTCGCCGACGGCCGAGAATGCGACGGCGTTTGAGTCGTTGATGGTCGGCCGACGACCGAGCTCGAGGAAGTCGGTGAACGCCGTCCCATCGAGCGTCAGCGCTCCGGTTGCCTCCGAGAACAGGCGCGTGACGGTGCTGTTGTCATACGTGAACACACCCATCGTCTCTGCCGCGCCGCGGAAGCGCGCAACGAAGGCCGCATCGCCGTCATAATTGAGGTCGACCCAGGCACTTTGACCGAGTGTGTCGCCAGCCACGATCGTCAGGCCGCCGGGGGCGAAACTCAGGCTGTCGAAGGTCGTCCCCAGCGTCGTGTCCACACCGGACACGAACAGGTTCGTCAACGGGCTGCCGCCCAGATAACTACCGGTGCTCGCCGTCCAGGCCGTGTCGAAACGCAGCGCTTCGCGCCCTCGTGGGTTGAGGCTCATGATCACGGCCACCGGCGGGTTGAAGTCGCCGATGCTGATCTCGCCCAGCTCGAGGCTGAGAATGCCGAGGGAGCCCTGTCCGCCCAGGTACAAAGAGGCTGAGCTGACCGTGCCGTCTACGATGGGCTCGTCGCCATCCAGAATCCTGAATCGTCCACCGCGCGCCTGCGCGGTCTTTCCGTCAGCGTCCGGAGAGCCGAAGTCCAAGCCCTGGATCTCGAGGCGCGGGTCCCGCAATGGCCTGCGTACGCCGTTGCGTAGCAGCGCCGCATGGGCCAACGAGGAGATGCCGGCCCGCGCCGCGCTTCCCTCGGCCACTGTGGACAGACGCCCGTCTGGCTCGAAGTGTACGAAAGCGTGCTCAAACTCGATCTGCCCGGGGGCCGACGATCCCGCGGTCAGAGGTATGACCTGTTCGCGCATGCCCGAGAGAACAATCTGATCTTTATGGATGCCCGGCGCTTGGAGCGGCCTGGTGGCGACCTTCAGCCGCAACTCGCCACCGGGCGGCAGCCAGACAGAGAAACCGGGATTGGTGTTGGAGGGATTCTCGGCATCCCAGAAGTGGAATACTTCATCTGTCGCCGGTCCACGAACATGGAGCAGCTCGAGGCGATCACTCGGGTTGCGGATCACGACCGGCTCACGCGGAATCACCACGGCGTCCGCACGCGCAGATGCGGGCGTCGCTGCGACCTTAACGGGCTGTCCCGATGCACGCAGCAGGAAACCCAACCGGGGCATGTCATCGACTTGTAGGAATGACCCGCCAGCGACGAGCGTGCCGTTGGCTTCGAACAGACTGACAACGGGACCATTGGGTCGCGGTGAATCCGCGGGCGCGCCCGTCTGCGCCAGGTAGGCCAGCTCCCGGCCGTCTACCGTCTGGAAGTCGCCTGCGAACCAGAGCGCGCTATCGGTCAGCAGGAGCGCGCGCACCAAACCGTCAGGCTGCGGGCTGTCCAGCAAAGCGCCGTCTCTCGGATCGAACCCGACCAACCAAGGGCGCTCCAGGCCGTTGACGTGTTGGAAGGCACCTCCCAACCAAAGTCCCTCGTCTCCCAGGCCGATCGCGTGCACCGGTCCATCTACGTGCAGAGGCGAAAAGCCGCGGGTATCGTCACCGCAGTCAAGCATCGCGACATGGCGCGACGCTCCCTGGACAAAATCGCCACCGACCAGCAGCATGCTTCCCTGCGCTTGCAGCGCGTAGACCTCACCCTGCAGGCCCGGATTCCAAGCCAACAGAGACCCCGTGTCGCGTTCTACCGCGGCCAGTCCCTGCCGGGCCTGCCCGTTGACGTTCGCAAAGGCGCCACCCAGGTAGACCCGCGAACCGACGCTCTCGAGCGCGAAAACAGTTCCGTCGATCGCCGCTTCCCAGGCATCCGCCGTCCCCAGCCCGTAGCTCAGGCTGGCCATTCCGGAGCGCGCCTGGCCTCCGGCAGATTGGAACGCGCCACCGACCAGCAGCCGTTGCGCCTGGGCATCGAGCGCGAAGACCGGTCCGTCCACGCCTGGATTCCAGGAGGCTGCCCGACCACTGGCCAACTCGATCGCGGCCAGGTTTGCACGCCAGACCCCACCGGCCAGCCGGAAGGATCCGCCCGCCACGACCCCGCGCTCGCTGGCACCGACGGCACGTACCGGCCCGGAGACCGAGGGCGCCCAAGCGCTCGCCCGGCCGTCCTCGCTGTCCAGCTCGGCCAGGTAGGGCCGCTGCCGGCCGCCAATCTCGTGGAAGTAGCCGCCGACCAACAGATTTCCCGAGGGCTGCACGAGCAGCCCGCAGATGCCCGCCACGTCGGCCTGGGGGTTCCAGCCCAACAGGCGCCCGCTAGCGGTGTCGACCGCGGCCAGGCCGCAGCGATCCTGTCCGGCCAGAGCACCAAAGACACCACCGAGGAAGACGCGGCCGGCGCTGTGGGCCAGGGCCAGGACGGAGGCGTCCGGCGCGGGATTCCAGGGCAGCAATCCGCCGGTCTGCAGCGCATAGGCTGCAGCGTGGGGACGTGCCTGACTTTCGGCAGTCTGGAAGGAGCCGCCGACATACACGGCTACGTCGTCAGCGCTGAGCGCCTCGACCGCGCCGTTCAGGCCGGGATTCCAGCTCGAGAGTTCGAGGTCTTGAAGCTCAAATGCGCCCAGGTGGGTCCGCGCGTGTGTAGAGAGACGCCCGAAGTCGCCGCCGACAAACAGGTAGCCCGCCCCGACGGCCAGGGCATGGACGGGCCCATCGGGAGCCGGGCGCCAAGCGCGAGCTTGTCCGTTTCGGGCGTCGATGGCGGCGAGCCTGGGGAGATCTTCGCCGCCTATCGTCGTGAAAGTGCCCGCGGCGAACAACGTCCCATCGTGCAACGCCAACCTGGCAACAGGGCCGTCGGGAAGCGCCTGCCAGGAGGTGTCGAGCCCGTCGGGACCGAGATGCACGAGGTAGGCGGCCGCCCTGCCGTCGACTTGCTGGAAGTCTCCGGCAACGAACCAACCGTCTGCGCCGTCCGATACCACGGCGTCGACCCTGCCGTCGAAGCGTGGACCGGCCAGCAGCCCTCCCCGGCGGCTGTCGAAGGCCGCTAGCGACCCGCTGTGGGGTCCGACATAGGCGAACTGTCCCCCCAGAAATAGCCGCCCATCATGGATGACAGCATCGTGAACGGTTCCGTCCACCATCCAGCCATCATCAAGGCTCGCTTCTTGTGCCCATGCTGGTGAGAGACCCACCAGTAAAGAGAGCATAAGAAGCAGGTTGCGGCCATGCAGGTCGCTCCGCCGAGCCGAATCATTGGCCCGAGGCGTAGAGCTTCGCGCGGGACTGTCCATGCCATTCCCCAAGCTTTGGTTGCTTTGCAATCACTTCCCGTGTCGGTATGGGAAATTTATAGCCGCCCGCAAGCGCTTAAGCAAGGCGGGCCGCTAGACCCGCCAGCGGCAGCGTGGGCGCCGTCGAAGTCGGAGCGTACAAAAGTGCAAGCCGGTCCGAGTGAGATTCCAGCCGGCCGAAGAAGAGTTGGTCAACCAGCGCGCCGGGCGGTGCTACCGGCGTAGTCGGCCACGTACAAGCGCTCGACCCGTTTCCCCAATCCACAAGGGATCGCGTAGGGGAGCACGCCCGCCCAGGCGGCCACATCCTCCACCCGGATCTCGGCCGCGCCGCTGCGCCCGATCAAGGTGACCTCAGCGTAGACATCGACGCCCGGGAGTGCGGTGACGTCGACCATCGTGTAGTCCATCGTGATCCTACCGACCACCGGCAGACGTACGCCGTCGATCAGAACTTCGGCCTTGCCCGCCAGCTGCGGCAGGTACCCGTCGTTGTAACCGATCGGCAGTGTCGCGACGCGGGCGCGGGACGACGCCCGCCAGCTGCGGCCATAGCTGACGGTTGCCCCGGCCTCGACTTCCTTCAGGTAGGCGATCTGGGTCTTGACGGCCAGCACCGGCTCCAGCTTCGGGGTCAGGACCTGCGGGCTCCCATCTGCCTCCACGTGCGCCTGCGGATAGGGATGGACTCCGTACATCGCGATACCGGGGCGGACCATGTCATGATGGCTGGCCCGGTCGGACAAGAGCCCGGCGGAGTTGGCGATGTGGCAGAGGGGAACATGCCAGCCGCGCGCGCGAACCTGCGACAGAGTTCGGTTGAAGCGCGCGAGCTGCTCACTCTGGAAGGCATCGCCGCCCGGTTCGCCCGCGGTGGCAAAGTGGCTGGCCAGACCTTCCAGGTAGAGGTGCGGGGCCCCGGCGATCGCCTGCAAGATGCCGAGCACACTCTCGGGGCGCACGCCGAGACGGCCCATGCCGGTATCGACCATCACGTGCACGGGCAGCTGTTTGCCCTGGCGCCGCGCCCGCGCGTCGAAGAGATGCACGCGGTCCTCCGAGTGGATCATCGGCGTCAGGCCATGGAACACGACCTCGTCCACCTCGCGCTCCACCGTCGCGCCGAGGATGGAGATCGGTGCGAGAATGCCGGCCCTGCGCAGCTCGATGGCCTCGCTGGAGTCACCGACCCCCAGCCTGTCGACGCCCGCGTCGAGCAGAGCCCGACCGACGGGGACAGCTCCGTGGCCGTAGGCATCGGCTTTGACGACCCCCATGATCTTGGTCCTGGCGCCAAGAAAGCCTCGTAGGGCGGTGACGTTGCGAGCGATGCTTCCCAGTCGGATCTCCGCCCAGACGCGCGGACCGTACATAGTTCCCCCAGATGATGCCTCAGACTGCATCATTATCGGCAGGAACCTCAACCAGCTTGGGGAATCAACGGCTGCGCAAGGTCTCGATGGTCAGTGTGGCGGTGCGCCGCTCGGCCGGGTTCTCGATCCTGATTCCCGAGCCCCGTACCCGCAGAACGCCCCCGGCCTCGAGCTGACGGCTGATAGCGCCGTCTTTGCTATCGGCGTGGCAATGGATGATGACCGGACTGTCGTAGGCGTAGATCACCACATCGCTGAATCCCTCGGAGACGCCATAGCTTTGGCCTGCGAGCACAACCTCACGCCGCGGCGCGGGCAACAACTCGAGAAAGCCCGCCTTTGGAGGCTCGGCGGTACGCAGCCGACAGACCTCATGGGCCAGGCGCAGGTTGTGGATGCTTTGTGCGTCGACAGGGTTCTCATGGAGATCCTGCCACATCCTCTCGCTCACCACGCCTCCGGTTCGAAAATAGCCGAGCGCGTCCTGATAGCTCCAGTTCGTTCTTCCGTCAGCCTCTGCGCGCGTGCCTGGAATGTGCATCAACAGCACGGCTGCGAGCAGTACGGCGAGCGTTGCCAGGGTTCTTCGCATGATTCCTCCTACGATAGCAAGGGTCTGATGGGCTCACCAGGCGAACCAGCCGACCACCAGCGCCGCGAGAGTCAGCCCTCCCGCGAGCAGCGCGAGCTTCCAGCGGGCCTGCAGAGCCGCCCGCGCGCCAGGAACGCGCGGAGGGCGTCCGACCCGCACCCGCTTGAGGTTCGTTAGCAGCTGTCCGCCGTGCTGGTAGCGTTTGCGGGGGTTTTTCGCCAGGCAGACCTTCAGCAGCTCGACGACACCGTCCGGGATCCCCGGGCGTTCGGGGAAGCTCGGCCGGGCCCGCAATGTCTTGCGCAGCTGCCGCACCACCGAGATGTCCGCAAACGGTGAGTGGCCGTACAGGGCCTGATAGAGAGTGGCCCCCGTGGAATAGACATCGGCGGCCGGCGTCACATTGCCGAAATCTTCGACCTGCTCGGGGGCCATGAACTCCGGCGTGCCCATACAGGTGTCCCGCGTGGTCAGGCCCTGCTCGCGTGCATCCTGCATCTTGGCCATGCCCAGGTCCGTCAGCTTGACACGTCCGTCGTTCCCCAGCAGCACGTTGGCGGGTTTGACGTCCCTGTGCACCATGCCACGCTCGTGGGTGTGTTCGAGCGCACGTGCGATCGCGACGCCGATGCGCAGCACCTCTGCGGTCTCGAGGGGGCCTTCGGTGATCGCCGTGCCCAGGTCGCCTCCGTCCAGGAATTCCATCACCAGATACGGCGTACCCGCATAGATGCCCTGCTCGTAGATCTCGACGAAATGGGGATGGCTCAAGCTCGCCGCCGCGCGTCCCTCACGTTCGAAGCGCTCGAGAGCATCGGCGTCCTGGCACAGCTCTTTGGCAAGGATCTTGATCGCCACCGTGCGGAAGGGGGAGTGTTGGCGGGCACGCAGCACCAACGAACCCGGACCCGCCGCCAGCTTTCCCTCGATGGTATAGCGGGGAAACACGACCGAGAGCGGGGTTTCGTAAAGTGACTGTGGACTGCCGGCCACGACATCCTCCTGGCGCGGTCTCGAGGAAGTATACGCACAAGCACCGTCAGCGCGCCAAGGGCGCTGGGTGCTCGCAGCTCGCAGCGCGAAAACCGGATCCCCCTGTGCTCGGCCCGCGCAGTCGGGTCCGGAATCGGAATCGGAATCGGAATCGGAGTCGGAGTCGGAATCGGAATCGGAATCGGAATCGGAATCGGAATCGGAATCGGAGTCGGACCCGAATCCCCAATCCAGCCCGAGGCTACCCCCCCTGCGCCAGGGCCCGACGCAGCGCGTCCCGCCAATCCGGAGGCTGCTCGCCCGTGGCCGCTGTGTAGCGTGTCGTGTCGAGCGCCGAGTAGGCTGGCCGGGTGGCCGCCCGCGCGGACAGCCCACGGCTGACCGGATGCACCAGCTCCGGATCGACGCCAGCCTGACGGCAGACTTCCCGAGCCTGCTCGAAACGCGACACCACCCCCCGGTTGCAGAAGTGCACGATCCCGTGCAACTCCGGGCAGCCCAGCAGCAGCAACAGTGCCGCTGCCAGGTCGGCATGGGAGGTGGGCCGTCCCCACTCGTCGTCGACGACTTCCGCGCGGCCGCGCTCCCGCACGACCCGCAGAATCGCGGCGGGAAAGCCGCTGCCCGCGCGCCCGAACAGCCAGGCGGTGCGGACCACCAACCCGCTCCGAAGGCGGCGCAGGAAGCGCTCTTCCCCCGCCAGCTTCGTGCGCCCGTACGCGTTCAGGGGCGCGGTCGCATCGTCTTCGCGGTACGGGCGGCGCAGACGTCCATCGAAGACGTAGTCCGTCGAGACGTGCAGCGCCCGCGCGCCGAGCCGTGCCGCGGCCTCGGCAACCGCCTCGGCTCCCCCTGCGTTGACGGCCAGGGCGGCGGCCTCGTCGGCTTCGGCCGCGTCGACCGCCGTCCATGCGCTGGCATTGATCAGCACATCGGCGTCGAAGCTGCGGGCGCACTGCTCGATGCGCAGGGCGGCGTCGGGCGCGGCCATGTCGACGTCGCTGCGCGTCGTGCCGCGCCAGGGCATCCGGCGTGCTCGCAGGCCAGCGACCAACTCGCGGCCCAATCGTCCGCTCGCGCCGATCACCAGCACACGCAGGGAAGGGGACTCAGACATTCTGGCGGGCGTCGCGTCGGGCTTCGGAGCCGGGGAACAGGGTAAAGATGCTCTTGAGCATCTCCCCAGCGCCCGGATAACGGTTGGCGGGATTGGGGTCGGTGGCGCGCTGGATGATGTACGCCAGCTGGGGAGAGCAGCGCAGCCCGAGCATGCCCGACTCGCTGGCAGTGGGCAGCTCCGCTCGGCCGGAGACCGCGTGGTAGGCGGTCACTCCCAAGGAGTAGATATCGCAGCGTGTATCGGCCTGGGCCGGATTGAGCACCAGCTCGGGGGCTGTGTAGCTGTTCTCACGGATCGAGTTGGGCACCAGCTGGGCGCAGCCTACCGCCTGGCCGAAATCGCTCAAGAACGACCAGCCACGGCGGTCGTAGAGAATGTTCGATGGCTGTACGCTGCCGTGCACCTGTCCGCGAGAGGCGGCCTTGCCGATGGCGGGCAACAAATCGATCATGAAACAGATCGCCTGCCGCTCTTCGACTTTGCCGTGGTTCTTCAAGTAGGCTTGCAGGCTTCCGCCGTCGATGAACTCGCTGGCGATGTACACCAACCCGTTCCAGAAGTCGACTTCGAGCACCTTGACGGCGCCCGTCGTCGAGACGGCGAAGCGGGCGCGCAGCTCAGGCACCACCTGGGCCGCTTCGGCCTCGGTCATGCGTCGGGTCTTCAGCACCTTGAGCGCGCAATTGCCAGTGCTGTCGGGGTTGCGTGCCAGGTACACCCAGCCGCGGGGGCCTTCACCCAACGGGCGCAGCAACTGGTAGTTCTTGACCCACTGGTCGGCAGACTTGGCCTTCAAGCAGCGTGCGCACTCGGCCTCTTTGTATTCGATGGGCACGGGTTTGCCGCAGGTTGCGCAGAACTTCGAGCTCTGCGGAGGACCTTCGCGCGTCTGCACCCGCAAGATCACGTAGCCAAGCGAGATCAGGTCGCCGCCTTTCAAATGCTGGCTGTGGACCTGGATTCCGTTGACGAAGGTGCCGTTGGAGCTACGCATGTCGGTCACCATCAGACCGGACTCGTCGTACTTCACCATCAAATGGCGGCGCGACAAGCTCGGGTCATCGATGGCGACCTGACACTTCGGCGAGCGGCCGAAGATCAGTGACGATCCATAGGGGATCGGGATGGACCGGACCGAGGAGCCATCGCGAATCACTTCAACCGTCGCTTCCATGGAACCTCAAACCAGGTTGTGTGGAGTCTCACTGCGAACCGGCCTCTGCGGCGGGATCTCAGCCATTGGCGGTCATCTTTTGCGAAGCCGGTCCACGGCCTCTCTCCGGAAAACCGCTGCGTTATTGTATTCCAAAACGACGAGTTTACACTGGTTTCTTCCTGGCTTCCAGCGTGGGCAGCGCCGCAGCGGGGTTGCGAAGCCCGCGGCTTTTTTCCTCCTCTGTCCAGTCCGACACCATTTCGAGAAAGGCAGGCAAAACAGAGCGATGCAAACCTGGAGCCTTGGAATCGAAACCAGTGGAGACACCGGCTGCGTGACTCTCGATGACGGTCAGGCCTGGCAGCAGAGCATCGAGTTGCCTGTGGCGCGCCGTTTCGCGGCCAGCCTTGCGCCTGCCGTGGCGGAGCTGATGGCGCGCGCTGGCATTCTTGCCCAGCATCTCGACAGCATCGTCGTCGGAACCGGGCCGGGCAGCTACACGGGCATGCGGGTGGGAGCGTCTTTGGCTGCGGGCCTGGCTCGCGGTTGCGGAGCCAAGCTGCTCGGCGTGCCGAGCCTCGATGGCTGGGCGGCGTCTCTGGTCGGCACGCATCAAGGGCTGCTCGTGCCGATGGTCGATGCGCGCAGGGATCGGGTCTACTGGGCCGGCTACCGGCTCGGGCCCGAGAGCTGGGAGCGCAGCCACAGCTTCGGCATCGCGCGGCTGGCAGACTTCGAACTGGGAGAGCCCTTTGCCTGGTGCGCTCGCGGTCTGGAGAGCTGCGAAGAGAGCCTGAGGGCGCGCGGCGGCACGCGGCTGGAGGTGGCTGCCTGCCCACCGGCCGCCGCACTGATCGCGATCGCCCGCGAGGGCCGGGCCGGGCCCGCGCAGCCCTTGTATCTGAAGGCCACCGAGGCCGAGGAGCGGGCAGGGAAAGTGGTCGTCGACCCGGGCCGCGGCGCTTGAATCACGCCAGTAGCCCGATGGCTAAGCCGAAGCGTCCCGTGCGCCCGCCGCTCTGGCGGTGTGAGTAGAACAACGTGGGGTTGCAGGCGGTGCAGTAGGGCGCGACCTCCAGGCTGGCCACCTTCCGGTCTTCCAGCTGCATCCGGAGCAGCGCGCGGATGTCGAAATAGCTGCGCCCGTCCCGTTCCTCGACGGCTCGCTGACCCCCAGGCCAAGCTTGGGCCTGGGCCACGACCTCGGGACCGACCTGGTAGCAGCAGGGGCCGATGCCCGCACCGATCGCCACATGGAGATCCTTAGCAGGGCTGCCGGCTCGAGCGAAGGCGTCCAGCCATTGGGGTACAATCCCCGCCACCGCACCGCGCCAGCCGGCGTGGGCGACCCCGACCATTCTTCGTTCGGGGTCGCAGGCCAGCAGTCCAGGGCAGTCGGCTCCCAACGTCAACAGAGCGAGGCCAGGAACGTCGCTGATCTGTGCGTCGTGGGGTGGGGTGTCGGTTTCCTCGCCGGACAGGCGCACCACCGTCGTGCCGTGAACCTGGTTCTGGTGGCTGAGTTTCTGCAGGCCCAGGGCTCGCAGCAGCCGGGCGCGGTTTTCGCGCACGTTGTCGGCCGTGTCCCCGGTCGACACCGACAGGTTGAGGCTGTTCCAGGGCTCAGGACTGCAACCCCCGCTGCGGGTGGCCAGTCCGTGTGCTACACCGGGAAGCGCGGAGAGGTTCTCGAAGCGCAGCAGGGGCAGGTCTGATGCTTCGGGTTCAGATGTCACTGGGGAAGACATAGGCGTCGACGAAGGCCTCCTGAAAGTCGAAGCCGCCGGCGAAGTCGGCGCGCTGATCTCTGCCGCTGCGGCCGAGCAGACCGAGCGCGAACATGTTGAAGACGATCTCTCCCACATCTTCGCTGCGATGCACGCCCCAATAGTTGAGCACGGTTTTCGCGAGGTAGCCGAATTCTTCGAGCGCGAGCAGACGGACGCTCTCGAGCAACTCGGTCGCGGAGATGTGGGTGCGCGGTCCGCCTGGGCGGCGCTGTTTCTGCTTGCTTGCGGTCTCCACAGCCTGTTTGACGAATGCGTAGGCGTACGGATGGTAGCGCTCGTCGCGCAACCAGAGCGCGCGGATTTTCTCGTAGGCCGAGCTTGACGCTTTGTCTTTTCCCATCAGCGGCCTCCCCCTCGGGGCAGATGCGCAGCCAGCCGGGATACGACCAGCTCGATGTTCAGGTTGCGTGCCAGGCCCTCGCGCGCGACCTCGACGGCCTGCGCGCCGTTCTCCAGGGGGCGGCTGGCCAGTCGGGCCAGGCGTCCGGCCAGCCGAGCACGTCCAGGGGACAGCGGGGGCACGGCAGCCGCGCAGCGCAAGGCCTGGGCGTCGCGCAGCAGTCTCAACAGCTCGGCGAAGTACACACGCAGCAGGCGGCGCCGCCATTCATGGCTTCCACCCGGGGCGTCCGTCTCGCGCTTCAGTTGTTGCACACGTAGCGCCAGATCCCGCAGCAAGGCCTCGGGTTCTGGCACGGCGCCGAGCAACAGGCCCGGATCGAGCGGCGCGATGCCCGCGGTCCGGTGCATATCCAGGGCCAGGCCGAGACTTCCCCCGCAGCCCTCGGCGAGTCTGCGTGCCTCGTCGTCGTGCAGTCCCTGGGCGCGCAGCACCGCTTCGATCTCGCGCGGATCGAGCAGGCTCAGACGCAGAGGCTGGCACCGTGAGCGCACGGTCGGCAGAACTTGGCTGCGGCGCGGGGCGACCAGGAACAGCCAGGTGTTCTCGGGCGGCTCTTCGAGAGTCTTGAGGAAAGCGTTGGCGGCCTCGTCACCCAACTCCCCCGCGGTTTCGATGATCGCGACCTTCCCCAAGCCGCGTCCGTCGACGCCTCGCGGGGGCAGCGCCAGCTCTTCGATCAAGCCTCTGATGGCATCGATGCCCAGGCCCCGCTTGCCTGGCGGAGTGCGCAGAATATGTAGGTCCGGGTGCGAGTCGTCCGCAGCCGCCAGGCAGGATCGGCAGCCTCGACAGGGCCCACTCGCCGTAGGCTGCATGCACAGCAGGTGGGCGGCCGCGTAGCGGGCCAGGGTCTTGCGTCCGACACCCGCGGGCCCATACAGCAGCAGCGCATGCCCCAGGCGACGCTCGGCGATGGCCGATGCGAGCCAGGACTGGGCCGTTTGTTGGCCGATGGGGTTGAGCAGGCGCGCACTCAGTGACGGTCTCCCTGGCCTGGCGGTGGCCGGACATCCGGCCCGACCGTCAAACAGCTTACGCAACCTCCCCGGCAGCTGCCAGAACCCATCCCGAAAGTCGCCTCGCTGGCTGAAAATCCGGCAGCCGGACAGTACAATGCAACTCTTCTCCAGCGAGTGCGCATGTGGCTAAAGAGTCCCGGGATGGCGTCGATGGTTTTCCGGAGCTGGCTGGCCTCCCCGAGTCCCCCCAACTCCGCCTGAGCCGTCTGTGGAAGTTGGCCGGTGAAGCAGCCAGCCGCTTTTCTCGGCTGCAGAGCCAGGGGGTGCCGCCGCCGGATGGGCACCCGGAGTCGCGCCACACCATCCAGCTCTATTTCCAGACGCGCAGGCTGGCCGAGGTCTGCGCGCGCGATCAGCGTGAGCTCTTGCCGATGGTGCGCGGCTGGGTGCAGGGTGTCAAGGCCACCAGCCCTCTGCGCCGCGGCGCGCAGGATCTGCGCTCGATCTTTGACTACCGGATGCGGATCCTCTGGTTGGCCAGCATCGCGCGCCTGCTGGAAGAAGATGCCCCCTCCGACCTGCTCGCGGAGATGGAGTTCGAGCTCGCCCACTTCGAGAAGGTGTTGGCACTGGCGCGCAAGGGCGCCGGGCACGAAGCGGAGTTCGTAAGCATCCGCAAGGAGCTGGGGGAAGCGCGCCGCGAGTCGTTGTTCAAACGTGGCGAGCGGCTCTTGCAGCTGGCGGGTTGGCAGGCTCCGGCATCGGAGCTGCGACGCGTCCGTGAGCTCGGGGCACCGCGCACCTCAGCGATTGTCGAGATTCTGAGCAAGCGCGCCAGAGATCCCTTCGAGAGTGTCGAACCCGAGCAATGGAGCGCGGCGGCCCAGAGCCTGGGAAAAGAACCGCGCCCCGCTGCAACCGAAGCCCCTGTCCCGGAGACGGCGCCGTCTGCTGCTGCGAAGGAGCCGGAGGAGTCCAAGGAGTCCGAGGAGCCGAAAAAGTCGGAAGAGCCCGACAATCCGGCAGAGCCGTACGCCTCAGGCGACGTCGCGCAACTCTGGGACAGGTTTCTGGAGGCGGTCGACATCGTCACAGAGATCCGGCGGCTGCCCGACGTGCACCGTCCAGGTCCCGGTCTCAAGTACCTGACCCGCAACCTCGAGAGCCTCGAAAATCAGCAATTCGAGTTGCTGAAGACGGCGTTCGCCGCCTTGCCTCTGGCCGAGCAGAGTGCGTTCGTCTTGGAGCAGTCCCACGAAGTGCTCGACCGCTCGGCAGAGGTGATGGCCGCTCCGCTTGAGCTCGATCCCGAGACTGAGGTGGTGTCCCAGACGGCTGCCAAAAAGGTGGCGGAGCATCTGCTGGCGCTCGGCCTCGCGATGCCCCGGCAGGACCGTCCTGTGCAGCACGCGCTCAAGGCGGTGCGCAAGAGCCTCAACAGGCTGCGCAACGAGCAACAGGAGACAGGGCTGCTGATCGGCTTGAACCGCTGGTTCGGGCCCGTCGGCCGGGGAACGATGGAGATCGTCGTGCTGGTGGCCACGCTGCTGGCCGTGGTGCTGATCTTCACCCAGCTGTACTGGCTCGAGTTCCCCAGCAACGAAGAGCTGGCTGCTGCCGTTTCGCAGCAGGATCGGGCCGATGAGGAAGCGCGGCTGCGCAGTCTCGAGCTCGGCGAGAGCTGGCTGGCGCTGCAGGCCGAGGGGTTGGTGTCTCCGGGACTTGCCGGCCGGCAAGCGTTCGTGCCCGCCGATACCAGCGCCGCCCATGCTTTGCGTGAAGCGGCGGCGCGTCTGGCAGCGGCCCGCCGTGAAGTCGAGGTCGCCGAGGTTGATGGCAAAAAGTTGCGCAAGCGGCGGGCGCTCGAGGTCACCCTGAACTGGTTCGACGCTGCCCTGTGTGCCGTGTTGCTGCTCGATTTCTTGCTGCGCTTCGTGCTCGTGCGTGGCAGGTTGCGGTACTTCCTGCGGCATGTCCTGGTGGACGTGATCCCGGCCATCCCTTTCGGCTTGATCATCGATGGGCTCGAAGGCATGGCCGACCCGGGCCAGATGAGTATATTCAAGTTAATGGTGTTCGTGCGGCTCTCCAAACTGGCGCCTGTGTTCCGGACCGTGCGCCCGCTCGTGCGCCTCGCACGCGTGGGGGCGTTCGCCCTGCGTGGGATGGACCGGATGGTGCGCAACCTGCGCCGCCACGTCGACCGCGACGTTGTCCTGTTCGGCTCGGCAGCCACGGCAGGTCCGAGCACGGTCGAGATGCTGCGGCGGGAAGAGCACAAGGCGCGGCGCCGCGTGCGCAACATCATCCTTGCGGGCGCCGAAGAAGAGCGCTTGCAGCTGTTCATGCACTGGATCCGTCAAGTGCGCAGTGTCGTGCGGGCCTACCGGGTGGATCTTACCGAGGTCGCTGATCTCGGGCCGATCGCCGCTCCGCCCATTCAGCTCGAGGCGCTGATCAAGACCCTGCTGAACCTGACCCCTTCGGAAGTCGAAGAGGTGTTGGGGCCAGTGATGGTGCGACGCATGGGGAACTGGATCTCGATGCTCGACACGTTCTTGATCCGGCGCCTGCCGGTGGTGCGCGACCTGGTGCGCGACCGCGAGGCTCTGTCCGCCTCGGGTCTGATCGCGCGCGCTTGCCGTGTGGCGGGCAAGCTGTTGCAGAAGATCCAGACCAAGATCGAGTGGCTGGCCGACCTGCATGGAGTCGCCAGCGGGCCGCAGGTCCTCGACTGGGTGGGCCAGACCATGGTCAAGTCGACCGAACGGCCTGCCAAACGGCTGATCCTGTTCGGCCTGGGCTTGATGTTCGCCAACCTGTTGTTCGGAGCTTTCCAGCTCTCGCTGTTCAACAAGCTGGCGGGCTTCCTGCAGAAGGCGTTGGGTCTGCCGATCATCGTGATCGGGGTGCTGTGCCTGCTGCTGATGGTCCTGGGCCGCTGGTTCCGATGGATTGCCGGTGAGGCCTCAGATGTCTATTTCCGGGTCGCTGAAGCGCAGTACATCAACCTGACAGAGATCTACCGCTACGGCCGGCGCGAGCGTGACCTCGAGACCCTGAGCTGTGACGTGCTGCGGCCCGAGTCTCGGGTGTTGGGTGAGAAGCTCCCCGAGTCATTGCTCGAGGACACTGTCTCGGAGCTGATGCACCGCAGTCCTCCGAGTGATGGGAACCAGACGGGCCTGCACGACCTGGTCGTGCGCGTGGCCTACCTCTATCGAGACCATCTCGACGGCTCGCCGCTGCATATCTCCGACACCAAAGCGACCGAGCAGCTGTTGGGCAACTTGACGGTTCGCTCGATCACCGAAGAGCGCCTGCGCTACAGCGACAAAGACCGCAAGAAGCTCGAAAGGGTCGACCTGGCGCGCGCACGTTCTTTGATCGGTGGCCCGTACATCTGGTTCAACTTGATCTCGCGCAGCTTGATGGAACAGACGGCCAAGCTCTTGATGGAATACAACCGCTTTGCGCTCCCCAAGGCAGAGAGCAAGCACAGCAGCGCCCATGCGCTCGAGCGCTTCCGTCATTGGCTTGCCGGACGCAGCACTGCCGCCCTGCGTGACCGGCGCGAGCGGCGTCGGGTCGACCGTGAGCGTCAGGAGATCAAACGCTTCCACACCACCTACTTCGATGCCTTGCATTTCCTGAGCATCGATCCCAACCGCGAAGCCGCCCTCGAGCGTAAGTTCGGCCCCGAAGTGATGGCCGCGGTACGCCAGGACCGGCGGGAGATGGTGCGCGGCGTGTTCGGATCCTTTCCTTTCGACGCGCTGCCCCCCAGCTACCGCATGGTCAACATCTATCGGCTCTACATGGGCACGATGGCGGGTGGACGCGTGCTGTTCATGCCACTGCGGATCGTCGTCTTCGGTCTGAAGTTCTGCGGATTCCTGTTCGGCCGACTCAAAAAGATGGTCATCTCGATCCTGCGGCCGACTTTCGATGCGGCTGATGCTGCCAAGTCTGCCAGTTTCGGCGTCGCGCGCCGCAAGATCAACCGCCTCAAGGAGCCTAGCTTCGTCGAGGCCTTGCGTCTGCGGATGCTGTTCGACCCCGAATACCTTGGCTGCAAGCTGCCGGGTCAAGCGACGCAAGATGGCATCCGGCTGGTGCAGCAGGATCTCGAGATGATCGCGGCGCTCGATGCTCTCTACGAAGAGGCCGAGACTCTGCGTGAAGATCGGGAGCAGGCGCTCGGCAGTTTCGACAGGCTACTGCAAGAGCACGGAGGCATGCAGGGCTTGCTCGGCAAGCCACTGGCCCGCCGCGAGGCGCTGCGGGCGGCGGCCCTGGCCTTCGCCATCGACTACCGGGGCATGCGCACGTTGTGGGGAGCCGAGGCCAGCCTGCGGGCGAGTCTCGAGCGGCCTCGCCGGGTGAAGCGTCCGGTCCACCCGAGTTGGGTGGGAGCGCTCAAGGTCAAGAAGATCCACTTCCAGAAGTGGCTGGCCCACAACCCCGACGTCGACCTCAAGGCGGCGAAGCTGTGCTTCCGCAAAGATGCCGGTTTCCGGCGTTGCGTCGCGGTGATCGCCTACCACGGGGCCTACGAGAATCCACGCAAGCAGGCCGTGAAGCTGATCCGCGAGGCAGCCGCCCAGAGCCGGGTCTGGTCGGAGCAGCTGGTGTCGCTGCGCGCTCTGCAGGCCCTGTTTGTCCTCCAGCTCGAAGAGTACCTTGAGATCGTCCGTCAGTTGGGAGAGTATGGGGGAGCCCCTCCGCCGCGACGCAAGAAGAAGCGCACCCTGCGCAGCCTGCGCGTGCGCACAGATTTCTGATCCGCGGCCGGCCCCTGCTCTATGGTGAGCAAAGGAGGCACCGATGGCGCAAGCACGAACCAGTGAAGCCTACCTTCACGTCCGTCGTTGGTGTGAACAGCGCGCACAGGGTAGCCCTCTTTTGCAGCTCGCCTGCGCCAGTCTGCACCAGCTCTCCCACAGCCTGCGCTTCGCCAGCGGCCAAGACTCTGGCACCGCACTGCCTTCGCTGCAGAGCCTGCACCAGCATCTGCAATCGGCGGGCAGTCTCGAAGGCTCTTCGAACCCGCGTGAGGAATCTGCGCAGGTCGCAGCCAGCCTGATCTCAGCAGCCAGTGCAAGCCCGCCGGCGGTTGAAACCGTTGCGAGCTCTCCGAGTCCTGACAGCTCCCGCTACGAAGTTCTCTGGGGGATGCGGGGGGGAATGGGAGTGGTCTTCATCTGCTTCGATCATCAGGAAGACCAGGCCTTCGCGATCAAGACGTTCCGCGAGGACGTGTTTGGCAAGAATACAGAGACCCTACCCAGCTTCTTCCGAGAATGTGCGCTGTGGCAGCAGGTCGGCGTGCATCCCCATATCGTGAGGGCTTTCGGGGTGCGCCTGGTCGGCAGCACGCCCTACCTGTTCCTCGAGTGGGTTGGTGGTGCCACCCTGCGCAGCTTGCTCTGCGATGGCGTGTTGACTCCCGGAGACGCCAGCCGTGCCGCCCTGGCCGTCGTGCGGGCGCTGCGTTATGCGATCAGGCAGGTCGGCGATTTCGCCCACGGCGACCTGAAGCCGGCCAACCTGTTGGTCGAAGATGGGCGTCTCAAGGTGACCGACTTCGGACTGGCCCGTTCCGGAGCGTCGGGGCCGGCCGGAGGCACCACTGCCTATATGGCCCCGGAGCTCTGGGAGCAGGGGTTTGCGACCGAGTACAGCGACGTCTACGCCCTCGGTGTGATCCTCTATGAGATGCTCAGCAACACGCGTCCGTTTGCGGGCTTCGACGGTGTTGCCCTGAGAGCGGCCCATGCCGAGGCCGAAGTGCCCGCGCTGCCAGCAGGTGTTCCAGAGTCGCTCGCCTGGTTGACGCAGGCTTGTCTCGCCAAGGATCCTGACCAGCGTCCGTCGTTGGCCAGGCTGGAGCGGGAGCTGACCGGTCTGGCCTCGAAGCTGCCAGGCAGCAAGTTCCGGGACGCCGAGGCTGGCGGCCGCATGCAGCGCTTGCGCCTTTGGTGGGCGCAGCGGGCGACAGCGCGCGCCGCCACGGGCTTCGGGCAGCGCTTCAGCGGCGGGGTCGAACAGGCCGTCGGCGAGCAGCTGCGCGAGCTGGGCCCGGGCGAGCTGAGCGCCGCCGGCTTCGAGCGGCTGCAGTCGTTGAGCCGGCTACGGTCTGTGGCTGCCACCGCCTTCGAGGGCTGGAGCGCGGCGGGGATGCGGTTGGGGAAGCTCTCACTGCGTCGGCGCCAGCTGCCCGGTTTCTGTTTCCCCGGCGGCGATCTACGAGGCGGCGACCTGCGCGAGGCGGTGCTCCTGCGGGCCCAGTTGACCGGAGTCGATCTGACCGGCGCCGATCTGCGTGGCGCTCGGCTGGGGTGGGCAGACCTGAGCGGTGCCAACCTGCGGGGGGCGGACCTGCGAGGGACCGACCTGCACGGTTGCAGGCTGATCGGCGCCGACTTGGCGGGGGCCGATCTGCGCGGCGCGGTCTTCGAGAAGGCCCGCATCGCCGGATTGGTGGTGTCCGCGCAGACCCAGCTGGACGACGGGCTGGCGAGCCGCTTCCTGCGCGTGTTCGAGGTCGGAGGAAAGGTCGACTCCGATAGTTACGAGACGGTCGATCAGGCACTGTTGACGTTGGTGCCCCGCGCGCCGTGTCTCTTGCCGGTACTGCTGGCGGCCCTGGCGAGAGGAGGAGGAAGCCGCCGCAGCGAGCTGCGCGCGATGTTCTTCGAGCATGCTCCCGACGAAGGCTGGGAGTTGGTATTGCGTAAGGTCCTGGCCGGCCAGCTGAGTCTCAAGGGCGTCAGGCATGACCTGCTCGTAGTCTTCCAACGTTCCATGCAGCGAGGCCGTGCGAGCGGCTTGCTGAAGTTCCTGGGCTCCTGCCTGGGCTCTACCTTGCCCGAGGCCATCCAACTCGCCGGGACGCTGCTCTGCAATCTTGAGGAATTGTCCCGAGAGCACGCCGAGCCGATTCTGCAGCAGCTGGCCTCTGACAATCCGGAGACTGTCGACGCCGCGGCCCAGGTACTCAGTCAGGTCGCCTGCCGCGGCGTTGATGTGCGCTCGGCATTGCTCGCGGCGATCCGGCGCTGGAAACGCAGGGGTCGGCCGCGGTATCGATGCCATCTGCTGCTGGCCAGACTGCGCACGGCTTTGTTGATGGTGCCGGGAGCGGAAGAAGCGGAGGAAGCGGAGGAAGCGGAGGAAGCGGAGGAAGCGGAGGAAGCGGAGGAAGCGGAGGAAGCGGAGGAAGCGGAAGAAGCGGAAACTGCCGCCACCTCTGCCTGGCTCGCCCAACTCGAAGAGGACCTGGAGGATAAGGGGGAAGCCGCTCCGAGGCGCATCCTCGAACAGGAATAGAGGCATCCCCTGCGCCGGAAGCCGCACTGCGAAGCGGGATGCACTCCCTGTAGCGGCGCTCTGTGAGAGGCTGTCTCAGGGAACGGCCGGAGGCGTGGTGTGATTCCTGAGGACAAGCTCCGGCCCCTGCGACTCGGGGCGAAAAAACCGACTTTTCTCTTTGTAGGGGAGGGGTTTACCCCCTCCCGCGGGTAAACCCCGCCTATGCATGACAAGGCAAAGCGATTATGTGGCGGAATAGCGTTCCCTGAGACAGTCTCTGTGAGCGCCGGAAAGAGCTCTGCCAAGGGTTGAGTCCAGAAATTCTGGGTTCGCCCAGACGATTCGGTCTATCCGTCGGTCGTAGACCGACGCTACAGGCGGTTCTCAGCAGCTCGAAGGCATCGACCAAGCATGATCGAAGACCTCGGTGCGAAGTCTCACCCTTGATCACACGACCCATAGCCTGGAAATCCGCTGCTCCGGTCGGCATCTTGTTTGTCTCTCGGGCTTTGAACCGACAGGTACACTGTGCAACAAGGACTGAGGGGCAAGCGCCGACCACCTGTGCGAGGGCAGGTCGGGCAGAGGAGGCTGTTGCGTGCTGCCGGCGCCCGTTTTCGAAGCGCTGCGGAGTCAGTTGTGGGAGCTGGAGCGTGCCGCGGCGGCCGCCAGGAGCCGTGGATTGTGGATCCCTCTGCTGGCGGCGCTGCCGGCGTTGCTGGCCAGCATCCACTTCGTCGGCCAGTTCGCCATCTGGAGCGGGGTCACCCTCGTCTTCGCGCTGCCGGCGTCGGTGGTGATGGCCCGACAACTGGGTTGGGTCTATGCCTGTGTGCGGGACATGCTGGCCCAGGCGCTTCGGCTGCCGGTGCCGCGGAAACAGGGAGACGTACTCTGGAATGGCGCGCTGTTCACGCTGGCGTTCTTCTGGTCCGCCTCGGGGTTCCTGGCCCTGTCTGGCTGGTCGTTGCTGGTGCTGGGCTCCACGATGGGGTCGATCGGATATCTGGTCGGGATCGCGTCGTTGCCAGCCGCCGTCCTGCTTCCGCTTTCCCTCGATACTGTGTTGCGTCGCGGTATGGGCTGTCTGTTCACGCTGAAGTACCACTTGCGCGGCCTGACGCACCTGACGGCCAAACGGGACGTTGCACTTCTGCAGGCGGCCGGCCGTCGCAGTTCCCGTTGGGCCGCGCTTGCGGTGCCGGGCGTGCTGCTGGCCACGTGTCTGCTCGCCGGACCGCTGCTCCCCTTCCTGAGCAGCGGCTCAAACGCCGTCGTGACCCGTTCGCTCATCGGCGCTGCCGGGCTGGTTGTGGCCACCGGCATCGCTGCGCTGGGCTTCTTTGTACATGCCAGCTGCGGCCAGCTGCGAGCACTGCTCGCGGTGCTTGCGGACCTCGAAGGCCCGTCTGAGGCCGAAATGATCTACCGAGCCCCCTTTGCTCCCGAATTCGTGCTGGCCAGCGTTCGGATCCTGAGAGCCTTGAGCTGGCTGGGGGTGTCTTGCACGGCAGTCATGAGCTTCATGGGCTGCATCGATCCTGAGGCGTTGGCCGTCTGGCTCCTCCTGCCGGGCCTGTGGGCGGTCGCCGTGACGCTACTGCTGTATGGGAACGCGGCCGTCTCCTTCGCCCTCGGGTTGACAGGGGCGTACGCGGCACTTCATGCCGAGCTGGTCGTGCTGGAGCAAGCGGAAGCCCGGGGACCGGAAGCGGACGGGTCGTGCCCCCCAGCAGGGCCTGCGGCCGGAAGTTGACAGTTGCGCCGACGCGCTACTGCGCAGGGTACGGTGCCCTCCCGACTGCTTGCGTCACGGCAGGTATTCGAGCGTAGTGTGATGCGTGCCGCGGACGCATCCCAGCCATCCCGCTCAGCTGGCTGCCACCTTCACCGGCAAGGGCCGGCCTTGTTTTTTGGCGGAAGGCGCGGGGAGGATGGTGCTATCTACAGGCCAGCCCCCTACGAAGAGTTTCTGTCTCCACAGATTCTCCATGAAACCTCCACGCACTCTCCAAGTACCGGGGATCAGCGCTCCGTAATCTTATCGGTGTCGAGAGAATAACCAAAAAGGAGCCACGCCATGAAGACCCGCACCAACGTCAAGGCAGCCAAGATTCCCGAAGGACCACGTGACGCCCAGCGTAGCCGTGGAGCCACCACGCTCAGTAGCCTGAGGTGAAGACCAAGACCCAGATCAAAGCCGAGCCCCACTGCCCCCGTCTGGCCGTCACCGCAGGCGAAGGGCGAGCGGCCAGACGGTATTGCGGAGCCGAGTTCAGGGGTCTTCGACGCCGCAAGGTGGGCCGAGCGTCGGCCGAAGGCCGGCTAGTCATGGTTGTCGCTGTCGCTGCGGCCGCCAGGGGTGCGTGGCCGGATCCGGTCGCGTGGCCGGATCCGACCGCGACCGCGACCCCGACCCCGGCGCGCGATGCCCGGCTGCCGACTGCGTGGACCGACCAAGGAGAACCGAGAACCGACCAAGGAGAACCGAGGATCGAGGACCGAGGACCTGGCTGCTTGGCCACAGCGCACGCAGGCGACACTGGAGGCTCAGCACCTCTGATGGCTCGAGGTCGGCCGCGAAAGGACGGCGAACATAGCCCCCGAGTAGCGTTCGCAGAGAAGCCTTGCTCAGACCCAGTCCGGCCTACTCCGTCAGGGATGCTGCTCGACAAGCCCAACCCGGCCCGTATGGTTACGTTCGCCACGCATGTCGGCGGTCTCGAAGCCGTTTGGGTCTACGCCCAGGTCGACTGCGCTGCCTGAGCCGGCCCCCGAGCCCCAAGACGACTGCGCTGCGCACTCGGACCTGGCTGCCGAGACAGACCGACCAGCGAAGGCCAAAGACCCTGGAAGGCGATCGATTGCGTCACCAACGATGTCTGCAGCCACATCGCGATCGAACGCCAACCTCGGTCCTCGGTCTTCACGGTCCTCGGTCTTCACGGTCCTCGGTCTTCACGGTCCTCGGTCTTCACGGTCTTCGGTCTTCACGGTTTTCGGGACCGGGGTCGGTTTCGGGCTCGGAACCGGCCTCGGATGCGGGATCCGGATCGGATTCGGAGCCCTCCCCGCCCGCGCGTCAGCATGGACAATCTCACCCAGTTGGAACCCGCAACCTCGCCAAGGATCCCGAATCTCAACGACTTTCTTCATCACCCTGATCGAGCCCGCAATTCATGACATTGGGTCGGATTGGCCGCTAAGACCGCTGAGGAGAGGAAGACCTCTCCGTCCCAAGATCACGGTCCCCATCTTGAGCGGGAGAAATTCTCCCGTTCAAGTTCCACCCCTCCCGCGGCACCGCGAAGTAGTGCATCTCCTCGCCATCCAGAGACACGGCATCGTCGGACTCCAGGTGAGCAAGACTTCCTCAACTCGGCCACTCTTCAGGCGCTTCTTCTACGTCGCGACCCACACATTACAGTCCTGCTCAGACTTGAAGTGGCGACTCTGGCGGCGCCGCAAAGGTGCTCTGCGGCGTGGTGGCATTCGAGCAACTTCCGACTTCACCCTCTTCGATCCCGAGCTGGTTGACCAGGCCGTCGACCTAGAACGTGAGCACACTTTCCAGAAACGCCCCCCTGCTTGCTACAATGCCGCCTTCAGCACGACACTACACAGACTCTGAAGGACCCGCGATGACCCGTTTCGAAGTTCACGAGATCGCAGAGTTGTTCCCCTCGATGTCTCCAGACCAATACGCACGTCTCGAGGCGTCGATCGAAGAACAGGGCCTGGTCGAGGACATCCTGCTCTACGAGGGCAAGATCCTCGACGGCCGCCACCGGTATCGCGTCTGCCAGGCGTTGGGAGTCGAGCCCGGCACCCGAGCCTTCGAGGGTGACTACGCCGATGCAGTCGCCCGCACACTGGCCCTCAATTTCCATCGCCGCCATCTGACCACGGTACAGCGCGCTGCGTTGGGGGTGGGGCTGAAGAAGTTCGAACAACAGCGCAATCCACCTCCTGCGCGCAGGCCCCCCGCACCCGAGCGGCCTGCCACGGCAACGTCCAGCCCGCAGCCGGTTGCTCCGGAGAAACCTGCTCCCGAGCCCTCAGCCAGCCCCGAGCAGATCGCCAGCGAACGCTTGGGAGTCAGCCTGCGCGCCATCAAGGATGCGGAACGCATCCAGGAGCAGGCCCCCGATGTGTTCTCCCGCATGCTCACCGACGTCGCTGGCTCGATGCAGGACGCTCGCCGCGTGGCCCGCCTGACCGAAGAGACCCGCGGACAGATCCATCGCGAGGTCGATGCCGGTGCGACCGTCAAGGAAGCCATCCGCAAAGTGGCGCCCCCGGTCAAACCGCCAGTGCCCGCGCATTCGATCAAGCTGTCCGGCAGGCTGGTCTTGACTG
>JAJDCP010000116.1 GCA_029260765.1 Planctomycetota bacterium
AAAAGTAGGGGCGGGGTTTACCCCCGCCCGTTCGCTCGGGAGGGGATAAACCCCTCCCCTACAAGGAATAGTACCTGGGCCTTGGACACGCGCACAGGCAAACATGTGATTTCTGGCGCCACATACCGTCTAACTCGCGCTTAGGCGACTACGCCACCTGCTTTAAAGGCTGGATCCACTGAGTATGATCCACCTGCAGGCCGCAAGCACCGCGCCAGCAACGTCTGCGGGTGAACTTAGTCGTTCGATGGATTGGGATTTATCTTGGCCGCTGAATGAATGTCAACCTGGTTCGGTTACCCAAACTTGAGCCCGCCCGGCACAGACCAAAAAGTCCGGGTTCGAGCTAGCCACGACAGGAAAAGACGCAAAGCAATCGGGATTAAGCTACCACGACGGCGTAACTCTTCTCTCAGTAAGGAGAAAGCCTTTCGACCCTTTGACCGAAGGGTTGGATCTACACGAAGATCTGAGTGGTTGAAATGCGCTCCCTTCCCTGCCGATGTCCTGGGGGTTGCGCATGAGACTCATCCAGAGGACGCTGCCCATCGTGAAGCCACGTCACTCTTCAGGTGCTTTCGCAACATAGATTTGAAACACATCGTTTCGGAACACCATGTCTGCACGCCCGTCACCGGTTACGTCAGAAAAGTAGTACTCAGTCAAAGAGCTGGAGCTCGAGCCAGTTGAGAGATGGACCGCGGCGTCGAAGGTCCCTTCGCCATCAGCGAGGAACACCTTCAGGGTTCCTTTCGGGTACACACCGTTGAAGCCGTTCGTGGGATTCCAGTAGATCTTGTCCGCGCAGCCGTCGCCGTTGACGTCAGCAAAGGAGTACTTGGTCTTCGCCGAGCTGCTCCAACCATTGGGATCATGGATCGCGTCCGCAAAGGTCCCGTCCCCCTTTGCAAGATAGATCTTCAGGGTCCCCTTGCGATACTCTCCACCGAAGTCTGTCGCGTGGTTCCAGTAGATTTTGTCGGCGCAACCGTCGCCGTTTACATCGGCGAAGTAGTACCTCGTCTTATCTGACCGACTCCACCCGTTCGGGTCGTAGATCGCATCGGCAAAGGTCCCGTCTCCGTTGGCCAGGTACACCTTCAGGGTGCCCCTGTGGTGCTCCCCATCGAAGTCGTTCGTGTGGTTCCAGTAGATCTTGTCTGAGGCAGCGTCGCCGTTGACGTCTGCAAAGTAGTACTTCGTCTCTTCTGAGCGGCTCCACCCGTTCCGATCGAAGATCGGGTCGGAGAAGGTGCCGTCTCCTCGTGCCAGATACACCATCAAGGTTCCTTGAGGGTGGCGCCCTTCGAAAGTGTCCGCAGGGTTCCAGTGGATCTTGTCGGCGCAGCCGTCGCCGTCGACGTCGGCGAAGTAGTACCTCGTCCGACTTGACGTGCTGGCCTCTGTCCTGTCGTCGATCGGGTCGGCGAATCCCCCACCGGTGACCGCCGGGGAGACCGTCATTTTCGCCGCCGGCTGTCCTCCTCTGGCGTCACCCGTGTGGTCCCAATGGACCCTGTCCGCAATTCCGTCGCCATTGATGTCGGCGAGTGCGTGCCTTGAGCTCTCGGATACACAGCAGGCGTCGGGCAGTGGTGTGCTGTCGAAGGGCAGGTCCTCGATGATCCTCGCAAAGACCGGCAGGTGGTCCGATGGCAGACTCCCCACGTCCAGCCTCGTGTCGATGACAGTGTACGATGCATAGCTGAGAACTGGAGAGCAGAACAGGTAGTCCAGCCGCGGGCCGCCACGAGCGGACTTGAAGTCCTTCGAGTACGTGGACTGGTCCGACTGGTCCAACTTGACGAATCCGGCATCCTCGACCTCTGCGATCGCGCGCGAACCCGGTTTGGCGTTCAGGTCACCGATGATCAAGACCGGTGGACCGTCCGCAAGACTCTCGATCGTCTCGAGAACGGTCCGCGACGACTCGAGTCGAAGCCTGGAGTGCTTGTCTCCCGCGATGAAGTGGTTGTTCACGACGAACACCCGACGACGGGTCTCCCGATCCTCGAGCAGGACCCAGGATGACGTCTTGATGACGTCGGAACCCGGGACCTCGAACCATCCGGAGTCGATTTCCGCGAACTTCGAGGTCTTCCAGAGGATCATCCGCGACGCCTCGTTTCTCCTGCCATCGTCGAAGCGGTACCAATGGCGCTCATACGACTCTCGAACATCGCGATCGATGACCTCTTCGTAGTCGCTGACAAGGAGTTCCTGAAACCCGATGATGTCCGGCATATAGGTCGACAAGATCTCATTGATGCCGGCCTTCCGGACAGCCAGAGGCTTCTCGTTCTTCTTCGTCTTGATGCTCGGGTGTCGCCCGGAGTCGTAGCGCAGGTTGTACGACATGATCGTGAAATCCGCCCGTGCCCCGACTGTGAGCAGGACAAACACTGCAATCGCCAGATTCCGCTTCACGTCCCTTCCTCATTGCTGCATGGCTTCTGAAGTCTAGCCCGCATCCCCAGCAATGCGTTCTCGAAAGCCGGGTAGCCGGGCTTCTCCACCCGCAGGCGACCATTCCCACAACCATGCAAAGACTGTCTCAATCGGACTAATATCATTGAAACATCTTCCGTGTCCCCGACGTCCAAGGAGAAAATCCACACGACCATGCCAGTAGAGGAGAAGCCATGTCACACACTACCCTCCCCCTCACTATCTCCTGGCTCCTCATCACCGGACTCACTGGAGCCAGTTGGGCCCAAAGTGAGGACCTCTATCTTCGGCGCGGGGTGCGTGTCAAGCGGGGATTGCTGTTGCGGGCCCGGGTAGACCGGGAGATGGCGCGGGCCCTTGTCAGACACTCCTAACCTGGCGGCGCCACGCTCTCGCGATCGGCGTCGTGCTCGGCCAGCGGGTCGATCTGCAGGTAGCGCGCCAGCCAGCGCACACCAAAATAGAACGGGATCGTGTCGATGGCCGCGCAGGTGAACTTGAAGATGTAGCCGGCCCGGATGTAGTCCCACAGCTGCGGCCAGAGCGCCTGGTCGGCGTCGATCGGCAGACCCTTGGCGTAGAAGTGGGTGATGGTGATCACGCAGAAGGTGTCGATGAACTGGCTGACCATGGTCGAGCCGTTGTTCCGTAGCCAGAGGTGCTTGCCGCGGGTCAGCCGCTTCCAGAAGTGGAACAGGTAGACATCGCAGAACTGTGCTGCCATGTACGCGATCATCGAGGCGAAGGTGCCGCCGAGGCTCAGCTCACGGATCCTGAAAAAGACGGGCAGCTCCTGGCCCTCGGGCACGGGGGGCAGTCCTCCCAGCCACAGGATGATGACCAGCCAGATGTTGACCATCAAGCCGACCCAGACCAGGAAGTTCGCGCGCTTGCGGCCGTAGAGCTCAGAGATGAAGTCGGTACACAGAAACGTGATCGGGTAGGGCAGGACGCCGATCGCGAGCGGCATCGGCAGGTACCAGCCGAAGATGTGGAAGCCGACATCCATAAAGCGCGTCACGCCCAGGATGTTCAGCATCGTCATCGAGCCGAGGAACAGCCCTGCCAGCACGAGAAAGACCCGCTCGCGGCGAGCGTGCAGGGCGCTGGCCTCGATCGGGTGCAGCGCGGGCTCGGTCATCTCAGCCTCCGTGGCGGAATTCGATCACGTCCCCATCTTTGACGATGTAGGTCTTGGGCTCCAGCCGCACGTGCTTTGCTTCTTTGGCGGCCTTGACCGAGCCGTACTGCTCGTAGTCTTCCCAGGCACAGACTTCGGCACGGATGAAGCCGCGCTGGATGTCTGTGTGGATCTTCCCGGCTGCATCGACGGCGTTGGTGCCGCGGCGGATGGTCCAGGCCCGGACCTCTTTGGGACCCGCGGTCAAGAAGGAGTGCAGGTTCAAGAACTGGTAGCTCAAGCGCAGCAGCCGGCTGGAGATCACTTCCTCGATGCCGAAGTCCCGCAGAAACTCTCCGCGCTCCTCTTCGGACAGCTGGGCGACCTCAGCTTCGAGGCCCGCGCGGATGGCGACAGTGACGCTGGTCGGCCGCTCGTCGCTTGCCCATTCGGGCAGCGGCGGCAGGCCGAGAGCCTCGACGTCTGCGTCGTCGTCGACGTTGACAAGCATGATGCGTGGCTTGAGGGAGAGCAACGCGAAGCCGCGGATCTCCTCGCGTTCTTCGTCGCTGAGGTCGGCCTCGAGTGCCGAGCGCCCCTCTTCGAACACCGGCTTGAGCTTCTGCAGGACGTGCAGATGCGAGGCTTTGTCGCGCGCCGCTTTCGAGAGGTGGCGCGAGCTCTTCTCTGCCTTCTCGATCAGCTTTTCGACCAATGCGAAGTCTGCGAAGACCAGCTCGGCCTCGAGGGCTTCGAGGTCGCGCCGGAAGTCGACCTTGCCGTCGCGAGCGACGACGTTGGGGCTCTGGAATCCCATCACCACACAGACCAGCGCATCGCATTCGCGCAGCTCGCCGAAATACTTGTCGCCTCCGAAGCCCGGGAAGTCGACGAACTGGACTGTCGCAGGGGTGAACTTCTTTGGCTCGTAGTCTTCCCGCAGGCGCTCGAGCCGCGGATCGGGTACCGGGACCACGCGCAGCCGTTTCTCGCCACGCCGGGGTGCATCGCCCCCCGGCCCGGTCAGCGCGTCGAAAACCGTCGACTTGCCGGCCATCTCGAAGCCGCAGATTCCCAGTTTCATGCCTGTCCCCTTGCCTTGCGTTTGGAGGATGGTTGTTTCGAGGCCGCGGGGGCCTCCCAGAATGGATAGAAGTTGTGCCACTGGTACGGGAAGCGCCGCAGCACGGCCTCGAGCTCGGCGGCGTAGCCCTGGGCCCAGTCGCGAAGCCGCGCTTGCCGCTGTGAGCGATCGCCGAAGCGCAGGTTTGCGGGCGGACCGAGGATGTAGCGGTAGCGGTAGAACCCCTCGCGCATCACGAAGGTGTGGAGTAGCGGCGCGCCGCTGACGGCTGCGACCAGGTAGGGCCCGGTGGGAAGCCTCGCGGCCTGCCCCAGAAAGGAGACCGTGGCAGTGTGCCGGGCCTCGGCTTCCAGGTAACGGTCTCCGTGCATGGCGACGATCTCGCCCCGGGAGAGAGCGGCGAGAATGGCCAGGGAGGTGTCCGCGGATCCGTCAGCCGCGATGACCCGCAGCAAGGGATTCGCGAAGCGCTCCAGGTAGCGACGGGCGTGGTCTACCTCGGCTGTGTACATCACGATGTTGACGGGCACTTGCAGCTCGGTGAGCGAGTGGGCGGCGGCCTCCCAGTTGCCGCAGTGGGCACTGAGCACAACCAGGCCGCGGCCCTGGGCCAGGCCTTGCTGCATGTGTGCGTGCCCCTCGAAGCGCAACTGGAAGCGTTGGCGCAGCCCCCCGATCAGCGCTATCCGGTCGAGGAGAATCTGGCCGAAGGAGAAGAAGTGCAGGTAGGCCTGCATGAAGCCCGTCCACGGACCGCCCACACGCATTCCCAGCCGCCGACGGTACTCGGCGGCGGCCCGTACGGCAGCGCGGGCAGACAGCACGAAATACAGAGCGACGGGAATCAACAGCAGGTAGGCCGCCCACAGGCCGCAACTACGCAGCAACTGCAGGAAGATCCAGTTGCCGACACCGCCCCGCGTCCTGCCGGTCCAGCGTCGGGGCGCAGTTGCGGGTTGTTGGTGGGGGGCTGCGGCCTCGACTGGGGTCACGCCGTGGCACCCAGCCGTTTCTGGATCGCGGCGGTGATGTCCGAGAGCTTCAGCATGGCGCGCGCTTCGCTCTCTTCGATGCGGACCGAGAAGCGCTTCTCGATGGCGACCACCAGGTCGACGCCATCGAGGCTGTCCAAGCCGAGATCATCGCGCAGATGGGCTTCGGGAGCGAGCAACTCCGGCTCGATCTCAAACCCCTCCACCATGATGCCGTGTACGCCGGAAACGATTTCCTCGAACGTCAACCGGCTCCCTCCCGTCTTGACAAGCCGTGTATTCTACAGCGGGGTGCGCAGCCACGTCCAGCCCCCCAGGCAGAGATTGAGCAGCCAGTTGCCTACCAGCACGGCGACCAGGGTCATGCCCGCGCGGTCTCCCCAGCGAAGGGGCAGACGGAAGCCCGCGCCCAGCGCTTGCAGCAGGTTGTAGACGAACAGCAGGGCGACGAAGCCGAAGACTACGAATCCGACCCGATTGTAGCGCTGTGCGCCCTGCCATTGGCCATGGGCCAGAGCGACGAAAGAGCGCGTGAGTCCACAGCCCGGGCAGTTCACCCCCAGTACGGCCTGTGAGGGGCACATCGCTGGCGTGCGCCAACCGAAGATCTTGAATCCTTGCTTGCCAGGCAACGGCAGCAGCAGCGAGAGCAGCAATGCGCCCCCGTAGAAGATCGCGTTGAGGCGGTAGTAGGAGCGCGGGCGCAGGCCTTCCCGTTGCGGATCGGGGGCGGAGGCGGGCGCGGGACTCTCTTGCGGCTCGCTCACAGTGCTCTCTCTTTTTGGGCGCCCTTCTGGGGAGCGGACCTCAGTATGCCGTAGCCGACCGCCTGGCCGAAGGCCCGGGCGCAGATTTTGGTGTAGGAGGCAACTTGGTTCCTTGCCGCAAGTTCGAACATGCACTACACTAAAATCAGAAAATTCGTTCTTCTTTTGCCAGGCACGAGAGGTAGCTATGACCTTACAAGCTCGACTGGACCGCATGCGCGAGGCGTCAGCCAAAAAGATCCCGCCCGCGGCTCTGTCGACCATGCACAGGGCACTCGATGGGCTGCGTGCATCCGGGATCATCGACCGCGTCATCAAAGTCGGAGCCACGCTTCCAGCGTTCGCGCTGCCCGACACGCAAGGGCAGCTGCTGCGGTCCGAGACCCTGCTCGCGCAGGGTCCCCTGGTGCTGAGCTTCTACCGGGGCCTGTGGTGACCGTATTGCAACGCAGAGCTGTACGCTCTGCAAAAACACCTGGCCGCCATCCAGTCGGCGGGAGCGCAGCTGGTGGCGATCTCGCCGCAGGTGGCCGCGAAGAACGCTGAAGTGAAAGAGAAACACCGCCTCGAATACCCGGTCTTGAGCGATCACGGCAATGAGTACGCAGCCAAGCTCGGTCTGCGGCACGATCTGCCTCAGGATCTGCGCGAGGTCTATCGGGGCTTTGGTGTGGACCTCGCTGAGTCCAACGGTGAAGACTCGTGGACGCTGCCGCTGGCTACGCGCATCGTGGTCGATCAGCAGGGGGTGATCCGCGCGCTCTCGTGCGATCCCGACTACACCATCCGTCCCGAGCCGAGCGCGACGGTCGGTCTGTTGGAAGGGCTGTGAGGTTCGGGGTTGGTGGGTAGGGAGAACCCGAACCCGAACCCGGACCCGGACCCGGACCCGGACCCGGACCCGGACCCTTCTTCTGTAGCGGCGCTCTGCGAGAGGCTGTCTCACGGAACGTCTGGAGGCGTGGGATTGATTCCTGAGGGCAACCTCCGGTTCCTGCGACTCGGGGAGGGAAAACCGACTTTTCTCTTTGTAGGGGAGGGGTTTACACCTCGAAGACTCGGACGCTTCGCTCCACCCGCGGGCGGGGGTGAACCCCGCCCCTACATGACAAGCCAGAGCGACTGTGTGGCGAAATCTCGTTCCATGAGGCGGCCTCTGCGAGCGCCGGAAGGAGCTCTGGCGGAGGTTGCATCCGGAGGTTCTGGTTTGGCCGATACGGAACGGCCTTCTCGTCGTCACAGACCGGCGCTACAGGCGGTTTTCAGCGGTTCGGAGGCAATGAACAAGCCTGATCGAGGACTCCGGAGCAAAGTCTCAATCAAAACTGCCCTGTGTCAGGAGCTCTGGAGTCCGAACGGTCCGAGGCCGGAAAGCCATCGGTTCCTGGACGGCATGGCGAGGCACTCCAGCACCCAGCGAGTTGGCGCTCAGCGCTTCCCGACGATCGGGTCATAGGCGACCACCCGCCGCACCCAGGCGCGCGTCTTCTCACGGCCCTCGCCGAGTTTCAGATGTGCGCCGAAGAACGCGGCGATCGGATGGGTCTTGGAGTTGGACTCGGTCAGGTCGGCCAGATACAACGAGCTGCCCACGACGATGTCGGCGGCGCTCAGGTGGTCACCGACCAGGAAGTCGCCCTGGCTGAGCGCATCTTCGAGCGCTCCGCAGTGCTCGTTGAGCAGTTGGTTCGCCTTGGCCAGCACCTCGGCGTCCGGTGCGGGCGCAAATGCCTGGCTGAAGACCATGCCGACCGGCTCGCTGAGCTGGGTGCGTGAGAAGAGCTCCCAGCGTTCGATCTCGGGCAGGGTTGCGTAGTCTGTCGTGAAGATCGGAGGCGTGTCGGGGAAGTTGGCTTCGAGGTAGCGGAGGATCGCGCCGGAGTCGAAGATGATGGTCTCGCCGTGCTGCAGCACCGGGGCACGGGGTTGACGGGAGAGGCTGATCAGAGCGGCACGGTCGCCGGGGAAGCCGTCGAGCTCGAGCGGCACTCTCTCATAGTCGAGGCCTTTGTAGCCCAGGGCCACGCGGACTTTCACGCTGTTTGGTGAGCCTGTCAGCTCGTGGAGTCGCAGTGTAGACATCGATCTCTCCCAAGGGTTGGTGGTGCGGAACGTGCTGGAGTCTAGGCGGACAACTTGTTTTTTGCAAGTCGAATCGCTTGTGTTTTGCAAGCTCTTTGCTATGCTACGACTTATGGATTCCTGCCCCAAGCCACGCTCAGCATGTCCCGTTGTGTTCGCCCTCGACCTGTTTGGGGACAAGTGGACGCTTCTGATCATCCGCGACATGGCCTTGCTCGGGCGTAGCAGCTACACGGAGTTTCTGGCCGCCGGGGAGGGGATCTCGACAAACATCCTGGCCCACCGGCTCAAACGCCTCGAGGCGGCGCAGATCGTGCGCAAGGAGCGGCATCCCGAGCACGGCGCCAAGTTCCGCTACACGTTGACGCCCAAGGGGTTGGATCTGATCCCGGTGTTGGTGGAGATGTTGCGCTGGAGTGCCAGGCACGACCCGGAGTCGCCCGTACCCCAGGAGCTCCGCCAACGTCTCGAAGACGAGCCCCGCGCCGTAGCCGAAGAGATGCGCCGGCGGACCGAGAGAGACTGAGCTTCGGAACCCGCGCGCCCGATGTGCGCTGTCCAGGATTGCGGCGCCGCCCCGCCGGGCGGGTCGTACAATATCGCGCGCACTCGAGGCTCGATGTGGACCGAGGCCCGGCGCCGTGTATGATCGCAAGCTCGAGTCGACGCATTCGAGCCAGAATCCGCGAGAGATCGCTGGCTGGCCGCTGGCTACAGACACGGAGAACCAACATGCCCGAAGCTCTCGATCGCATGGTGATGCGCTTCCACCAGTTGCTTGAGGGCCGCTGGCTGAGCCCGTCCCGGGTATTCGCGATGGCAGACGAGAACGCCGATGGGCTGGTCTCCTACAACGAATTTTCTCTGTTCCTCAAGCAGCTGGGAGTCGCCGCCTGGTGGGCGAAACACGGGCAGGACCTGTTCAAGCGTTTCGATCGTTCCGGGGACGGCGTCATCGACCTGAACGAGCTTGAGGAGGCGATGACCAAGGTCGTCTCGCGTGCCAACCGCAAGCGCACCTCACGCACACCTGCCCTGACCCGCAAGGTCGACCGCCAGGCTCGACTGGTCGCCCTGGTCGCCCATCGCGACATGCGTGGCTGTCTCGTACACTTCGTCGAACAGAATCTCGACTTCTTCTGCGCGGTGCCGCTCTTGGCTACTACCGGGACCGCGAAAGCCCTGCGCCGCGCGCTGGGGCTGCAGGTCGATAAGAAGGTGACCCAGGGGTCGCTGGGCGGCGACCAGGCGATCGCCGCGATGTTGTGTGAAGACAAGATCGCCGCGGCCTTCGTCTTCAAGGATCCGATGCAGACGGGCTCTGCCAGCACGGGCCTGGGCGAGATCCTGCGCTTGTGCGACGTGTATCAGGTGCCCTACGCCACCAACCGCGCCAGCGCCCTCGGTCTGTTTCTGTCGTTGCAGAAGTTCGGGGCGAGCGGGGATCTGAGCGCGGCGGCGGATGACTTCCCCGCAGACCTCTCCACGCAGCGGCTGCCCCCGCGGGTTTGACTCAAGCATCAGCGCCGGTCCTGGAGTCTCTGCGGAGGCAGGCAGCAGCCGATGCATTCCAGCGTTTCATGCCAGGCGAGCACTGCTTGCGCCTGCCAGCTCTTGCCTTGTTCCCTGAATTCGGCGGCCAGAGCGTGGATCGGAACGAGGTGGTCGGCATGAAACCATGCAGGCGCATCGTCCTCATCGCCCAGCTTGCCAAGAGTGACGCAACGCTCGAAGAGACTCCCCCAGGCGGCGTTGTCCATCAGACCAGCCTCGCTTGACAAGGCCTGACCCAGCGCGACCCAATAGCCAAACAAGCCATCTTTCCAGGCGTCCGGGATCCGCGGCTCCAGGGCCCTGAGGAAGTCGATTTGCGATTCTGGGCAGGCCAAGAGCGCAGCCTGGAAGGGCTCCGGTGGACGATAGCCATGATCGACGACGTAATGGAGAATCAACGACGGCGCGGCAAACAGCCCATCAGCACCGAGCCTGGGAATGTAGAGGTTGGTCGCGCCGACCGCGACAACGCGGCCCTCGCTGTCATGCATCTCTTGGATGGCTTCGCCACAAAGCTCGCACTTGTGCGAGCCACGAAAACGTCTCGGGTCGAAGATGGTCTCGATACGGTCGAACAAGCGCTCGACCACTCCGGGCATGACCGGTCCCTGCGCATGGGGTTGTTCTCCACCAAGCCAACCGATCGCGACCAACTCGACGTCTGCAGAAATGTAGGTGCAAGGAGCGAGGTCCGGGAGGTAGGTCATGGGTCTTCCTTCCAGAGAATCAGGGTCTCGACGACCCTCCCGCGTCTCAGTCGCCGAACAGGTCTTTGAGCATCTGCAACGTCGTGGCGCGTCCCAGCTTGCCGATCGCTGTCGTCAGCGGGATCTCTTTGGGGCACGCTTCCAGGCAATTCTGCGCGTTCCCACAATCGGACAAGCCGCCCTCGCCCATGATCGCGTGCAGTCGGTCCTTCGCGAACCACTTGCCCGTCGGGTGCGAATTCATCAGGAAGACCTGCCCCAACACGGCGGGACCCACGAAGTCGAGCCCCTCACCGTATTGCGGACAGGCCTCCATGCAGCAGCAACAGGTCATGCAGCGGCTGAAGGCGTAGTTCAGGTCCCATTGCTGAGGAGAGATGCGCGGCGAACCTTCGTGCACATCCCAGCTGCCATCGATGTCGATCCAGGCGTGGGCTTTGCGCAGCCCGTTGAAGGCCTTCGCCCGGTCGACGGCCAGGTCACGCACCACGGGGAACTTCCGCAGCGGCTCGAGCACGATCGGCTGCTCCAGCTGATCGACCAGTGCAGAGCAGGCCTGGCGCGGTTTGCCGTTGACCAGCATCGCGCACGCCCCGCAGACCTCCTCCATGCAGTTGCACTCAAAGATCACCGGAGCCACCGGCTTGCCCTCGGCATTGTGCGGCTGCTCGCGGATCGCCATCAGGGCGGACACGACATTGTGCTGCTCGCGGTAGGGGATCTCGAATTCTTCCCAATAGGGAGCTGTATCGGGCTTCTCCTGCCTGCGGACCCTCAGCCGAATCGGTTTGCTCATCACAGCCCCTTCCTATCGGTAATCGCGCGGTTTGTCGGGAGCCAGAATCGAGGTGTCCACCTCTCGGTAGCTGATCTGCGGCCCTTCAGGCGACCAGTCCGCGACGGTGGTCTTCAGCCAGCGGTCGTTGTTCGCCTTCCATTTTTCCACATACGCGTCCCACTCAGGATCTCCCGGGTACTTCCCCTCGGGAATCTCGAGCGCGAACTCCGGCTTGTAGTGTGCGCCGCGGCACTCGTCCCGCTCGCGAGCCGACTTGGCGATGACACGCGCCAACACGATCATGTCCCGTACCTGGCGCGTAAAGGCCAGCGAGTCGTTGCTCCAGCCCGCTTGATCGGCCAGCGTGATCTTCTGCGAGCGCTCTTCCATGGCCTCCAGCTGCTCGAGCGCTTCGTCCAGGCTCGCGTTGTCGCGCACGACGCCCACCTTCGCGGTCATCAAGCGGCCGAGCTCTTTGTGCAACGTATACGGGTTCTCGCCTTTGCTGGTCGCAAGGATGGCGGCATTGATGTGATCCTGCCTGGTGCGCTCGGGTTCGCCGTCCAGCGGCCTCCCCGGCGTCCGCCCCCGCGTATAGCTGACGGCCGCCTCTCCGGCCACCCTGCCACTGAACGAGGCCGAGAGCAGCGAGTTGGCTCCGAGCCGGTTGGCCCCATGATAGGCGCCGTCGCACTCGCCGCAGGCGAACAGCCCGGGGATCGAGGTCTGGTGATTCCGCGGACTGCCGCGTTTCAGACCTCCGCTGTCCGGGTCCATTTCCCAATCGACCCACAAGCCACCCATCGAGTAGTGGGTGGTCGGGAAGATCTCCATCGGGTGCTCGCACGGGTCGAGCCCCTTGAACTTCTGGTAGATCTCCAGAATCGCGCCCAAACGCCGCCGCAAGAAGTCGTTAGGCAGATGGGTGAGGTCGAGATACACCTTGTCCTTGCCCTGAATCCCCAGGCCCAGCTCGCGGACTACCTTCCAGATGGCTTTCGACGCGACGTCCCGCGGCGCGGTGTTGCCGTAGGCCGGGTACCATTCCTCGAGGAAATAGAAGCGCTCGGCTTCGGGGATCGTGCGCGGATCCCGGGCATCCCCTGCCTGCCGCGGAACCCACACGCGTCCGCCTTCCCCACGTGAGGCCTCGCTCATCAGCCGGTTCTTGTCGTCGCCCTTCATACCGGTGGGGTGGAACTGGATGAACTCCCCGTTCATGAAGCGGGCGCCCTGTTGGTAGACACGGCTGGCGGCGGCTCCCGTCGAATTCGTCGAGTTGGTCGACTTGCCGTACAGCAGGCCCAGACCCCCTGTCGCCAGGATCACCGCATCGGCGTGGAAGGCATCTACCTGCATCGTACGCAGGTCGAGCGCCGTGATGCCACGGGCCACGCCATCTTCGTCGAGCAGCAGCGAGAGGAATTCCCACCACTCGAATTTCCGAATGCGGCCGGCTTCCTCGTGCTTCCGCACCTGCTCGTCCACGCCATAGAGCAGCTGTTGACCAGTGCTGGCACCCGCGAAGACGGTGCGGCGGTTCTTGACTCCTCCGAACAGGCGCAGATCCATCAAGCCCTCGGGGGTGCGGGAGAAGGTCACTCCCATACGCTCGAAGGTACGGATCAGGCCGGGAGCGCCCTCGGCCAAGGACTTGATCGGGGGTTGGTCGGCCAGGTAGGCGCCGCCTTTGATCGTGTCGACGACGTGCTGCCAGACGCTGTCATGCTGCCCTTTGGTGTCCATGCAGGCGTTGATACCACCCTGAGCGCAAGCAGAGTGCGAGCGCTTGACCTCGAACAAGGAGAAGAGATCGACGGGGTGACCAGCCTCTGCGGCCACCAAGGCCGCCCAGAGACCTCCGAGCCCACCCCCGACAATCAGGATGCGCGGTTTTTGACTCATCGTGTTTCCCCGCTGGGTGTCATGGCGTGGCGACGGGCGTTTCGAGCAGGAAGCCGAGCAGGCCGTGGATGCCCAGGGCCAGCAAGAGCAGCCCGAAGATCGTGACGAGCACGAAGCTGGTTTTCTGGCCGCGTGGCGTGGTCGTCACCCCCCAGGTGATGCCCATCGTCCACAGACCGTTGGACAGGTGGAAGACGGACAGGACCATCCCCAGGAAGTAGGCGGCCAGAGCCACGGGGTGCGAGAGCATGCCCCGCATGTGGGAGAACATGTCTTCGGCCACCTCGGGCCGCCAGATCGACAGGATGCGGGTCCAGCCCACATGGAAGATCAGGAACGCGAGGATGCCCACCCCCGAGACCCGCTGCGCCCACCACATCCAGTTGCGGAAGGTGCCGTATTGATGAAGATTGCTCTTGGTCTGCTTGGCGATCTTCAGCCCGTACAGGGCGTGGAACAAGATCGGCAGCGCGAGCACGAAGATCTCGATAATGGGCAGGTAGTTGATGCCCTGGATCTTCTGGACGACGTGCTCGTTGTAGTACTCAGCGCCGAAGCGGGAGTGGGTGTTTTCCCACAGGTGGAAGACGAGGAAGCCCCCCACCGGGATCAAACCAAACAGGGAATGCAACCGCCGAAGCACGAAGTTCGGATTGCGGACTGATGCGCTCACCGTTCCTCCCCTGTCCAAACAAAGACCCGCCGCAGCCGGCCCTGTGAGGACTTTCGCTGGCTACATCTGCGGACCGGCCTGGACGACTTCGTCACTCGTGCCGGTGAGGAACTGCTTGAAGTTCTCGACGAACAGGCCCGCCAGCTTCATGGCGGTGGTGTCGAAGGCCGTGGGATCTTCCCAGGTGTTGCGCGGCTGCATCAGTGCGGGCGGAACGCCCGGGCAGCGCAGCGGAACCTTGAAGCCGAAGACCGGATCGGTCGCGGTTTCGATGGTGGCCAGCTCACCACTATGGATCGCGTCGACGATGGCACGGGTGTACGCCAGCTTCATTCGCTTGCCGACGCCGAAGGGACCGCCGGACCAGCCGGTGTTCACCAACCACACGTTGGAGCCGTGCTTTTCGATCTTTTGCGCGAGCAGCTCGGCGTAGCGCGCCGGATGCCAGACCAGGAAGGGACCGCCGAAGCAGGGCGAGAAGGTAGCTTCCGGATCGGTAACACCCACCTCGGTGCCGGCCACCTTGGCGGTGTAGCCGCTGATGAAGTGGTACTCGGCCTGGTGCGGGGTCAGCTTGGCCACCGGAGGCAGCACACTGAAAGCGTCGCAGGTCAGCATGATCACATTCTTCGGATGCCCGGTCAGGCACGGGATCTTGGCGCTCGGGATGTGCTCGATCGGATAGGAGCCGCGGGTGTTCTTGGTCACCGAGGTGTCCGTGAAGTCGATCTCGCGGGTGTCCGGATCGTAGATCATGTTCTCGAGGATCGAGCCGAATCCCAAGGCTCGGTAGATCTCGGGCTCGGCCTCTTCGGTCAGGTCGATGGCCTTGGCGTAGCAACCGCCCTCGATGTTGAAGATGCCCTTGTCGGTCCAGCAGTGCTCATCGTCGCCGATCAGATAGCGCTTGGGATCGGCCGACAGGGTCGTCTTGCCCGTGCCGGACAGGCCGAACAGGATCGAGGCTTCGCCCGTCTCTTTGCCTTCGGTGGCCGAGCAGTGCATCGACAGCACGCCGCGTTTGGGCATCAGGTAGTTCATGACCGTGAAGATGCCCTTCTTCATCTCGCCCGCGTACTGCGTGCCGAGAATCACCAGCTCCTGTTTCTCGAGCGACAGGCTGACGCAGGTGGTCGAGGTCATCTCTGCTGTGTAGCGGTTGGCGGGGAAGCCGCCGCCGTTGTACACGACGTAGTCCGGCTCACCGAAGTCCGCCAGCTGCTCGGGCGTGGGGCGGATCAGCATGTTGCGCATGAACAGGGCATGGTAGGCCCGGGCGCAGATGATGCGTACCTTGATGCGGTACTCTTCGTCCCAGCCGGCAAAACCGTCGATCACGTACAGACGGTCGCAGGTGTTCAGGTAGTCGATCGCGCGCTCGCGATTGATCATGAAGGTGTGGGGTTTCAGTTTCATGTTGACCGGTCCCCACCAGACTTCGTCGCGGGTCGAGTCTTCGTCGACGACGCGCTTGTCTTTGGGGCTTCTGCCGGTCTTTTCGCCAGACATCGCCACCAAAGCGCCGCGAGAAGTGATCGCGCTGCCCTGCTCGTACTTGAGGGCGGCTTCGTAGAGCACGGGGGGGTGGGGATTGCGGAGAACGTTGGCCAGGTGGATACCATGTTTTTCGAGTGAGAACGTCATAGGGAGGCCTCCTTGTGTGGCCAAAAACTCTGCAGATTCCATACCATCCGGCCTATGTTTCGAGGCGCGGCGCGTTCTCAAGACTCTCTGTCAGTGGGTGTTACCAAATGGTAGCGGGCAGGGGGGTGTCGTTACCAATGTGGAGCGTTTTGGGGGTGGCGAACGTCAGCCCGCCAGCCCATCCACCTGCGCGAGGGCGGCTTGGAAGCCCTCGACGCTGGGAGGTTGCTTGCCGCGACCGGGAACGATGGTGTGGCCTTCGGCGATCAGCCAGTGTGCCTGTGCCTCGACACCGCCGGGGAACTTCGGGTTCAGCTTGCCCTTGACCTTCAAGCTCCGCCACCAGGGGGTTGGTGGCCGGATGCCCTGGGCGCGGTCCTCCTCGGCTGCCTCTGCGACAATCCGCAGGAAGATCCCTGTCGTCATGGGACACAGTGCGTTCGTGCCGTAGTGGTCTGCCAGGGCTGTCATGATCTGGCTGACTAGAATCAACCGGCCCGGGGGGACTCTGCGCAGGACCCGGTCGATGTCGAGGGGACGGGCAATCGCCATGGTGCCTTGTCCCCAGGCTTTCTGCATGCGGGCAGGAATGTCCACGATCTTGGGCTGGGCGGGCTCCAGAAGCTTCTCGCGCCAGGTCTTCTTGCTCTTCGGCATGTTGCTCCGCCCTTCAGGAGGCCTGCCGGGCTACAGGGCAGTCAGCATGAATGCGGCGACGACGCCCGCAGTGGCCAGGGCGACGAGCAGCACGATGGCGACGCCCGCACCGCCGCCGCTGCCGGAATATTGGGTACGGTAGACGGGCACCTCGGTATGACGGCGCACGTCCAGGCTGCGCTCTTCGACCTGCCGCTTGAAGCGCAGCCGGGTCTGGTCGAAGACCTCGACCAGCTCCCAGCCATTGGCCTGCTCCTGGTCGCAGGCGCGGGCGATGGCCTCATCGCTCTTGAACGCCCCAAAGGGTGAGCGCAGTATTTTGAACTCCCAGCCGTCGAGCTGTCCTGGACCGTAGCCTGTCATTTCCTCTTCCTCCATCCTGAGCGCCGCCCGGCGGGCTGCTCCCGCTGCTGCTGCGGCGCCCGCTGCTCCCGCTGCTCCCGCTGCTACCATGATTCTTCCTCCACACCGGACAGCTTCTCGCAACCTCCGTGCCAGCCCTGAAAGCCCCGCCTGGCGGCGGCGGGTTGAAGGAGGCTGGGGCTGGACGCCAACCGTTTGGGGCTCTACACCTACTCCCAGTTGTCCAGCTTGCCCAGCAGCTCGAGTAGCAGGGCTTTCTCGGTATGCAGCCGGTTGGCAGCCTGGTCGAAGACCCGCGAGCTCGGGCCGTCGATCACGGCCGCGCTGACTTCCTTGCCCCGATAGGCCGGCAGGCAATGCAGGAAGATGGCGCCCTCGGCGGTGCGGGCCATCAGCGCCTCATCCACCTGGTAGGGAGACAGGACTCGCAAGCGTTCTGCGGCTTCGTCTTCCTGACCCATGCTGGCCCACACGTCCGTGTAGACGGCATCGGCCCCATCGACTGCGGAGAGCTCGGCGCTGACCTCGATGCATGTGCCCGCGGCCGAGGCGGCGTCGTAGCAGCGCTGCATGAAGGCATCATCGGGGCCATATTCGGGTGGACAGACCACCACGACGTCCATCCCGACCAGCGGTCCGACCGCGCACAGCGAGTTCGAGACGTTGTTCGCCGCACCCACATACGCCATCCGCTTGCCGCGCGCGCTTCCCAGGTGCTCGATCATCGCCTGCACATCGGCCAGGGCCTGGCAGGGATGAGCGAGGTCGGTCAGCGCGTTGATCACGGGAATCGAGCCGAATTCGGCCAGGGTCTCAATCTCCGCCTGGGCATAGGTGCGCACGACCAGCGCATCGACATAGCTCGAGAGCACGCGGGCTGTGTCCTCGGGCGGCTCACCGCGCCCCATCTGGATCTGGCTGGTGGTGAGAAAGATCGGATGCATGCCCAAATGCGCCGCCGCGACCTCGAAGCTGACCCGGGTGCGGGTCGACGACTTCGAGAACAGCATGCCGAGGCATTTTCCGGCCAGCGCGTTGCGGAACAAGCTGCGGTCGCGCTTGAGCTTGCCCGCGACTTCGAGCACGCGCGCTACCTGCTCGGACGACAGATCAAACAACGTCAGAAAGTGACGTGCCATGGCGAGAGCCTCCTGTTGTTTTATGCAGACTGCGGCAAAAATCGCTTCACCAGGCACCACGGCGGCAGGCCGCTGGCGTCGTTGTCCTCCTCGCCGGCCATCCGGGCCGGCTGCGTCGTCCGCCTAGCCATCGACCCACCGGCGCGGCACCTGGCTTCACGATTTCCGGCGCAGGCTGCAATGGAGTAGCAATATCCGCCAGGCGGGCGGCCCGTCAACGGAATTCGAGGCTGCGGGAGTCTTGTTGGAATCCTACCTGCTCGGGCCGCTCGCGAATCTTGACTTCGGAGTCCACTTTGCTATTGTCGGCCAGGGTGAAGACCTTGTGTTTGGAGGCTGGAACGTGTCCCGTGTGTTGGTAGCCATGTCAGGCGGTGTCGATTCGAGCGTGGCGGCTCTGCTGCTCAAGCAGGCCGGCTATGACTGCGTCGGCGTATTCCTGCGCACGGGTGCCCAGACCAAGGCGGCCTCGCGGGGGTGTTGCAGCGTCGAGGATGCAAGGGATGCGCGCCTGGTCGCCGACCGCTTGGGCATCCCCTTCTATGCGTTGGACGCCAAGCAGGAGTTCTCGCGCATCATCGACTACTTCGTCGCTGAATACTCCCGCGGCCGAACTCCGAATCCGTGCGCGGTCTGCAACCAGTGGCTCAAGTTCGGCGAGCTGTTCGAGATCGCTCGGGAGCTGGGCGCGGACAAAGTCGCCACCGGCCACTACGCACGGATCGAGGCAGGGAGCATCCGGCGTGGCCTCGACGCGGGCAAAGACCAGAGCTACTTCCTGTTCGGGATCGGGCCCGCGGTGCTCGAGAGGGTCTTGTTCCCGGTCGGGGCGCTCCCGAAGTCGCGTGTGCGCGAGCTGGCGGAAGAGGCGCAGCTGCCCGTCTTCGGGAAGCCCGACTCCCAGGAGATCTGCTTCGTGCCCGGCAATGATTATCGCAATGTGTTGCGCGAGCGGGCCCCCGAGACCCTGCAACCGGGCGAGATCGTCGATGAACAGGGCACTCCCGTCGGGACGCACGAAGGGGTCGCCGGTTTCACCATCGGCCAGCGCCGAGGCCTCGGCGTGGCGCTCGGCTATCCTGCCTACGTGCTCGAGCTCGATGTCGAGACGCGGCGGGTGAAGGTAGGGGCCAAGCAACATCTGCTGCGCACCGACTTCCGTGCCGAGCCTGTGGCCTGGTACACCGAGCCGCTCGAGGCTGAGCTGGACTGTACCGTCCAGGTACGCTACCGGCATCGGCCCGTGGCCTGCCGCGTGCGCCCGAGCGATGGTGAGCTGCAGGTCGCCCTGCAGACACCGGTACCCGCGATCACGCCAGGGCAGGCCGCGGTCTTCTATCGGGACGATGTGGTGCTGGGCGGTGGTTGGATCTGTTCCTGAATCGGGATCGGCAGGCAAACGGAAGGCGCGCCCGGGGGCGCGCCTTTTTGTGTGCAGCCTGGCTGGAACCGCTTCAGGGAGCGGTGACGACCTTGATGCGCGGATCGATCTGGTCCTGCAGCATGCGTTGGATCGCCATCAATGTACCTGCCGCCGCGCTCGGGCAGCTGCCGCAGGCACCCTGATAGAAGATGCCGACCTCGTGCTCGCGGATGCCGCGCACCAGGATCCCGCCGCCATCGCCTGCCAGGGCGGGACGTACGTCGTCGTCGAGGATCTTCTCGACCAGCGCCAGCTTGTCTTCGTCGCTGAGCTCATCGAAAGGACCACCGGCGAACTCTGTCGAAGTCTTCCGGCCTGCAGCCGGTGCCGGTGCTTCGGCCGGCGGTACGTACGTCTTGAGCACGGTCTTGACCGCCTCAGCGATCTCAGACCAGTCGGCGTCCTTCTTGGCGCTGACCGTCAAGAAGTCGTTCAGGTAGAAGACGTTGGTCACACCCGTCACGGCGAACAGCGACGTACCGATGAGGTCTTCGCCACAGGCCTCGAGGCTGTTGTAGTTGCGCGAGCCCGTTTGCAACAAAGGCGTGTCGAGCACGAACTTGTAGGCGTTGGGGTTCGGCGTGGGTAGAAGTGAGACGACGCTGGGCATGGGGATTCCTCCTGAAACGCACCCGGACTGTCGTACCATGTCGGCGGACCGCAAACAAGGTCCAGCCGGGTTTTGCTGGGAGCTGCTCTGCTACGCTCGCTGTCGGCTGCCTGGGCGGGCGCGCGATCCTGCCCGGCGTCCTCCGCCTCCGCCCGGGCCACCCCGCCGGCCCCCGTCGCGGCCGCGACGTCCGCCGCGGAACGAGCGCTCCTCGGTGTCTTGATCCCAGCCGGACATACCCCGCGGCAGGCTCATCTCGCGGATGTCCCAACCGGTGCGGGAGCAGATGCGCTCGAAGTCCGCGCGCTCTGCGCGCGCCACCAGGGACATCACTACGCCCGAGCGGCCCGCGCGCCCCGTGCGACCGATACGGTGCACGTAATCTTCGGGGTCTTTGGGGATGTTGAAGTTGATCACCGACTCGACGCTGTCGATGTCGAGGCCGCGCTGCGCGACGTCGGTGGCGACCAGCACCCGGATCTCTTCGTTGCGGAACTTCGTCAAGACGCGGTCACGAGTCTCTTGGGGATAATCGCCGTGCAGAGTCGCGGCCTGGTAGCCGCGGTTCCACAAGTCCCGGCCGATGCGGTCGGTGTCGCGTTTGGTATTGAGGAATACGATCGACGCCGCGTCGGAGATGTCCAGGATATGCCGCAACAGCCGTTGCTTGTCGAAGCTCGCAACCCGCACGTAGGTCTGGGTGATCGCGGACACAGTCGCCAGGCCACGAGCCGTCTCGATCTCGATCGGGTCTCGCATGTGGGTATCGGCCAGGCGCTTCAGCTGGGGAGGAAACGTGGCCGAAAACAGCAGGGTCTGGCGCTCGGAGAGCGTCTGCTTGAGGATCTTGCCGACGTCCTCAGAGAAGCCCATGTCGAGCATCCGGTCCGCCTCATCGAGCACGGCCACTTCGACCCAACCCAAGGTCAGCACGCGCTGCCCGATCAAGTCGAGGATGCGGCCCGGAGTGCCGACGACGACCTGTGCTCCGCGGCGCAGGGCCATGACCTGGGGAGCGAGCGGCTCGCCACCGACCAGGGTCGCGACGCTGAAACCGTGGCTCTCAGAGAAGTCCTCAAAGGCGCCCGCGACCTGGCGGGCCAGCTCACGGGTCGGCGCCAGCACCAGGGCCTGCACACTGATACGTTCGGTGCAGATGCGCTGGATGACCGGGAGTGCGAAGGCGAGGGTTTTGCCCGTGCCGGTCTCGGCTTTGCCGAGCACGTCGCGTCCTTGCAACGCGGAGGGGAGGGCTTGTTCTTGAATCGGGGTGGGTGTCACGAAGCCCAGTTCGTCGAGGCGCTGCAGAGTGGCCTCGGAGAGGGGCAGGTCTTTGAAGGTCAAAATCCTCGTTCCTGTTTGTGAGGAATGAAGTGCGCGATTGCTGCAACTTCATGATGTTTGAGCAATTGTATCCCGTCTGAAACCAGCGGTCAAGACTTGGGGCCGAGCTGCGAGTGTCCCGGCCATCCAACCCCGTCAGCCCTCCTCCAGACACAACGGCTCGAGCCTCCGGGCCACCTCAAGGCCGTCCGCGGGCCGGTCCTCGGGCTCCTTGGCCATCAAAGCAGCCACCAGCGCGTGCAGTCCCGCAGGAAGCTCGGGTCTGCAGGCGCGCAGGTTTTCCGGCACACCCTGGATGTGCCGGACCAGCAAACGGCCCAGAGACTTCGGGTCGCTGGGGTCTGCGTTCCCGAACGGAGGCTCGCCGCTCAGCATGTGGTAGAGCGTGCAGCCGAGGCCGTAGAGATCCGAGCGGTGGTCGGTGTGGCCCGGTCCGTCCCACTGCTCGGGCGCCATGTAGGCCGGCGTCCCGAAGATCCCCTCGCGTCCGCAGCCCGCCCTCGGCTGATGGGCGATGCCGAAGTCCGCGAGCTTGACCACCCCCTGGCACAGCAACAGGTTGGCGGGCTTGACGTCGCTGTGGACAATGTGGAATTGGAAAGCGCCCGCGAGCGCCAACGCCGCTTGGCGCGTGTACGAGGCCGCCTGCTGGGAGGGCAAGGGTCCGTTTTGCTTGATCTGCTGCAGCACGGACCCGCCATCGGCGAGCTGCATCGAGATGCAGAAGAAGCCGCCAGCCTCGAACATATCGAAGATCGGCACGATGTGCGGATGTTGGAATCTACCGAGGAAGCGCGCCTCAGACTTGAAGTGGTTGATCATGTCCAAGGCGCGCGAGAGCTCGGGACGCAGCAGCTTCAACGCGACCTGGCGGGCGACGCTGGTCTGGGTGGCGCGGAACACGGCGCCTCCCGCTCCCTCGTCCAACAGCTGGTCCAGGCGGTAGCTGCCGATCCGCTGGCCGACCAGGTCGTGGCTCTTGACCAGGGGACTCCAGGCCGCCGTCGATTCCGCCGGCCGGATGCGGGCGCCGCAAACGCCGCAGAACTGGCTGTCCCCGACGATTTCTTGCTGGCAGCGGACGCACGAGGCTTGTGCGACGCTGGGCCGTGGGGTACCGACCAGCGTGGGCTCGTCCGCCTCTTCGCTCGATCCGAGTGCGGGAAGCAGCGCCAACTTCTGGAAGACGCAGCCATTGCGGGACGACGCGTCGATCCCGAAGCGGCTGATCTCGAGGAAGGTGCGGGCGAAGACATCCGCGGTGGGCCGCAGCAGGGGGTCGAAGGCTGTCGCCCGCAGCAACAGCTCGGTCACGCTCTGGTACCAGGCTTCGGTCGCGTCGCAGACTGTCCGCGCGCGGCGAGCCGGTTCGAGCACCTCCGCCCCCAGCAGGTTCTCGCCCCCCTCGCGGAAGGGGGCGCTCAGCTCCCCGCGGATGACGAACACCGCGAGCACGGCGAGGGAGAACACGTCGTAGCGCGGATCGTCTTCCTGCAGGTCGGGCGGAGCATACTGGGGATGCAGCTCGCGGCTTGGACAAGAGCCGCGGCGGTGGCAGCCAAAACCCGCGAGCCTGACCGTCGGGCTGCCGTCGCCCCGGTCCTCGACGTCGATGGTCTCCGGATGCAGGTCGCGATGGCTGACCCCCCAGCCGTGCAACAGCGCGACGCCCGCGGCCGCTCCAGCGACCAGGCTGGCCACCTCTTCGATGCGCAGCGTCTCCCGTTGGGAACGCCAGAAGCTCAGGCTGCGGCAGGGGGTTTCGGCGACCACCTCGCAGTGGAGCCGGGCTTGTTCGTAGTTGAGCTGGAAGCGGGCGCGTACTGAGCACAGGTACCTCCGCCGCGGGTCCTCTGACCGGGCCTGGCAGGCGTCCACATGCAGGGCTGTCGGCTGCTCGCGCAGCTTCTGCTCGACGGCTTTGGAGCGTGCGTCTCCCACGCCATAGAGCCGCACCGTGACCGGCCCGGAGACGGGATCGCGGGCCGCGAAGACCCAGGCGTGCCCGTCGCGGTGGGACGGGCTGGGACTTCCCAGGTCTCGGAGCACTCCCAGCGCGGGCCAGGCCTTAAGGATCCGCTCCATCTCCCGGCCGCTGTACTCGCTATGGTCGACCGCCTGCAGCCACTCCGCGAAGATCTGCTCGATGCGCTCGTCCGGCAGCTGCGACCCCCCTCTGGGCGTCGTCAGCAGCGTGTAGTGATGCCGCGACCCGTCAAACCAGGCGCGTGGCTGCCCGGACCCGGGTTCCGCGCCCGTCTGCTCCTCTGCCGCTTGCAGGCGTCTCCACAGGGGCCGCAGAGAGATCTGCTCGCGGGGATCACTGGAGAAGACCCAGAGCTGGGGGTTCCAACGCACGCCCATCACCTGGTAGCGACCCCCGGTGGGGGCCTCGGCGTCGTTGCGGCTCCACTGTTTGAAGCACAGACTCTGGGGCCGGTCGATCATCAGCACCGAGACCGGATCCGCACGACCCGGCACTGTGCCGACCCAGCGCTTACCGCGGGCGACATCGCCCTGGTAGACCGTCAGATCCTTGTCGAGTAGACAGCGCTGCTGGGCGAAGTGGTAGCCGCCAAAGAGGTCGTCGTGGGCCGGATCCTCACCCTTCTCCGCCGCGGCGAGGATGTGTCTCTCGAGGCGTTGCCAGCCGATCAGGAAACGGTCCGCCAGGCGCGGATCCGACAGGCGCTTGCCGGTCAGCGACTCGGCGTTGCGGACCGCGAGAAAGATCCCCTCCAGCGAGCCTGCCAGGGCGGGCGCGCCTCCTCGGAATCCCTGCCGGACACGGCCCGCGTAGGCGGCGAAGGCCGCGAGTCCTTCGGGCGCCGTCTGGCCCCGAAGCCGCAAGCGCAGAATGCAGGCGGCCAGCATGTCGTCGAGCGTCGGCGCGATAGAGATATCGGGCAGTACGATCGCCCGCGGTGTTCCTTCGCCCGAGCGCAGGCCCGCGAAGTCGGGAGCGAGCACCTGTGAGGCCAGAGCCGGCGTCGCATGCGGCTCGCAATGCCAACGGAAGAAGACCTCCCCCGGGCCTGGCAGGCTCTGTGCGTCGAGGCTGCGGAAGAGGTAGCGCACGTCGCTGACGGGGTGTTGGCGGCCGGACGGCTCCAGTGCGTCCGTGTCCTTCTCGGGAAGCTCGGCCACAGGCAACTCCCATGCGGATGGTGTTGGCGATGTTGAAGATTGTACCGGCTCGCGCGTGAGAGCCCACCCGGTGTCTGGCACTGCGGGTCTCACCAGGCGCCTGCTCGAGTTTCCGCTTTGCCGCAAGCGTGGGTACACATCCTTCAGCGTGGACGTGTCCTCTGCTCGTCTTTGCGCCTTGGCGCCTCTGCATGGATCTTCTACCATGAATGCCGCACCACACAGCTCTGTCCGTTGGATCTCTGCTCGCAGCACCCCGGGCATCGCCACCTGCCTCAGCTCGCCAACTTTCGAGGCAGAGAAGCATGCGATCCCGTGTGAGGAAGTTGAGCGGTGCGGACTCGAGGGCCTGGCTTGGATCTTCCCTCTTCGGACCTGAAGCCTGCATCCTCGGCGCGCCTGCGTCGGAGGGCGCCAGCCGTCGGGCTGTTGGCCGCGGCTGCGGTGCTGCTGCTGGTTCTGCTCGGCCCCGCCGGGTCGGCGATTCTGCGGCTGGAGCGTGCCTTTGCCCAGGCCGTGGCCGGGGCGCCTTTTGTTCCGCCCGAGCAGAGCTCTGTGGTGATCGTCGATGTGGAGAAGTGGCCGAGAGAGTTGAGCAGCCTGAACCAGGCCCTGTTGCGCATCTGGCAGCGGAAGCCGAGAGTCGTGGTCCTGGACATCTTCGCCGACGTCGACTCCAGGCTGGGCGAGGCGGTCCTGGACGGGGAGTTCTTCGCCGATCCACTGACCTCCACCGAGTACCCGGTGCTGCTCGCGGCGCAGATGGGCTGGTTTTGGGACGCCGCCGCAGGCGCTTTCGTCCCTGGTCCGGTCAGCCCTCCCGTCGACGGGTTGCAGGGAGTGCACCTCGGGCTGGCAGCGCTGGGCCCCCCCCAATTGATGGAGAACGACGAGCCGATCCTCGCCGTCGGCCAGGTTTTCACAGACGAGCAGGGCGGCGGTTGGCTCGGCCTGGGTCTGGCGGCGGCACTGTTGCATTCGTTTACCCAGCTCACGCCAGGGACCTGGCCCCAGGAGGTGACTTCCGAGCGTGTGGTCTTCGAAGACCGGCAGATTGTGCTCGACGCGGGGCGCCTGTGGATGGCGCGCGTGCCCCAGTCAGACGATTTCTTCACGGTCCCTCTCTCGGCCCTCGCTGGCGCGACTGTCGACCCGGCGCTGTTGGCGCGCTTCGACGGAAAGGTGGTGTTGTTCGGGCTGGTGGGCTCGACCAGCAACCTCGACACGCATCGCACGGCAGCCGGCTGGCGGCGCGGGGTTCTGATCCACGCAGGCCAGATCGAGCAGATCATCGAAGGCCGGAGTTTCCTGCCGGTCTCTGGCCCGGTTTCGACCGTCGTGGCATGCGCCTTCCTGCTCCTGGGAGCACTGATCACGCTGTGGGTCGAGAGCCCTTGGAGGGCAGGCTTCTGGGTGCTCGGCCTTGGAGCCTTGGGGTTGATCGCCTCGCTGCTGTGCCTGCGTTTCTCGTGGACCCTGGCGCCTCCCTTCCGGCCCCTGTGTGGGGCGTTGTTGGGCTGTGCCGGGGTGGCCGGAGGACGGGTCTGGACACTGCATGTAGAGCTCAAGAGGTTCCGCACGCTGCCCGCCAGGAGCTGGAGCGCCGACCCGGTTGCGGAGCTGTTTCGTCGTTGCCACATCCAGCGCCTGCTCGCCAACGAGTTGGTCCGCTCGCGCAGCTGGACCGCCAGCACAGATCCGGCCTTCGCCGAGCAGGACAAAGAGCAACGGGTTTTTCGCCATTCCGACCGCGTCGAGCGCAGGATCGCCGGCATGGAGTGGCAGCTGGGCAGCCCGAGTGGCGTCAAAGACGTTGTGGAGATCCTCTACCTCAGCCTCTATGAAGGCTCGGGGGCTCTCAAGCGCATCCCCGAAGAGCTCAAGAGGCCTGGCAGTCCGATCTTCGTCCTCAAACATCTACGAAACTACTTCGACCACTCCTACGAGCTGGCAGCGAAGGTCCGGCGGCGTCTGGACGAGGCGCTCGCGACCTGGGCGGGAGCCTGCCTGGCCGACCTCCAGTCCGGCGCCCGCGACCTGTTGCAGCGGGTTCAGGTCCGCCTGCTCGAACAGAGCAATACCTGGCTGGAGGCTTTGCAAGAGCGCCTGCGCAAAGAGCTGCGTGGCGTGCACATCGCAGCGCCCTGCCAGACCTGGCTTGCGCGGCAGCCCCGCTTTCTCTGGCTCTGGGAAGGCGAGGCCCGAGGCTGGCGCATCGAGCTCCGCGATCAGCAGGGGCAGTCGCTCCTCGACGAACGGGTGGACGGCGCGTTGCGCGCGTGGGACGCCCCCGCAGACCTCACGCTGGGACCGGGGTTGTATACCGCCCACATTACGCTGCAGATCGCGGCCAAGGGGGGCGGGCCCACGGTCAGCAGCGCGTTCCAGCTGCCGGAGGCCAACGCGCCACTCGGGGAGCTGCTGCCAGCCTCTCAGCGGCCGCAGGACACTTCCGAGTCGGCCCGTGTGCGCGGCAGGACAGATATCGGGGCCCTGCGTGAAGAGATCTGCGCTCTGGTCGGTGCGCAGGCACGCGGCCTCCGGCTGCTCGAGACCGGAGTTTTCTGGAGCGAGGCGGCCGTCGAGTTGTTCCCGGAAGCGGCCTCTTCGGTGACGGCTGGACACGGGCTGGAGCGGGCGCTCAAGGAGCTGCAGATTCCAGAGGAAGTCGTGCTGCGTGTGCTCTTGTGGGGCGGTCGAGCTCGCGCCCCAGCCGAGAGTCCCCAGGACGGCCAGCGGGCCCGGAGTGATGCTTCACTGGATGTGTGATATCTTGTGGGGTCGCCCATTTTAGGAGAAACCGATGCGCTTCCCAAAGACCTCCATCTGGCTTGGGTTCGTGCTGCTCGTCTCCTATGCGGCGGCCCAGGAAGACCCGCCCCCGCCGGCAGAGACGGCGTGGGTCAACCTTCTCCAGGGGGAGGTGCGGGCCCTGCTTCCCGGCGCGGCCGAGGCTGTGGCGGCTGTGCGGGGGATGTCGCTTCCCGAGGGCACCGCGGTCGAGGTGGCTGAAGGCGGCTTCGTCCAGTTGGTGGCCGCCCGTGCCCAATCGGTGCTCCCGCTGCGAGGCGGTCAATCCTGGCTGGTGGGCGCAGAGGCGCAGGACGCAGTGGAGCGGCCGGCGCGGGCGATCGCCGCGGTCATCGACGCGCTGCGGGCGCTGCAGGTCTCCTGGCAGGACGGACCGGCCGGCAGAGGCTTGGAGGGAGGCTTGCGGGGCGGTCCTGACGGGCGCGATCCGTTCTTGATCGCGCCCCATTTTGTCTCTCAGCTCGATCCGGTCGTGTTTCTCTGGTACGCGTCCAAACCGGTGGCCGCCTGGCAGCTCACCGTCTGCGTGGAGGAGTCCTTGCAGACGGTCTGGTCCAGCCCGCGCCTGGCCGGAGGCAGCTCGGTGTTCAGAGGCGGGCTCGACGTGCATGAGCTCGAGATGGCGGAGTCGTATCTCGTGCGGCTCGAGGGGTTCGATCAGGCAGGGACGCGGGTCGGCGCGGACCAGGTCTATCTGGAGCGCCTCGACCCCGACTATCGCCGCACGCGAGGACTGGTCGAAGAGCTTGCGGCCGTCGATGCGATCTACGCCGGAGAGGAGTTGGATGCCCTCGCGCAGGCCGTCAAGAGCGCGGCGCGGGGCGAGGTCTTCGCTCGCTGGGGGCTTTGGAGCGAAGGCGGGGTTCGGTTTCTCGAGGCCGCGTTGACGTTTCCTGACGGTGCGCCAGGCAACCTGTGGCGCCTGGCCGGGATGCTGGTTGGGCTCGGGGTCGCATCCGAACAGGCGCTGGCGATGGCGGAGATGCTGGTGAGCCGGGCGGAAGCGGGGCGCTAGGCCCTGCTAGCACAGGCCCAACCGGTCCACGTCCGCCTCGACCTCAAACAACGGACTCTCCTCCAACAGCTCTCGCACCCGCGCCTGGCTGATCTGCAGAGCCCCGCCCAGCTGAGCGGTCGCCTCGCTGAGCGGGACAGACCGGCGTCCTGCCATATGGAGCATGGCCTGGCAGTCGACCTGGGCAGCCAGGCAGCGGTCCTGCGCCTCGAGGAGCTCAGCATCTCTCTGCAGCACGCGCTCAGCAAGAAACCGCATGAACCCAGCCAGGCAGGGATCGAGGGCCAGCCAATCCTGGAAGGTCTCTCGTGCCACGATGCGACAATCGACCTCGGTCAGGGCGCGCACGCTTGCGGAGCGCGGGATGTCGGACAGGATCGCGATCTCGCCAAAGCTATCGCCGGGACCGAGCTCTTTCAGCGTTCGCTCCTCTCCATCCACCGTCTTGAAGACCAGGCAGCGACCTCGCAGGATCGTGAACGCGCGCTCGCCCTGATCCCCTTCCTGGATGAGCAGGCAGCCCCGCTTGAAGCGCTCCTGCTCGAAACGCCAGGTCCCGCGCAGAAACGCTTCCAGATCGTCGCGCAGCTGGCCCGCCGTGGCGTGCCGTTGCGCCGGATCACGGCAGAGTGCGCGCATCGTGATGTTGGAGAGCGCACGCGGGACCCCCTCAGCTCGATACAGTGGGTCGGTGACCATGCCCCGCTTCGCGTCCTCCAACACGTCTCGCTGTGTGCTGCCGACGTACGGAGGCGTTCCCGTCAGCAGCTCGTACAGGATCGCGCCCATCGAGAAGACATCCGATCGCTCGTCCAGCGGTTTTCCCTGGGCCTGCTCGGGGGACATATAGGCCGGAGTCCCGGCGACGACTCGGGGCCGGGCGTGCTTCTCCCGGCACACCCCCCAGTCCAACAGGTAGGCCTCGCCGAAGTTGCCCACCATGATGTTGCCGGGCTTGAGGTCGCCGTGGATGAGCCCTTGATCGTGGGCATACGAGAGCACCTCGCAGATCTTCATCAGGATCGCGACAGCACGGGCCAACAACTCGGACTGCGGTGTGCCCCGCTCGGACTCTTCGCGGAGCCAATGGCTGAGATCCGACCCATGTACACGGCTCATCGAGAAGCTCGGCAGCCCGTTGGCGTTGAGCCCGAGATCGTGCACGGGTACAACCCCGGGATGCGTCAGGCCCGCCGTTCGTTGCGCCTCCGCGACGAACTGCCTGACGAGCGCATCGGTCTGTGCCAGCTCGGGCTTGAGCTGTTTGATGACCCGCAGCTGGCCGAGGCGTAGATCGAGCACGAGTCCCAGCTGGCTCATTCCCCCCTGGGCGAACACCCCCTGGTCGAGGTAACGGGGGCCCAACGGCTCCAGCTCGCGCTCGCCTGGTTCTTCCGGTGCCGGGTCCGGCGCGCACACCCTGGTCGGAGGGAGCGGATCAGGCTCGGTGGCTCGAGATTCGGTCATGGCCAGCACCTCCCTCACTGAGAATAGCCACTAGGGGCAGCCGTCCCAGGCTTCGTGCAACGCCTGCACTTCTTGCGCCGTCAACACCGTCCCTTGCTTGGGCGGCAACAGAATCGTGTGCCCGTAGGCGGCCCCGTGGTTCCAGGGCCCTGGAGGTTCGCGCAAATCCAGGCGGCGCGCGCGCTCCAGTGCGTCGCAGCGCGCACCCAGCCCGCGCAGATGCGTTCCGGAGGCTGGATCGACGCTGATGACAAAGATGTTCTTCTGGGCATGGGACCAATCGACAACCATGAAGCCGAAGCCCTTTCCTCCTGGCGAGTCTGGGTCGTTGCGTGCCCACACCTTGAAGAACAGGCTGGCCGGTTGTGACAGCCAGACGCCTGCAACTTTCTCCTGGCGGCCGCCGACGTGCGCCTCGTAGCGATGGCCACGGCGGCAATCTTGCCGGTACAGAGCCAGGTCGGTCTTGAGCTGCGCGCGTTCCTGAGGAAAGAACCCGTGCGCGGCGAAAATCGAGCCGAAATCGGCGCGGGCCGGGTGCATCCGCGCGGCGATGAACATCGCAGCGTCGAGCACGCGCAGGCCGGCTTCGACGCGCACAAAGTCTTGCAAGCCTGGGGGTTGATCCTTCTCCATGGCTGTCTTGTGCGCCATGAACACCCCGTACAGAGAGGTCGTCAGGTCGCGATGGGCGCTGAGATAGCCTTGCTCGATCTCGCTGACGTAGGCTGCCAGTTGCTGAAGCAGAGCCCGTCGAGGTTGGCCCGCGAGTAGCTCGTAGGCGATGTACAGGCAGCTGACTTTGTCGAGATTGGGATCTTCGCTGAGCCGGAATTCGATCCGGTTGAAGTCTGCCCCTCCTTCGGCACGGATCTGGTCGGCGAGATGGTCGAGCAGCAGCTCCGGTTGCGAGAGCAACAGCTGGCTGTGGCTCCGCTGCGCGCTTTCAGCAGCCTGTGTGTCGAGGATTCCTGGCTCGATGGAGCGGCCGACACCGATGTAGACAACACCCGGCTCGGGGGTCGCCTGCGGCGTCTCCGCGAAGAACTCTACCCAACTCCGCACCAACGGGGAGAGGCCGATCACGGCGCAGGGATGTGGGATGTTCTTCAACGTCTGGTCGGGCAGGTCTCTCAAGCCAAAACCCACCGAGCGCGGGGTTTTCCAGACCTCAGGGCGCCCGTTCTCGAAGACTCCCGCGCTCAACACGACGGGGCAGGGGAGCAGACGCGTGCACCCCTCCAGCCGCGCCGCGACGTTTACGGTGTTGCCCAGGTTGGCCAGCTGGCAGCGGCTGCGACCGCCCAGATAGCCGATGGCCACGGGCCCCTTGTTGATGCCGACCCCGATCTCGGCCTGCATCTCCCCGGCATGCAGACGCAAGGAGCCAAGATAGAAGATCCGTCGCAGGCAACGTGCCGTGGCTGTCAGGATGGCGAGCAGGTCGGCGCACGCCCCATACCCGTTGAACACCACCATGATCGCGTCGCCGACGAACTCGTGGATGACGCCGCCCACGGCACCCAGCTCTTCGTGCATGATCTTGAACAGCGGGCTGAGGATCTCAAAGATGCCTTCGGGCGGGAGCTCTGCCACCAGGGTCGAGTACCCGCGCACATCACACATCCAGATGAGCACATCGTCGCGGGGAACGATCTCGGTGTCCCCCAGCGACTCGTTGATGACATAGGAGCGCACGTGATCGCCCACCAGCCTCGCCAGGACGGATTGGTAGTAGCGCTCGGGGTCCCGTTGCTTGATCGTCAGCTCGACACGCTTGTGGGGGCGTCCAAGCTCCCAGCTGGCGAGCACCCGCGCGAGAGCCTGCAGTTGGGCCAGCGATCGTCCGGCCAGAGCGTCGGGCCGGCAGAGCTGCTGGCGGATGCGGCAGATCTCCGCGAAACCGCCTGCCAACTGCCCATCGAGCGGGCGTCCGGGCGTGCACCAGTCCAGATCCGGCCCCAGAAACAACGGGCTGAGATCGCCGGGATCTCCCGCCGCGGTTGGTTCTGAGAGAATCGACTGCGCGCAGGCGAACTCGCTCGCTGCCTGCAGCTCGCGAGGCCAGCGCTGCAGGCAGGCGACGATGTCTGGCAGCGGCGCGTCCCTGGCGGCCAGGGTCCAGACCTGCACGAGACGCAGGGCCGCCTGCCAGACGTTGGGGGCTGTCTCGAGCAGTCGCTCCGCGTCGAGGAGATCGCTGTTTTCTCTGGCCTCTATGAGCCGGAAGATGTGCAGGACGAGCGTCGCGCGCAGCGCTTCGGCCTGCATCGATTCCTGCCGGGCAGCCTGCTGCCACTTTGCCGCAAGCTTGGCGGCCAACGCGAGGTTGCGCAGTGCGACCGCGGCACCCGTCAGCCCCCAGAAGGCGAGCACCCTGTCCTGGGGAGAGCCCTCGTTGGTGTGCGGCAAGCCGGCCACCGCGTGGGAGACCTTGCGCAGGCCGAAGTTCGTGACGCCGAGACCGATCTGGGACAGGCCTTTGTACAGATCAGACAAGCGATGCGAGGCGTGCTGGCTGCGTTCCAGACTGTAGATCAAGGGAGCCAGCTTCGAGACGAAGCGCAACGCTGCCGCGTCCCCCAGCCTGATCAGAAGCCTGCAGCTCTGGCACAGATAGCTGAAGGCCTTCGGCTTGCGGCTGAGCTCGGCGTTGCCGATCTCCAGCAGGGCAGGGATGTCACGCACCGAAGGCCCCGCCCATGCGGCGATGGTTTCTTCGAGCGCAGCCCGGAGCTGCTGTCGGGTTTGCAGCGCGTCGAAGGCGTGACTATCCAAAGAGGAACCTCAAGTCGCGGGCCGGGAGCCTCCGCGGGCCCCTGGGCACAGGGGTGCATCGAGATGGTCCCCATTGCCTGCAGCGTAGCATTCCTCGGCCTGTGGCGCCAAGCTCCGTATGGGCGGACGGCCTGGCGCGCCTGTGGTACAGTGGGGATAAACCCAGCGGAGCGCACCATGGAGCCCAGGGCGTCAACGCTCGCCAGAAACGCGCTGACAGCACGGCTTCAAAGCACCCGGATAGACAGGAGGCGACCATGTCCCACGACCCCCTCAGCCAGCGACTCCAGCGCCTCAGCTGCGCCGCCTTGTCGGTCGGGTTGATGCTGTTTGTTGGCGCTTGCGGCGACAGCAGCGACAGCGCGGGAGGAGGCATCCCCGAGGGCCTCGAAGGGTACGTGGGAAACCTGGCGGACGCGTCCTATCTCAACCTGCGGGGCAAGCCAGCGAGAAAGAACGCCCGTGGTGAGGATGTCTCGATGGAGCAATTCGAGGGACGTTTCGTCTGGGCGGAGTATGCGGCGCCCTGGTGCGGTCCCTGCAGGCAGCAGGCCGAGATCATCAAAGACATCGACGGCAACCTGGGGGAGGACATCGCATTCCTCACCGTCATGACCAGCGAGATGGGCGGCTACGGGCATCCGGCCACCCAGGAGACGGCTCGCAGCTGGGCCAGCGCCCATGGCCTGGACGCAGGCCAGGTCCTGGCAGCCGACCTGACGGCGATCACGATTCCCCGCCACCTGTTGTTTTCCCCGCAAGGCCACACGCTGTTTGCCCGCGAGGGTGCGATGAGCGCCGCGGAGATCCGGGAGGTGGCGGAACGCCGCATGCACGAGTGGAGGGCCTGGCGGCAGACCGGTGCGCGCGCGGATTGGATGACGGGCTTGTGAAAGCCGCCCGGAGCATCCCCGGGACTGCCCCCACGCCTGCAAAGCGCCTTCCGCAGGCAGCCCCAGTATGCTAAACTCAATAGTGTAACGGGAGCAAGCAGACGAGGATGTTCCATGTCACGAGTACACCAGTGCATTGAGATCGAACGCTCCTTGAGCAGGGTGTTCGACTTCCACAAGAACCCCCACAATCTTGGCCAGATCTCGCCGGGCAAGGTCAGGGTCAAGGTCCGACATGCCGACCTGCCGATGTGCGATGGCGCAGAGATCAGGGTCAGCTTCTACTTCGGCCCCTTCCCCCTGCCCTGGGTGTCGGTGGTCGAAGACTTCAAAGACGGGAAGGGGTTCACCGAGGTACAGACCAAGGGTCCCTTCAGTCTCTGGCGCCATCAACATCTGTTCGAAGAGACAAAGACAGGCACACGTTTGACGGAGATCGTCGACTACGAATTTCCGCTGGGTTCCTTGGGCGTGAAGGCGGCCAAGCTCTTTATGGGCGGAATGAGCCTCGACGAGATCTTCCAGCAGCGCCAGGAGAACACCAAGCGGTTGCTCGAAAGACAAGCATTTGCAGGCCAGGAGGTGTGGTGAAGAGCCTGAAAGAAGCCCTGGGTGTACAACCCGAGCGCAAGTCCATGGTCCGCGAGACCCTCGACCTGATCGACGCCGAGGTACGCGGCAAGGGCGGCTTCAGCGGCTTTGCCATCAAGGGCGCCTACAAGGTCGTCAAGGCGGTCAAGCCGGGTTTCGTGGTGGACGTGGTCAACAGCCTGCTCGACGACTTTCTCGAGGCCCTCGAGCCGATCTGGAAGGATAGCGAGGGGCCGGACGACTTCCGTTCGCGGCTGTTGCGTTTCAAGAACCGCGCGGCCGAAGCCCTGCTGGGGGTCACGGACCGCAAGGCGCGTAGGGCCAAGACCCTGACGGTCAAGAAGCTCTACGAGAAGCTGCGTCCGAGCGCCAAGAGCCATGTCGAGGCCTCGATCCCGCGGCTGTCGCAGTTGCTGCAGCGGCAGCTCGAGCGCCTGAAAGACCTGGGCTCCTAACCTGGGGCTTTGCTCATTGTAGGGGAGGGGTTTACCCCCTCCCGCATCGCCTACTCGGACGCTTCGCTCCGGGCGGGGATAAACCCCGCACCCTACAAGAAAGTCGCTTCGCTCCAGGCGCTGAGTCAAGCTGACAGGCGGAAGCCGTCCGCACCGGTCGAACCCGGTGCGCAGCCTGCCAGCGCTTCGTTCTGGTAGGCATAGAGCTTGGAATTGCCGCACTTGCCCACCTGCTCGAGGGCGCCGCAGTGGCGCAGGCAGTAGACGACCCGTTGCGCCTGCCAGCGGGGAATTCCCATCGCGCCCGCCAACATCCCGGTATCGAAGGGTTCAGCCAGTCCCAGCGGAATCAGCTGCAACAGGTCGGAAGCGGTACGCAGGCAGCGGATCTCGCAGATCTCCCTCAGGCGCAGGTCGAAGACGCTGTAGTTGCGTTGCCGGTAGCGGCGCTTGGGAGCGGGCCGGGGCAGGCGCCACTCTTCGACGTCGACCAGCACGACCTCGACGGCCAGCTGTGGATGGGGAAAGATGCCGCGGAAGGCGCTGAGCTCATCGAACAGGTCGAGCAGACTGCCGCGCTTGGGACTGCGCCGCCGCGAGAGCACGGGCCCTTCGGGGGTCTCTTGCTTGACCAGCAGCTTCTCGCGCACCAGCGGTTTGACCACCCGCACGCGATGCTCACGCAACAGCGTCAGCACCTTCTTGCGGATCGCGCTCAGCCGGCTGACTTGAATCTCCACCAGCTCGCCGAACGCGACCACGTCGATCCGGTAGCGCCCGATCTTGACCTCGGTCTGCGGATTCCCGTCGGCGTAGACGTTCTTCAATGCGTGATGGAGCGAGGTTTCCATGGTTCGACCCAAATGAGCCTATTGTTCTTTGTCGGTTGTCGGCCCGTCGTCCTTGAGCGCCGCGAAAACAAGCGTGTCGCGGCGGGTCTCTCCGGGATCAAATCCGGCGCTGCGCAGTCTGCCCTCGAGCTTCATGCCGGTCTTCTCGGCCAGGCGCCGGCTGGCGAGGTTGGCGGCGCTGCAATGCCAGCTCAGCCGCAACCAGGGCCAAGCGCCGAAACCCCAGCGCAGCAGTGCGCGCAACACCTCGCTGCCGAGCCCCTTTCCGGCGAAGGGGGCGCCGATGAACATGCCGATCTCCGCGACCTGCTGGTCGAGGCTGCCATGCCGTAGATGATACCCGCAGCCACCGTAGAGCTGTTCGCCGTCGGGCGAGATGATCGCGATCACGAAGTCTTCGTTCAGCAACCAGCGCGCGCGGTTGGCGCGCGCTCTCTGTTCCGCCTCATCCTCAGATGTGTGGGGCCGGGCCCAGGGCATGAAGTGGCGGAGATGCTCGTACGAGGCATTGAGCGTGCGCGCGAGTTTCGGGCCGTCCCCGGGAAAGTAGCTGCGTAGCACGAAGCGCGAGCAGTCATGACGTTCGGGCGCGAAGAAGGGCATCAGTGGGTTTCTTCCGCGAGCAGTTCCTGCAGCGCATCCGCGAGCTTGAGGTAGTCGCTGCTCTGGTTGTAGAGGTGGGCCGACACCCGCAGCCAACGGCGCGGCGGGGCGGGCCAGCTGATGATCGGGACCTCGATGCCGTAGCGGCTATCGAGAGCGATCTCGAGTGGACTGCGGGCCAGCAGACCTCGCCCGGGTCCTGGACCGTCGGGCAGTGGTAGCAGGACCATCGAGCCCAGCATGCTGGCCGGGCTGGGAGGCGCGACTCCCAGCCGTCCGCACAGCAGCTCGCGCGCTTCCAGAGCCAGGGCGCGGTTGCGCTGCATCAGAGCCGGCCAGCCGCCTGGCAGGGCCTGTCCCAGCAGTTTCAGTGCGCTGGAGACGACCAGCCGCCCGCTGGGGTCGTCCGTCCCGGTCCAGGCGAATTCGAGCAGAAAACGCGAGCTGCCTGCGTGCGCTGCCCGGGCACCGTGGCTGATGGCCAGCGGTCGGATGCCCGCTTGCAGCTCGGGGCGCACCCACAGAAAGCCCACCCCACGCGGACAGCTGAGCCACTTATGGCAGTTGCCGGTGTAGTAGTCGGCGCCCAGGCTGGCCAGGTCGAGCGGTAGCATACCGGGCGCGTGGGCCCCGTCGACCAGGCTGAGCACTCCGCGGACCCGCAACGCAGTGGTCAGCTCGGCGATCGGCAGAATCAAGGCTGTCGGGCTGGTGACATGGTCGAGCAGGGCCAGACGAGTGCGCGCGCTCACGCGGCTGAGCACGGCATCGATGACCTGCCCGGGCCCGGCGCAAGGAAATGGAATCTCAGCCAGCACCACGCGCGCGCCGCTGCGTTGGGCGACGAAGTCGAGAGCATTGCGGCAGGCTGCGTAGGCGTGATCGCTGACCAGCAACTCGTCCCCAGGTTCAAAGCGCAGCGAGCGCAGCACACTGCCGACTCCATGGGTGGCGTTGGGCACGAAGACCAGATCGTCGTCCGCAGAGCCCACGAAAGTGGCCAGGCTGCGCCGTGCCTTGTCGGTCAGCGGCAACAGCTCTGAGAGGAAGAAGCGGTTGGGGCCGGACTCCAGCCGCAGCCGAATCTGTTGCTGCAGCTCGTAGACTTCGCGTAGACAGGCGCCGAATGAGCCGTGATTGAGGCACAGGCGGCCAGGCTCGAGCATCCACTCCATAGCAGCAACTCCGGTTGCGAGAATCTGGCGTGATGATAGGGCAGGCCAGCGGCCTTGGCCAACAGTCGGCCAGAGCTTCCGTGGACCAGAGCTTGCATTGGAGTCGGCCAGCGGGCTTAATCAGGGCTTTTGCCGCTCCCCGGGAACTCCACAAAGGACCTGTTGATGCTTTCGATCCGCACTCGAGTTGGACTCGCGCTCTTGCTCTGTAGCGCCCTGACCCGCGCTCAGAACCCCGAAGATCTCACCCTCCTCAGCGAGGCCGATCTGATGGAGAAGGCGCGTGCAAAGAGCGCCCTCGTCGAGGTTGAGCAGGCCTCGCTCGACAGTCTGCTCGAGGCAGACGCCACCTTCCGCAGCCGACTTGCAGAGAAGGAAGAACGTCTGCAGGGGCTGGACGATCCGCAACCTCCCTTCCTCGGACCGGGCGCCTCGGCGTGGGAATTCGCCGCCGCCGAGCTCACCTGGATCGAGCAGCGTATCGAGGTTCTCGAAGCGCGCAAGCTGCGCAGCGCCGAAATCGGCGGCCTGCTCGAAGAGCGGGCGGGCCAGCTCGGCAGCCTGGAAGCGCAGGCAGGCCGGTTGGCGGATGCCCGGCAGTCATTGGCTCTCGTGTGGGATGAGGTCGCGCGACGTCTGGCAGCACAGACCATGGAGGCCACGCCCGCGGACTACGATCCCGAGGGCCTGCGTGCCCGCCAGAATGCCCTGGAGGACCGACGAGCTGCCTGGAAGACCGAGTCGACCGCGGTGCCGGGCAGGCTCTCCGGTCTGCGTAGCCAGGCTGAGCAGTATGACGACAACCTCGAACATCTCACCGAGGAGCGCGCGGCAGCCCAGACGCGCAGCAGTGAAGCACAGCAACGAAAGAGCTTCCACGAGACCTTCTCCGACGACGATCCTGCCAGTCTGCTGAGCATCGCCCCCCTGCGGGTCGAGGAATGGGAGCAGCAGGACGAAGAGGTGCGCGCAGCCCAGGCTGATATCGCGGAGCGGGAAAGCGCTATCGACAGGCAGCAGGCAGAGCTCAAAGCCCTGGGGGCTCCCCAGCCGGACACCATCACGGTCGAGCCCGGGCCCGAGAGCTGGCGCAAGGCACAGAAACAGCGTGCCCTCGCCGAGGCCCGGCTCGCCTACCATCAAGCCCGCGACGCGCAGCTGGCTGGGCTTGAGCCGGCGCTGAGCGTTGTGTCTCAAGGGTACGCCGACCTGCTTCCCGAGTTGGAGAAGCTCTGGACCCGAACCCTCGAGCTCGACGTCCTGCGCGGCTATCTCGAAGATCTCCACGGGCGTGGTGTGATCGAGAGCTTGAGCCTGCCCGAACAGGCCGCGGCCGAGAGCCTTTCCGTGCAGCTGGAGCGTCTGCGTGGGCTGCCGACGCAGCTCAGCGGTGTGCTGGAAGTCCGCCGGGAGGCGCTCGCCGAGGTCCGTGCGCGGCTCGAGAGCAATCGTGACACGATCGCTGAGATCGAGGCACAGCTTCCAGAGTTGCGTCAGGAAGAGGAGCGTGAACGCTCCTGGGCGGCCTGGTCGGTAGAGATGCAGAAGATGTCGAGCCCCGATCTTCTGCAGAGCTACTCCGAGACGCTCGCGCAGCTCGAAGGTGCCCGGGCTGAGGTCGCAGCAGCTCGCAGCAGCCTCGAGGTCGAGACAAAGCAAGAGCTGGAACTGCGCCGCAACCTGCTCGAGAATGTGGACCCGATGGTGCGTAAGGTGCAGCTGAGTCTCGAGTCGCATCGTACCGCGTTGAGGACAGCGCTGCTCGACGACCAGGACGTGCCCGGCCCTCCAGCCTGGGACCGGGCCGGTACGGTCAGCTCAGCTGAGGAGCAGGACGCCTTCACCAGTGTCGAGTTCGACGACGATTTCTCGGATGCCCTCAAGCAGGTGCGCAATGACTTCCGCGGAAGGCTGCAGTTCTTCGACGAGCGTGCACGTCTGCTGGGGGCCCATCTGGCGGTGCTTGCCAGCCGCGAACAGCTGCTCGGTCATTGGCAGACCGCCCAGCGCGCCGAGCTCGACGCTGCCCGCCGGGTGTATGGTGCGGCGATTGTGCTCGATGGGCGCGTGCGGAGCGACGAGCTGAAGCGTGAACAGATCCCTGGCCAGCTTGCCGGTGCTATCGACCGCGATCAGGTCAGCCAGGCGGCGGATCAGGTCGAACAGGCGACAGCGCAGCTCGATGCGCTGCGCGCGCGCCGTGGCCGCTTGACCGCGGAGCTCGACGGCGGCAGGAGCTTGCGCGACATGATCGAGAAGCGCCTCGGCCTGGTGGTCAAGAAGCTCGAATTCCTGCGCCATCTGAAAGAGCTCTCCGCCGCCTACGAGCAAATCGGCGAGTCGGGCACGGAGCTCGAAGCCCAACGCCGTGAGCAGGAGATCCTGTTCGAGCTCGAAGAGGGCAACCGCTGGCACGAGAGCTTCTTGTTGCTGTTCGAGTCCGAGCGTGCCGCGGCCCACACGCAATTGCTGTTCGGCTACACCGAGGAGATGCTCGACCTCGAGAACAAGCTCGAGAACTTGAAGCAGCGCGAGACGCGCTGTGACTTGCTGGTGCGCGTGGTACGGGATCAGCAGACCCTGCTCGGTGAGCTCGAGCCCCTGGTCGAGACACGCATGCAGCGCCTGGGCGCGGCCGCCGAGATCGAGCGTTTGCGCGCGATGACGGTGGTTGCCGGCGATCCGGTGCGCCGCAGTGAGGTGCTGGAAAAGATGCGCGAGACGATCGCGCAGATGCCTGCGTCCCATCTGGCCACAGTCGATACCCACATGGCGGCGCGCACCCTTGTCGAGGCGGCAGAGCGCCCGGCGCTGGCGAGCGAGCTGGCCAACCAGATCTTCGACCTGCAGACATCGTATCTGGCGTACTCTGAGCGCCTTGCCGAGCTGCAGAAGGCGGGCGGACGCCAAGTACGCTCGGGGCATCTCGAGGCCCAGATCCTCGCGATCGAGGCGCAGAAGGCCAAGCTGAAGGCGACCCAGGAAGAGATCGAGGCTCAGCGCCAGACTCTGACCGGCCACAGCCAGGAACAGCTCGACGCGCTGCCGGAATACGAGCGGCCCGTCAAGGCTTCCGACCGCAAGCGTTTCCTCGACGGCGACATCGCCTGGACACGTGCGCAGCGCATGGAAGAGCTGATCTGGGAAGCGGAGAAGACCGTCATCTGGCTGGCCCTGATTCCGATCATCGCCTTGATCATGATCCGCATGGCCAACGGCATCGGCCGACGCCTCGTGGTGCGGGTAGAGACCATAGAGATCTCGCCGGACTCGAATGTGGACATCGAGGTCGAGAAACGTGAGCGCAAAGAGCGCGCGGCCACGCTCTTCCAGGTGTTCACCAAGGCCTGGAGCATTCTGGTCTGGGTGCTCGCCACCATCTATCTGCTCAAGGCGATGCGGCTCGACGTGACACCCCTGATCGCTTCGGCCGGTATCCTGGGTCTGGCGGTAGCTTTCGGGGCGCAGCCCCTGGTGCGCGACTTCTTCGCGGGTTTCTTCATACTGCTCGAAGATCAGTACAGTCTGGGCGACTACGTGACGGTGGATGGCATCGGAGGCACCGTCGAGCGCATCACCCTGCGGCTGACCATCATCCGCGACCTCAAGGGCACGCTGCACTACATCCCCAATGGCAATGTCGGGCGGGTCAGCAACTACACCAAGGACTGGGCGCGGGCCGTGCTCGAGATTGGCATCGGTTACGGCGACGATCCAGACAAGGCCATCGCCGAGCTGAACAAGATCGGCGAAGAGCTCAAGGCTGACAGCGAGCTGGGCCCGACCATCCTCGACTTCAGCGTGCCGGGTGTGCATGAGCTCGGCGACAACGCCGTGGTGATCAGGGTCTACATCAAGGTGCGTTCAGGCGACCAGTGGAGCATCGCCCGCGAGGCGCGGCTGCGCATCAAGAAGCGCTTTGACGAAGTCGGTATCTCGATCCCCTTCCCGCAGCGCACCTTGCATATCAAATTCGAAGAGCCGGCGGACGCTGCCCAGAAAGAGCTGGTCAAGGCCGCCCTGGCTGGCAAAGGCCCGGTCGAGTTGGGTCCCACGGGCGGCGCGTCCTAGGGCAGCCCGTACCCCACAAGTCTGCCCGGACAGTTTGGCGCGAGCTCGGAGCTCCTGACATGAGTTCGAGGCAACCGGCCTGTAGCGGCGCATAGGCGGCCTCGATCCGTTGCGACCGCATTCAACTATGTGAGCAGGAATCGAAGCCGTCTTCTGTAGCGGCGCTCTGTGAGAGGCTGTCTCAGGGAACGTCTGAGGCATCTAGAATCGCCGTACGATGTCAACTGGGGCAAATCTGAGAATCGTCTAATAACCGACCGTTCCTCTTGTAGGGGCGGGGTTTACCCCCGCCCGCGGGCGGAGCGAAGCGTCCGAGTCTTCGAGGTGTAAACCTCGCCTCTACATGACAACACAA
>JAJDCP010000117.1 GCA_029260765.1 Planctomycetota bacterium
GGAACAGCTTGAGCACGTTGTGGCAGAGGCACACGAGGGAGAACTCCGCCGACACCCCTTCCATGCCGCGTAAGAGGAAGCAGCGGAAGCCACGCACCTCTTTGATCTGGCCATGGACCGGCTCTACTATGGCCTTGCGTCTAGCATAGACGGCTCGGCCCTCGGGTGTGCTGAGCTTGTGGCGCATCTTCTCGCGTTCGTCGGCGTCGCGGAGTGGTTGCTCTGCTGCACGACTCGGAAGGGGATCGGTGCTTCGGCGCCGGTGTGTGGAGATGTAGGTATCCGTTCCCAACTCTGCTGCCGCCGCTGGAGCTGAGGGGAGCCAGTAGCCCGCGTCAGCGCTCAGGATCGGACTCGTGCTCCTGACACGCGACGGCGAAACCATCCAGGCTGAAAGTTCTATGCGACACGGCCTCCTAGCTCCAGGTCTTCATTTCCGGCAGCAGGTGCCGGATCTTGCGCTCGTAGAGGAACCCCAGCGCCAGGAAGCCCAGGCCGAAGCCGAGCACGAGCAAGAAGACCGGGAAGACATCCGACAGCTTGGCGAAGTACTGGATCGACAGGTTCACCAGCAGCCCGATGGCCGCGGCCATCACCAGGGCCGCGCGTTTGCTGCGCATGCCCAGGCCCAGGACTCCCAAACCTCCCACCAGCAGAACCAGGGGCGAGAAGACATCGTCGGGTTCGAACAGCGACAGCAGCGTCATCACGCCGAAAAACAATACCAGGCCGGCAACTTCGACCAGTCGATAGCCGAGCTTCTCGCTGGCCCGCTCAGAGAACAGCCAGCCAAGCGCGATCAGACTGCCCGCGATCCCCAGCACAAGCTCGATGTAGACGAAGTCGGTGGTGACCATCTCGATGGGTCCCTGCAGTGCTTGGGAGAGCAACTGCCCGCCGTCGTCACCTCCGCAGTGCACCAATGCCAGCAGCCCCGGCGCGCATACGGCGTTGAACAGACCCATCAGCAACAATCCCAGCCGCAGGTTGCGCTGCTCGCGCAGCCGCGGCCACAAGAAGCTCAGCGCCACGGTCGCCAGGCCCAGACCGGCTGCCAGCAGCAGGAAGAGCAGCTCCTCGTAGCGCACCAGCGCCTCGACCGTGGGGGCCACGGCGCCCAACAGGCAGGCCCCGACGGCTGCGAAGGCGTAGTAGGGCTGGCGAGGCTTCAAGTACAGGCCCAGGCCACAGACAGCGGCCATCAGATAGGGCCAGGCAAAACCGAACAGCAGATGGTCATTCTCGACAAACACCCCGAAGGCGAGCAGCGCGCTCGAAACCAGGCAGAGCACAGCGAGCAGCGCGTAGCCGACTCCCAGACGCAGCCCGCCGAGGCGGTCGCCGAGCGCGGCCACCCCGAAGGCTCCCGCGGCCACCAACGCGATGTAGACCGTCGCACCGAGCGCGGTGCCGCTGGAAAGATGGGCGCCCAGGCACATGGCGGCGATCAGGAATCCGCCCGCTGAGAGCACCCCCATCAGGGCGGACTTCCAGCGCCAGGCACACACGAAGCCCACCGTGGTGACGAACAGGCTGGCCCATGCCCACGCACCGGGATCATCGTCGAGGTTCTGCAGTACCAACACATAGGCCACATTGGCCCACAGCAGCTGGCTGGCGAGCACCAGGAAGCCGAGCCCACTGCGCGCATAGCCACGGTGGCGCGCCAGCAAGCCTCCCCCCGCGATGCCTGCAGTCAACAGGAATAGCAGGAACAAGCGTCCGCCATCGCCGAGCCAGTCCCAGCCGACAGTCACAAAGCCGATCGCGCCCACGAACGCGAAGACCCCGCCTAGCACCAACAGCAGCACCAGGATTCCCGACATCGATGAGGTCTGGGGGACAGGTTTGCCCGCCTCGTGCTCGGCAATCCCGCGCGCGACCCGTTGCTGTTGACTGCTGGCAGAGGCGCGCAGCGCCTGCAGCAACTCGGGCAGCGACGGACGCTTGGTGGCATCCTGGCGCAGCGCTCTGTGCAGCACGAGCCGCAAGCGCGGCCCGAAGGCGGCCATATCCTCGAGGGGATGGAGCTGCCCGAGCGCGGGACGCTCGGCGATCAGCTCGAAGGCCAACGCGGCCAGAGAGTACACGTCTGCTGCAGGGCTCGGGGCCTGGCCGTCCAGAACCTCCGGTGCCAGCCGGGCCAAGCTGTCGGGTTCCCTACCGTGTGCCAGCTGCCAGCGCAGCAGCGCTTTCGGCTCGACGCCCCGCGCGGACAGGCGTAGCAATGTACCTTGGGGAGTCTGCCACAGCTGCGTCCAGTCGAGGTCACCGAGGCTGCGCCCGTTTTCGTGAAAGTGGGCCAGCAGGGCGCCGGTATCGGCGAGGTGGCCCAACAGCTTGGCCTGCGGGGTGGCGGTGCGGTCGACGGGTTGGGAGTCGTCGGGCAGCCCCTCGAAGCGCAGCTGTGCGCCGGCTACGCTGAACACCGCGCAACCAGCTCGAGACTCTCTCGGCTCCGCGCAAGCCACGTGCGGGCCGTCGACCCGGGCCAGCACTTCGGCCAGGCCGGGCGGCAGCTCTGTCCACCAACCCTGCGCATCCTTCTCGAGCTGGCCGCCGAATGGTCCCTGCATGTGCTTTCCCCCCAAGCCATTGAAGCGCTGCACGCGAGAAACTGCAAGGGAATCGTGGGCCGGGCGGCGCTCGGCCGGCGTGCCATCTGGGCGCTCGAGACGGTACACTACAGGCAACCCGGAGGAACCGGAATGGTACCGCGTCGTCAGGTGACAGACGTCCTCAAGCGGCTGGCCTTTGCCCTGAGCCTGCTCGAGCGGCCACAAGCACGCGTATACAGCGCGGCGGCCTGGGGACTTCGTAGCCTCAAGACCGACTTGGCGGCGTTGGCGGCAGCGGGCGGGCTGCAGAGACTGCCCGGCGTGGGGCCTGGCATCGCCGCGCTGATCGGGCAGGTGCTCGCGGGCCAGACTCCGCCGCTGTTGACCGAGCTGGAAGCCCAGATCCCTGCTGGCTTGTTCGAAATGTGCAAGCTGCGGGGCCTGGGCCCCGCCAAGTTGCGCGTGCTGTGGCGCGAGCTCGACATCACGACACGAGGCGAGCTCGAGTACGCCTGCCGTGAGAACCGGCTGGTGGCGCTCAAGGGCTTCGGCAAGAAGACCCAGAGCCGCATCCTGGCGGGCATCGCTGAGCTCGAGCAACGGGCAGGTTGGTTCAGGCGGGACCAGTTGCTGGATGCTGCCGCAGCTGTGATCGAGAAGCTCCTGGCTGTCGATGGCATCGCTGGCGTCGAGCTGGTCGGCGACTTTCGGCGCGGCTGCGAGCTGGTGCGGGCGCTCGAGCTGCTGTTGGTCGGCAGCTCGTTGGACGCGGAGTCGCTGGCGCAGGCCCTCGGCACTCCAGTGCGCGACGAGCACTCTGTGTTGTGCGCAGAGCTGCAAGGCCTGCCCTTGCGCATCCACTGCAGCACGCCAGACCGGGCGGGCGTTGTACGAGTGTTCAGCACCGGCTCCGCGGCCCATCTGCAAGCCTTGCAACAACGCGCTAAGGCTCGCGGGTTGCGGCTGAACGAGGAAGGAATGTGGGACGCCTCGGGTGTCGCGCTGGACTGCCCGCACGAAGAGACCCTCTATGCGGCCCTCGGGCTACACGCGACGGCCGCGGAGCGCCGCGAGGGGCGCGTGCCTCTGATCGAGAAGGGCAGCCTCAGCCCTCGCCTGCTGCGGCGCAGCGATCTGCGCGGCGCGCTGCACAACCATACGCTGGCCTCTGATGGGGTGCACACGCTGGAGCAGATGCAACGCGCCGCCGCGGAGCGCGGCCTGCGCTATCTCGGCATCAGTGAACACAGCGTCAGCGCCTACTACGCGGGCGGGCTGCACGAAGATCAGCTGCGCGAGCAGCATGCTGCCATCGTGAGGTTGAACCGTGCAGCCAGCCGCTGCACACTACTCAGCGGTATTGAGAGCGACATCTTGGCGGACGGCCAGCTCGACTATGGCCCGGAGGTGCTCGCACAGCTCGACTTTGTCATCGCGTCGGTCCACCGCCGGTTCTCCCAGGACGCTCCGGCCATGACCCGGCGCCTCGAAGCGGCGGCGCGCAACCGCTGGACCACGGTGGTCGGCCACCCCACCGGCAGGCTGCTGCTCGGACGGCCGCCCAGCGCCTTCGATTTCGAACGCTTTTTGGCGGCGTGTGTCGAGGGTGGTTGCGCGGTCGAGCTCAACTCCAGCCCGCAGCGTCTGGACCTGAATGCCAGCCAGCTTGCCCGCGCAAAGGAGCGAGGGTTGCTGGTCTCGTTGGCGGCCGATGCCCACAGCGCAGAGGCGTTGGACCATCTCGACCACGGCGTCAGCATCGCCCGGCGCGCGGGCTTGGGGCCCGAGGACGTGCTCAATTGCATGGCGTTGGAAGAGCTGCAGGCTTGGCTGGCCGCGCGTCTCAAGCGCGCTCTGGAAGAGACGCACAGACCCGACGGGGACGCTCAATTCCGGTGATGCCCACCGACGCGGATGGTCTGCATCACGATGGTCGTCTGGCCAGAGTTGGGATCCGTCTCGATGCTGAAGCTCATGTCGGCCGAGCCATCGCCATTGGTATCGAAACCCTGCAGGTCACCGTTGGTGTCATAGGTCGCTTGCAAGGTCGCGTGGGGCATCGAGATCGAGACCACATCTCCCTGTCCGTTCTGGTTGATGACGTTGTAGCTGCCCGAGCTCAGGATTTTCAGGTACAGCTTCTCGGTGGTCGGGCTGTAGACAATCGTCGCATCGTTGTTCCCGTCGCCGCCGAAGTCGACGAACACCTGGGGATCAAAACCCTGCGCCTGGCCTGAGCTGGTGGCTGGTGTCTCGCTCTCGGCATCGTCGGTCGCGTCAGCGCCATCGTCATCGTCATCGTCATCGTCATCGTCATCGTCATCGTCATCGTCATCCGTGGCGGCGTCGTCGTCTTCTTCATCAGCGCCCCCCGCCGAGGTGCTGCCGGAGGAACCTTCGGAGCCGCCTGCGTCGGGCTGCGCATCAGGCGTATCGCTGCCGCCGGTGTTGTCCGCGTCCCCCCTGTCGGGCCCACCGCTGCTTCCGCCTCCACGGGAGCTGTCGTTGCCGGCGTCCCCGCCACGGCTTCCACCGTCCGGCTTGTCTGATCCTTGGCTATCCCAGCCGTCGTTCGCCCGATTTCCCGCGTCCCCCTGGTTGGGCTTGGGACCATCACCCGATCCTTCCAACCCCGGTAGGTCCAGGTCACCTTCCCAAGTGACCTCATTGCCGTTGACGTCCGTAACGGTGTAGGTGGTGTTCGAAGTGAAGCTCGAGCCCGGGGAGGCCCCATCCCCAGCTCCACCGAAAGAATCAGTGCCGGAGGACGTCTGGGTGGTGACCCTGATATTGCCTGGCTGCCAGCTTCCCGTCTCGCCGATGTGCCCGTAGAGGTCCGCGCCAAAACCATTGCCGGCATTGCTATCGGCGAAGTCCGACGTGCCGTTGCCCGCGGTCGCTTCCCACGAATACTGACCGTTTTCCAGCACGACCTCACGCACGATCAACTCGCTGGCGAAGGGGTCGGCTGTCGGGTTGCGCGTCGCTACCAGACGCGTAGAGAAGTCGTTGACCGCCAGGTACAAGAAACTCAGCCCCGCGAGCTCTCCATCGCGCGCCAGCACGCCCTCTGCGCCGGTGATCGGAATCGCCCGCAGCCCGTTGCGGTACCGCAGCCCGGCGAGGCCAGCATCGACGTACTCGGAGTACTTCTCGACCTTGGTCTGCACGGCGCTGACGACGTTGCGCGCGAACGCGAGGTCGACGGTGATGACGAGGTACTCGAAGGCGGATTGGGAGAGGCTGCCGCTCCCGGAGCTCGTGCCCGAGGCGCCGTCGCTGAGGACCTCGTTGCCCAGGAAGACGGTCTCGAAGCGGGCCCCGAAATCGGTCGGCAGTGGAACCTCAGCGACCAGCAACGGCGGCGGATAGTCGATCGGAATCTCGGCCGCCAGAGGCGGAGGCGTGCGGTCGACGGGCACTGTCAGCACCTTTCGAATCGGCCGGAACAGATCGATGTTGAATGCAGGCCGCGGAGTTTCGAGGACGCGCAGCTCGGGAGTCGGCTCGCGGAAGACCATGCTCTGTTTGACCCGGGGTGTGCCCTCAGCGTGGGGGGCTGCCGCCCAGGCCTCGACCAGAGCACGCTTCTCGAGCGGAGTCAGGTCGGCGTCTTGCAGCGCCTCGGGCAACTCGAGCATCGAGTAGGTCTCCTGGACCGCGATCGCGTAGGCCAGATCGAGCTCCCACTGCAAGATGTCGAGCTTGTTCTGGTCGAACGCCGTATCGGCGTCGTCGACCGAGCCAGCGAGGTTCATGAAAATCGTCACCGAGAGGATCGCAATGATGACCAGGGCGATCATCAACTCGGTGAGGGTGACGGCGCGTCGTCTGCTCAAAGGTCTATTCCTCACCCGCAAAAGAAAGCCTGCTTCTACCACCATACATCGTAGCACAAAGCACTTCAGCGGCAAGGGGGATTGCCCCGTTTCTGCCCGCCGGGCCGTGTTTGGGGAGTTTGTGCGATCTGGGCAGGAACTCGGTACGAGCCTCAGGGCACCACGCTCAGCTCCAGGTAGGTCTCCAGCATGCCTATCAGCCGGCCGAAATTGATGCCGACCCGTGTCTTGACGAAGTAGCCCGCCACATTGTGTCCGAAGGCGGCGCGGATGTCCTCCTCGGCAGATGAGGTCGAGAGCACGAACACCACGGTGCTCTGGAGCCGGGGATCGGTGCGCATCTCCTGCAGCAACTCGATGCCGTTCATGCGGGGCATGTTGAGGTCGAGCAGCAGGAAGAAGGGCCGCGCAAGCGGAGGTCGCTCGGAAGTGCCCCGTAGCATCTCCAACGCCTCGAGGCCGTCCCTGGCCTCCAAGAGTGGGTGGGGCAGGCCAGACTTGGCGATCGCACGCCGGATGGCCATGCGCATCACTTCGTCATCTTCGACCAGCAGGATGTTCACCGTAGAGCCCGGCATCGCGCCCCTCATGCCTGGCTTTCTTTGGGCCAGCTGAATCGGAAGCAGGCACCGCGTCCGCCTCGAGACTCGAGCCAGACACGTCCCCCTTGAAGGTGCACGATCTTCTGCACCAGCGCCAGTCCCATTCCATCGGTTTCCAGCTCATCGCGAGGTTTCAAGGTCTGGAACATCTGGAATACACGCTCGGCGAACTCTGGTGGAATCCCGGGTCCGTCGTCACTTACAGCAAACTCGATGGCCTCGTCGCCTTCCTGCGCTGAGACGACGATGTTTCCGCTGTCGCGGTCGTGATGTTTCATCGCGTTGGCCAGCAGGTTCGTGAAGACCTGGAACAGTGGGGTGCGGAAGGTCACCAGCGTAGGCAGCTCGCCATCCCGCTCGATCTTCATACCTGGGGGTGGTCCGAGCAGCTCGATGACCTCTCCCAGCAATTCGTCGAGGTCGACGACCTCGAGCCTCTCTTCGCGGCGCCCCGCGCGCGAGTAGTGCAGCAGGCTGTCGAGCAGTCCGCGCATACGCGCAACCCGCGAGCGCAGCAAGCCGAGTTGCTTGCGCGAGGTGTCTTCCATGACTGGTTCGAGGTCCTCCTCGAGCCAGCTGGCGAGCAGATCTATGGCCTGCAAGGGGGTCTTGAGATCGTGGGAGGCCACGTAGGCGAACTGGCTGAGCTCCTGGTTGGAACGAGTCAGCTCAGCGTTCTTGCGTTCGAGCTCCGACAAGAAGGCCGCTCGGGACTCGGCCAGCTCGCGCGCCGCGCGCTCATGAGTCAGCTCGGCGCGCGATTCGGCCAGCTGACGGGCTGCCTTCTGGCGCGCCGCTTCCATATCCCGCAGATGCAGCTCTTGCCCCATGCGGCGGCTCTCGTCCTCGAACTGGCGGCGCCGCAGAAGCGCGCGGACGCGCGCTTGGATGACCAGGGTTCCCCGGTCGCGGCGCACCCAGTCTTCGGCGCCAGAGCGCATGGCTTCGAGGGCAGCCTCCGCATCGTCTGCCAACAACAGCAGGGGAATCCCCGCGGCTGGTCCGGCTTTCTGTGCGCGGATCCAGGCGCATGCATCCGGGAGCGCGCCGTCCAGCAAGATGCAAGACAGCTGCCCGGGATCGGCGATCAGCTGTGGAGGAGTATGGCAGCGGGTCAGCTCGATGCCCTCCCCAGCCAGCACCTCCTCGAGCTCCAGAGCTTTCGGGCTCGGCGGCATCACGGCCAGAAGGCGCCTGGGCGCGGCGAAATGGCGGCGGATCTCGCGGCTGAACACGGGCCGGAAGCGCAGCAGAGCGCGGATACGGGCCAACAGCAAGCTGGGGTCGAGCTTCGAGCGCAGGAACCCATCCGCACCGACGCTCAGCGCGTGGATCTCTGCGTCGGCCCCGACATGGTCGGCGAACAACAGGCAAGGGGTGCGATGCAGGCCAGGATCGAGCCGCAGCTGCTGCACGAGCAGTGGCGGCAACAGGTCAGGCAGGCTGCCGTCGATGATGATCAGCTGCGGCCAGGCGCGGCGTGCGGCCTCCAGCCCAGCGCGACCATTGGGCGCACAAATCACTTGATAGCCCTCGGCTTCGAGCAACGGCCGCAAATCCTGATGGCCCCGGCCCTCGACCACCAACAGGAGGGCGCTGTGCGCCGGCATCCCCGAGGCAGAATCTCCCCGGGCCAACAGCTCCGACGCCGTCAACAGCAGCCTCTCGCGGTCGTAGGGCTTGCTGATGGTGGCGTCTGCCCCGGCAACCAGGCCGCGGATCTCATCCTCGACGGTATGCAGCGAAGACAGCAGAATGGCCGGGATCATGGCGGTCAGCAACGCAGAGCGCAGCTCTTGCAAGAAGCGGATACCGCTACCGTCGGGCAGGTCGAGGTCGAGGACCACCAATCCGGTAGGCTCCTGGCTGATGGCTTTGCGAGCCTCCTTCAGGCTTGCGACCGCCTCCGCCTCGAAGCCGGCCTCGTCGAATGCCGCGAGCAGGTCTATCCGCACGGTCAGGCTGTCGTGGATGATCAGAACGCGCCGTGTCATTGCGGCCTCCCGCTCATGGAATTGCCTGCCGTAGCTGGAGATCCAGGAAACCGACCTCGCCACCCTGGCCCGCATCGACGAACAGACCGACAGCCTGGCCACCGGCCTCCAGCGCGACCCCAGCGGCCCTCTTTCCGGCGAGCTCGAAGACCGCGCTGTCGGCACTGACACTGACGGCGAAGCGCAACGTGTGTTCCCACATCCGGAGCGCAGACTGCTGCTGGGTCGTGCCATCTGCTGCCAGAAGCTCGCACACGAACTCTTGCTCGACAGTGCGCACCAGCCGCAGACTCCAAGCGGGTTGTCCCTCCAGCTCGACGGAAACGCCCCAGGCGGCCGCTCCAAAGTCGGCAAAGTGCCCTTCGAGGCGCCAGGGGACGCGCGGCTGACTCACACTCAGGCGACCCGTCTGCTGGCCGAGCAGGCTGCGGTCGCGCAACTTCCAGGCAGAGCCGTCGCGGCCCCGCAGCTCGGCTACAGTCGCAGGCGGCCAGAGGGGATGGGGGGATGTCCAGACTACGTCTTCGAGGCTGGGCGGCCCGCTGCGGCCAGGCACGTTGCGTGCCCAGAGCCCAAGCACAGCTGCCAGGAGTAGGGCCCCAAGCAGCGCCCACCAGAGCTGCGCCCCCCGTCCAGGGCGAGCCGGTCGGACCGCGAGCAGGGCGCGATGTTGCGCCGACTCGGTGGGGCTGACCGAGCGGGTGTTCAACAGCGGACCCCGTTCGGCGCCGGTCTGCGCTTCCCAAAAACTGAGTGGTTTGATCGCCGGCCCCTGCGGGCTCTCGTCCATGCGTCCTTCCGCCTTGAGTTGCTCGCGAAGTTCGCGCAACAACGCGACCAACTGGCGCGGCTCGGCCAGGCGGTCGTCGCGCTTCTTGGCGAGCAGGCTCTCCAGAATTCGATCAAAGCGCTCGGGAACGCTGGGGCGCTGCGCGCAGATGCTGCGCGGTGAGCCGTAGGTATGCAAGAAGATCAGGCTTGCGACCGAGTCGCCCTCGAAAGGCGGAGCCCCCGCCAGCATGCGGTAGAGCACGATTCCCAGAGCGTAGAGGTCGCTGCGGCAGTCGGGCCTGTCCTGCTTGCTCGCCTGTTCGGGTGCCATGTACTCAGGCGTCCCAAGCATCGCGCCGGTCCCGGTATGTGCCAGCTCCTGCTCGACCGAACGAGCCAGCCCAAAGTCCAGCACTTTGACGTGCAGCCGAGGACCGATCATGATGTTGCCGGGCTTGATGTCGCGGTGCACCAGGCCTCGCTCCCAGGCGTGCTCCAGGGCGCAGGCGACCGCCTCGACGATGCTCAGGATCTCGCCAAAGCTCGGCTGGTGGCGCTCCAGGTACTCATTGAGGTTCTCGCCCTCGATGTATTCCATCGCGAAATAGAGCCGGTGCGCGTCATCGTCGAGCCCCACGGTGAGGATCTGCACGACATGCGGGTGGGCGAGTCCCGCTGCCAGGCGGGCTTCGGCCAGGAAGCGCTTGCAGAAGGTCTTGCTCTCGGTGAGGCTGCGCGACAAGACCTTGAGGGCGACTTTGCGTTTGAGCGCGAGCTGGGTGGCCAGGAAGACCACGCCCATTCCGCCTTTGCCGAGCTTGCGCTCGATCACGAAGTCCCCGAGGCGCTGCAGCGTGCCCGTGTCTCCATCGGGAACGCTGACGACGCGCCCGCGCCCGCTACTCGGAGGATTGCGCAGGGTGACCGGCGTGGTCGGGTCGTAGGGGCTGCTCAAAGAGCCCGGCGGAGTGCCGGGTTCGGGGGCAGGGACCGGACTCGCTTCAGCGCCCTGGGCTGCCCGCTCTTTGGCAAATCGTGCTTGGCGTTCGATGGCGTGGAGCAGGGTGCGGGTCAGCAGCCCGGCGTTCAGCTCGCTTTTGACGAGGTAGTCCTGGGCGCCGGCGTGCACAGCGTGCAGACCCAGGTTGTCGTCCTCCAGGCCGGTCAGAACAACGATGGGAACCTCTGGAAAGCGCGCGTAGATGCGCTGGATCGACTCGAGTCCAAAGCTGTCAGGAAGGGACAGGTCGAGCAGAATCGCATCGAAACTGCTTTGCTCCAGTTGCTCGAGAGCTGTCTGCAGGCGTTTGACGTGCTCGATGCTGAAGCGATGGCTGCGCACCCGGTCGATCATGAACTGGAACAGCTCGGCGTCGCCCGGGTCGTCTTCGACGAACAGAATGCGGATCGACTCCATGCTTCACGCCTGCCCACGGGCTCTCGACAGCTGCCCAGGGAAATCCCCCAAAGACTTCTAAACGCTGCCGGGCCAAGCGTCGAGGGGTTTTTGTCAGCCGTGCAGGGCGTAGGTGACCGTTGCCTGCGCCAGCGGAACCCCGGCCTCGGCATGGTGGATCACTACTTGCCCGACCACCAGCCGGCGGCCCGTCTTGAGAAGCGTGACCAGCGCGATCAAGTCTCCGGGCGGGGCCGGACGCAGGAAGTTGATATTCAAGTTGGCTGTGGTCGCTTTGACCTGGCCCGTGGCGGCAAGGATGGCTACATAGACGGCTCCATCGGCCAGGGCCATCAGGGCCGGGCCGGCCAGGGAGCCGCCTGCGCGTAGCATGCTGGCATCGGAGCGCATGCGCATGCGGGTCTGCGCTGGATCGGCTGCCTCGATCTCGAAGCCGTAGCGGTCGGTGATGGGGAAATGCTGCGCGAGGAAGCTGTTGATGGCTGCCAGATCCATCGGGGCAGGGGCTTCAGGCATGGCTAGACTCCTGGCTCTTTGGCGGAGCTCGGGGCGGGGCCCACTTCCTGCCAATGTTGGTTGATGTTGGACTGCAGCCACTTTGCGATCAGCGCGTTCAGCCGCCCCGGGCTCGAAGCGACCCGCAGCGAGGTCTTCAGCGGCGTCTTGCGTCCTGGGCTGAAGTCGCTGAAGTGCACTACGAAGGGGGGATGGCTGGGGTCGGCGGCATGTTTGTGGGTTGCCAGGGCGACATACTTGCGCACCGCCCTGCGGCCGTCGATAGTGCGGGTCCACACGCGGCGCGAGAGCGTCTCCGACGCCTGGAGTCGGGCAGGGCGCAGCTCGTTGGCGAACGGCACGATGCGGGCGACCTGCTCGACGCCTACGTCTGCCGTAGCCGGACTCTTGTCGTTGCGAGTGCGCACGATCACCGGGTGGATGAGTTTGACGAAGGGGACCAGGCCCGCAGGGCTGTATCCGTGCTCGGCGTCGTAGTCGACGGCCATGCGCCGCACCGGCCGGTCGTCGTCCTCCCGGCTGGACAGATCCAGGCACTTGAGCTCGAGCACGAGCTCGGGCCGTACCCAACGGCAGAGCCTGCCCTGGTGGTCGGCAAGCCGGTAGCTGCTCTCGACCTGCAACGCCGCCAGCCTCGGGTGCCAGCCGCTGCGCTCGGATTCCAGCAGGCCCGTGCTGAGCGTGGCGAGGATCTGGAAACGGCCATCACCGTGCCGCAACGCCACCGTCACTGCGCACACCTCGGCGGGGATGGTCTCGGAAAAGGCCACAACGCAAGCGTCGAGGGTGACGATACGTTTGAGCGTGTAGCACAGGCCGAGGCTGTGCCACACCACCAATCCTCGGCTTGCACCCGTCTCGACCCAGCGGGCGTACTGCGTGGTGACGTCACCGGGCTGCTGGGATTCGATGCTCTCCGGGGGGGACAGCAGCGCGCTGCCTCCGAACAACGCGAGCAGGCGTTGCCGGCGGACCCCGTAGTCGTCCTGCTGCGGTGTGCCGGGGTCGTCCTCGAGCAGGTCGAAGGGGGCGAAGCATAGACGATCTGTGGCCCGGGGATCCGAGAGTGCCTGGACCAGCTCATGCCGAGCGCCGTGCCCCGGCACATACAGCTCACCCGCGGCCAGAAAGCGCTCGTGGTCTGCGAGCCGAGTGGCTGCCTCGTCGGTCAAGGGAATGCCGCCGAGCTGCCGGCCGCTGGGAGAGATCAACGCGACCTGGCCCTTGTGCTTGCGCAGGAACCAGAGCTCGCCGTCGAGCTTGCGTGCGATCCACATCCTGCCCCGAGGGATGTCCCGTAGCTCGCGGCCCGGGACCACAAGGCGGAAGCGCTGCTGCAGGCGGCGCGTGTAGCTTCGCACTCGGGCGAGCAGCGGGCGCTCAGCGTGCAGCTCGTCGCCTTGGGGAGAGCTGGGGCCGTGGCTGGATTCTGCGCCTGGGCTGGGCATCATGAGACTCTTTTGAGCTCGAGATTCGACAGGTGCAACACCAGCAGGTAGGAGGCGCCGCGCACGCGACCCTCGAGGAAGCCGACGTACGGCGTCCCGTTGCGCTGGAAGACCAGCTTGCCGCGTTGCTCCCGCGAATTGCTGCGCACCAACAGCATCTCCTGTTTGTCGGCCAGCAGCTGGGCCAGACCGTACAGGAAGTCGAAGCTGGGACCCCCGTGATGCAGCAGCTGCAGGTTGCGGGTAAAAGCGAAGCGCCGGACCAGCTCGCCGATGGGCAGCGTCTTGCCGCTCCAGGCCAGGCGGACGTCTTCGCCCACTGTCGGTTCGTTGGCGCTGAACTCCTGCCGAGAGAGCTCTTGACCGTGCGGGTCCTCGAGCACCTGCAGCACGCGGGTTGCATGCAACACCGAGCCGTGGCTGTCGATGTATACCCGCTGGACGTCGCCGGTCTTGCGTCCGACCAGCTCGGGATCGATCTCTGGATCGCCATCGATCAATGCCTGCCCGACCGCATCGAGGTCTCCGAGGTCCCTGAGCAGATCTTGCAGGCTGTGGCCCGCGCCGGCCTTGATCAGACGGACCCTGCCGACGGTTTGCTGAGCGCGGCTGCGGTAGGTGATCTGGGCGGCCCGTCGCGGAGCGTGCACATCGATCTTCGCGCTGCGTTGCTTGTGATTGGTCAGATACAGCTTGCGTGGGATGACGCCGCCTCCAGGGCTTCAAAAGCTGACATCGAGCTCACCGTCGAAGGGATCGTCCTCGCCCGCAACAGTGTCGCTCGCAGGCAGCTCATAGCTGGCGTATGCGAAGCCCGTCTCCGTGCCGACCAATGCGAACAGGCCCTCTTCGTTGCGCACCAGGAACAGAGGGCTCTCGCGTGTACTGCGGCGGAAGTTGAAGCGGGTCTCGAAGATCTCGCCACGTGCCAGCGCCTCGAGGAGCGGCTGGGCGAGGTCGTGCTCGTCAAGTTGGTAGACACTCGTCACGCTGACGTCTAGCACGCGGCTGTCCGGGACAGGCCCCTCCAGCACCCGCAGGTCTCCCAGTGAGGACTCGATGCGGGGAAGCTCGTTGCCCAGCGCATCGACTGCGAGCAGATCCTCGCGTTCGACGCTGTCGAAGCTCTGATCGACGTATTGGCTCGCGACACCTCCCGCCGGCAGCAAGACGCTGCCGTCTATCGTCAGGAGCGCCGGCGTGCAGGGGTTTCCCAGAGCATCGACGACCAGGCGGCGCTTGCGGCCATACAGCTTGCTGCGGTCGACGCGGCGCAGCGGCAGGCGGCTGGTCTGGCCCTGGTAGCTGACGACGATCTCGCGTGCCATGGCGGTGCTTCCGGGAAGGAGAGGTCGAGGATTGCAGGTCGTGCCGGGGAAGTCAAGCGCGGGCCGGGGTCGCTCCCTCGAGGGTGCTGATGATGTGCTCACGGAGTTGCAGGATCGGCTCGACCTGCAAGGCTGCAGCCACGGGCTCAGGACCGTCGGGCAGCTGGATGCGCAGCCAGACCCGCTCACCGCGTTCTTCGGGCTCGACCGAGAGCACCAGGGCGGGATCGAAGCTGCGGACGTCGCTGCCGTACCGCTCCAGGTGCAGCTGGCCCGCGCGCCAGGCGAGGGAGACCTCGGCCTTCCGGTCCGAGGCACCACGGAGGCAGACCAGGCCGGCGATCATGCCGATCAGGACCAGGGGTACGGCGGGCAACCATAGACCATTGCCGAACAGGACGACCGCGATCACCAGGCTGGACACGCCGAAGATGGCGGGCCGCAGAGGCCGGAAGACCGTTTGGGGACGGCAGCGGAACTGCCAGCCGTGTTCTTGCTTGCGGAAGCTCCAGCGAAAGGCCCGGTCTCCGTAGCCGTCCCGTCCCAAGGCGGTCTCGGGCATCGCCAGTGCGTGGAGCTTGGACACGACCTCGGGCTCCAGGGTTGTGGGCGCCTCGGACCAGACCTCCTTCGGCGCCGCAGCTGGTCCTGGATGGGTGCCGCTGGCCGGAGCTTCAGCAACCACACCCGGCGCCCCCACCACAGCCGCGCTGCTTTCCTGGCGGGAGCTCTCGAGCATGCGTGAAAGAGCACCGTGGACGATGAACGCGCTGAGGGCGCCGCGCGCCCGTAGAACATCCTCCGGAGGCCTGCCCGGCCGCAGCAACCGCACGTAGGTGCGCGGCCAGCCCTTGAGCAGCGCCCCCAGTTCGACGCCCTCGACGTCGGCCAGAGCGATGCTCTGCTTGCCGGTCTGAATGCCCTCAGCGTCGACCCGCAGGCTGAATTTGCGCGTCAGGGTCTCATAGGCGGCGCATCCCAAGAACAGGTAGATCATCAAGAACTGGATGGGAAGCTGGATCGCGACCCGCGCCGCCACGCGGTTTCCAAAGAAGAACGCCAGGGCCGTGCCAGACAGCAGCAGGATCAGCATCGCGAGGGGCAGCAAGGCCCAGGCTTTCTTGTAAGTCCGCTCGAGCCGCAAGGTCTCACGTGTGCGCCAGACCCGGTCGATCTTGAAGCGCCCCTCGAACTCGTCGAACAGGGTGCGGTCGTCCTCGGGCAGGAACTCCTGACATTGGCTGTAGCGCAATCCCAGGGGGTCAGTTTTGGGGGTCATCGATCTCCAGCCTCAAGATCTGGAATTGCTGCCCCGCCTCGAGCAGCCCTTGCCTGGTAGTCTCGGGCGCATCCGCGAGCAACACGCACAGCTCAGATTCGCACTCGGCGGCTGCTTTGAGCAGCTCCGCCAGATCCGCATCCGCGTCCACTCTGCCTACCCATTGCAAGCGCTTCGACGCTTGGCTACGCAGCACATCATACAGCGCCTCAGGACCTGCGAACAGACTGCGCCGCGCTTTGCGCCGCAGTCCCAGGGCCGCCTGGAACAAGCTGAGCGCCGAGCGGATGGCCAGCATGCCCAACAGGCACAGTGCGCCGTCGATCATGAACACCGCGCGGGAGAAATCGCGGAAGCGGAACACCAGCGTGGCGAAGCTGATGCAAGCGAGCACCGCGAGCAGGTTTGCCCGCACCAGGCGCCAGGATGAGCGCCGCAGGGCTTCGGCCGAGTGCATGCCGTACAGTCCGCTGAGGGCGAAAACCGTCAGCTTGACCGCGACAACGGCCGGCAGCGCCTCGACCACCAAAGGGACGTAGCCCGCCGGTATGGCCCCCTCAAAGCGCAGCAGGTAGGCGGCCAGGAAGCCCGTCCAGATCGCGAGTGCGTCGAGCAGCCCCAGCAGCAGGGTGGCCGGTAGGACCCGCCGCCCGCGTGCGTACGGCACGGGTGCTTCTGCCAGAAACAGCCCGAACAACGCCAGAAACAGCACCGCGCCGACCACGGCGCCCAGCACCCCGAGGAATCCCAGGTCGGCGAGGAACCAAGCCAGACCGCCGAGCGCGGCGGCGAGCACGTAGAGCAGCAGCACGGCCTGACGCTCGCTCAACCCCCAGGCCACCAGGCGATGGGAGAGATGGTCGCGCCCCCCTTGAAACGGGGACTGTCCCCGCAGCCGGCGCGTGATGCTGACGAACACGGTATCGAACAGGGGGATGGCGACGGCGAACAATGGCAGCAGTGTGCCCAGGTTGCCGGCCTCGCCGCGGGCCGCTTCGGCGCCCAATGCGGCCAGCGCCACCCCGAGCGCCTGGCTGCCGCAGTCGCCCATGAAGATGCGGGCAGGAGGGAAGTTGAACAGCAGAAAACCCAGGCAGGCAGCTGTCAGCAACAGAGCGCTGAGGCCCGCGGGGGTCTCCGGACCCGCCAGCCCGGCGATGGCTGCGCTGGCCAGAGCGCTGAGCCCGGCGGCCAGTCCGTCCATATTGTCGACAAGGTTGATGGCGTTCGACAGCAGCACCACCCACAGCAGCGTCGCAGGCAGCTCGAGCAAGGACCAACCCTCGATCTGCACGCCGGCGTCGAAGACATACAGCGTCAGCGCGCAGAGCAGCTGGCCGAAGATCTTGCGGGCAGGGGACAGGCCATGGAGATCGTCGGCCAGGCCCAGCAACAGGGCGAGGCCCGTCGCCGCCAGCAGTCCGGCGCGGCCCGTGGGACCGAGGCATAGGGCGATGGCGCACAAGAAGACGGAGATGAACGCCAGGCCACCGAAGAGTGCGGTAGGCCGCGCGTGCCAGCGGTCTGCACGAGGGTGCGCAAGCCAGCCGCGCCAGCGCGCGAGGCGGAGCACGACGAAGGTCACGGCTGCAGCCGCGGCCGTGGTCGCGAGGGCGGTGGTGAGTGCGTCGGAGAGCGTCAACGCAATGAGCGGTTGACGACCTCTTGGGCGAACTGACGCGCGATGGACTTGATGGTGCCCTTCACCAGTTCTTCGGAGGCCTCGGCGGGGAACTGCTCATCGGTGAACAGCTCTTCGCGCTTCTTGAACATGCGGTCGTGGATCTGCTTGGTGAACTCATAGCGGATCAGGTCATCGAGGCGGCTCTTGAAAGCATCTTTGATGCCCGCCTGGACGCACTCTTTGAGGTCGTCGTCGGTCAACGCCTCGAACGTCGCCTTCAGCGAGCTCCGGAAGCCTTCCATGTCGAAATCGAATTTCTTGCCGGTACTCATGCTCGGTCTCCTAGTGGCCCTTCAGGCATGTCTTGAGCAGTTCAAACCAACCATTGGCTGTCCCTCAATCACAAGCGCTCACAATCTTGCATGGCGGGCCACGTCTTGCGTTCTTGTTGATCCGCGCTTTGCGCGGGTAACCGCGTTCGCCTTGGGACAGGCCACGCCGGCTCACTCTCGCAACTTTCGGGAGGTGCCTTCGGCACCACGGTGGTCTTCGCTAGATTCGCGTAGCCTCGCTGTGGGAATCCATGATCGCATCTTTCGCAATCAAACGCTGAAGTCAACCCGGACAGACCACTAGTGGGAAAGCGGCTTGTGGGTCGCGGTTGTGGTTTTCTCCAAGACCAGCCGGAGGGTCAGTCCTTCTCGGGAGTTGGAGCCCGCAGGCGTTGGCTGGCCGTCACCTTCTTCTTGAAGTAGTCGTTGATCCGCTGGATGTATCCTTCGCGATGCGCCAGGCTCTGGGGGTCGAGCGGAAGCCGGGCCTTCAAGCGCAGCAAGGCGTAGACCAGACGCGCCAGCCGACCGTTGCCCTGGACGAAGGGCTGGATACGGGCAAGCTCGTGATGCATGGTCCAGGCGAAGGACGCCGGATGGACCGCGCGTTTGAACATCTTGTTGAGATACTCAGTGTACTTGCGCACATGGGCCGCGACCAGACGGGCGGGCACTCCGCTCTTGAGGTCGAATTCGCGGTACTCTCCAGCCGACAACAGCACGTTCTGCATCAGCTCGGTGTGCAGTCGTGGGATCAGGTCGTCGGGGAATTTCTTGGCGGCCGCAAAGGACTCGACCAGGTCGAGGGTGCGGACATGGTCGACAACTACCTCTACAGGATAGCTGTCATCCTCACCCTCGATCTCTTCCTCATTCTGGACCGGCCCTCGTCGAGCGACTTCGAGGGTCGTTTTCCAAGGAAGGAGGATCCCGTCGAGCCGGTTGGAGTTGTGGACGAATTCCACCTTGACGTCGAATTCCATACCAGTCCTTCTGTCCCGAATCCCAAGAGCGTCCACAGACTAGCAGGCCAGGGCGGGTGCTACAACGATTTCCTGAGCACTGATCTCAGCTGCGGCGCCGCCTCAAAACGGCTCCAAAGAAGCCGTCGCAATCGTGGCTGTCCGGCAGCAGACGCAACACCTCTCCATCGCCGAGCGCGCGTGCCCGCTCGCCTCCCAGAATCTCCCGTGCCCGCACGCGTTCGAACTCCGGATGGGACGCCAGGAACTGCTCGACCACCGCGCTGTTCTCTTCATCGAACAGCGAGCAGGTCGCGTAGATCAGCCGACCACGCGCTGCCACAAGAGGTGCTGCTCGCGCCAGAATGGCCCCCTGGCGCTGTGCGAAGTCGGCGATGTCTGCGGGTTTCCAGAGCCAACGGCTCTCGGGATTGCGGCGCAGCACACCGCTACCACTGCAAGGCGCATCGACCAGCACCCGGTCAGCAGTTCCGAAGTCCACCACCTTCTTTGGAAGTGCACCTTCGGCCTCGATCTCGACCGCCTGGACGTTGCCCGCGCCGGCCCGCCGGCAGCGCTTGCGCAGCTCTTTGAGCGCGCCTGGACGCACGTCCAGCGCCAGGATGCGCCCGCGGTTTGCCAGCAAGGCGGCCAGACCCAGGGTTTTGCCGCCCGCGCCCGCGCAGAAGTCGATCACTTTGCCGCGGGGAGGTGGGGCGACCAGCTCGCACAGCAACTGGCTGCCCTGATCCTGCAGCTCAAAATGGCCTTGTTTGAACAGGGCGGATCCCAGCAGGTTCGCCCGCCGCTCGAGTATCAAACCGTCGGTGGCCAGCGAGCACGGCCGGGTGGCGTGTCCGGCGTCGGCGAGGGCCTTGCGCAGAGTTTCGCGCTCGGTCTTCAGCCGGTTGGTACGGATGACGCTGCCCGCCTGGCGGTTGCAGGCCGCCGCCAGCTGGCAGGCCCGCTCGGGACCAAAGGCGCCCAACAGGCGGGCGGCGAACCAGTCAGGCAGGGAAGCCGCCACGCCCAGACGTGCGGCCTCGTTGTCGCTGTGGGCGGCACTCCAGCTCGCATAGCTGACCTCAAGCCGCTCGATGCGCTCGAAGCCCGCGCCCGGAAGCTCCGCCAGGGCGCGCTTGGCGGGCAGTCCAGCCAGGCGCACGAGTCCGGCGAGCAACACAGCCAGGTCGGCCTGCTCACTGCTCGGGTCGATCCCAAGCAGCGTCAGCCAGGTGCGGCGATGGCGCACTCCGGTGTAGATCTGCCGGGCCACCAGGCGGCGTTCCCGCGAGTGCAGGAAACGGGACGCACGCAGAAGAGCAGAGATCGTGCGGTCGGCGTGGCCCAGACCTGCGCGGGTGCGCGCGATCCCTTCGAGGGCCACCGACCGCATGCGGCCCTCGCTGGCACACTTTGCCAGCAGTGCACTTTCCGGGGAGGTCGGGTCGACGGGATCACAGCGTGGCGGCAGAGCAGCAGAGAAGTCCAATGAGGGGCTCCAGGTAGTTGGCGGAAGTCGGCGAAGCGGCGTGCAGGCTTGGATAAGGGCTGTCTCTGAGCTTGCAGCTGGCGCTCGCATCGCGACTTGCGATGATGTACAATGCGGCCGAAAGGGAGTCGTCCATGCCTGTCACCGCGACCCTATGTCGAGAGCCCATCGATGTGGCCGTCTGGACGCAGGGGCTCTACCGCAAAGATTGTGGTGCCGTCAACCTTTTTCTGGGGGTGGTCCGCGACCATCACCAGGGACGGGCAGTGTCGGCGTTGGAGTATGAGGCCTACGAAGGCATGGCACTCAAGCAGCTAGCGCGGATCGGTGCCGAAGTGGTTGAGCGCTTTGGTCTTGCGCGCCTGGTCGTGGTGCACCGCATCGGGGCCCTGGTGCCTGGCGATGTCTCCTTGTTCGTCGGCGTCAGCGCACACCACCGCAAAGAGAGCCTGGCTGCGACCGCTTGTTTCATCGACCGTTTGAAGCAGGATGTTCCCATCTGGAAGAAAGAGACTTTCTCTGGCGGCGAGGTCAGCTGGGTCGATGACTGCTGTTCCGAGCCCTCCACGACGTCGCAAGGCGTCAGCCCGTCGGCACGCCCGTTGTGCCACAGCCAGCCTGAAACTCTGATCGAGGGCGCGTGATGACAGCCGATGCTGCGTTGGGCAACCAACTTGTCCGGGACAAGATCATTAGCGAAGAGCAACTGCGGACCGCACTCGAGTTCCAACAGTCTCTCGGTGGCGATCTGAAGACCATCTTGATGAAGCTCGGTTTCATCAAAGAGAACGTGCTGCTCCACGTCGTTGCCGAGCAGCAGCACATGCACGACACCGATCTCGACAATGAGACGGTCGATGCCGAGCTGATGGAGAGGTTGGGACGCGAAAAGGTTGAGCTCTACCAGGTTGTGCCCCTGAAGAGAGACTCGAGCTACGTCGTTCTGGCGATGGGCGATCCCAACGACTTCAAGACCGTCGATGCCGTCCAGTTCCTGCTCGCACGGAAGGTCGAGGGAGTGCTGGCCTCACGCGCTCAGATCCGCACCACGATCCAGGACTTCTACAGCCGACGCGAGAGCGGCGGAGCCGTGTCCGGTCTCGCCGACAAGCGCCTCCAGCAGATCGCCAGCATGCCGAGCGATCTGTTGCTGCGGGCTCTGGTTGCCAGTCTGATCGAGAGTGGCAAGCTCGACGCCGACGCCTTCCTGGCGACGGCCCAGCGCCTCAAATGATCGAAGGGTCCACGAGCAAAGCGCGTGAGTGCCAGGGCCAGCGAAACTGAGAGGTCGGGATGGAAGTCGTGTCCAAAAAAGCGCTGTTGGACGAGCTTGAGGCACGCACGTCGCTGTCGCGGCAGGTGTCCGATCAGGCGCTTGACCACCTCTTCGATTTCATCAGGCGCGAGATTCTGCACGGTAAGCAGATCGTGATTCCCAACTTTGCTTCGATCAAGATTGTCGAGCGCAAGGCACACATCGTCAAAGATCCCGAGACGGGACACCAGTTCATCTCGCCCGCTGAGAACGTGATCTCTTTCGATCCGGACCCCGCCTTTGGCGAGAGAATCGGAACCGCCAAGCTGTCCTCGATCATTTTGGCTGTGCCCCAGAACGACCCCTTCGCACGAGTGGTGGAGTTCCACTTCTCGCGGGTCGGCTGGCGGGTGCATATCGTCAGCAGCGTCGAGGAGTGCTTCGAGTACTTCGGCGAGGGGGGAGCCTACCTGGTCATCGTCGATTATGGCCTGACCGGGGCTCCGCAGCTGATCGAACAGGTGAAGTTGAAGCGCGAGACCAGCCTGGTGCCTCTGATCGTGCTGTATCCTTCGGGTTTCAACCCCGAGAAGGCTGATGTTTTCCAGGTGCTCGGCGATGAGCATCTCGTCGAGCCGTTCGAGGTCTACACACTGCTCCGCCTGGCCGAGTCCGAGCTGGCGCGGTCGTCAGAGGAAGAGGTGATCTTCGACCAGCAGGTCAGCTTCCAGTTTTCGACCCGCGACGAGTATGTCGAGCGCGGCATCGAGCTCACCAAGGGTTTGTGCGAGCACTCGGGACTCGAAGAACAAGATCTGGTCGCGATGCATGCGGCCATCCGGGAAGCGATCGGCAATGCGGCGCAACACGGCAACAAGTACATCCAGGAAAAGATGGTGCAGGTGCTCTACCTGCTCGACCGCGACAAGATCACCCTGGTTGTGACTGACGATGGGCCGGGCTTCGATCACAAGAAGTATCTCGAGCGCGGCAAAGAAAAAACGGCTGCCAGCGCGGCCCGCGAGCGCATCGACGAGGGACGGCTAGGCGGGCTGGGCATCATCTTGATGCAGAAATGCGCCGACGTCGTGACGTACAACGAGACCGGCAATGTGATCACGCTCACAAAGTATCTGCCGAAGAAGCCGCCTGCTTGAGCTGTTGCCTGGCACGCAACTAGTGCCTTCGCGCACAAGTTCCGGTACATCCGGACGATGTGTGCGTCGTGGATAGCAAGTTCTTGTAGGGGAGGGGTTTACGCCTCGAGGACTCGGACGCTTCGCTCTCCCGCGGCTACCGGGCGGGGGTAAACCCCGCCCCTACGGGGTGTACTGGAACCTACGCGGCGAGGCACTAGCCAAGAGTGGGCCCTGGCCAAGAGTGGTCCCTGCTTGGGACCCCCGCAACACCTAATCGTCCACGTCGAACACCTGCCGAGCGCGTTTGCGTGGACCATGGGGCCGCGGATTCCATGTCCAGATCCAGGGACCCAGCCGCAGGGCGTGCAAGCGCCCGGCGAGCTCGTAGCCCAAGCCGCGTGTCGCGCGCAGGCCGGTGGTATTCTCGCTGGCGATCAAGGCCAGAGCCCGCTCGAAGCCTCGTTCCCGGTAGTACTCGATAACATGCCTGCCGCGTTGGCTTGCGAGCCCGAGCAGCCGGAATCCGGGCAGGGTGTGGGAGTCGTAGATATAGATGTCCTTGGAGCCGAGCTGCAGTTGGCAGCTCAGATACTGGACGAAGGCGGTCTCCCGGGCAATCCAGGCTGCATGGACGATCGTGTCATCCCGCCAGACGGCATGGCAGACATCACCTTGGTACAGGCGTTGCTCGAAGACCTGGGGCCCCACGCTGGGGCGGAAAGCGCAGAGCGCACGCAGGTGGCGGCTATCGACAAGCTCCAACCTGAATCCCTCGGGAAGGGCGGGCCCTGGCTGGGGAGTGTCCAGGGAGCGGCAGATGAGGACCGCGCGGCGGTAGAAGCTGGTGACCAGTTTCATGCGGATGGTGGCCAGCCAGCCCATCGTACCCCGGCTCAGAGGCTACACACCGGGCGGAAGCCGAGAATCGGGGCGCGCTCACCGGCGCCGATCTTGCAGCGGTTGGCTGCGCGACAGTGCTGCACCTTGGTGCTCCACGCGCCGCCTCGAAAGATCCTCTCCTGCCCCCGATTCGACCCCTGAGGGTCAGTCACGATGCCGGGTCGGTAGGCTTCGTAGCGGTCCCAGCACCATTCCCAGACATTGCCGAGCGTGTCGTACAGCCCGAAGCCATTGGGGTTCTTCTGCCCTACAGGATGCGGCCCCGCGCGCGGCGATGAATACTGCTTGTGTGTCCAGCCTGTCGAGTCGAACCCTCCGTCGTAGTCGACTCCGCTGTTGCCACTGTACCAGGCGATGCGGTCGAGGTTTGGGCTGTTGTGGTCGCTGACGATCACGAGCGGCCCCGCGTAGGTCGAGGTTTGGGTTTCGGCTCTGCAGGAATACTCCCATTCGGCCTCAGTGGGCAGGCGGTAGCCGTTGCGCTTGAAGTTCGTCAGCACGGTCGCCGAACCGATGGTGCCGTTCTCCCGCCGCTTCACGTCTTTGATCTTGTAGACAGCCCGCAGACCCTCGAGCTTCGACAAGCGGTTGCAGAACTCGACAGCGTCGAACCAGCTGATCGACTCGACCGGCGCGTTCGCATGAGCCCGCTTGAAATGCCAGGGTCGGGTGCCCATCACCGCCGCCCACTCGGAGTGGGTGACGGGCGTGGCCTTGCTGTAGAACGTGTTGGACAGGTTGACCTGGTGTTGGATCTCATGGGGGTCGCGCCCGACCTCGGCGGAGGGTGAGCCCATTTCGAAGCGCCCCTTGGGAATCAGCACGAAGTCGAGCTCGATCTCGCCTCCCCAGGAAGCCTCTAGCCGCACGCGCTTGACCAGCTGTTGCTGGCGGCTGGCTGCGACCAACTGCGAGGTCGTTGGATCCCACCAGACTTGCGAGGCATGTAGCCCGCGCACGCCGAGGAAGCCCGTGTCGGACAGTTTGTGACTGCTCGCGTTGCTGGTCGCGTTGACGCCGATGCTCTCACAGCGAGTCGCCGGCGCAGCGATACGGTCGCCCGTGCGCTGCAACCTGCGAAGGTGCTCGAGGATCTTGTCGCGCATGGTCAAGGTGAGCTCGGCAACCGTGGCCGCCTGACCCATCAAGCCCGTGATGTCGGGGACATAGGCGGAGTACCCATCTCCGACCCGGACGAAGATCACGCCATAATTCAGGACGCGCTCGGAGCTCTCGCCGGGCAGGCAGACCTCTACACTGCCGCTCTGGCTCTTGGGCTCGGTGATGGGCTTGCCGTCTTTCTGCAGTGAGCCGAGGTGGAAGCACAAGGCGACCTGCAGGTTGCGGCGTACCTCTTCGATCGATGTGCCGGTGACCATACAACCCTTGAGATCAGGGATGTGCGCAGTGAACTCCCCATCTCGGCCTGTAATGACCATCGCATAACGGGACATCTGACCTCTTTATGCGTAAACCACGCACGGCCCGCATCGGCGGGCTAACACCATACATTGTAGTCCGGATGCGGGGCACCCGGCAAGAGCGCGCCAGATCGGCCTGGACCGATCTGGCCTGCCAGGCGCCTTCAAGCGATGTCTGGCTCAGGGCGCACGATCCTCAAGCCCAGGATCGGTGCCCTCTTGCTGGGTTTGACCTTCACCCGCTTGGCCGCGCGGCAATACTTGGCCACGGTGCTCCAGGCACCTCCCCGCATCACGCGCTTCGGCCCGCGCAGGCTGCCGACGGGGTCTGTCACCATACCCCCTTCGTAGGGTTCGTAGCGGTCCCAGCACCATTCCCAGACATTGCCGAGCACGTCGTACAGTCCGAAGGGGCTGGGTTGCTTCTGGGCCACCGGGTGGGTGCCCGCCTTGATCACTCCTTGCGTGATGTTGACCCACTCACTCGCGCCTTCGTAGTCAACAGCGCAGTTCTCTGCATACCAGCCGATCTGATCGAGCTCAGGACAGCCGCCTCCGTGCTCGATGGTCAGCTCGCCAGTGTAGATCGGGGTGGTGGTCTCTCCCCGGCAGGCATGTTCCCACTCAGCCTCTGTGGGCAGGCGGTAGCCGAGGCGCTTGAAGTTGGCCAGCACGGTGGCGCTCTTGATCTGACCGATGTTGTCACGCTCGACATCTTTGATCTTGTACGTCTGGGTCAAGCCTTCGAGATCAGAGAGCTTGTTGCAGAATTCCACCGCGTCGTACCAGGTCACCGACTCGACTGGTGCTTCGGGTCCGGCGTTCTTGAAGTGAGACGGGTTGAGTCCCATCACGGCCTTCCACTCGCGTTGGGTCACGGGCAGCGCTTTCAGGTAGAAATTCCGGGTGAGCTGGACCCGATGGAGTGTCTCGCGCGTGTCTCGGCCGATCTCATCCTTGGGCGAGCCCATCTCGAAAGAGCCGCGCGGAACCAGGCAGAAGGTCATCGTCAGCTCTTCGCCAGCGCCGTTGCCGAGCACGACCTGGAGCGCGGGGCCACAACTCGCGTTGGTGGTGAGCTGCGACTCGGTGGGCGTCCACCACAACTGGGGCTTCGGGATGGGGTCGGTAAAGCGGAAGCGGAAGTCGCGCGAGGTCATGTCGATGGCGCCCTTCGGTGTGGCAACCACGACATAACCACAGCGGCTCTGGGGACCTTCGACAGGCCGACCTTCGTGCTTGGCGGTCAGCAGGTGTTCGGTCACGCACTGCTGGATGGTCTTCTTGACCGACTCCAGGTCGGGTCCCTGAGCCATGCACCCCGAGAGGTCGGGAATGTACGCGGAGTAGCCGCCATCCACCGAGACGATGATGACTGCAAAGCGCTCGCCGTCGAGCTCCCGCACGGGGCTGCCCGGGGGCATGTGCACGTCGACATAGCCACACATGCTGTTCGGTTCAGAGATCGGCTTTCCTTCTTTGAGCATGCTGCCCAGGCGGAAAGCGATCGCGATCTTCATGTTTCGCTGGATGACCTCGATGGTCTCGCCGGTAACCATGCAGCCCGGCAGGTCGGGAGCGTACGCGGAGTAGCTCCCCTCATTGCCAGTGATGACGACAGCATAGCGGGACATCGAGAATTCCGTGGAGTTGCGCCATCATGGTGTAGCAATTGACCCTGGCTGCGTCAACGGTCGTCCTTGGCAGAGCCGGACTTACACCAGTCGCGATGGGTTCAGGATGCGCGGAATGGTTGATTTCCCAGAAAAAATCAAAGCGGCAAGTGCGCGTGCAGCCGCTGCCCCGAACGCGTAGCCGCGGCCGCAGAATCCCGTCGCCAGCAGCAGCCGTGATTCGCCTGGCAGCGGCCCGATCAGGGGCAGATTGTCCAGGGTGACGCTCAAAGCAGCCGCCAGCGTCTGCTCGGCCTCGCCCTCGATGCCGAAGCGCAGGCTCAGAAAGCGCGCCAGAAAGCCTTGGAAGGTTTCGTCGGGCGGTCCCTCTTCGACGCGATCGTCTGGAGAGGGGTCGGGACGGAAGCCGGCTGCCAGCACGCGCCCGGCCTCGAGCTGCTGGTAGGATTCGTGGCCCCAGTTGGCCGAGACTGCCGGAAACGGCAGCTGTCCTGCTACGATCCGGGCCTGGCCCAGTTGTGGCCAGAGCCACCCGGAGAGGCCCGGCACCAGGCGCGCCGAGGCGGCGCCCGCGCAGACGATGGCGATCTCTGCCTCGACCGGATCGCCCTGATCGAGCCGCAGCAGCAACGCCCCGCCGGAGGCCTGCCCGATGCCTGGCTGCATCGAGCCTTCGATGCAGATTTCCGCAGGAAGAACGTCGCACAGTGCTTGCAACAGGACCGAAGGGGAGAAGCTGAGGCCGCTCTCCAGCAGGCGTGCCTGGCTGAGGCTCTGGCCTCCCCGAGACGGCGCTGAGGGGTCGCCCGCAAACGCCCTCATGATCCCTCGGCCGTGGTGGCGCAGCAGTTCCTCGGTCTCGGCCAGATCGTTGGCCTCGACTGCGTTGCTCGGCAGGAACAACACGCCACGGCTGTACGGAACCTGCAACTGGCCGCAGACCTCGCTGAGCAGCTCCAGTCCGCGGCAGCCGAAGTCCCACATCTGCAAACAGGCCTCGACACCGAGGCCGCGCACCACGCGCGCGAGGTGGTCGGTAGGAGCGGGCACGGCCAGGCCAGGCCCGACCGCGCTGGTGGGCCTGCCCGGGCCTCGGATCCAGACGCACTCCACGCCCTGCGCTTGCAGCGTCCAGCAGCAGAGGGCTCCGCACAGTCCGCCGCCAACCACAGCGACGTCGGTTTTCACGAGCTTGCCTTCGCGGGACGGTGCGGATTCCAGACGTGGCCCAGAGGAGGGAGCAGGCGTTCCGCATAGTAGCCCAGGGCCCGCGAGAGTTTGGCTTTCGAGGGCAACCGCAAGCGCTCAGCGAAGACTGCGCAGTCGCGGTCCAGGAGGCGATGCAGCAACGGACGGTAGAGCACCTGCACCAGCTCGAGCACCGTCAGCGCCCGGCGCTCGCGCAGCCGCAGGACCCGCTGTGCGCGTGCGTACAGAGCTTCCGCTCGCAAGGCCAGGCGCCGCGCGACCCTGCGCAGACCTGGCGAATCCTCGCCAGCGAGGATCTGCTGGCTGGTCACCCCCTCAGCCTGTAGCCAGGCAGCGGGCAGGTAGATGCGCCCGCGGCTTCGGTCTTCGTCGACGTCCCGCAAGATGTTGGTCAGCTGCACGGCCACGCCTCCGCAGGTGGCGTACTCGAGCAGGTCTTCGCCCCGCAGGCCGCAGATGTGGGTGGTGGCCAGGCCTACAGCCGTTGACACCTGGTGGCAGTAGCGCTCGAGCTCGGCGTAGTGGGTGTACACCTGCACGCTGCTGTCCTGCCGGCAGCCGTCGATGATGGCCGTCAGGTAGTTGCGGGGAATGCGTCTGCGCCAGATGGTCTGTCCGAGCGCGGCCATCTCGAGATCCGCGCACTGACGCTGGCTGTAGATCGCCGCCAACTCGGCCTCGAGCTGACGGAACTGGGGCTCGCGCTGCTCTTCGGGCATCGGTTCGTCGGCGATATCGTCGGCGCGTCGGCAGAAGGCGTAGAGCGCGAACATCTCGCTGCGCTGCGGCTCAGGCAGCAGGGACATCGCCCAATAGAAGCTGGTCCCTGCCTTGCGTGTGGTGGCGGCGCAAGCTGCATAAGCAGTCTGCAGGTCGAAGCTCTCGAGAGGTTTCCAGCGCATGCCGCATGATCGCCGCCTGCCCGGACGCTGTCAACCGCGGCGCTTGGTTGACGCAGCGTGCCAGGCGGGTCTTGATAGGTCGGCTCCGCAGGTCGGTTGTGGCTGCGGATGACGTCAGCCTGTCTATCCGCTTGGTCGTTGGCTGGCGCAGAACTGCTCGTAGTCGACGAAGCCCGGGAACTGCTTGTGGTCGCCGCAGTACGCGCAGTCAGGATCGCGGCGCAGCTTGAACTCGTTGAACTCTGTGTGCAGGCCGTCGTAGGCCAGCAGGCGGCCGACCAGCGTCGTGCCTGCGCCGATGATCAGCTTGATGGTCTCCACTGCCTGCAGCAGGCCGACGACTCCTGGGAGCACGCCCAACACCCCAGCGTCCGCGCACGAAGGGGCGAGCTCAGGCGGGGGAGGCTCGGGATACAGGCAGCGGTAGCACGGACCGCCCTGACCCGGAGCGAAGACGGTCACCTGACCATCGAAGCGGTAGACGCTGCCATGGACGCAGGGTTTTTTGAACAACACGCAGGCATCGTTGATCAGGTAGCGTGTGGGGAAGTTGTCGCTGCCGTCGACCACCACATCCCAGCCCTCAAAGATCCGCTCTACATTGCCGCTATCGAGGCGTTCCTCAAACGGGACAACCTCGACATCCGGGTTCAGGGCCTGGATCGCGCGCATGGCCGAGGCGATCTTCGAGCTGCCGACCCCCTCGCTGGAGTGCAGAATCTGGCGCTGCAGGTTGCTCTCGTCGACGGTGTCGAAGTCGACGATTCCCAACCTCCCGACGCCGGCCGCCGCCAGATAGATGGCGGCAGGGCAGCCGAGCCCGCCGGCGCCGATGAGCAACACCCGCGCCGAGAGCAGGCGTCCCTGGCCTTCGACCCCCACCTCGGGGATGGTCAGGTGGCGTAGATAGCGGCGGCGCTGCGCAGCGCTGAGAGCGAAGGGCCTGCCCGTCGGCAGACCCGCGGCGAGCCAGCCTTTGTAGCCCCCGGCGAGGGAGTGCACG
>JAJDCP010000118.1 GCA_029260765.1 Planctomycetota bacterium
CATCAGTAAACACACCGCCCCGATCGTGGCTCGACTCCTTGTCCCCATGAGATCTCTCCCTCGACCGGGGGGGAGTCAGTTGAGTGATACAAAAGCAAACATCGTTCCCACGCCCACGGTGTATTTTTCGGTCCCCAGTGCGCCGAATGGCGTCGGTTCCCGGCCCTGCCACTGGCACCGGTACCCCAGGTGAGGCACTGCTGTCCTGATCGTCCGTATCCCTCGGTTGGCCGTATGAGGTCAGCAGGGTGGTTGAAGTGGGCGGAATGGATCGGTTTTTCGGACTCGGACTCGGATTCGGACTCGGAACCGGTGTCGCACTGCGAAACCGAGTCCTCAGCCCCTGGCCGCCATTCCTTGCAATTCCTCCACAGCTGCCGCTATGCTGACCTCCACCAACAAGCCAACAAGCCAACAAGCCGTGAGATCCCGATGCGCACCGTTCTCACCTGGGCACTACTGTTCAGCCTGCTGCAAGCGCATTCGGCCGACTACACGCCCTACCTGTTCGCGCCTGCCGATGCGGGCCTCGAGTTGCGCGAGTTGGCGCTTGTGCATCTCCTCACGGGCAAGATTGTTGTCGGAGATCCACTGCACAGCCGCAGCCAGGTGCGCTTGCGGAATACCTTCCCCACGGGCCGCTTTCCGGTCTTCGTCGCCCTGCACACCGATGACCAGGGCATGCAATCGGTGGCCCTGGCCGCGATACGTTTCTCGGACGCGCGGCCGGTGCGTTGGGAGCCGGTGGATGCACCCAACACACGGCATTCCATGAACTTTCTGTTTGGAAGCTATGCCACCCAGTCGGGCTTGGGCAGCTACCTGGACGAAAGCAGCGCTCGCCGCCTGCAACACAAACTGCAGAGTGACCAGAGTTTTTCCGACAGCCTGTTCGATGAGCTCGATACCAAAGGCAGCGGCGCTGATTGGACCTGGGCCGCACCGCAGTTGAGCGAAGGGTTGGGAGCAGTGGTGTTCAGCGCCGGAACGGGTGATAGGTTCTGCACCAGCAGTTTAGGGTACGACGCAAACGGGGCCCTTGCCTGGCTGGTCACCGATTTCGTGGTGATCGAGGAACTGGCCGCCCATCAGGACCGTCACTTTGGGGAGGCCACGAACCAACCCATGCATGTGTCCCCGCAGGGCGACGGCGAACAGCTCGTGCGGGTGGGGATCGCGGTGCTGGTACTGGGCGGTCTCGGCTACCTGGTCTTCCGCATGCTGGGCCACCGCAGCAGCTACCTGTGCGACCGCTGCAAGTTCAACAGCTCCCGCTACTGCTCACGCCCCGAGCGGCCCAATGCCAGCCGTTGCCCGGAGTTCAAGTCCCGCTTCTGACCCGTCCACAGCCGTTGGAAACTCTCGAGCCCGCGCGGGGTGTCGAAGTCCCTGATCAGCCGGCGGGAAAGCTCAGCTCGGCATCGCCGCTGGGGACGCCCTGGATGGAGATGCGTCCCTCGGCATCGGTCTTGCCCTTGCGTTCGCCACCCTTGGCGAAGATCAACAGGAAGGACTGATTGGCAAACGGCTTGCCCGCGTCGTCGATCACTTTCAGGTCGACAAAGGTGTCGCCCTCGGCAGGTTTGTCTTCCGGCTTCTCTTCCGGCTTCTCTTCCGACTTCTCTTCCGGCTTCTCTTCCGGCTTCTCCCCTGCCGTGCCGCCATCGCCGCCACCGGCCACTGCGCCCGCAGCCGCACCCGCTGCCGCACCCGCGCCTGTAGCGCTCGAACCCGTATCCTGCTTCGAGCTGCTGCCCGCGTCCGATGGGCTGTCGGTCTTGGTCTTGCCCTGGTCGGAGGACGGCGGAGTGTCGGCCGGCGGCTCGTCGACCAGGCGCAGGTTGACCTCGCCGTCCGGGATCCCTTCCTCGTAGACCTCTCCCTTCGGCCCTGTCTGGCTGCGGCGGGTCGTGCCGTCGGAGAAGGTCAATTCGAAGGGCTGGTTGCAGACCGGTTGGTCATCTTCGTCGTAGACCACGAAATCGAGGAAGGTGGTCTTCGGCTCGTCTGCTTCCGGCTTGGCTTCCTCAGGCGGCTCTGCACCCTTCTTGCTGCTGGCGGCTGCGGCTGCTGCTGCGGCAGCGCCCGCCGCCGCACCCGCGCCCGCCGCCGCTGCGGTCGAGGGCGCCCCACTGCGCGTGCCCGACTCGCCTGGGCTGGGTGTCTTCTGCTCCATCGGCGGACGCCCGGTGTCCGCATCAGAGACCGGCTGGTAACCACCCTTGCCCTGGCTGCCAGCATCTTTGTCAGCGGTGGCCGCATCGAGGCTGCGTTGCTCGGCCTGACGCTCGAAATCCGGCGTCTCTTCTGCCTGTTTGCGCGCCTGCTTGCGGCTGAGCACCGGCACCTCGGGCTCGTTCGCATTGTCGCCCTTGTAGGTGAAGGTCTTCTCGGTGACCTTGCCCGTGTTGTCCGAGACCTTGATGACGACCTTGCTGCCGGGTTTGAGGTCGCCAGGCTTGAAGTTGTAGCCCAGCGTGACGGCCTGGCCAGCCTTGTTGGCGACTTCTTCGGAGCGGAAGCTGACCTTGGACTCGGTGCCCTTGAGCGGCTTGCCGTCGAGCGTGGCCTCGTACTTGTTGAGGTCGACGCCGCTGCGCTGATCGGCGATCTGGAACGAGGCCGGCTCGACCGGTGCGGGAGGCGGCAACTGCTGGCGCCGCGGGGGTTGCGCCACCACCGGCTGCGGAGCGGGCGGAGGGGGCGCCTCGAGAGCTGGACGCTTGCAGTTGAAGAAGGAAAAGAAGCCTTCCCGTGCGAAGCTGTGGCTGACCTTGGTCAGGTAGTAGTTGCCCGAAAAACGCTTCCCCACTCCCTGCACTTCGAGCACCGTGCCGACCTTCAGAGACGGATCACCGCCCGTCGAGCCGTGTGCTTCGACCAGGCAGTCGGTCCGACGGCGCAGGATGGCCTTCGCCAGGCACTCGGCCTCTTCTTTGTTGGCAAAGACCTCGTTGGTGATCACCTCTTTGGCGCCGCCAAAGGCCTTCTCGGCCAGCGCGATGCCGAGCTTCTGTCCGCCCATGACCTCGGTGACATCAGCAGCCGTAGCCTTGCCGATCACGACCTGTTTCTTCGCAGTATCCCAGCAACGCACCTCGACCTCGGTCAACACCTGGCCGACGTTGAGGCGGGGCCGGAAGCTGCGGAGATCTTGCCCCCACTTGAGGGTGCGCGCCGCGGCGCCCCCCTTGGCGGGCTTCATGAAGATCAGCGACCCGCCATCGACGCGCAGCTCATAGTTGAGCTGCGCAGCGCGGCTGGCAAGAAACTCGAGGTCGCTCTGGTTGTACTGGTAGATGTACTCGTGGCGCTCAGTGGTGGCGTCGACCTTTGCCTGCAGCCCCATCTCGCCAGCGATCTGCTGGGCGATCTCGGTATCGGTTTTCTGCTGGAAGGCCCTCGACTTGACACCTCGCCCGAGCTTCGAACGCTTGTCATAGGCCAACACGTGCAGCAGACTCTGCCCGCGCTCGGGAAAGCTCAAGCGAAGACTGACGATGTCGGCGAGCATCACCCTCTTCAGCTCACCGACCCGGCCCATATCGACTTCCAGCTTCTTGCCAGGAGCGAACAGGCCACGCTTCGACCACTTCTGGTCACCATTGGCCAGGGTCAGCGAGCACATCCCTGCCATGTCGATGGCATTCTCGCACACCAGGCTGACGACATCCGTCAGCACAGCAGGCGGGACTTTGCTACCATCCACGATCAGGTTGAAAGCCGGAGGAGCTGTCAGGTCCATACGGGTCTCTTCTGCGCCGCACGCGGGAACGTCACGCCTGCTTCGGTTCAACAAAAACCGGGCGTGTGCAGGCTCGTGCTTCACTCCCAAGTCTACTGTCCGTCGGGCTCTCCAACAACCGCCAGGAATAGCCAGTACGAACGTCCGGAATCTGCTACACTGCCGGAAGATGCCACAGGAAGGTGCGATGTCAGGGCTGCGCAGAAACAGCTTCGAACAATCGACTGCTGCCGCGGCGCACGAGCCGCTGGTCGACCGATTCATGCGTCGCATCACAGACATCCGCATCTCCCTGACACGCCGCTGCAACTTCCGCTGCGTCTACTGCCATGACGAGGGTCTGGGGCCGGTACTTCCGGCTCGGAATGTCGATCCTCTGGAGATGACGACCAGCCACGTGCTCAAGTTGGTCGAGGTCGCCGCCAGTTTCGGCGTCCAATCGGTCAAGTTCACGGGAGGTGAGCCCCTGCTCCGGCCCGACCTCGCAGAGATCGTGCGCGGCAGCCGGCGCGAGATTCCGCGCGTCTCTTTGACCACCAACGGCTCGCTGTTGCAGCACCGGGCGGTCGAGTTGGCCCAGGCAGGCCTCGAGCGGGTCAACATCTCGCTCGACACCATCGATCCCGAGGCGTTCCGGGCCATCCGCAAGGGCGGACTGGCGGCTGTCTTGCGCGGCATCGACGCTTGCCTCAGCGCGGGCATCCGGCCCGTCAAGCTGAACATGGTGGTGTTCTCCAAGACGCTGCCCTTTATCGATGAGATGCTCCGGTTCTGTGCCGAGAAAGCCGGCCTCAAGCTGCAGCTGATCCAGTTCATGCCCGAGCTCGCAGGCTTGAAAGAGTGGATGGTCGATATCGACGCGGTCAAACGCGATCTCGCGCAGCGAGCGAGCTCGGTCGAGGTGCGCACGATGCATCGCCGCCGGATCTACAAGATCGGAGGCGCGGAGGTCGAAGTTGTCGATCCGGTCTACAACCGCGAATTCTGCGACCACTGTCAGCGACTGCGAGTGACGGAAAAGGGCGAATTGAAGGGTTGCCTCAATCGCGACGACGACCTCGTCCCGACGGTTGGCCTCGACACCGAGGGGCTGCGTGCGGCATTCCGCACCGTCGTCGAACGGCGCGTGCCCTACTATGGTGTCTACGTGCGCGATTTCCCCGAGCGGCTGCCCGACACGGGCCCGCCGCTCAGAGCGGCGCAACCTCCCCCAGATAACGCTCAGGATCTTCCACAAGCTCTTTGACGAGATTCAGCGAAGCCACGCAGTAGTGTCCGTCGTTGATGCGCTCGTCGAAAGTGTACATCAGCTTCAAGATCGGCCGCAGCTCGGGCTGGCCATCGGCACCCGGCAACACGGCCGTCTGCACGCAGCCGATCGAGCAGAACAGGCTGACATTCCCGTACTCGTACAGATGGTGCCAGCAGCGGTCGATGCCGAGGCTGCCGAGGTTGGTCACAAACAGGCTGGCGAACATGGGGTCGTCCCGCATCATGAAGGCGGGAAAGAGGTTCCAGTCGTCCAACCAGAAAGCCGCCGCCATCAACCAGCGCAGCAGAAAACCAGGCAGCCGGGCGAGCAAGGACATCTCTTTGTCCACCGGCTTCACCACGTCGCTGCGCGCGCCATGCACCTGGTCGGCGATGCGCGCGACCAGCTCAGGGAAGCTCTCTCCCTGGGGCATCTCCATCTTCAGGGTGCGCAGGGCCGCGCCATCCTTGAACTCCTTCTTGGCTGTGAAGGCGATCTCGGTCTTGTTGCGCTGGTAGATGTTGCCGCCAGAGACAAAGCGGTTCAGCCCTGGGCGTTCATTCAGCGCGCGGGCCAGGCCGAACAACACCAGATGGAAGATGCTGAGCTTGCCGCGCGCTCGCTTCCACGCTTCGAGGAAGGGCAGCGTCTTATGCAACTCCAGCGTCTGCTCGTAATACACCAGGCTCTGATTGCGGCCCTTCATCACGTAGGGCATCAAGCGCCGCATCGGATGCAGGTCGCGCACGAGCTTGCCATCGCTGCGGCGGAACAGCGGCATCGCAGATCTCCATCGGAGGGAACGTCCAGGCTACCACGGAAGAGTTCTGGCTGGTAGTCCGACCTGCCTCACTCGCCCAGCCTGAAGTCTTCGTCCGTCAGCGGGATTCCCCACTCGACCTCAGACACCGGGATGACCGCGCTGCCGCTCGAAGGCTGGCTCGAGCTCACCCGGAAAGGCAGGACCAGGGGACGGATCGGGCGGAAGTCGGAGTCGTCGATCGAGATGGGGAACTCTCCCATCCCGGGCAACACTTCGACCGTCTGCTCACGCAGAATGGTGCCCGTGTCGACGTCGACGTGCAGCGTCCGGCCGGGCAGCTCGGGCCCCGACAGTTTGAGCGGAAACACCGGTCGGTCCGCGGTACGGTCGGCCCCGAGCAGCTCGATCTCGGCGTAGCTTGCCCGCAGATCGCCGAGGCCTGCCAAGGGGTGGTTGGCCTGCACAGGCAGCAACCGCCGCCCAGACAGCTCGGCAGGTTCGCTGAAGGCCGAAGCTGACCAGGCCTGCGGGCCGTCACAGGCGCTTTTTTCCAGCCGAAGCGGCCGAAATCCATGTCCTCCCGGTGCTTGTCCAGACCTGCGCTCAGACCTGTGCAGTTGCCGACGACCCCTTGATGGGCGAAGAGGCGGTGCCATCATGCTGGCAGACTGGGGTCCGATCCTTCGGGCCCTGCGGCGCTAGCTTGCCCGCTCGGCCCCGTTCGAGCCGATCCCTCGGCGGGAAAGCTGAGGGCGAACTCGCTCCCCACGCCCAGCGAGGAGCGCACTGAGATCTCACCGCCGTGCGCGCGCACAATCGAGCGCACCAGGCTGAGGCCGAGGCCGCTTCCGGGCACGGCGCCGAACGCATTCGGCCGGTAGAAGCGATCGAACACCCGTCTCAGCTCATCGCCCGCAATCCCCGACCCCTGGTCCTGCACACTGAGCACAAACCACCCTTTGTCGTCGGCGCGCAGGCTCAACGTGATCCGACTCGAGCGGGGGGAATGCTTGACCGCGTTGTCGAGGAGGTTTGCGATCGCACGTTGCAGCATGTTCCGGTTGCCGACCAGCAGCCGGGGCGACGCGGCTCCGACCAGCGAGAGCTCGATGCCGAGCGCGTCGAGGCCCGGACGGTATAGCTCGGCAGCGGTCTGCAAGATCTCTGCCAGGTCGACCGGAGCGCTATCCCGCATGATCGTCCCGGCATCGATCTGGCTGATGTCGAGCATGGTGTCGATCATGTACAGGAGCCCATCGCACTCTTCCGCAACCGCACAGGCTAGAGCCTGGGGGTCCAAGGGCGCGGCGTCGAGCAAGCTGGTCTCGACCAGACCACGGACCCGGGTGACCGGGGTGCGCAGGTCATGGGCGATATTGTCCGCAACTTCCTGCGCTTTCTTCAACTGTCCTTCAGCCGTTTGCAGCTGTTTTCGGAGCGAGCGCTGCTGGTTGCGCATCCTTCCCAGTGTCAACCGTGGCCTGACGATCTGGGCGAACTGGATCAGGAGCGCCTCGTCCCTGGGGTCGAAGTCGGTGCCGAAACCCTTCGAGACCTGGATCAGCGCCTGGCTCGAGCCATCCTCCCCGTAAAGTGGGAGACCGATCCAGCCCCCAGCATCGAGCTGCCACAGCCAGGGCCGTGCCTCGGGCGGCAGGCTCGCGACCTGCGCTCCGCGCAAGCGGAGGGCGCCCTGACGACGGCACACCTCGAGCTCAGTGTCCCTGGGAAGCGCCGCGTGGAGAGCCTTGCTCTGCAGCGCCTTGGCGACTGCCAGGCCGTGGTGCGCAGTCTGCCAGTCGCCCTCTTCGAGGGAGCTGACGATACAGCCCGTCGCACCGACAAGGCGGCGCGCCTGCTCGGCGGTGCGCTGCAGCATGTCCTGGAAGCCGGCAGGCTGGGCGACAGCCGCCACTGCCTCCGTCAGGCGTTGCAGCTCACGCACCTTCCCAGCGAGGCGCTGATTCTCGCGCGTTGCCCGCTGTTGGTGGTCGCGCAGCTTTACTGCCAGTCCGTTCAACGCGGCCGCGTTCCCCTGCAGCGCGTGGGAGCGAGCCTCGAGCTGTGCGGCAAGCTGCGCGCTGGACTGGGTCAGCTTGAGCGAGCGCTCGTTGCGCAGCTGTGCGATGGCGCGCAAGAGCGTGCCCGCGAGGACGTCTCCATCGAGGTCCTTGACGCTCAAGACGGCCGACGCGCCTGCCGCCAGACAGGCCTGCTTGAGCGCCCGCGGAACCTGATCATGCAGCACCACCACCGGCAGCTCGGGACGCTGGCTGTGGAGGCGCAAGAGCTCGAGCAGCGGGGGCTCGTTTCCCAACTCAAGCAGCAGGCAGTCGACACCCATCGCTGGCGGCCAGGCGTTCAGCGGGGCGGTGGTCAGATCCCAATCCCCGTGCCCTGCAGCCAGCAGGCAGATACGGAGCCTCTGGCGGGTCTGCACGGACCCGTTGATGTGCCAGAAACTGAGGCTCCGCAACTTGGGTGGAGAGCTCGGGGGCGCCGACTGCTCCAAGAAGCGCACCAACGTACAGTGGCTCTCCGGCACGATGCAGAAGTCGCGGCCGTGGACCAGACCTCGTTCGAGGAAAGCCCGCCCATGGTGGAGGTCGGTCAAGTGCAGCTTGGGCAACTCCGGCTCGAACACGTGGCTGCAGCGTATCGCGTGGCGCCCTGCATCGAGACCGAGCCCGACCAGCAGCGCCCGGCACGGGTCTTGACGCAACCTGGTCAGCAGCTGATCTTCGCTGTCGCAGTTGACGAACACGAGGTCGGGTCGATCGATCTGCAGCGGCAGGTCTCGTAGAGGCGAGTCCCTGGGGACGGCCAGCAGGACGTTCTGACTCCGCATGTCTCGAGGAGCGCGGGCCGCGATGGCGTCTCGCACACGCGTCAACAAGCGCTCAGGTTCAGGAGGCGCCACGCCGTCCAGGCCATGCTCGAAGACCAGCTCTCGCTGGTCTTCGGGATCCGGACTCAGCAGCAGCGCCGGAGCCCGGGGATAGGCCTTGCGAAACCTGAGGAGGAAGCTCTCGAACGCGGGGGTGTCCGGGACGCCATGAAGCAACAAGGCGTTGCTCGCTGTGCCCACGCTCAGCGGCGCCTCGAGCTCGGCGTTGCGCGTGGCCTGTCCGAGCGCCTCAAGGCCACGAATCAGCCCGGGGGGAGCCTGGACGCAGACAAGTTGCAGAGGGTCTGGAATCGTCATCATGGTCGCATGCCAATATTTCCCCTGAACCTGATGTATACGCCAAGACCCGCGGGCACACAGAAAAACAAGCGCCGCCATCGATCGAGACCCGACAGCGCATTTCTCAACGGGTGCACGGGATCTTGTCAGCTCGATGCTGTGCAACGAGCGGCCGCTGCACGATGCGCCTGAGCAGCTTGAGCTCGGAAACGATTCGCGACTTGAGCCGCCAGGCAAGGCCGAGCAGACACATGCGGACGGACATGGTGAGGGATCCTCCGAGAAATCTGGGCCGCCACATTGTCCATTTTTGGCGGGGGCACCGAGTCGATCCAAGGATTTTCTGTTACTGAGGCAGAGCTCGCAGCTCTCTGTGGCTTCTGTGCCTCGATGGCTGAGGTTCGTCTGCGGCAGGCGCGATCGTCGCCACACACCGGCTAGAAGCTGGGTACGACATCAGGACCATCCAAGAGCTGTCGGGTCCTAGTGCCGCATGACAATAATCTATGCCCACGTGTCGCATCGTTGGCCCAAGGCGGTTGAAAGTCCCGTTGACCGTGTCCTGGGTTGATGGAGTGATCTTCTCCGGGTCTGCGTCGGCAGGCGTCCGGAAGTGGGTGTGGATGTGTTATCGAGCATCTGGCAGCGAGTCAAGGTTGACGGGTGGCTCCGCTGGCTGCTGATCTTGCGACGGGGGCGCACTGGTTGAAATCTCTGCGGATCCGCACAAGTGTCGGCAGATGGATAGGCAAAGACCACCAACCGTCTTGGGAATACAGCGCTATAGAGAAGCCCTTATGGGCTTCAGCATCGGTTCGCGACATCTCTGTCCTCCCACCTGGCGTGCCCTGCCAAGCGGATTGTCCAGAACGAATGCTGAGGTCAAAAGCCGGCGCGTTCGGCTTCGTTCATCTCCCGCCAGCGGCGTATTTCTTCAGCTTTCAGCTTCTGGTAGATCTCCCGCTCTTTCTTCCACCGTCGGTCGTTCCACTCGGAGGAACCCTTTCCTAGCTTTTCCTTTTGCCGCTGTATCGCCTGTTTCGCACTCTTGTAGTTCATTTTCGCCTTTTCGAAGGCCGCCCGTCTTTCTTCCTTCGCGCCACTCTCCTGTCCTACGCGTTTTTCGTGTGCCTCCCGCAGGGCCCTGAGGTGTGCTTTCCGGTACTCCTTGTTGAGTTCCTTTCGCTCCTTGACCAACTTGTGTAGGCGGGAAACCGCGTCATTGAGTAGATCTTCGGTTTCGAATTTCGCCTCCTGTATCTTGCCCCGTTTCTCGTGTTCGACTCTCAGCATCGTCCTGCAGTGCAGGATCTTGCGCAGGGATTCGTGGTTCTCCTCTCGGGCGTCCTTTTCGAAGACATCGTCGATCCAAGCGTCGAATTTGGTGCGCAGCGGGTCTAGAAACAGAGCAGGTGGGAATACGATCGTGGCGACAACCTTGTCGATCACCTCCAACCTCTCGACAAACTTGGTCCATGCCTTTACGCAGCCCATCTTGCCCACCAGACCCTTGACAGCCCTCTTCTCCGCTGCCGTGTCAACGCGTGAAGCAGCCAATTTGCCGATTGCTCGACCGGCCATGAGCTCCAGGACCCTCTCGCCCATCTTGCTGACACAGGCGTTCATTTTCTTCTTGTTGATGACGCCCGTGATCTTGGCCTCGAGTTTGCCCGCGTCATTGAGGAGATCCGCAGTCTTACCCACAGAGTCCATGGACTCCTTCTTGAGCCGACGCAGCTTGTCTTCCAGGTCAAGACGTTTCTCGCAGAGTCCCTTGTAGACTGTCTCGGCATCACCCAATAACTCGCGTAGCTCGTTGGCTCTGGCCGCAATCGGGTCCATCTCTTTCTCCGTTGGCTGTGACACCATGATCATTTGTCTCTAATCCAAAGTCTAGTCGCAAACTAGCCGCACGCAGTTGCAAATCTCTCAATCGCCCGAAACTGTTGGTACAAAGTTGCTTCCGGTGTGTCGATTGCAGTGTCGGCAGATGGAGATTCTCTTGAGGTGCTGCAGGAAGCCACCGCCCGCACACGCTCCAAGACCTCAACCCGGCCACCCCAAGCAAAGACACCAACCTCATAACCGTCAGCGCTTTGCGCCTCTGCGCCTTTGCGTTAAATTCTTCTCTTTGGATCTGTGATGCGGTAGCACTGACACCTCCACCCGCCCCAAAGACGCCTCCCAACGGCAACCCCAACCAGGAGCCCCCATGCCCAGCTATGCCGAGCTACACGGCGCGCTGCGCGCCAGCATCCCCGAGATCAGCGCCGAAGGCCCTGGAAGCTGAAAGGACCCAGGCCGCTTGGGTCGTGGTCGACGTGCGCGAGAGCGACGAGCATCGCGAGGGCCACCTGCCCGGCGCACAGCATCTGCCGCGCGGCTTTCTGGAAATGCGGGCCGAGGCCGCGCTGCCCGATAAGCAAGCGCCCATCGTCTGCTACTGCGCGGGCGGCGTACGCTCTCTGTTCGCCGCCGACACGCTCAAGAAGCTCGGCTACCTGAACGTG
>JAJDCP010000119.1 GCA_029260765.1 Planctomycetota bacterium
CAGGCTAGCGAAGGGGTCCTGGCTACGGACTCCGGGCTCCTGCCAAGGGAGACCACGTCATGAGTAGAGACCACCGCCAACTCCGGGTATTCCAGCAGGCAGGCTGAAGTCTGAAACCGGAGGCCTGAAGCCACGGCGGGGGACGCCCCTGAGCCCACAGAGCCGCGAGGCTTGTCAAAGGCTACTTGTGGGCAATCGGCAGAGTAGCGCCTCAGGGCACCAGCAGAACCTTGCCGAAGTTCTTGCGGTCCTGGATGTACTGGTGGGAAGCCGGCGCATCGGCAAAAGAGAACGTCTTGTCGATGACCGGATCGAGATGGCCCGCCTCGATCAGCTCGACGATCTCTATCAGCATGCCGCGCAACTTGGGCGTCACATGCCAGAGATGGCCGAGGTTGACGCCGTAGACGCCACGGTTTTTGTCCATCAGCTGCATCGGCTTGAACTTGGGGAGCTGGAAGATCGCCTTGGCTGCGGTCAGCAGGCTGCGTTTCGTGCCTTTGACTGCGCTGGACAGCCCAAAGCAGAACAGGCGCCCCAGGCTGGCAAGACAGTTGTAGCTCTTCAGGAAGGACTTGCCTCCGACTGCATCGATCACCAGATCAACGCCCTCGCCTTGCGTCAGCCGCATCACTTCTTTCTCGAAGTCCTGGTTGCGGTAGTCGATGCAATGATCGACCCCGGCCTGCTTCAAGCGCTCATGCTTTGGACCGCTGGCGGTGCCGAAGATCTCAGCCCCACGCCATTTGCAGATCTGTGTGGCCGCTTGCCCCACGCCGCCCGCAACGGCGTGCACGAGAACCTTCTCGCCCGCCTGCATGTTGCCCAGGCGCATCAGCATCAGCCACGCGGTCAGATAGTTGACCGGCACGCCGGCGGCCTTCTCAAAGCTGAGGGTGTCGGGAATCGGCGCCGCCTGCGCGTGCGGTACGACGACGACGTCGCTGTACCCACCGAAGCGTGTCAAAGCGAGCACACGCTGCCCTTCGGACAGCTCGCTGACGCCCTCGCCCAGTTTCTCGACAGTTCCCGAAACCTCATAGCCGACTACGCAGGGCACCTTTGGAGCGTCCGGATACAGACCCACGCGGGCCGAGATGTCCGCGAAGTTGACGCCCGCCGCTTTCACGCGGATACGTATTTCACCCGCTTTCGGCTCAGGATCGGGCGCTTCGCGGACCTGAAGCACCTCGGGCTTGCCGATGCGGCTGATCCAGACCTGACGCACGTCAGGCGTCCATCGACTGGACGCGCTCGACCTCTTCGGGAGCACGGCCCCGGAGGTCCCAGCGCGGGGGATTCTGCGACACGATCTTCAGATCGGTCTTTGCCCGAATCTGGCAAGCCAGGCGGGCGGTCGGCTCGACAAGAGCATTGATCTCCAGGCTCTCACGCATGCCCAATGACGCCGGCGTGACCTCTCCCTCGGTGACCTCCACCTTGCAAGAGCCACACATGCCGAACCCCCTGCAGTTGACGTATTTATACATCCCCTGGTACAGGTTGATGCCCGCCTTGATGGCGGCGCTGCGCACGCTGGTATGCTCATCGACCTCGACAGTCTTGAACTCGTTGACGAATGTGATCTTCGGCACGGTTTCTCCTCCCTGATGCGGCTATTCTAGGAAGCTACTGCCTCGTTTTCAATACCAGGCGTCTTCCCTAGCCGCTTCAGGAGACTTCGCGATGCCCCTGTACGTGGTCAAACTCGGCGGCAGCGCCATCACTCGCAAAGACCACGACTGCGCCGAACTTCACAACGAGCTGGTCGCGAACCTCTGCCAGCAGCTGCGAGCTGCCCAGCAGCGCCACGATGTGCAGCTTGTCATCGTGCACGGGGCCGGGCCATTCGGACACGTTCCCGTAGCCCGCCATGGCCTGAAGACAGGCTACCACGACCCTTCTCAATTGGTCGGCTTGTGCCGCACCCAGGAACAGGTGCAGCGGCTGGGGCTGCTGCTCGTCGAGCAATTCCTGGCGGCGGGCCTGCATCCCTTGCTCCTCAGCGCACCCGACTTCACGCGTTTTGCCGCAGGCCAGCTGCACAGCCTCGACATCGAGCCGTTGCGGCGCTTCATGGGCCTCGACCGCCGCTTGATCCCGATCCTCGGTGGCTGCCTGGTTCCCGACAGCGAACAGGGAATCGCGGTCGCTTCGGGCGATGTGCTGGCGCCCCGGCTGGGCCGCTTGCTGGGAGCCGAAGCCGTGTTGTTGGGAAGCGACGTCGACGGTGTGTTCAGCGCCGACCCCAAACGCGACCCGAACGCCCGGCCGATCCCCCACATCGCGCCGGAAGCGCTGGAAGAACGGGCCGCCGGCGCCGAGGGTACGGTCAGCACCGATGTCACCGGCGGCATGGCGGGCAAGCTGCGGTCGCTGGCGCGGCAGCTCGAGGGAACTCCCGCCTGCATCTTCGATCTGCGCGCCGAAGGGCGCCTGCTGCAGCTGCTTGGCGGAGAGCGCGTTGGGGGCACCTGGATCGGCTGACGGATTCGAGCTAGTGCCTAGTCCGCGGGCTTGCGGCTGAAGACCTTGTCGAGCCCGTACTTCTTCATCTTGTTGAACAGCGTAGAGGTCGGAATGCCGAGCATCTCCGCCGCGCGCGTGCGATGCCAATCGACCTCGTCGAGCGCGCGCTTGATGAGCCGCTCGGTAACCTCATCCACGACCTGCCGCAGCGGGCGCCCGACCCACGAATCCAGGGTCTGCCCTGTGCCGCGCGGGCTATTCTGCCCGCAGATCTTGGGCGAGAGCACATCGGCGCTGAACTCCTCGACTCCCATGGCATGCAGACGGTGCACCTCGTTCTCGAGCTCGCGCACATTGCCCGGCCAATCATATTCGAGCAGTTTTTGCAGGAAATCGGGCCGGATCGGCGCGTCCTCGCCAGCGAAATGCCGCAGCAGGGGCAGGATGTCGCTCCTGCGCTCGCGTAGAGGTGGCAGGCGGATGGAGATGACGTTCAAGCGGTAGTAGAGGTCCTCCCGGAACCGTCCCTCGCGCACCAGTTCTTTCAAGTCGCGGTTGCTGGACGCCAGGATGCGGACGTCGACCTTGCGGGTACTGCGGCTGCCGACCGGCCGCACCTCGCGTTCTTGCAAGACACGCAGCAGCTTCTTCTGCATACGTTCGGGCATTTCGGTGATCTCATCGAGAAAGACCGTGCCGCCCGAGGCGAGCTCGAAAAGGCCCGGCTTGTCCTTGTCCGCGCCGGAAAAAGCGCCTTTGACATGCCCGAACAGCTCGGACTCGAGCAGGCTCTCGGAGATCGCCGCACAGTTTTCCGCCCAGAAGGGGCCATTTTTTCGCGGACCGTTGTAATGGATCGCCCGCGCCACCAGCTCTTTGCCCGTGCCGCTCTCACCGAAGATCACCACAGAGTGGTTGGAGTCTGTCATCTTGTCGAGCAGGAAGAAGACCTTCCGCATCGCCTCACTCTGCCCGATCAGCTCGCTGTATTGGTACTTGGTCTTGAACACGTCGACCGTCTGCACCAGACGTTGCCGCTCGCGGGCCAGCTCGCTCTGGTGGCTGCGCAAGCTCAAAGCCGTACGCAACGGCTGCGCGAGACTATCGACCAACGCCTCGGCCAGCGCGCGCTCCCGTTTGGAGAAACCGCGGGGTCCCGGCTGCCGGGTCAGGTGCAGCACCGCCCGGACCTGCTCGTCGAGCGCGACGGGCAACGCCAGGGCGGCTCCCTCTGCGGGATCTTCGCGGGAAACGGGCTCAGCGCTGCTACGCGCTTCGGCAACCAGGGACGGCTCAGCCTCCTCCTGGGACTCGCGAGGAAAGCGGAAGACCACCTGCTCCTCTTCGAAAAGGTACAGAGCCGCCTCTGAACGCGTTCCGGGACTGGCGAGCTCGACCAGGGCGCGGAACAGACTCTCCAGGCTGAGATCTTCAGACATCAACCGCTGAGCGAACGCCAAGCGGGCTCGCCCTTCGCGCGTGTGGACCAGGTTGCCGATCGCGTCCGCGGCCAAGGCCTCGAACCTCGCCGAAGGCCGCGAGCCCGCGAACTGGAAGTGGCCGCTGTCGGTGTCGAGCGCCTTGCGCAGGGCTTCTCCGCAGCGCGCGATCAGCCCTTCGGCGGTGTCTGCCTCTTCGGGAAAGACCACGGAGCCAATGCACAATTGCGGCGTAAAGGTCTGGTTGGCCTCGAGACTGGACAGATCGACCAACACCCGGCCGCGTTCGAGGATACGCCGGGCGACAGCCACGACACCATCGGCATCAGTGTCTGAGAGGATCACCGCCAGCCGTCCATCTTCCAAGCGAGCCGGCACGTCCAGACTCCGCAGGGCCCCGCGCAGCCGTTCGGCGCTTCGGCCAAGCACGAAGCGGCTGGCGCGCTCGCCGTGGTCGGTGCGCAGCCGGGCAAGCCCGGACATCCCGATCATCAACAAGGCCAGGGGCCGGTCATAGCGCCGCGCTCGGTCGAGCTCGACTTGCAGGCGATGATGGAAATACGTGTGGCTGTACAGCCCGGTCAGGTCATCGTGCAGCCAGACGGCTTGCGAAATGGGCGCGGCCTGGGTTGCCTGGGCGAGAAAACGTGTGGCGTGCTGTTGCACCCGTTGGACCTGTGGCCTGCCGAGGAAACGGTCGCTGTCCGGGCTGGCCAAGGTACCCCAGAGCTCCTTGACCGCCACCAGACATTGCCGATACGCTGCGGCCGCACCGGTATCGTCGCCCAAAGCCGCGCGCGCGGCCCCCACGGCAGCTTGCGCTTGCCAGCGCTGGAAGCTGTCATCGCCGGCTTCGTCCCGAGCCCGCTCGGCCTGGCTCAGGGCTTGTTCGCTTTGCCCGCTCGCCAACAGCAGAGCAGAGAGCTGTCGGTCGATCAGGCTGAACAGACCACCCGCACCTGTCTTCACGGCCAACTTGCGTGCTTCCAACAGCTGCTTGCGCCCTTTGTCGGCGTCGAAGCGCGAGCAGGCCCGCAGGTACAATGCGCGCGCCGAGAGCGCCGGACGCCCTTGAGAGACTGCTAGCCGGTTGGCCTCTTCGGCGTGGCGGGCGGCCTGCGGCAGGTTCCCTCGCTCGATATAGATCGCGGCCACCAGCGTGCCGATCTCGGGAATCTCCTTGAGCATCGAAGCTCGGCTGGCCATCTGGGCTGCAGTGCTGGCCGAACGCAGCGCCCTGTCGAGGTCGCCCACCCGCAGCTGACAACCACCCAACAGCCGACGCGCCAACAGTTCGAGCCGGAAATCTCCCAGCGCCACCGCGTTCTTCAGTCCCAAACGCAGGCCGGTCAAGGCCTGGCCTGGTTGGCCAAGCAGACATTGCAACCAGGTCGAGGCGAGCTGATTGCGTAGTGCTGCCGCCTGCTCGCCCACCGCCTGGCCGCGCAGGTGGGCCTGGCGGGCAGCCTTGAGCTCACCCTGTTCGGACAGAATCTGCCCCGTGATGAACAGCGCCTCCGCCAACAGCTCCTGGTTGCCGATCTGCTCGCAACCGCGCACGGCTTCCTCTGCCAGGCTGCGAGCCTCTTCGAGCTCACCGAGCGCGGCAAGCACCCGCGCCTTCTCGAGCAAGGAGCCGAGGAACACCCGCCGGCCCCCGAGCTGCCGGGCCTGAGAGACCGCCTCCTCCGCTGCTTCGCGGGCCCTTCCCAGCTCACCCAGGTCGAGCGTGACCGAAGCGATGTTGGCCATTCCCAGGGCAACGGCTCCAGGGTTCTTCAGCTCGCGGAACATGTGCACCGAGCGCACAAAGCTCTCGAGCGCCGAAGTCAACTGCCCCTTCATCGCCTGGACACAACCCAGGTTGTTGGCAGCCCCCGAAGCGCCCCGCTTGTCTCCCAAACGCTGAAAAATGGCCTGGCAGGCGCGGTAGCGTGCCATCGCGTTCGAAAACCGACCCAGCGAAAACTCGAGCGCACCGATCTGGTTCAAGGCGCGTGCCAGCACAACCGGCAAATGTGCACGCGTGGCCAGATCTTGAGCTTTCAGGGCCAGTTTAAGGGACTTGCGGGGTCGTCCCTGGAACAGCTCGAGCTGCGACAGCAGCCGAGAGCTCTCGGAGATGCCCGCGAGATCTTCGAGTTTTTCGCTGCGCTGGTTGGCCTCTTCGAGCACCTGACGAGCCGCCTCGTAGGCGCCCTTCTCGATGTGCACCTCGGCGAGAGCACGCAACACTGCCGGCAGCTCACGGTGCAGCTCGGCCTCCCGCATACGGGTCAGCGCCTGCTCGTGCAGATGTTGGGCGCGGTCGTAGCGTCCGCGGCGGAAGTGCAGGCGCCCCAGACTGGCCAGCGCAGAGGCCTGCAGGTCGACCGGTTGCTGCTCGCTGGCGGCCCGGAACTCGTGCTCTGCGACCTCCCACTGCGACTGCTCGAGCGCGGCCCGGCCCAGCAGCAGACGTAGACGTGCACCCAGCTCGGCCGGAGCACCCAGCTCGAGCCCCGCACGCAGCGTGGCCTCAGCCTCGGCAGCCTCGCCTAACAGCAGCTGGCCTTCGGCCTTCAGCAGGAAGAGCTCCGCGGCTTCCCGCAGGTCTTCCTCCGACTTCGCCGGCAACCTGTGCTGCAGGGCGATCTCTGCCAGCTGCAATGCCGAAGGCACCGCTGACAGACGCATCGATCGGCGCGCCGCCTGGCCCGCAAAGCGGGCGGCTTCCGCGCTGTTCCCACAAGCGTCTGCCTGGCGGGCCAGGCGCTCGAGCAGGTGCACCGGAGCTTTACCGGCGGGGTACTTGGCCAGCTCTTCGGCGAACAGCTCGAACAAACGACAGTGCACGTGGCGGCGCGCCTCTGCATCGAGCAGCTCCGCTGCCGCGGCCGCGACCTGTTCCTGGCGCAGGCTGAAACGCAGATTCTCGCCCTCACCACGCTCGATCAACCCCATGCGTTCGAGCTGGCAGAGACGCTCGAAGATCCTACCGATCTCCTCTTCCAGACAGATCGCCAGATGGTCGAGACGCAACGGACCGCCAGCCAGATACAGATGGGCAAGGATCTGGGCGAGGCCAGGATCGATCCCCGACGCGCGGCGCCGCGCCACCTGCGCCAGTGATTGCTGCACTGTCGCGCCGGGAACCAGGCTCCAGCTCTGGGTGTCAGGATCAAAGCGCAGCTGCCCTCGCTCGTCGAGATCGCAAATGAACAACTCGATCCAGCCCGGCACGCCTCCGGTCACCTGGTGCAGCAGCGGGCCCTCGGCCGCGGAGTGATGCACCAGCGATTGCACCAGCTTGCGCGTGGCCAGAAGATCGAGGGGAGGCACCTGCAGGGACACCGCCCAATCGAGCTCGAGCAACGGTGCGACACCTGCCTCCTGGCCCGTCTGGGCGCTGGCGACCACGGCCAGAGAGGCGGAAGTCTCGAAGATCTTGAAGGCCAGACTGTAGAGCATGTCGGCCACCGGTCCGGCCAGGTTGTCGAGATCGTCGATCAACCACAGCAGCGGCTGCTGCTCGGCAGCCTTGAGGAGCTGCTCAGCCGCAGAGTAGACCAGCCGTCCACGCAGGGTATCGTCGTCGAGCTGTGAGGCATCAAGCTCCCGCAGACCCAGCCCATCAGAACCTCCCGGACAGGCTTCGCGCAGCAGCTTCTGCAACGCAGCCACCGGGCCCTGCTCGGATGTGGTGAGCAGGACCTTGTAGCCCTGCAGCTGCACCTTCAACATCAACTCGCGCAGCATCCGGCTCTTGCCGATTCCCACGGCACCTGTCACAACCGCGAGCACCTGGCGGCCCGGATCGAGCTGCTTGGAAGCCTCGGGGCCCGCGCCCGTGGGCGCCGATGGCAGGAGGGAATCGAGGTCGCGCAACGCCGAGTTCCGCGGCACCTGTGCCTCCGGACGAGGATCATCCACGCAGCGCAGACGGTCGAGCACAAAGCGCTCGAGGTTGCCGAGCAGACCGAAGTTGCCGACGTACGGAGCTTGCCGGTATCCGATTCCCGAGGGCGCCTCGACGTGCAGCATGGTCTCGGAGGTCCCCGGCAATGCGGCCAGGGCCTCGGCCGCAGACGGGAACCGCGCGGCAGAATCGGGCTCGAGCAGCTTCATGATCCAAGCGGCCAACTCCGGCTCGATCACATCGGGCGGCAGCAATCCCGGCCGTGCGTTGAGGCGCCTCTCGAGGCTCTTCAGCGGATCTTCGTCGCAGAAGGGTGGCTCGCCCTGCACAACCTCGTAGAGTGTCGCCCCCAGGCTGTACAGATCGGCGCGGCCGTCGATCTCTCCGCCTCGCACGATCTCAGGGGCCACATAGGGGATCGTGCCGCGCACCGAATCGAGCCGGTTGCCGCGCGTACCGACCATGCCGAAGTCGACGAGCTTGATGTCGGGGCGCCCCTCGGCGTCGCGGCTGACCAACAGGTTGCCAGGCTTGACATCGAGATGCACCAGGTTGGCCGCATGGATGTAGCTCAACACCCGCAACACCTGCACGATCGGCAACAACCAATCAGCGGGAGCCCGGGAGCTACACCAGGTCTTGAAGTCTTCTCCTTCGACCAGCTCGGTAGTGTAGTAGTAGCGGGGTGTGCTCTGGCCCGCCTCGACTTCGAGCTGACCGAACTCGAGGGCGCGCGCCAGGTGCGGATGACGCAGGCGGGCGATCAGCGCGAACTCATGGCGGAAGTACTCGACCCGTCCCGGGTCTTCGGCCACGAACCCCTCAAGTAGCTTCAGGGCACAGGCCTGGCCCTCTTGTTGATCCTCGACGCGGTAGACACATCCCCCCCCACCGCGGCCCAGGCGCTCGAGCACCTGGTAACGTTCATTCAATAAGCGTCCGATGAGGGAATCTGGCGCCATCGCCGCCGTCCATTCTGTTAGAGCCGCTCATGATAGCGCCCAGACCGGGCGCGCGCCAGAATCGGCTGTCTGGGGGAAGCCCGTTGACCTGACGGCGGACGCGGGTAGCATAGAGTCTCGTGAGGGCCCGCAAAGTGCAGCTCCAAGACTTCCTGCTCGATTTCTTCGACGTCGCCATCGTCGCCTGGATCTTCTACCGGATGCTGCTGGTTTTCCGCCAGACGCGCGCCATCCGCGTGGTTCTGGGTCTGGTGCTGCTCGCCCTGGTCTATTGGATGGCGACGCTGATGCGTTTCGAGGGGCTGCTGGGCCTCGTCGATGCCCTGCGCGGCAACCGGCTTGAGATCGGCGTCGTGATTCTGGCGGTGATCTTTAGCGAAGAAATCCGCGACGCGATGAGTGGCATGTTCTGGCGCTTTTCGGGTCGCGGGGAACAGAGCCGCGCCGAAAAGATGGTCGATTCTGTCAGCCGTGCCTGCACGGCCCTTGCGTCGCGGGGCACGGGCGCTTTGATCGCCATCGCGCGCGAGAACCCCCTCGAACGCTGGATCCTGGCAGACAGTGTCGCGGTCGACGCTGCGGTCAGCTCGCAGCTGTTGGAGACCATCTTCGCGGGCAAATCGCCGCTACACGATGGAGCAGTCATCATCCGTGATTGCCGCATCGCCTCGGCCAAGTGCCAGTTCCCTGCCAGCTCAGACCCTGCGGTGACGAAGCTGAATGTCGGCATGCGCCATCGGGCAGCGGTCGGCATCGCCGAGCGCAGTGACGCGATCGCCCTGACCGTGAGCGAAGAGCGGCACTCCATCTCCGTGGCCCATCGCGGCAAGCTGCACGAAAACATCTCCTCCGAAGAGCTGCCCAAGATGTTGCGCAAGCTGCTCGAGCTGAAGTCGGTGCGGCGGGCCTGGTACCATCCAGTACAGCTGGCCCAGCACGGTTGGCTCAAGCTGTTGGCCGGGTTGCTGGCGCTGGGCGTATGGGGTGAGCAAGAGACCACCGTGCAGGTCGAGACGCCACTGATGGTGCGGGACGCAGAAGGCGAGCGAAGCTTTGCCCTGACCGATGGGCAGCTGGTCCTCACCCCCGCTTCGCAGCTCAAACCCCTGGCGGATGGCACCTACGCGCAGTTGTTGGAGCCGGTGCAGGTCGAGCTGCTGGGCGCGAACCGCACGCGCCTGCGGCTGCTTCCCAGCCTTCTGGCCGCCTGGCTGCGCGGCGAGCCGGCCTCCGCCACAGAGCTGTTCGGGCCGCTGTTCGTGCTGTTCCCAGAGGATGCGAGCGTGGCGGGGAAGTCGGAGGTCTTGGAGGTTGGTTACGAAGGGGCTTTCACGCTGAAGGATGTGACGATCCAGGTCCAGGTGGATGAGCTGGAGTGGCTGCCGGCGACCGCTTTTGCCGCCCGGGTCCAGGGCGAGCCGGACAGCGGCTACGCGCGATCTGGCCGCGAGGGGAAACCCCTGCCTGCGCAAAGTCCGACGCCCGTGAAGCTGATCCGCGCGCAGAAGCTCGTGTTGCCGCGGGGCCTGATCGAATCGATGGGAGTCAGCCTGAGAGACCTCCCAACGGTGCCAGCGATCAAGGTGCATGGGCACAAGTCCTTTGAGTTCTTTGCGACCCTGGAAGTCCCACGGGCCTTGCGGCTGTGGAATCCGGAAGAGACCTTCGAGGCGCGCGTCTTCCTCGACATCCTCAGCGAGAGCTTCCTGCGCGAGCTCGAGAAGCAGAGCCTGTCGGACGATCAGCGCAGAGAGCTGGAGGCCCAGCGGGCCGATGCCCAACGGCTGCGCGATGAACGGCGCAATCTCTGGACTGAGCTCGAACGCAAGCTGCCCGACAACAGCTGGGAGCAGGACTACCGGCTCGACACCTACATCAGCCTCAGCGAGCGGGTGCTGCCCGACTTGAAGAAGCGCATCGAGAAGGCCGAGATCGACCTGCTGGCCGTCGAGTCGAAGATCTCGCGCATCGACGCAGAGAGCGCCTCTGCAGAGACCCGCGCCCAGATCGAGTTGCGCCTGTTCGCCCGTGAACGAGAGCTGCGCGCCGAGTTCTTGACGGCACTGCGCGAGCAACGTGACTATGTGATGCTCGCGGTTTCGGCAGTGGCCGAGCGCATCAAACCGCTGCTCGACGCCGTCGATCGAGCCGTGCGCCAGAAAGAGCAGATCGCCACCGCCGAGTCTGCGCTGCCTGCTGTAGACCGCGAAGCCGACCTGCAGGTGCTGGTCGGGGTCGGTGGACCTGCAGGCCTCGCCACCACTGAGGGAGCGCCCGCCATCGCCGAGCGAGCTTCGAGCCGCTCGACGCTGTTGCTGCTCTCGCGGGCAGGAACGGTCTTCGAGCGCTGGAACGACAGTCTACGGGAAATGCGCGGCCTGTTGCGCGAGTTGGACGATCTGCGCAAGCAACTCGCGGGCACGATGCAGCCGACGGCCACCCGCATCCGGCTCGAGTTGCAGCTCTTGGAGAAGGAGGCGCTGCTCGAGGGACGCCGCATGACCGCACGGCGTCAGGCTGTGTTGTGGGCCGACCTGGGCCAGCGACTCGAGCAGGGCCTCGACATCTACACCACCGAAACCGAGTTGCTGGCGAGACTGGTGCTCAGTTGGCCTTCAGCCGAGGTCGAGAAACTTGAGCTGGAGCCCTTCGTCAACCTCTTCCGCGCGCTCTGCGCCGAGCTCCCGTCGATCGCCGCGACCCGCCAATTCCTCGACGAACAGCTCCCACGCACGCTCAACACCCCGCTACCGAGCCTCAGCCAGGTCACCGACGAGCTTCTCCTCTACCGCACCGAAGTAACGGAGTTACGCGAGGCAGCGGACGCCGTTGCGTTGACCTGGCAGTACTACGCAGAAGGCACCCGCTTACGTTTGGCCGCACTCGCCAGCATCGCCGCGCGTATCGTCGACAGCGCAGCCGCCGCCAGCTCGCAGGTCGAGCTGGATCGGCTTGCTGTGGACCTGAACGCCCTCGAGAGCGACGCCCGGGACACACGCAGGCTCCTGCAGGAGTGTGCGGCCGATCCGCTGTCGAAGATCAAGCTCGACGACTTGGACTCGACGGCCGTCCAGCTGCAGACCATCGACCGGCTGATCCTCGCGAAAGCGACGCGCGTAGCAGAGTTGGAGGCGAGCACCAAACGTCTCAATGACCAGCTGGCAGCTCTGCAACCCGGCGACCCATCAGCCCAACGTGCTCTGGTGGTGCGCTGGTGTCTTGAAGCGACGCGCCTGCAGTATCATGAGGCCGGACTACGTCGCTTGCGCGTCCGGCGTGATCGGCTCAAAGACCTCGAGGGTCTGCTCGGTCCCATCCTGCAACCTCTGATCGCCAACCTCAAGAGCAGGCAAGCGGAACACCAGCAGCTGGCCCAGGCGCCCCAGCCTGAGCGGCAGGCGGCCCAGAGCTACCTGCAACAGCGGAGAGCTACGGAGATCCCTCTGACCGAATTGCAAGCGGAGCTTCCCGTTCGACTCGATGCTGCGGTAACGGACAGTCTGGCGGTCGCTCAGGACCTGGCCTCGGTGTTCAAGCCGTTGCCGGATGACGATCAAGGGTTCGAGTACATCGTCGCCTTGGAGACCCGCCGAGACAGGGTCCAGAAGCTCGTTGACGGCCTCAAACAAGTGACGACCGAGGAGCGGCCCGACCCGGAAGCCGGCCGCGGTTTGGCGCAAGCGGAATTGCGCCGCCGCATCCGCCTCAGCGAGCTGGCTATGAGAAGTGAGCGCCTGCGGTTGCTCGAGGAGTCGCTGAGCGGTCTGCATACCTACCTGTTCGACACCAGCGGACTCAGCCGTTTCGTCGAGCAGTGCCTGGTCGAGCTGACGCGAGCCCGCGCGGTGCGGCTCCCCCTGGCTCCACTGGAGGCGGTGTTGAGCACTCTGGAGCAGACGGAGCTGTTGCGGGAGGCGCAATGGAAGGAGGCGCGAGATGAGGCGGACCGCCGCGAAGCCGCGGACCGCCCGCCGTTCGAGCACCGCGCGGCTGCGCTCGAGACCCGCCTGGGACGGCTGAAGAAGACCCGGGAGGAGCTTCAGCGCCTGCTCGAACACCTGCGCAGGTTGCGGATCTGACCTGCGTCCCGGCGGCTCCCAAGACCTGGGGGGGGTTCTTCCTAGCGATGCGGTCCTTTTCGGCGGTCGCAGACCGCCGCTACAGCGGCGGCTCCCCAGTCCCTGTAGCGGCGCTCTATGAGCGCCGGAAGCCGCCCGCGCAGCGGAGGCTCCCCGGTCCCTGTAGCGGCGCTCTATGAGAGCCGGAAGCCGCCCGCGCAGCGGCGGCTCCCCGGTCCCTGTAGCGGCGCTCTATGAGAGACTGTCTCACGTAAGAAGATCCAAGCCATCAGTCGCTTTGGATTGTCATGTAGGGGCGGGGTTTACCCCTGCCCGAGGGAGGGGGTAAACCCCTCCCCTACAGGAAGAACGGTCGGCAGTTGGACGATTCCCATGCCCCTCCCAGTTGATACCGCATGGCAATTCAAGAAGTCTCGTCCGTTCCGTGAGACAGTCTCTCATAGAGACTGTCTCACGGAACAGACCCTGCCGCCGACATCGGAACCGGACACCGGACACGGATCCGGACACGGACATCGGAACCGGACACGGACATCGGAACCGGACACGGATCCGGACACCGACACGGATCCGGACACCGACACGGATCCGGACACCGACGCCGATCCCGGGCCCGATCCCGACACCGATCCCGGGCCCGATCCCGATCCCGACACCGATCCCGATCCCGACACCGAAAGGGACCGTGTTCCGAGAGCCGAATCGAGGGCCTCGCCGCCTGCCGAACGGCCATCGCGCCCACGCCTGACCCCAAACTTGACGGTGGTAGGGTTTATCCTTGTTCCATGCCCGGTGTTCGTGAGGTGGTGCGATGGGACGAGAGATCCGACCAGACTTCGAGCAGGCGCTGCTGTTCCCGCCACTGATCGAGGATTGGGTTTCCAAGGACCATCCAGCACGGTTCATTCGAGCCTTTGTGCAATCACTGGACCTGGCCGAGCTCGGAATCAAAGTGCCCTCGGGACCGGGCGGCTCCTTCTACTCGCTCGAGACCCTGCTAGCAATCTGGCTCTATGGCTACTTCGAGAAGATCCGAAGCAGCAGGGCGCTTGAACGCGCATGCATGAACATGGTCGGGTTCATATGGCTGACGGGGAACAGACCACCGGATCACAACACAATCTGGCGTTTCTGGCGGACCAACAGGAAGTCGATGAAAGCGCTGTTCCGTAGTGCTGTCCGTGTTGCCGTGGACGCGGACCTGGTCAGCATGGCCTTGCACGCAGTGGACGGCACCAAGATCAAGTCGGCCGCTTCGATGACGGGCTGCAAAGGCAAGGCGAGGTTGGAGAAATGGCTCCAACGGTTGGACGAGAAGGTGGAGGCCGCGATCAAGGAGATCGACGCAAACGGCGGAGGGAGCTCCCCCGAGTATCGGCTTCCCGAGGCGCTTCAAGAGACTGAGAAGCTTCGTGAGAAGGTAAGGAGTGCACTTGACCGTCTGGAGGAGGAGAAGAGAAAGGGAATCAACCCCTCGGAACCAGACGCGCGGCTCACAAAGAAGTATGGCAAGACCGATCTCGGCTACAACGCACAGGCTGTCACCGAGGAGGGCGGTCTGATCGTCGCAGCCGAGATCGTGGACAACGCAGGCGACATGGGCGCACTGGTGCCCATGCTTGACGAGGTGAAGGACACTCTGGGGGCGGTGGCCGAGGAGACCGTCGCGGACGGTGGCTACTCTTCGGGCGAAGAGATGGCGAAGGCTGAAGAGCGCGAATTCCCCGTGCTCATGACCCCTCAGGAAGGTAGGAAACGGACCGGAGACGAGGCGGAATTCGCGGCGAAGCACTTCCTTTATGATCCTGACCTCAACACCGTTGTCTGTCCGAAAGGGGAATCGCTGAGGCGCGAAGGCGAACCCAAGTGGGGCCGGCGCAAGAGGTACAAGGTCCAGTCATTCCGCTGCACGAACAAGGACTGCCCGTTCCGAGACAAGTGCACACGGGATCCGAGGGGGCGCAAGGTAGAGATCTCCGAGAACCGGGCAGCAAAGGACCGGATGCGGAGGAAGCTCGAACGCCCAGAGAAGCAAGCGGCTCTGAAGCGCCGGGCCCCAATAGCTGAGCGCACGTTCGCACTGATCAAGCACATCGCAGGCTTCCGCAGATGGACGTATCGAGGAATCGAGGCAGTCCGGGCGCAGTGGCATCTGGTGTGCACCGCGCTGAACCTCAAAACGCAGTTCAAGCACTGGGTGCATGGGCGCGTGGTGATTGGTTGAAGAGAGCTGGGAGGGGTCTTGCCTGAGTTGCGAAGCCGAATTGGACCCTTAGGAGCCGGATAGGGCAGCGAAAAACGGCAGAGGCATCGAGAACCACCTTTCCTCGGAAAGATGCCTCGCGAAAACAGCGCGCTCCTGGCTGCGCGATTTTTCCCCCCGGGGTCGCAGGACCGGTTTCGGAGGGGCCCCTGAGACAGTCTCT
>JAJDCP010000120.1 GCA_029260765.1 Planctomycetota bacterium
GGGAGGGGTTTACCCCCTCCCGCGGCTACCGGGCGGGGGTAAACCCCGCCCCTACGGGGTGTACCGGAACTTACGCGGCGAGGCGCTAGTGCCGCATTCCGCGGAGCCCTCATGCTGGAGGTGCAGTGGTGTCGCTGCAAGCTGTCATCTTCGATCTGGACGACACCCTGTACGACTGCCACGGCAGTCTCGTACGGCGTGGGCACGAGCTGGCAGCCGAGGCGATGGCGGGGGCAGGCATGCCCGCCTCGGTCGAAGCGATCCTTGCCAGCCGCCTGCGCATGAGCGGTCAACCCGACCTCGAAGCGAAGCTGCTCGCAGAGCTCGGCGGTCCCCCCGAAGCCGGCATTGCAGGGTACGAGGCCTACCACCGACCCGACGGCATCGAGAGCATCGAGCCTTTTGCTTGCACCCGTGAAGTGCTCACACGGCTGGGCGAGGCTGGGTTGCGCTTGGCGATGATGACCCGTGGAGTCGAAGAAATCCAGCGGGCGAAGCTGGCCGCGCTCGACCTGGCCGAGCTGTTTGAAGCGACGCTGTTCGTCAGCTTGGAGCAGAATAAGCGCGAGGTGCTCGAGAACTGGCTGGCAACTGTCGGCCTGGCAGCCTCGGCCGCGCTGGTCGTCGGCGACCGACCTGATAGCGAGATCGAGGCGGGGCGCCAACTCGGCACCCGCACCATAAGGTTGCGGCACGGCGAATTCGCCCAGCTCGAGGCCCACGGTGCCATGCAACAGGCCGACCAGACCATCCACGCTCTGGCTGAGCTTCCCGCTGCTCTGGGCCTTGCCTGCGTTGAAGTCAGCGCCCCTTGCCGGGTCGACCTGGGTGGGGGAACCCTGGACATCTGGCCCATCCATACGCTGATTGCTGGAGGGCGGACGGTCAATGCCGCCATCGACCTCCGACAGCGCGTCGAGATCCGTCCCTGCCTGCCGGGGCAACCGGTGCTGCGGGTGGTCTCGCGCGAACGCGAGGCGCAGCTACAACTCGACAGCTGGGATGCAGGGTCCAGCGGCGAGCTGGCTCTATTTGCAGAGGCAGTCCGCAACCTGCCGCCCCCCTTCCCCTGCGTAGTCGAGACCGTCGGCGCGGTCCCCAAAGGATCGGGACTCGGCGGGTCGAGCGCATTGTTGATCGCGCTGCTTCGCGGTCTGCTGTTTGTGCGCAACGAAGCGATGTCCAATCAAGCACTGATCGAGCTGGCCCACAACCTCGAAGCCCGCGCCATCGGCGTACCCACGGGGATTCAGGACTACCTGGCCGCCCTGGGCGGGGGCTTCCGTTCTGTGGTCTTCGACGACTTCGGCTGGCGCGACGCGCCTTGCCACCCTGCGGCCGCATTCAGGGCTCGGCTCGACGCCTCGCTGTGCCTGTTCTACGCCGGGGAGCCACACTTCTCTGCTGTGCCCAATTGGCTGATGGTGCGCGCGGCCATCGATGAGGCTGAGCGCTGCCTGCCCCTGTTCCGCAAACTGGCCGCCGCCGCTGAGCTGGCCTGGCAGGCACTGCAGAGTGAAGACCTCGCAGCGCTCGCGCGCGCATTCGATCTCGATTGGGAGGGCCGACGCCATCTCGCAGAGGGAGTCAGCACCGAGAACCTCGAACGTCAGATCGCGGCTGCCCGCAAAGCGGGGGCGCTTGGCATCAAGGTCTGTGGCGCCGGCGGCGGGGGCACCTTTGTGGCCGTCTGCGAAGCAGAGACCCGCGCCCAGGTCATCGCAGCGGTAAGAGCTGTGGGGGGCTGCCCCCTGCCGGTGCGTTTCGGTGTGCCCGGTGCCACCCTGCGTCAGCTGCCCACCATCCCCCGCTGAGCCCGTCGAGGAGGTCGATCATGAGAACCCGTATGCTCTGTATGAGCCTACTGCTTGGTCTGAGCCTTGCTGCCCAGGACTGGCAGTATCAGGTGCCGGCCGAGATTCCTGCTGACGTCTACCGCGCCCGAAGGACCCGCTTGCTGCAGAGCCTGCCCGAAGGTTGCATCTTCGTGCTGGCCGCCGCCGAGCCTCTGGGCGAGCTGTATCCCTACCGGCAGTCGAGCGACTTCTACTACCTCAGTGGCGTCGAGCAACCGGGCGGAGTCTTGCTGCTCTATCGCGCGGGCGAGCAGAGCCTCGACCGCCTCTACCTGCCCCCGCGCAACCGGCAGCAAGAGGTCTGGGAGGGGGCGCGCATGGGCCCCGGAGAGGCGACTGCGCAGCTGCTCGGCTTTGCCGAAGTGCCCGATCGGCGCAAGCTTGCCGACGACCTGCAGGGATTACTCGCTGCTGCGACCGAGGTCGCCAGCTGCGCGCGCTGGGAAGAGCGGGGCAGCCCCCCTGCGCTCTCGCAGCTCGAAGAGCAGTACCCGACCCTGGTCGAAGCCATCGAAGCCGGGGATGTCGAGGTGCGCAACGCAGCCTTCGAGATCGGAGAGCTGCGTCTGGTCAAGAGCGCTGGCGAGATCGAGCGCCTGCGCCAGGCAGTCGCGGCCACAGGTGTGGGCCTGAGCGATGCGATGCGCCAGGCGCATGCGGGCATGGCGGAATTCCAGATCGAGGCGGTCATCGAGTTCGGTTTCTTCCGCCGGGGAGCCGCTCGGGTCGGTTTTCCCTCCATCGTGGGCGCGGGTGCGAACTCGTGCGTGCTGCACTACATGCACAACAATGGGGGCAGTCAGGACGGCGACCTGGTGGTCTGCGATGTTGGCGCGGAATTCGGTATGTACACCGCCGATGTGACCCGCACTTTTCCTGTCAATGGTCGCTTCAGCGCACGTCAGCGCGAGATCTATCAGATTGTGCTCCGCGCACAGCAGGCAGGCTTTGAGGCCTGCCGTCCTGGAGCGACCGTCAGGCAGGTGCACGCTGCCGCGTCGCGGGTGATCAACGCCGCGGGCTACGGCCGTTACTTCCCGCATGGAACCTCACACTGGTTGGGGCTGGACGTTCATGATGTGGGCGACTATGACCGACCGCTTGAGCCTGGGATGGTGCTGACCGTGGAGCCCGGCATCTACCTCCCCGATGAGAACCTCGGCATCCGCATCGAAGATGATGTGCTGATCACCGAGGACGGTTACGAGATCTTGTCGCGCGATATCCCGAGCAGCCCCGACGCCATCGAAGCACTGATGGATCGCCTGGCAGAGCCGTCGTGGTTTTGACTCGCAAGACCGGGGCCTGGGCTCTTGGCCTGGCTCTCCTGGCGCTCACAGGCCTGCTCGTATTCGATCGCCTGCAGTCATCGCGCCGACAGCAAGCCCTCCAGGAGGCCCGGCGCCTCTGGCTCGCTGGCGATCATGCCGCAGCCGAGCAGCTGTTGGCACCCTTCTTGCCCGATGAGCCACGGGCCGTGGAGCTCAAGGCTTTGATTCTCGAAGCCCGGGGCGATCTGCCTGGCTGCCGCGCGCTGCTCGAGCCGTTGCGGGACACACTGGATCCCGGCAGCGAGGGGGCCCGGGTGTTGGGTCTGGCCGCCCTGCGCCGCGCCGCTATCGACGACGCCCGCGCGCTGTTGACACCCTATCTGGACATCCATCTCCAGCGGCTACGCGAAGCCCAGCAACGCGTCGAGATCGCCTGGCGCGCCGAAGATGCCCGACTCCGCCAGGAGCTGGCTAGCGCGGGGCCCCAGCAGGCGGCGCGGCAGGCATTGCTGGCCGACAGCCTGGCTCTGCGCCGCGAAGTGCACAAACGTCTCGAGGCCCGGCCTGAGCTGAAGACCGCCGTCGAGGCCGCCAGCGCGCAGCAGGGTTTGCTCAACCTGCTGACCGAGCTGGGCGTGGGCCAGTTGATGCACGCCCAGAACCAGGTTGAGTCGGCTGCCCGGCTACGGGCCTTGCAGACCGCGCAGAGCATCTTCGCATCGGTCTCGGACATGGCAGGGCACCCCGATGTCTACTATTTCTATGCGGGCCTGGTCAGCTATTGGCTGGGGGACAGTGCGGCGGGCCGTGCCCTCTTCGAACAGCTGCTGGCGCAGTCGGATGATCTCGAGCTGCGGCTGACGCTCGCGACCCGGCTGCAACGGTTTGGAGATCGCAGCTGGGCTGCGCGCCTGTTCGAAGAGGCCTGGCAGGCCGCCCAAACTCCTGAGCTACGCCACGAGGCGGCCCATCTGCGTGCCCTGGCCGAGACCAGCGAGCTGACCGAGAAGGTCCTCTGGCTGGAACGCGCCGATCCCGCCGCAACGAACGTGCAGACAGCGCTGCAGACCGCACGAGGCGAGCTGGCCGAGCTGAGCGGCGAGCTCGCGAGCGCAGAGTCCTGCTACACCGCCGCGCTCAAACTGCTCGAAGGCCAGGAGGAGAACGCGACCCAGCTGAACAACCGCGCCCTCGTGTTCCTGAGTCTGGCGCGCCTGCGCGCTGACAAGTCCCTCTACGAGCTCGCCATCGCTGACTTTGAGCGGGCCGTGAGGGCCGCTCCGCAAGAACCCTCACTGCTCCGCAACGCGGCACGGCAGCTGCTCGACGCTGCTTTGAGAGATCTTCTGCAGGAACTCGAAAGCCTCGACCTGCACGTCGAGCCTCGGCTGCAGCATCTGGCGTTCCTCTATCAGGACAGCGCGCAACGGAGCGAGCTGATCGGACGCCTGGCCGAACATCCGGCCCTGCACAGAGCGTTCGAGTTCTTTGCGCGCCTGCGGGTGCTGTCTCCGTCCGACCCCATGGGCTACCAATGCGCTGGGCTGCTCGCCTACCTCGACGATCAAGAGGCGCTGCAGGGCATGCTCGAACAGCTCGAAGGGCGCGAGCTCGACCTGACCGGGCAGAGTGAGCAGTTGGCAGCCTTCTATGCTGGGCGGGTGCCAGAGAGTTGGCGCAGCGTGCTGCGCGAGAGCTGTCAGAAGCTGCGCTCGGCGGTCTCGGAGGCCTCGAGCAAGCCTCAGCGGCAAGCCTTTGCAGCCTGCCAACTTGTGGGGCAGTCGTTGTCGCTGAGCAAAGTGGGTGATCCCGTCGCTGCGGATTCCCTGGTGGCCTGGGCAGAATCTGCGGCCACGATCGCCCACTCCGCCGGCGCCGAGGCGACTCTGATGACCGCACGCATGTTCCGCGCTGCACGCCGCCTCAAGCCCCTTGTACCCGGGGCGGCACCCGATCTCTTGCAGATTCTCGGCTCTGGGCCCTGGCTGGCCTGGGCCCTTGCGCGCGATCCCGCGCTGCGGGAGCGTGCTCGCGCAGAGCCCGACCTGGAAGCCGCGCTCGATCAGCTGGCCACAGCGCTGCAGCGTTTTCCCGACGATTGCCGGTTGTGGGAGTGGGCATTGCTGACCAGCCTGCGCCCCGAGTTGGCCGAGCAAGCCGCGCAGGCCATCGCCGCCGATGACAGCGCCGCGCTGCTGCGGAGGATCGACCGCAGGTTGGCGCCCCAACGTGCGACGACCGGACTGAACCACTATTGGGAGCTACAGTTGGCGGGCCAGTCCGCCGCGGCCGACAGCTTGCTGCACGCACTGCGCGCTCGGGGCATTCCCTTGCAGGAGTGAGCTGTCCAGCAGACAGTACCGGTTTTTTTCTGGCCGTGGCTCTTCTCCTCCCGCAGGATGGCGGGACAACACCTGTGAGGAGACACGAGATGTCAGACCCGGTCTTCAGCGACCTCCTCAAAGAGGAGCGTGTTTTTGCTCCCCCGCCGGCCTTCGCCGCAGATGCCGTGGGCACGCCCGCGCTTTACCAGCGTGCCGCCGCCGATCCCCTGAAATTCTGGGAAGACCATGCTTCAGAGCTCGAGTGGTTTGAGCCCTGGCAGCAGGTGCTCGACTGGCAGCCTCCCCATGCCCAATGGTTCGTCGGCGGACGCCTGAACGTCAGCCACAACTGCCTCGACCGCCATCTTGCCGGCCCCCGGCGCAACAAGGCCGCCATCATCTGGGAAGGCGAGAACGGCGAGCAACGCACCCTGACCTACCTGCAACTGCATCGCCAGGTGTGCCACTTCGCCAACGCCATCAAGAGCCTCGGCGTCGTCAAAGGCGACCGCGTGGCGATCTATATGCCCATGTTGGTCGAAGCGGCGGTGGCGATGCTCGCCTGCGCGCGCATCGGCGCCATCCACAACGTCGTCTTCGGTGGCTTCTCGCCCGATTCCTTGACGGACCGCATCAACGACTCACGTTGCAAGATCCTGGTCACCGCCGACGGCGGATGGCGGCGCGGCAAGCAACTGCTGCTGAAGAATGAGGCCGATCTGGCCCTGGCGTCGACTCCCAGCATCGATCATGTTGTGGTCGTGCGCCGCGGGGCCGAGGACGAATTCGCCTGCACGATGCGTCCGGGCCGCGACCTCTGGTACCACGAGATCATGCTCGACGCACCGGTTGAATGCCGGGCAGAGAGCATGGACGCCGAGGATGTTCTGTTCATCCTCTACACCTCGGGAACCACGGGCAAGCCCAAAGGCATCGTGCACACGACCGGCGGATACCTGGTCGGCACCTACACGACCAGCAAATACGTCTTCGACCTGCGCGAGACCGACATCTACTGGTGCACTGCGGATGTCGGCTGGATCACGGGCCACAGCTACATCATCTACGGGCCCCTGGCCAATGGCGCGACCGTCTTCATGTACGAGGGCGCGCCGAACTATCCGAAGCACGACCGCTTCTGGAAGATCGTCGAAGAGCACCAGGTCAGCATCTTCTACACCGCACCGACGGCCATCCGCGCCTTCATGAAGTGGGGCGACGAGTTGCCTGCCCGCCACGACCTCAGCAGTCTACGCTTGCTGGGAACGGTCGGCGAACCGATCAATCCAGAGGCCTGGATGTGGTACCACCAAAACATCGGCAGCGAACGCTGCCCGATCGTCGACACCTGGTGGCAGACCGAGACAGGCGGCATCATGATCGCCAATCTGCCGGGCGCGAAGCCCCAGAAGCCCGGGTTCGCCGGCCATCCCCTGCCGGGCATCAGCGCGGTCGTGCTCGATGAAGACGGATCAGAGATCGCCACGGGCAGCGGCCTGCTCGCGATCACCCAGCCCTGGCCCTCGATGCTGCGCACCCTGTGGGGCGATGACGAGCGCTTCCGGCAGACCTACTTCTCCCGCTGGGATGGCAGCATCTACTTCGCCGGCGACGGGGCGAAGAGGGACAAAGACGGCTACTTCATGATCCTCGGTCGGGTCGACGATGTGCTCAACGTCTCGGGCCACCGGATCGGCACGATGGAGGTCGAGTCGGCGCTGGTCGACAACCCTGTGGTGGCCGAAGCAGCTGTGGTCGGTTGTGCTCACGAGCTAAAAGGCCAGGGCATCGTTGCCTTCGTCTCGCTGCGAGGCAAGCTGGCGGGTGACGAAGAGCTGCGTGACAAGCTCAAACAACACGTAGCCAAGAAGATCGGCGCCATCGCCCGGCCCGAAGAGATCATCTTCGCGGCCGACCTGCCCAAGACCCGCTCGGGCAAGATCATGCGGCGCCTGCTGCGCGATGTGGCCGAAGGCCGCGCTCTGGGCGACACCACGACCCTGGCCGATCCCGCGGTGGTCGAGAAGCTGCGCACACTCTACGAGGACAAAGAGGGCTGAGGGCCGGATTCAGCCAACCGCGCAGTCAACAAGGCGAGATTGCTGGCTGCAGCCCTCAGGCAGGGATGCCGCAGGTCCAGCTGTGAGCGCAGCAAAGAGAAACCGCGGCAGGCCAGCGCGTAGGCTTCGCAAAGCCGGCCTTGACGGCTGCGCTCGGCGGCGAGGTTGTTGAGGACGATGCCGCGCGCGACGGGATCGCGGGGTAAATGGGCGAGCAGACCTTGCATGGCGGCCTCCTTGGCTTCCTCCCAAAGAATGCGCCGCGTGCTTCAGATCTTTCAAGAAAATGGGGGAAGCCGAAAAAGGCAGGACCCCGCAGATCGTCACGGCCGCTATAGCGTCGGTCTATGACCGACGAGTAGACCGGTCTGCATCGTAGAACCGACCAGCCCTGGGAGCCCCTCTTGCCAGAGGGGCTTCCCCCCTGTAGCGTCGGTCTATGACCGACGAGTCCACCGTTCTGCATGGAAGAACCGACGAACCCTGGGAGCCCCTCTTGCCAGAGCGGCTTCCGGCGCTCATAGAG